>NZ_CAUQLJ010000008.1:0-206917 GCF_963519125.1 uncultured Stenotrophomonas sp. | reverse complement strand
CCTTCTTGATCGCCGAGATGGCGTCGCGGCGCTGCAGCTTGTCGCGCACCTGGAACGCTTCGCCCAGGCGCGGGCCGATGGCTTCCTGCAGGGCGCTGATCAGCGCGTCGTTCTTGGCCGGGGCAACCCAGGTCGACGGCTTGGTGCCGGCTTCCACGGTCAGCTCGTTGATGGCGTTGATGACCTTCTGCATTTCGCGGTGACCGAAGGTCACGGCGCCCAGCATCACGTCTTCAGACAGCAGCGCGGCTTCGGACTCGACCATCAGCACGGCGTTGGCGGTACCGGCCACAACCAGCTCCAGCTCCGAATCCTTCAGTTCGGTCACGGTCGGGTTGAGGATGTACTCACCGTTCTTGTAACCGACCTTGGCGGCGGCGATCGGGCCCTTGAACGGGGTGCCGGCCAGCGACAGTGCAGCCGAGGCGCCGATCAGCGCGGCGATGTCGCCGTCGATGTCCGGGTTCAGCGACATCACCGTGGCGATGATCTGCACTTCGTTCTTGTAGTCTTCCGGGAACAGCGGACGGATCGGGCGATCGATCAGGCGCGAAATCAGCGTCTCTTTTTCGGTCGCGCGGCCTTCGCGCTTGAAGAAGCCACCCGGGATGCGGCCACCGGCGTAGAACTTCTCCTGGTAGTCACAGGTCAGCGGGAAGAAGTCCTGGCCCTCACGCGCGCTCTTGGCAGCCACGGCGGAGACCAGCAGCACGGTGTCGTCGAACTTGACGATGACGGCGCCACCGGCCTGACGGGCGATTTCGCCGGTTTCAAGCGTGACGGTGTGCTTGCCGTACTGGAAGGTTTTGGTGATTTTTGCCACGGGGGATTCCTTGGGATGATGCTGTCTTCGAATGGACCGCAGGCGACCCTTGCCGCCGACGGGTGACCGGTAGTCCGGTCCAAGCGATGTATTCGGTACTGCCAAAACAAAACCGCGGCGCATTCCTGCGCCGCGGTCGGGAGTCCTGCTTAGCGACGCAGGCCGAGCTTTTCGATCAGGGCCTTGTAGCGCGGAGCGTCTTTCTTCTTCAGGTAGTCAAGCAGGCTGCGGCGACGGTTGACCATCTGCAGCAGGCCACGACGGCTGTGGTGATCCTTCTTGTGGGCCTTGAAGTGGCCGGTCAGCAGCTCGATGCGGGCGGTGAGCAGGGCGACCTGCACTTCCGGGGAGCCGGTGTCGGCGGCGCTGCGCTTGTTGTCTTCAATGACCTTCTGGGTGTCGATCGACATTGCTTTCTTCTCTTTTAGATGCGTGGCCCGCAGAAACGTCCCATTGACGTACCGCGCGACTCGCCGTTAACGAAATGATGAACCCGCGGATGCGGGAAGCCTGAAAAGGCCGCGAAATTGTAACGGTCGCGGCCTCCCGGGACAAGCGCCGGGCAGGTCGGGGTCAGAGGTTGAAGCAGCGCTGCGGGGACAGCCGGCCGGTCTCGTCGACCTCGCCAAGCCCCAGGATCGGGCCGTTCGGGCCGTATACCGCGACGGTGCCGGCGCCCCATGCCGGGTTGCGCAGCCGCTGCCCCACCGAGAATCGGGGTGCCTGTTCAGCATCGAGGTCGATTCGCGGATAGTCCGCCAGGCCGGCCTCCAAGGGCAGCAGCAGGGCTTCCAGGGCGGCTTCGTCGCCCTGCCCCGCCAGTTCGCGCAGCGTGTCCAGGGTGACCATGGGGGCGTCGCGGAACGGGTCCACCCACAAGCGGCGCAGCCCGGCGATGTGGGCGCCGCAGCCCAGGGTCTCGCCCAGGTCGCGGGCCAGGCTGCGGATGTAGGTGCCTGAACCGCAGGTCACCCGCAGCGACAGCCGGGTCGGCTGCTGGTCCAGCACCTCAATGGCGTGAACCTCCACGTCGCGCTCCGGCGCTTCGATGGTCTCGCCCCGGCGCGCCTTCATGTACAGCGGTTCGCCGCCCTGCTTGAGGGCGGAATAGATCGGCGCGCGCTGTCGTATCCGGCCCTTCAGCGGCGCCAGCGCGGCCTCGAGCTGCTCACGGCTGATGGCGGGCACGGGGCGTTCCAGCAGCACGCTGCCGTCGGAATCGTCGGTGTCGGTGGTCTGGCCCAGCACCACCTCGGCGTCGTAGGCCTTGGCCGAGCCCAGCAGCAGGCCGGCGATCTTGGTGGCCTCGCCGAAGCACAGCGGCAGCAGGCCGGTGGCGAGCGGGTCGAGGCTGCCGGTGTGGCCGCCCTTGTCGGCGCGGAACAGGCGGCGTGCCACCTGCAGTGCGGCGTTGGAGCTCATGCCGGCAGGCTTGTCGAGCAGGAGGATGCCGTCGAGGCGACGGAAGGTGATTCGGGTCATGGTGTTTCGTCGGGATGGGTCGCGCAGCCTGGCAGGGCCTGGCTCTACATGACAACAGCCCTTTCGGGCTGTTGGCTGTGAATCATTTTGTCTCGGTGTCGTCGTCTTCGGCGTCGGCTTCGCGGCTTTTTTCCGCCGCCAACGTGTCAGGCAGGTCACGCAACAGGTTGTCGATGCGCTCGCCCCGGTCGACCGAGTCGTCGTAGTGGAAGTGCAGCTCCGGCACGTGGCGCAGTTTCATGGCCTTGGCCAGTTCCATGCGCAGGCCCCAGGCGATTTCCTTCAGGCCCTTCATCGCCTCGTCCGAACGTTCCGGCATGAGGGCGGTGACGAAGATCTTGGCGTGTGCCATGTCGCGCGTGATTTCCACGTCGGACACACTCACCGAAGGCAGGCCGTGTTCACGCACCGCGTTGTGCACGAGCGTACCCAGCTCACGGCGGATCTGGGCGGAAACACGGTCGGTTCGATGGAAGGTTTTGGGCACAGGCAGTCTCTTGGATTGTTGGTTTTCAGTAGGGCCCGACCGTGGGTCGGGCCCGTTCCGCTGTTACAGGGTACGCGGCACTTCGATACGCTCGAAGCATTCGATCTGGTCGCCGGCCTTCACGTCGTTGTAAGCCTTCACGCCAATACCGCATTCAGTACCGTTGCGGACTTCTTCCACGTTTTCCTTGAAGCGACGCAGCGATTCCAGCTCGCCTTCGAACACCACCACGCTGTCGCGCAGGACGCGGATCGGCTTGCTGCGCTTGACCGTGCCTTCGATGACCATACAGCCGGCCACTGCACCGAACTTGGAGCTGCGGAACACGTCGCGGACCTGGGCGATACCGATGATCTCTTCGCGGATTTCCACGCCGAGCAGGCCGGAGGCCACCTGCTTCACCTGATCGATCACGTCATAGATGATCGAGAAGTAACGCAGGTCCACGCCATTGGATTCGATGATGCGACGCGCCGAAGCGTCCGCACGCACGTTGAAGCCGATGACAGTGGCCTTGGAGGCGACGGCCGAGTTGGCGTCGGATTCGGTGATGCCGCCCACGCCGGAGTGGATCACGTTGATGCGGATGTCGTCGTTGGACAGGCCCACCAGGGCCTGGCTCAGCGCCTGCACCGAACCCTGCACGTCGGCCTTGATCACCAGGTTCAGCACCTGCTGGCCATTGCCCTTGCCCAGGGTTGCCATGATGTCTTCCATGCGGCTGCCGGCCGACTGCACCATGCGCGATTCACGGCGCTTGGTTTCGCGCTGCTGCGCGACGTCCTTGGCCAGGCGCTCGTCCTCGACCACGACGAAGTCGTCGCCTGCGTCCGGCACGCCGGACAGACCGAGCACCTGCACCGGAATCGACGGACCGGCGTGGTCCGGCTGCTTGCCGGTTTCGTCGAACAGCGCGCGCACGCGGCCGTACTGGATGCCACAGACCAGGTAGTCGCCCTTCTTCAGCGAACCCTGCTGCACCAGCACGGTGGCGATCGGGCCACGGCCCTTGTCCAGCGAGGACTCGATGACCACGCCGCTGGCGCGGCCTTCGGCCACGGCCTTCAGCTCCAGCAGTTCGGCCTGGATCGAGATGGCGTCCAGCAGGTTGTCGACGCCCGTGCCAGCCTTGGCCGAGATCTCCACCATCTGGATGTCGCCACCGAAGTCTTCGGCCACGACCTGCTCGGTGAGCAGCTCGTTCTTGACCCGCATCGGGTCGGCGCCGGACTTGTCCATCTTGTTGATTGCAACGATCAGCGGCACACCGGCGGAACGGGCGTGCTGGATCGCTTCCTTGGTCTGCGGCATGACGCCATCGTCGGCTGCCACCACCAGCACCACGATGTCGGTCAGCTTGGCACCGCGGGCACGCATCGAGGTGAACGCGGCGTGGCCCGGGGTATCCAGGAAGCTGATCACGCCCTTCGGCGTTTCAACGTGGTACGCACCGATGTGCTGGGTGATGCCGCCGGCTTCGCCGGTGGCGACCTTGGTGCGGCGGATGTAATCCAGCAGCGAGGTCTTGCCGTGGTCGACGTGGCCCATGATGGTGACCACCGGCGGACGCTGGGTGGCTTCGCCCTGGTTTTCACCGGTCGAGGCCAGCAGTGCGTCTTCGGCGTCGTTGTCATTGGCACGGATCGCCTTGTGGCCGAGTTCTTCGGTCACCAGCGCGGCGGTGTCATGGTCGATGGACTGGGTGATGGTGGCCATCACGCCCATCTTGAACAGCGCCTTGACCACCTCGCCGCCCTTCAGCGCGAGCTTCTGCGCCAGGTCGGCCACGGTGATCGTGTCGCCGATCGCCACTTCACGCACCACCGGCGCGGTCGGACGCTCAAAGGCGTGCGGACCGGCGTTGTTGCCACCGCGCGACATGTCGCGACGGCCACCCGCCTGGTTACGCCCGCCCGGACGACCACGGGTGTTGCTGTTGTTGCTGTTGCCACGACGCGCGCGGTCGGCAGCCGACAAGTGCATCTGGCCGGCGAAACGGTCGCCCGGGCCACGCTCGTTGCGCGGCGCGCTGCGGTTGTTGCGGTCGTCGTTGCGCGGCGGCTGCGGCGCACTGCGCGGCGCAGCCGGCGCGGCGGCCGGAGCACGCGGCGGGCGCGGCGCGGTTTCATCGATCGGAGCGCGCTTGGGCTTGGTGGCAGCCAGTGCCTCGGCAGCCTTGGCGGCGGCCGCAGCTTCCTCGGCCGCCTTCTTCTCGGCCTCTGCGCGTTCCTTGGCCGCAATCTCTTCCTCACGGGCACGGACGATGGCTTCGTCGCGCAGACGATCCTTTTCGGCCAGCGCCTGCTGTTCGGCCAGATTGCGCGCGCGCGACTCTTCCAGCTTGCGCAGGATGTCGGCGCGCTCTTCGTCCGGCGTCATGGCGCGCGCACCATCCTTGACGTAGGTGCGCTTCTGGCGCACCTCGACATTCACGGTCGTCTTGCTGCGACCGGAATTGACCGTCACTTCCTGCTGCTTCCGGCGGTTGAGCGTGATCTTCTTTGCAGACTGATCGGTCTCTTCCGGGGCCTGCTCGGGCTTGCCGTGCGAACGACGAAGGAAGCCCAGGAGCTTCACCTTCTCGGAGCTGGTCACGACCTGGTCGGGACCGCTGAACTTCATGCCGGCACCGGCCAGCTGTTCCAGCAGTTTTTCGACCGGCGTGTTGACCAGTTCGGCAAGCTTGCGGATGGTGGTTTGCTGCGACATTCGGATCCTATGATCTTGTGGGCGCCCCCCCGCATCTGGAGGTGGCGCGGATTCTACGCCCTGAGCGGCTCAGGGCCCTGTTCATTGCCGGCTCATTCGCCGCGTTCCAGTCGGGCGATCTCTTCGGCACGGGCGGCCAGGATCAGCGCAGCGGCGCGCGCCTGATCCAGTCCTTCGATGCCGAAGTCCATGACCTCGTCGGCGGCCAGGTCGGACAGGTCCTCGCTGGTACGCACGCCGTGGCCGGCCAGCGCATATGCGGTGGCTTCGTCCATGCCCTTCAGGGACAGCAGGTCCTGCGCCGGCTGGCCGTCTTCAAGGCCTTCCTCGACTGCCAGGGCCTCATTGAGCAGCGCATCGCGGGCACGAGCGCGCAGCTCTTCGACGATGTCTTCGTCGAAACCTTCCACGGCCAGCAGTTCGCCGACCGGGACATAAGCGATTTCCTCGACGGTGCCGAAGCCTTCGCTGACCAGGATGCCGGCGATCTCTTCGTCCACTTCCAGCTTGTCCATGAACAGCTGGCGGGCCGAAGCCTGCTCGGCTTCCGACTTGGCGGTGACCTGGTCCTGGGTCATCACGTTGAGCTGCCAGCCGGTCAGGCGGCTGGCCAGGCGCACGTTCTGGCCGCCCTTGCCGATCGCCTGGGCCAGGCGGTCTTCAGCGACAGCCAGGTCCATCGAGTGCTTGTCTTCATCAACGATGATCGACTGCACTTCGGCCGGCGCCATCGCGTTGATGACGAAGTTGGCCGGGTTGTCGTTCCACAGCACGATGTCCACGCGCTCGCCATTGAGCTCGTTGGACACGGCCTGCACGCGCGAACCGCGCATGCCGATGCAGGCGCCGATCGGATCGGTGCGCTGGTCGTGGGCGAGCACGGCGATCTTGGCGCGGTCGCCCGGATCGCGGGCACAGGCCTTGATTTCCACCAGGCCCTGGCCGACTTCCGGCACTTCCAGCTTGAACAGCTCGATCATGAATTCCGGGGCGGCGCGGCTGATGAACAGCTGCGGGCCACGCGGTTCCGAACGGACTTCGGCCAGGTAACCGCGCACGCGGTCGCCGGCGCGCAGCACGTCGCGCGGAATGCCCTTGTCCTTCGGAATGAAACCTTCGGCGTTGCCACCGAGGTCGACGTAGATGTTGCCGCGCTCCGCGCGCTTGACCACACCGGTGATCAGCTCACCCACGCGATCCTTCCATGCATCCACGACCTGCTGGCGCTCGGCTTCGCGCACGCGCTGGACGATGACCTGCTTGGCGGCCTGGGCAGCGATGCGGCCGAAGTCCGGGTTCTCGATCTGCTCTTCGATGTAGTCGCCGACGTCCACGCCTTCGGCTTCATCGACGGCGTCCATCAGGCGGATCTGGCGATCCGGCGATTCCATGACCACGTCATCGGCCACCACTTCCCAGCGGCGGTAGGTTTCGTAGCTGCCATCCTTGTGGTCGATGACCACGCGGGTCAGCACTTCCTCGTCGGGATAGCGCTTCTTCGCTGCCGAGGCCAGGGCGGCCTCGATGGCATCGAAGATCACTTCACGCGGCACGCCCTTCTCGTTGGCGACTGCGTCGACTACCAGCAACAGTTCCTTGCTCATTGGCTCACTCCGCGCGCGGCTTCTTTGCCGCCGGCTCGTTGGAAGAAGAATTCGTGTTCGGCTTCGGACGCTTCGGTGCCGGACCGGTCGGCTTGCTCGGGGCCAGCCCCAGCGCCACCCAGTCGGGCATGATCCGTGCCTTGTCGATGTTGTCGGCCGACACCACCACTTCAGCCTTGTCGACGATGAAGGTGATGGTGCCTGCGGCCTCGTCGGTCGCTTCGATGCGGCCCTGCAGGCGACGACGGTTGTCCTGCGGCAGTTTCAGCGTGACCTTGGCCGATTCACCCTGGTGGCGGGCGAACTGCTCCAGGTTGAACAGCGGGCGATCCACGCCCGGCGAGGACACTTCCAGCGTGTAATTGCCGCTGATCGGGTCTTCGACGTCCAGCTGCGCCGACACTTCGCGGCTGACCCGCTCGCAGTCGTCGACATTGATGATGCGCTCGGGCTGTTCAGCCAGCGGCACGTCGATGTAAAGGCGCAGGGTCGCACCGCCGGGGGCCGGCAGATACTCAACGCCCAGCAGCTCCAGGCCCAGCGACACAACGGTCGGGGCGAGCAGATTCGCGATGTCGGTTGCCTTGTCGCTCACAGCCTGCCTTGATCTCTTGGTTGGGTGCCGGCCTTGGCCGGCGTGAAAACATGACGCCCCGGAAACGACAAAGGGCCCGCTGGGCCCCTTTTCCGGAAAGACTCCGGTGACTGGATTCCGGTTGCAACCTGCATTGCCTGCCGGTTGCGGCCCTCCTTCCGGGTCTGGACTCCCGCTGGGAGGCCACCTTCAGGGGTATTGCTAGGCCGCTGATGATAGCGGCTGCACCGCGCTGGTGCAAGGTGCGAGGCCTGGGGTCAGATCCCATTTCCGCAGGAAAAGGGATCTGACCCCAATCGGACGGAAACGACGCAAACTGCAAAGAAAAACGCCTTCGAAGCAGGACTTCGAAGGCGATCTCTTTACTTGGTAGCGGGGGCAGGATTTGAACCTGCGACCTTCGGGTTATGAGCCCGACGAGCTGCCAGACTGCTCCACCCCGCAGCAGAAGCGGAATTGTAAGGGAATATGACTATCCGTGCAACCCCAGGCACGTATCGATCATTTTGGCTGGGGTTGCCACGCAGGGCGTGGCACTACCGACGTCCGTCCTGGAACGAGAAAGGCGACCCCGTTGCCGGGATCGCCTTCGTCGTTCCAGTCACCGGTTTGCACCGGGACAATTTGGTAGCGGGGGCAGGATTTGAACCTGCGACCTTCGGGTTATGAGCCCGACGAGCTGCCAGACTGCTCCACCCCGCAGCAGAAGTGGTTGAGTTGATCTGTTACCGCAACGATGTTCTGGCGAAACCGCTGCATCAACAACTCAGGAAACGAATATTACACTATTAACGCAGTTTTGTATCGCTTTTTATGCGAGATGTGCAAAAGCCTGCTGGCACCAGACCATGATCGGGTTCCAGGCCAGGCCGAGCGCCAGCAGTGCCAGGGCGTTCACGCCGAGCACCACGCCCAGCACGCGGTCGTTGTTGGCCGGCAACGGCTCGCCCACCGGCTCGTCGAAGTACATGACCTTGATTACGCGCAGGTAGTAGAAGCAGCCGATCACCGCGCAGATCACGCCGAGGATCGCCAGCCACAGCATGCCGCCGTTGATCGCAGCGCCCAGCACGGCCAGCTTGGTCCAGAAGCCCAGGAACGGCGGAATGCCCGCCATCGAGGCCATGATGCACAGCACCAGGCCGGCCATCCACGGATTGCGGGCGTTCAGGCCCTTCAGGTCGTCGATCTTCTCGGCTTCAAAGCCATTGCGCGACAGCGCGATGATCGCGCCGAAGCCGGCGGTGGACATGATCGCGTAGCTCAGCGCATAGAACAGCGCTGCGGCGTAGCCGCGCTCGCCACCACCGGCGATGCCGAGCAGCAGGAAGCCGATGTGCGAAACGGTCGAATAGGCCAGCATGCGCTTGAGGTTGCTCTGCGCGATCGCCATCAGGTTACCGACCACCAGCGACAGCGCGGCCAGGCCACCGATCAGGTACTTCCACTCGTCCGACAGCGGGCCGATGCCCATTTCCAGCAGACGGTAGGCCATGCCGAAGGCGGCCAGCTTCGGTGCCGAGCTGATGAACAGCGCGACCGGTGCCGGCGCGCCCTGGTACACATCGGGAAGCCACATGTGGAACGGGGCGGCACCCAGCTTGAAGGCGACGCCGGCGATCATGAACACCGCGCCGGTCAGCAGCAGCATCTTTTCGTCGGACTGCGGGATGGCCGCGTTGATCGCATCCAGGTGCAGCGAGCCGGTGGCGCCATAGATCAGCGACATGCCGTACAGCAGCAGGCCCGAGGCCAGCGAACCCAGCACGATGTACTTCATCGCCGCTTCGGTCGCCAGGCCGTTGTCACGGTTGCTCGCCACCAGCGCATAGGAGCACAGCGCCAGCAGTTCCAGGCCCAGGTACACCATCAGCAGGCTGCCGGCCGAGACCAGGATCATCATGCCGGCGGTGGCGAACATCACCAGCACCGGGATTTCGCCCTGGAACAGGTCGCGTTCGCGCAGGTAGCTCCAGCCGTAGATCAGCGTCAGGCCGCTGCACAGCACCACCACGACCTTCATCACATCGGCCGCGGTGTCGCGGACGAACATGCCGTGGAAGACCTCGCCCTGCCCGCCCACGCCCGTGGCGAGCATGAACAGCACGACTGCCAGCGCGGCAACCGAGAACAGGTGGGTCCAGATCTTGTTCTGCTTGCTGATGAACAGGTCGAGGATCATCAGGGCGAACGCACTGCCGATCAGCACCAGCTCCGGAGCGAGCGGCGGCAGGTCAGCGGCGGTCAATGGCAACAGCGGCGAGGTGGTCATCATCAAATCCTGGAATTACAGCAGCTTGCTGGATGCGATCTGCATCGCCAGCTTCGCGATCGAGGGCTCCATCAGGTCGGTCAGCGGCTTGGGGTAGATGCCCAGGGCCAGCACGCCGATGGCGAACACGCCCAGCACCAGCCATTCGCGGCCGTTGATGTCCTTCAGTTCGGCCACGTGGCTGTTGGCCACTTCGCCGAAGAAGATGCGCTTGTACAGCCACAGGGTGTAGGCGGCGCCGATGATCAGGGTGGTGGCCGCGCCCAGTGCGATCCACGGATTACGCTGGAAGGCCGACAGGATGACCATGAACTCGCCAACGAAACCGCTGGTGCCCGGCAGGCCCGCATTGGCCATGAAGAACAGCATGGCGAAGGTGGCGAACCACGGCATCACGTTGACCACGCCGCCGTAATCGGCGATGCGGCGGCTGTGCATGCGGTCGTACAGCACGCCGACGCAGGAGAACATCGCACCGGATACGAAGCCGTGCGAGATCATCTGCACCATGGCGCCCTGCAGGCCCAGGCGGGCGGCATCGGCGTTGCCGGCCTCACGCACCAGCCACAGGGCGATGAAGGTGCCCAGGGTGACGAAGCCCATGTGCGCGATCGACGAATAGGCGATCAGCTTCTTCATGTCGTCCTGCACCAGGGCGACCAGGCCGACGTAGATCACCGCGATCAGCGACAGCGCGATCACCAGCCAGGCCCATTCCTGCGACGCGTCCGGGACGATCGGCAGGTTGAAGCGCAGGAAGCCGTAGCCACCGATCTTCAGCGCGATGGCGGCCAGGATCACCGAACCGGCGGTCGGCGCTTCCACGTGGGCGTCCGGCAGCCAGGTGTGGACCGGGAACATCGGCACCTTGACCGCGAAGGCGATCAGGAAGGCGAAGAAGATCCAGGTCTGTTCCTTGGCCGACAGCGGCAGCGCGTACAGGTCGGCCAGCTGGAAACTGCCGCCCTTCATGTACAGGTAGATCAGCGCCACCAGCATCAGCACCGAGCCGAGGAAGGTGTACAGGAAGAACTTCAGCGCGGCGTAGATGCGGCGCGGACCACCCCAGACACCGATGATCAGGAACATCGGGATCAGCATCGCCTCGAAGAACACGTAGAACAGCATCGCGTCCGTGGCCGAGAAGATACCGACGGTGACGCCTTCCAGGATCAGGAAGGCCGCCACATACTGGTTCACGCGCTTGTCGATGGCGCTCCAGGCGCCGATCAGGGCAAGCACGCTGACCAGGGTGGTCAGCAGGATCAGCGCCACGGCAATGCCGTCCACGCCCAGGTTGTAGCCGATCTTGTACGCCGGGATCCAGGCATGGGTCTCGACGAACTGCAGACCGTCGATGCCCGCGTTGTAGCCGCTCAGCAGCGAGAGGCTTGCAACGAAGGTGAGTACCGCGACGCCCAGCGACGCCCAGCGGGCGGTCTGTGCATCACGGATCGCAAGGATCAGGGCGCCACCGATGATCGGCAGCCAGATGAGGACACTGAGTAGAGGCCAGTTCGACACGTCTTCTTATTCCGTACAGGTCATCAACGCAGGTAATGCATCAGCACGCCCAACAGGGCAATCAGGCCGATGATCATCGCGAAGGCGTAGTGATAGAGGAAACCGGATTGGGTACGACGCAGCACGCCGGCTGCAACGTCCACAACACGTGCCGAGAGATTGACCACGCCGTCGACGATGTTGCTGTCGATCCAGCGCGAGACCTTGCCCAGCTTGACGCTGCCGCCGGCAAAGCCATCGATCCACAGCTTGTCGAAGCCGTACTTGTTTTCCAGCACCGAAACGATCGGGGCGAAGGTCTTGCGTGCCTTGCCCGACAGGTCCGGCTTCCACAGGTAGAACAGCGCGGCCAGCAGGAAGCCCGCCAGGGTCAGCCAGAACGGCGGCAGCATCATGCCGTGCAGCGCGAACGCCACCGGCCCGTGGAACTCTTCGCCCAGGAAGGCAACGGTGTTCTTGGCCGGATCGTAGAAGTCGACGATGCCGGTGAAGAACGTCTGTGCCTGGCCCTTGATCGCCTCGTGCGCATGGTGGCCGGCCCAGTCGGTACCGTGCAGCATCGGACCGATGCTGAAGAAACCGATGGCGATCGACGGGATGGCCAGCAGGATCAGCGGCAGGGTCACCACCCACGGGGTTTCATGCGGCTCATGCGGACCGTGGCCATGGCCGTGGTCGTCATGGGCATCGCCATGGTGGGCGTCGGCGGCGTGGTGATCGTCATGGCCATGGCCATGATCGTCGTGCGCGTCGCGGAAGCGTTCCTTGCCATGGAAGGTCATGAACAGCAGGCGGAAGCTGTAGAAGCTGGTCACCAGTACGCCACCCAGTACCGCCCAGTAGCCATAGGTGGCCACCCAGCTGTTCTGCATGTGGGCGTGGATCTCGGCCGCCTCGATGATGGTGTCCTTCGAATAGAAGCCGGAGAAGAACGGCGTACCGACCAGGGCCAGCGTACCGATCCACATGGTGATGAAGGTGATCGGCATGTACTTGCGCAGGCCGCCCATCTTGCGCATGTCCTGCTCGTGGTGCATCGCGATGATGACCGAGCCGGCACCCAGGAACAGCAGCGCCTTGAAGAAGGCGTGGGTCATCAGGTGGAACACGGCGGCCGAGTAGGCCGACACGCCCAGCGCCACGGTCATGTAGCCCAGCTGCGACAGCGTGGAGTACGCGACGACGCGCTTGATGTCGTTCTGCACGATGCCGATCAGGCCGGTGAAGAACGCGGTGGTGGCACCGATGAAGAGGATGAAGTTCAGCGCGGTCTGCGACAGCTCGAACAGCGGCGACATGCGGGTGACCATGAAGATACCGGCGGTCACCATCGTCGCGGCGTGGATCAGTGCCGAGATCGGGGTCGGGCCTTCCATCGAGTCCGGCAGCCACACGTGCAGCGGCACCTGGGCCGACTTGCCCATCGCACCGATGAACAGGCAGATGCAGATGATGGTGGCGATCGACCAGATGACCGGCTCGTTCATCAGCTGGACGTTCTGGCCGAACAGGGTCAGCGAGCCCGACCACACCTGCAGCTGCGCCTCCGGATGGGCCAGGATCGAGGCATTGGCGAAGACGGTGGCGTAGTCCAGGGTGCCGAACACCCACAGCACGCCGGCGATACCGAGGATGAAGCCGAAGTCGCCGACGCGGTTGACCAGGAACGCCTTCATGTTGGCGAAGATCGCGGTCGGGCGCTTGAACCAGAAACCGATCAGCAGGTACGAAACGAGGCCCACCGCTTCCCAGCCGAAGAACAGCTGCAGGAAGTTGTTGCTCATCACCAGGGTGAGCATCGAGAAGGTGAACAGCGAGATGTAGCTGAAGAACCGCTGGTAGCCCGGATCGTCCTGCATGTAGCCGATCGTGTAGATGTGGACCAGCAGCGACACGAAGGTCACCACCACCATCATCATCGCGGTCAGCTTGTCGACCATGAAGCCGACGTGGGCCGAGTACTGGCCGACTTCAAAGAACGTGTAGATGTTCTGGTTGAACGGCTGCGCACCGCCCCAGAGCAGCTGGTAGAGCGTGTACATCGACAGGCCGCAGGCAACCGCAACGCCGAGGATGGTGATGGTCTGCGCGCCGAAGCGCTTGACCTGGCGACCGAACAGGCCGGCGATGATGCTGCCGAACAGCGGTGCAAGCACCACTGCGATCAACAGACTCTTGGAGAGAGTGATTTCCATCTGTGGATCAGCCCTTCAACGAATCGACTTCGCCGACATTGATCGTGCGGCGGGTACGGAACAGGGTCACCAGGATCGCCAGGCCGATGGCGGCTTCCGCGGCGGCGACGGTCAGGATGAAGAACACGAACAGCTGGCCGGACGGATCGCCCAGCTGACGCGAGAACGCGACGAAATTGACGTTCACCGACAGCAGCATCAGCTCGATCGACATCAGCAGGACGATGACGTTCTTCCGGTTGAGGAAGATGCCGGCCAGGCTGATGGCGAACAGCACCGCGCCCAGCGCAAGCATGTGGCCAAGGGTAATCACGGCTGGGTCTCCTCGCCGGCGGCCGGCTTGCTGTTGCTGTGCACGACCGGCGCCTCGGCGCCCATCTTGACCATGCGCAGGCGCTGGCCGGCCTTGACCATGGTCTGCTCGCCCGGGTTCTGGCTCTTCACGCCGGTACGGCGACGCAGGGTCAGCATCACGGCGGCAACCACGGCCACGGTCAGGATGACCGCAGCAAACTCGAACGGCAGCAGGTATTCGGTGAACAGCGTGCGGGCCAGCCAGGTGACGTTGGAGCTGTCGGCGGCGAGCGCAGCGGCGTTGTCGGCCGGGAACGGGGTGACCGCCCTGCCCTTCACGCCGATCAGGATCAGCATCTGCACCAGCATGGCCACGGCAACGATCAGGCCGACCGGCAGGTAGCGCACCCAACCCTCACGCATCTTGGTGGGGTCGATGTCCAGCATCATCACCACGAACAGGAACAGCACCATCACCGCGCCGACATACACCAGCACCAGCGCCACACCGAGGAACTCGGCGCCGACCAGCAGCCAGACGCAGGCGATGGAGAAGAAGGTCAGCACCAGGCAGAGCACGGCGTGAACCGGGTTGCGCACGCTGATCACCGCACCGGCCGAAACCGTTGCCGCGATGGCGAACACCCAGAAAGCGATATTTACCCAATCCATCTCTCGACCTCAGCGGTAAGCGGCATCGGCGGCGCGACGCTCGGCGATCTCGGACTCGAGACGGTCGCCCAGGGCCAGCAGCTGCGGCTTGGTAACGATGTTTTCGCCACGATTCTCGAAGTGGTACTCGAGGATGTGGGTTTCGACGATCGAGTCCACCGGGCAGCTTTCTTCGCAGAAGCCGCAGAAGATGCACTTGAACAGATCGATGTCATAGCGCGTGGTACGGCGGGTGCCGTCTTCGCGCTTGGCCGAGTCGATGGTGATGGCCAATGCAGGGCACACCGCTTCGCACAGCTTGCAGGCGATGCAGCGCTCTTCACCGTTGGGGTAACGGCGCAGGGCGTGCAGGCCACGGAAGCGCGGCGACTGCGGGAACTTCTCCATCGGGTACATCATCGTGTACTTGGGCTTGAAGCTGTACTTCAGCGTCAGCCAAAGGCCGCCCAGCAGTTCGAGCAGCAGCAGGCTCTTGAAGTAATGGGTAATCCTGTTCATCACTTAGACGCCCTTTTGAATCACGCCGAAGAACACCATGACGGCGGTAACCGCGATCCACAGAATGGCCAGCGGGATGAAGACCTTCCAGCCCAGGCGCATGATCTGGTCATAGCGGAAGCGCGGGAAGCTGGCACGGAACCAGATGTAGGCACTGGCAAAGAAGAACACCTTGACGAACAGCCACGGTGCACCGCCCTTCCAGATCCAGTCGACCAGCGGCGAGACATCGCCGAAGTTGACCCAGCCCTGGATCGGGCTCAGCCAGCCACCAAGGAAGAAGATCGAGATCAGGAAGCTGATCAGGATCATGTTGGCGTACTCGGCCAGGAAGAACAGCGCGAAGGCACCGCCCGAGTACTCGACCATGTGACCGGCGACGATTTCCGATTCACCTTCCACCACGTCGAACGGCGCGCGGTTGGTTTCGGCAACGCCCGACACCCAGTAGATGACGAACAGCGGGAACAGCGGCAGCAGGAACCAGTCGAAGAAACCGGAATTGCCGGCCTGCGCCATCACGATGTTGCTCAGGTTCAGGCTGCCCGACGCGATCATCACGCCGACCAGGGCGAAGCCCATGGCGATTTCGTAGCTGATCATCTGCGCCGAGGCGCGCATCGCACCCAGGAACGCGTACTTCGAGTTCGATGCCCAACCGGCCAGGATGATGCCGTAGATGCCCAGCGAGGTCATCGCCAGCAGGTACAGCAGGCCGGCATTGGCGTTGGACAGCACGATCTGCGAATCGAAGGGGACCACCGACCAGGCCGCGAAGGCCGGGGCCAGGGTGATCAGCGGTGCCAGCAGGTAGATCGCCTTGTTGGCGCTGCTCGGCTGGACCACTTCCTTGAACAGCAGCTTGAAGACGTCGGCAAAGGCCTGGAAGATGCCCATGCCCACGTACATCGGGCCGTGGCGGACGTGCATCCAGCCGATCAGCTTGCGTTCCCAGACCACGTAGAAGGCCACCGAGATGATCACCGGAACGGTGATCACCAGGATCTTCAGGATGATCCAGATCAGCGCGCCGATGTCACCGAGGCCAAGCAGCCACTGGTGCAGCGGGTCGACCGCGTTCAACAGCAATTCGTTCATGCAGCCACCACCGTTACGCGAGCGGCACCCAGCGGCGCGGTCGCGCCGTGGCCCGATTCAATCCAGACCGAACCCGCAGCGACGCGGGCGTCGACCACCACCGGCAGGGTGGCCTTGCCGGCATCGGTGCCGACCTTGGCCATCTGCCCTTCCTGCAGCTGCAGGCGAACGGCATCTTCAGCGTTCAGCACGATGCGCGGGGCGTTGTTGAGCGGATGCGACTGCAGCGCCGGCGCACGACGGACCACCGCATCGGTGCGGTAGATCGCAGCGGTCGAAGCCACTTCCAGGCCTTCGCCGGCAACCACCGGCTGTGCCGAAGCGGCAACGGCGACCGACACCGGAGCCAGGCTGGCACGCAGGCCGGCCAGGTCGGTGAAGTCGAAACCGGCCAGCGCCATGTCGCCGCCCAGGGCGCGCAGCACGCGCCAGCCCTCACGGGCCTCGCCCGGCAGCTTGCCGCCGGCACGGGCCGACTGCTCGCGACCATCGAGGTTGGTCAGGGTGGCGTCGATTTCCGGCAGCGTACCGATCGGCAGGATCACGTCGGCAACATCACGGGTGGAGACGCAGGCGAACTGGCTGAAGGCCACCACCTGGGCACCGACCAGCGCCTTGCGCGCGGCAGGTGCATCGGCGAAGTCCAGGCCCGGCTCCAGGCCGTACACCACGTAGGCCTGGCGCGGCTGCGCCAGCATCGCGGCGACGTCCTTGCCGGCCGGCAGTACGCCGGCGCGGGTCAGGCCAACAGCGTTGGCGCCCTGCGGGATGCGGCACAGCTTGGCACCGGTGGCGGCAGCGAAGTCACGCGCGGCAGCGCGGATCGCGGCAGCCTGCGGGTGGTTCTCGGCGATGCCACCGACGATCAGCACGGTGTTGTTGCCGCCCTGCACGGCCGAACGCAGCTCTGCGTTGGCCAGCGCGTCGACGAACTTCGACGGTGCAACGATCTGCTTGCCGGCGATGCTGAAGGCGAAGTCGAAGTCCACCGGGTTGACGACGTGGATCTCCGCGCCGTTGGTGGTCTGCGCCTTGCGCAGGCGTGCGTGCAGCAGCGGCAGTTCGTGGCGGATGTTGCTGCCCAGAACGACGATGCGGTCGGCGCCTTCGATCTCGGCCAGCGGCAGGCCGAACACTTCGGCGGTGGCGGCGTCGGAGAAATCGCGGTTGTTGATGCGGTGGTCGATGTTGCTCGAGCCCAGGCCCTTGGCCAGGCGGGCCAGCAGCGCGCCTTCCTCGTTCGAGGTGGACGGATGCACCAGCACGCCCAGGTTGTCGCCCTGGTTGGCCTTGAGGATCTCGGCGGCCGCGGCCAGGCCTTCGGCCCAGCTCACTTCCTTCCACTCGCCATTGACCTTGCGCAGCGGCTTGACCGCACGGTCTTCGCTGTACAGGCCCTGGTGCGAGTAGCGATCACGGTCGGACAGCCAGCACTCGTTCACCGCTTCGTTGTCGCGCGGCACGGTGCGCAGCACTTCGCCGCGACGCACGTGCAGGAACAGGTTCGAACCCATCGCGTCGTGGTAGCCCAGCGATTCGCGCGCGGTCAGTTCCCACGGGCGGGCGCGGAACTGGAACACCTTGTTGGTCAGCGCACCGACCGGGCACACGTCGACGACGTTGCCCGACAGCTCGGTGGTCAGCGGCTTGCCGTCGAAGGTACCGATCTGCAGGTTCTCACCGCGGTACATGCCGCCCAGTTCGTAGGTACCGGCAACGTCGGCGGTGAAGCGGACGCAGCGGGTGCACTGGATGCAGCGGGTCATCTCGGTGGCGACCAGCGGGCCCATGTCCTCGTCCGGCACCACGCGCTTGCGCTCGTTGAAGCGGCTGACCGAACGGCCATAGCCCAGCGACACGTCCTGCAGCTCGCACTCGCCGCCCTGATCGCAGATCGGGCAGTCCAGCGGGTGGTTGATGAGCAGGAACTCCATCACCGAGCGCTGGAACTTCAGTGCCTTCTCGCTGCGGGTGGCGACCTTCATGCCATCCATCACCGGGGTGGCGCAGGCCGGCGCCGGCTTCGGCGACTTCTCCACGTCCACCAGGCACATGCGGCAGTTGGCGGCGATCGGCAGCTTCTCGTGGTAGCAGAAGCGCGGAATCGAAATGCCGGCCTTGTCGGCCGCCTGGATGATCATCGAACCCTTGGGCACGACCAGGGACTTGCCATCGATTTCGATGGTCACGTGATCCGGTGGCACGTTCGGGTTTACGGGTTGCGCGCTCATGCGGCGGCTGCCTCCACCTTCTTGCCGTCAACCATCGAATGACCGTTGACGATGTAGTACTCGAATTCGTCCCAGAACTGGCGCAGGAAGCCCTGGATGGGCCATGCAGCCGCTTCACCGAACGCACAGATGGTGTGGCCTTCGATCTGGCCGGCCACCGCCTTCAGCTGGTGCAGGTCTTCCATCGTGGCCTTGCCGGCGACGATGCGCTCCAGCACGCGGTGCATCCAGCCGGTACCTTCACGGCACGGGGTGCACTGGCCACAGGATTCCTTGTGGAAGAACTGGCTGATGCGGCAGGCGAACTTGACGCAGCACACGCTGTCGTCGAGCACCACGATCGCACCCGAACCCAGGCCGGAGCCCAGCGCACGGATGGTGTCGTAGTCCATCGGCAGGTCCTTCAGCTCGGCCGCGGTCAGCACCGGCATCGACACGCCGCCCGGGATCGCGCCCTTCAGGGTGCGGCCCGGACGCAGGCCACCGGCCATTTCCAGCAGATCGTGGAATTTGGTGCCCAGCGGCACTTCGAAGTTGCCGCCGTTCTGAACGCAGCCAGACACCGAGAAGCACTTCGGGCCGCCGTTGGCGGTCAGGCTCAGGCCCTTGAACCACTCCGGTCCGTTGCGGATGATCGCCGGCACCGAACCATAGGTTTCGGTGTTGTTGATCGTCGACGGCTTGCCGTACAGGCCAAAATTGGCCGGGAACGGCGGCTTGTAACGCGGCTGGCCCTTCTTGCCTTCCAGCGATTCCATCAGCGCGGTTTCCTCACCGCAGATGTACGCGCCGGCGCCCAGCGCGCCGTAGATGTCGATGTCCACGCCCGAGCCCATCACGTTCTTGCCCAGCCAGCCGTTCGCATAGGCGTCAGCCAGGGCCTGCTCGAAGTGCTCGAACGGCTCGTGGTGGAACTCACCGCGCAGGTAGTTGTAGCCCACGGTCGAACCGGTGGCGTAGCAGGCGATCGCCATGCCTTCCACCACCGAATGCGGGTTGTAGCGCAGGATGTCGCGATCCTTGCAGGTGCCCGGCTCGGATTCATCCGAGTTGCAGAGGATGTACTTCTGCATGTTGCCCTTGGGCATGAAGGACCACTTCAGGCCGGTCGGGAAGCCCGCGCCACCGCGGCCACGCAGGCCCGAGGCCTTGACCATCTCGATGACCTGCTCCGGCGGGATCTTCTCTTCGAGGATCTTGCGCAGGGCGGCGTAGCCACCGGTCTTCAGGTAGCTTTCGTACGACCACGGGGTGTCGTAATGCAGGGTGGTGTAGACCACCTGGTGCGGCAGCGGCGCGGGGCCGACCGGACCCTTGGATTCGTGGTGATGTGCCATGCCCTTACTCCAGCCCGTCCAGCAGCTCGTCGACCTTTTCCAGGGTCAGACGCTCATGGTAGTGACCGTTGATGACCATCATCGGCGCGCCACCGCAACCGGCCAGGCACTCTTCCTCGCGCTTGAGGTAGACGCGGCCGTCCGGGGTCGATTCACCGTGCTTGATGCCCAGCTTCTTCTCGCAATGGCGGACGATGTCCTCGGCGCCATTGAGCCAGCAGCTGATGTTGGTGCAGATGGCCACGTTGTTGCGGCCCACCTTCTCGGTCTCGAACATCGAGTAGAAGCTGGCGACCTCGTAGGCCCACACCGGCGGCAGATCAAGGTACTTGGCCACGCCGGCGATCAGCTCGTCGGTCAGCCAACCCTCGTTCTGCTCCTGGGCCGCATGCAGGCCCTGCAGCACGGCAGAGCGCTTGCGGTCCGGCGGGAACTTGGACAGCCAGTGATCGATGTGAGCGCGGGTCTTGTCGCTCAGCACCACCATCGGGTCGACGTCGCGCGCCGCCTCGAAATTACCTGTCGCCTTCATCGGCCGACCTCAGCGAAATGCATAACGTGAAATTCCAGAAACTGCGGCGCCGGCTTGCGCCGGCTGCCTGCAGCGGGCGTTGGCGTGGCGGACGGCATTACCGGTCAACCTCGCCGAACACCAGGTCGTAGGTACCGATCATCGCCACCACGTCGGCCAGCATGTGGCCGCGCACGATCGAATCGATCGAGGACAGGTGGGCGAAGCCCGGTGCGCGCAGGTGCACGCGGAACGGCTTGTTGGCGCCGTCGGAGACCAGATAGCAGCCGAACTCGCCCTTGGGCGCTTCCACTGCCGCATAGGTCTCGCCGGCCGGCACGCAATAGCCTTCACTGAACAGCTTGAAGTGATGGATCAGCGCTTCCATGTCGTCCTTCATGTCCTCGCGCTTGGGCGGAGCGACCTTGAAGTTCTTCACCATCACCGGGCCCGGGTTGGCCTTCAGCCACGCCACGCACTGCTTGATGATGCGGTTGGACTCGCGCATTTCGGCAACGCGGACCAGGTAGCGGTCGTAGCAGTCGCCTTCCTTGCCCAGCGGGATGTCGAAATCGACGGCATCGTACTTGGCGTATGGACGCTTCTTGCGCAGGTCCCAGGCAACGCCCGAGCCGCGCAGCATCACGCCGGTCATGCCCCACTGGTGGGCCAGTTCCGGAGTGACCACGCCGATGCCGACGGTACGCTGCTTCCAGATACGGTTGTCGGTCAGCAGGGTTTCGTATTCGTCGACACGACCCGGGAATTCGTTGGTGAAGTTCTCCAGGAAGTCCAGCAGCGAGCCTTCACGCGAAGCATTGAGCTGCTTCAGCGCCTTGCCCTTGTGCCAGCGCGATTCCTTGTACTTCGGCATGTGGTCCGGCAGGTCGCGGTAGACACCGCCCGGACGGTAGTACGCCGCGTGCATGCGCGCGCCGGAGACCGCTTCATAGCAGTCCATCAGCTCTTCGCGCTCGCGGAAGGCGTACAGCATCACCGCCATCGCCCCCAGATCGAGCGCATTGGAGCCAAGCCACATCAGGTGGTTGAGGATGCGGGTGATTTCGTCGTACATGGTGCGGATGTACTGCGCACGCTCCGGCGCCTCGATGCCCATCAGGGTCTCGATCGCGCGCACGTAGGCGTGCTCGTTGCACATCATCGACACGTAATCCAGGCGATCCATGTAGCCGATCGACTGGTTGAAAGGCTTGGACTCGGCCAGCTTTTCGGTACCACGGTGCAGCAGACCCACGTGCGGGTCGGCGCGCATGATGGTTTCGCCGTCCATCTCCAGGATCAGGCGCAGCACACCGTGCGCGGCCGGATGCTGCGGGCCGAAGTTCATGGTGTAGTTGCGGATTTCCTGCCGGCTTTCGGCGGCGTTGCTGGCGAATGCTTCGCCGGCCTGGTGTACGTGGCTCACTTCACTGCCTCCTGCGCGCGCTCACCTTCTGCGGTCTGCAGACGGGCGTCGTCGCGGATCACGCGCGGCACGCCGACGCGCGGCTCCACCGAGGTGACCGGTTCGTAGATCACGCGCTTCTTTTCTTCGTCGTAGCGGACTTCGACATTGCCGATCAGCGGGAAGTCCTTGCGGAACGGATGGCCGACGAAACCGTAGTCGGTCAGGATCCGGCGCAGGTCCGGGTGGCCTTCGAAGATCACGCCGTACAGGTCGAACGCTTCGCGCTCGAACCAGTTCAGGCCCGGCCAGATGCTGGTCAGCGAGGACACCACCGGCAGCGCTTCGTCAGGAGCGAAGCAGCGCAGGTGCATCATCAGGTTGTGCTGGTACGAACGCAGCTGGGCGACCACGGCGAAGCGCTGGGTCGGCATGTGCTGCGGGCGGGCACCGTCGGCGCCGTTTTCCTCGGTGGGGAACTCGCCCCACGCGAAGCGGCCCTGGGCCTTGCCTTCGACGCCACGGCTGAAGCCCTGCGAGGACACGTCGGCGGTGTCCCATTCGTCGGAGCCATAACCGAGGTAGTCGACGCCGCAGAGATCCACGGCCTGCTCGAAACCAAACTCGTCACGCAGCGCCAGGGCGGTGGCGTGCCACTCGGCGGCAGGCACTTCCAGCGTCACTTCGCCGCGGGGTTCGACCACGATGACCTTCGCACCTGCGAAACGTGCGGAGAGTCGGTCGATGAAGGATGCTTGCTCTGCCATGGGGGCTTGGCGCGCTCTTGTCAGGTGAAGGGGTCAGCGGGCGATGGTCTGTGTACGCCAGATCTTCTTCTGCAGCTGCAGGATCCCGTACACCAGCGCCTCGGCGGTCGGCGGGCAGCCCGGGACGTAGACGTCCACCGGCACCACGCGATCACAGCCGCGCACCACAGAATAGGAGTAGTGGTAATAGCCGCCACCGTTGGCGCAGCTACCCATCGAGATGACCCACTTCGGGTCCGGCATCTGGTCGTAGACCTTGCGCAGCGCCGGGGCCATCTTGTTGACCAGGGTACCGGCCACGATCATCACGTCGGACTGACGCGGCGACGGGCGGAACACCACGCCGTAGCGGTCAAGGTCCAGGCGCGCGGCGCCAGCGTGCATCATCTCGACCGCGCAGCAGGCCAGACCGAAGGTCATCGGCCACATCGAGCCGGTGCGCGCCCAGTTCAGCAGTGCATCGACGCTGGTGGTGACGAAGCCCTTTTCCAGCAGCGGGTTGTCGCCTTCCGGCCGCAGGATGTCATCAACCCGGCCTTCCGGCGTGGGGTTGTTCATGAGGCCATCGAGAGTCTGAATCACTCCCATTCCAGCGCTCCCTTCTTCCAGACGTAAATGAAACCGAGGAACAGCATGCCGACGAACAGGCCCATGGTGATGAGCGAACGGGCACCCAGCTCCATGAAGACCTGGGTCCACGGCACGATGAAGATGATTTCCAGGTCGAAGACGATGAACTGGATCGCGATCAGGTAGTAGCGCACGTCGAACTTCATGCGCGCGTCTTCGAAGGCTTCGAAGCCGCACTCGTACGGCGACAGCTTTTCCAGATCGGGGCGGCGGGGACCGAGGAATCGACCAACCAGCATCAGCGTAATGCCGATACCGGTGGCAACGATCAGAAACAGCAGAGACGGCAAATATTCGGCCAGCACAGCGATTCTCTCTTGCCTCTGCCGCCACGCCTGCAGGCGTCTTGGCATGGGGGAGTGGACGGAAAACGCTACTGGCGCGATGCGCGCCAGACGATTCCGCTTACAAACAAAATGGTGCCCAAGAGGGGACTCGAACCCCTACGACCTAAGTCGCTACCACCTCAAGGTAGTGCGTCTACCAATTCCGCCACCTGGGCATTGCATTACGTATCGCGCTGGGCGTGATTCCTACCGAACCCCCCAACGCGCCGCATATTGTAACCGTCTTCAGCGAGTCTGGGTGCCTTCCGAAGGCTTTTCTTCACCCGATTTCGGCGTTTCCGCCTGAGCCGGCACAGCGGCCTGCGGAACCGGCTGCGGCGCAGCGGTTTCCGGGGCCTTCGGCACGGCCGGCAGCTCACCGGCGGGGACCGCCGGCGCGGCGGGCGCGACCGGGGCCGACATCACACCGAGGTCCTGCTGGACCGCCGGGCGTGCGCCATGGCTGGCGTACCAGGCCATGAAGAGGCTGATGCCGAAGAACACAACGGCCAGCCACTTGGTCGACTTGGACAGGAAGTTGGACGCGCCGCGCGCGCCGAACACCGTGCCCGAGGCACCGGCGCCGAACCCCGACCCTGCGGCCGCGCCGGAACCACGCTGCATCAGGATGAGCGCGATCATGGCGACTGCCACCAGCACGTAGACCACATTGAGGATCAACATCAGCATTTCGAATCCGTCCTCGGACAATTCTTGTCTTGTTAGTGCCCGGCCGCCGCATGGACGATGGCCAGGAAATCCGCGGCCACCAACGAGGCGCCGCCTACCAGCCCACCATCGACATCGGGCTGTGCGAACAGCTCCCCGGCGTTGTCGGGCTTCACGCTGCCGCCGTACAGGATCGGCAGCGAATCGGCGATTCTAGCATCCCGCTTGGCCACTTCGCCACGGATGAAGGCATGGACCTGCTGGGCCTGCTCCTTGCTGGCGGTGCGGCCGGTACCGATCGCCCAGACCGGCTCGTAGGCGACCACGGCGTGCTGGAAGCCCTCGGGCCCGACCAGGTCGAGCACCGGGGTCAGCTGGCTGGCGATGACCTGCTCGGTCTGGCCGGCTTCACGCTGCTCCAGGGTTTCGCCCACGCACAGCACCGGGACCAGCCCGGCATGCACGGCGGCGGCGAACTTGCGGGCGACCAGCTCGCTGGTCTCGTTGTGGTACTGGCGGCGCTCGGAATGGCCGACCAGGCCATAGCGGGCGCCGACGTCGGCCAGCATGGCCGCGCACACCTCGCCGGTGTAGGCGCCCTTTTCATTGGAGCTGACGTCCTGCGAGCCGAAAGCGACAGCACGGCCCTCGAAGGCGTCCACCAGTTCACCCAGGTACGGCAGCGGCGGCAGGATCACGACCTCCACCCCGTCCTTGGGCAGGCTGGCGACGATGTCGCTGACCAGGTCGGTGGCGAATTGGCGGCTGCCGTGCAGCTTCCAGTTACCGGCGACGATCTTGCGGCGCATGGGCGGGCTCCAGTTGGGTATCAACCGGTGATGATACCGGATGTAACGAATCCGCGTTTCAGGAAAACGCTTACATTTCAATTGGATAATGGAAAAGGCCGCCCGGAGGCGGCCTTTGAAGCGTACCGACTGACAGTCGGTACCTACATTACTTCAGCTTGATTTCCCGCAGGCGCTCCTCGAGGAAGCCGTGGGCGGTGATCGGCTCCGGGTAGCGGCTGGGGTTTTCCGCCGTGATGCAGGTCGGCAGCACGTCGATCAGGAAGTCCGGGTTCGGGTGCAGGAAGAACGGCACCGAGTAGCGCGGCTGGCGCGCCTGCTCGCCCGGGGGATTGACCACGCGATGGATGGTGGACGGGTACACGTGGTTGGTCAGGCGCTGCAGCATGTCGCCGATGTTGACCACGATGGTGTCCGCATCGGAGGTGAACGGGACCCACTTGCCTTCGTGCGACTGCACTTCCAGGCCGGCCGCGCTGGCACCGACCAGCAGCGTGATGAAGTTGATGTCGCCATGCGCGCCGGCGCGCACGTTGGGGATGTCGTCGGCGGTGATCGGCGGGTAATGGATCGGGCGCAGGATCGAGTTGCCGTTGTTGGTCTTGTCGGCGAAGAAGTCGATCGGAAGGCCGATGTGCAGCGCCAGCGCCGAGAGCACGCGCGAACCCAGCTGGTCCAGGGCCTGGTACAGGCCGTAGCCCTTCTCGCGGAAGCCCGGCACTTCGGTCGGCCACAGGTTCGGCGCCATCACGTCACGGTACTTGGAGTCGTCCGGGATCTCGCGACCGATGTGCCAGAACTCCTTCAGGTCGAAGTGCTTGGAGCCCTTCGCGGTTTCCACGCCGAACGGGGTATAGCCGCGCGCGCCGCCGGTACCGGGCAGGTGGTACTGCAGCTTGGTGGCTTCGGGCAGCGCGAAGAAGGCCTTGAAGACCTCGTACGCACCGTCGATGTCGGCCTGCGGGATGCCGTGGTTGCGGATGCCCGCGAAACCCCACTCACGGTAGGCCGCCCCCAGCTCGGCGACGAATGCATCGCGGTCACTGTCGAAACGGGTGATGTCGAGGGTGGGGATCTGGCTCACTGCGATTCCTGGCTGGTTCGGGGTGGAGGTGGGTCACGGCTGTGGCCCGGCTGAACATTGTGCCAGATCGGAGGAAATGCACTGACGATACATTGATACAAACCGATACAATGCGCCGGCCCGCAGCCGCGACGCTGCCGGGAGGCCAGGGACGCCGCCGCCGCCACGTCTTCCGATCCACTCTTTTTTCGTGCCCGATCCTGCATGGACGTATCGCGTTCCCCTGCCCCTCTGCCCGCACCGGCGCGCTGGACGCGCCTGGCGTGGCTGAGCCTGTTCACCGCCATCAATGCCGGCGTAGCCATCGTCATTGCGCTGGGCAACACACCGGTCGACGACAACCCGGGGGGTGCGCTGGGGCTGGGCTATCTGGCGCTTGCCCTGCCCGGCCACTTTCTCGCCTTCGGCACGCTGGTGTCGCTGCTGCCGCTTGCAGTGGGCCTGTGGCCACGTTCGCCGCGCCCACTGGTGGTGAGCGCGGTGCTGCTGCAGGGGCTGTGGCTGTGCCTGCTGCTGGTGGATGCCAAGGTGTTCGCCCTGTACCGCTTCCACCTCAATGCGATGGTGCTGAACATGGTGTTCGGCGGCGCGCTGCAGGACCAGGTGGCACTGTCCTGGCAAAGCTGGCTGCAATCGCTGGGCGTACTTGCTGCGGTGGCGGCGGCCGAAGTGCTGCTGGCCTGGGCCTGCTGGAAACTGCTGCCCGGGACTGCGCGGCGCCGCCCGGTGCTGCTGGCGTGGGCGGCAGGCCTGGCACTGATGGCCACCGGCCAGGTGGCAACGGCTTATTACGACGCGTTGGGCGAACGCGCGGTCACCGGGCAATGGACCTACCTGCCCTGGGCGCAGCCGATCACGGCCAAGCGCCAGATGCACCGGCTTGGCGTACGCAGCCTGCCCCAGGCCAACCTGCCCGACCCGCGCCACAGCCAGCTGCAGTACCCGTTGCGGCCGCTGCGCTGCCAGAGCCACACCCGCCCCAATGTCCTGGTGGTCGTGCTGGAGTCGCTCCGGCATGACGCGCTGGCGCCGGAGGTCATGCCCAATACCTGGGCGCTGGCCGCGCAGTCGGAGGTCTTCGAGCACCATTACAGCAGCGGCAACGCCACCCGTTATGGCCTGTTCGGACTGCTGTACGGCCTGCCCGGCGGCTACTGGTCGAGCATGCTTTCCGAGCAGCGCGGCTCGCTCCTGTTCGACGTGCTGCAGCAACAGGGGTACGACCTGCACCTGTACGGCAGCGCGCCGTTGTACAGCCCGGAGTTCGACCGCACTGTGTTCGCGCAGGTGCGCGACCAGCTGCACGCCGCTCCCTCGGCGCTGCCCGTGGCCGAGCGCGACCGGCATATCGTCGCTGCATTGGGCAGGGACATCCAGCAGCGCGCGGGCGAGCGCCCGTGGTTCGGCATGGCCTTCCTGGACAGCACCCATGCGCCCTACCACCTGCCGGACGGCTACCCGGCGCTGGCCACACCGATGGCGTCCACGGTGAATTTCCTCGCCTTCGACGAAGACCACGACGCCACGCCGGAACGCAACCGCTACCGCACCGCCGTGCACTACACCGACGCGCTGCTCGGCCAACTGCTGGCGACCGTGCGGGACAGCGGCCAGGCCGACAACACCATCGTGCTGGTCACCGGCGACCATGCGGAAGAGTTCAACGACCTGGGCCTGAACTACTGGGGTCACAACGGCAACTTCTCCGATTACCAGATGCAGGTGCCGTTCGTGCTGCACTGGCCGGGCCGAACGCCGGCCGGGATCACCGCCGCCAGCAGCCACGAGGACTGGGTACCGACGCTGATGCGCCATGGGCTTGGCTGCGAGAACGCACTGGCCGATTTCAGCACCGGCCAGGACCTGTTCGACACCGCCCGCACCGGGCGCCCGCTGCTGGTGGAAAGCTGGTCGCAGCGCGGCATCCGCCAGGGCGCGCGCACGTTCGTGTTCGACAAGTTCGGCACTGCCACCACCCTGGATGCGAACTACCTGCCGCTGCCCGACCAGCCACCGGATCCGGCCGCCGTGCGCAGTGCCTGGGAAGCCTTGACCCACTTCCGCAAGCAATGACGTTGATTGTCTGGAACCCCTGGAACGTTCACGATGAACAAGCCACTCAAGATCCTGCACACTGAAGCCGCCAAGGGATTTGGCGGGCAGGAGATCTACATCTACCGCCACATGCTGGCCATGCGCGAGCGCGGCCACGATGTTTCGCTGCTGTGCCAGCCCGGCGCCCGCCTGGGCGAGATGGCCCGCGAAGCCGGCTTCACCGTGCACGCGCTGAAGATGGGCGGACTGCTGCGGATGCTGCGCGGCATCTGGTCGGTGTCGCGCCTGGTGCGGCAGCACACCTATGACGTGGTTAACACCACCAGCCGCCGCGATGCCCTCATCGCCGCCGCCGGTGCCCGCCTGGGCGGTGTACCGCTGGTGGTGCGCTCCCGGCACCTGATGAGCCCGGTCAATTCGCTGCTCACCTACACCGGGCTGCCGCACCGCGTGCTGACCGTCAGCAGTTTCGTCAAACAGCTGCTGGTCCATCGCGGGATTGCCGACGCCCATATCGGCATCGTGCCACCGATCGCGGTGCCGCCGCAGTGGTCGCAGGCCACCAGCAGCGACGCCTGGCAGTGCCTGCAGGACACCCGTGCCGAGGTCCGCCGCGAGTTGGGCTTCGCCGACGACCAGATCGTGGTCGGCTGCGTGGCCGTACTGCGCGAGGCCAAGGGCCATGCCGACCTGCTACGGGCGATCGCGCCGCTGTGCCGCCAGCACCCGAACCTGCAGCTGGTGATCGTGGGCGACGGCGCCCCGGTGATGGAACGGCTGACCGCACTGCGCGCCGAACTGGGCATTGCCGCGCAGGTGCACCTGCTCGGCTACCGACTGGGAGCGTGCCGGCTGATGACCGCCTTCGACATCTTCGCGCTGGCCAGCCACAAGGAAGCTGCCGGCACGGTCTTCCTGGAGGCGGCCTACGTGGGTGTGCCCATCGTCGCCACCCGCGTGGGTGGCGTGCCTGAAATGCTGGTGGAAGGCAGCAACGCCCTGCTCGCCCCGCTCGGCGACCAGGCCGCGCTGACCACTGCACTGCAGACCCTGGTGGAGCAACCCGAACGCCGCCGACAGATGGGCCAGGCCGGCTGGGACTGGATGCGCGGCGCACACCGCTTCACCCCGACCGGCCATACCGAGGCCACCGAGTACTATTACCACCAGTGGTTGAAGGAACTGGGCCATGGCAAACGCTAGAACCGTACCGGTGCTGATGCACCACCATGTGTCGCCGTCCCCGGGGATGATCACGGTGTCGCCGGAGAATTTCGAGAGCCAGATCGCGTGGCTGGCCCGCAATGGCTGGACCTCGCTGACCCTGGCCCAGTACGCCGACTTCCTGGCCGGCAGGCCGGTGCCGCGAAAGTCCATCGTCATCACCTTCGACGACGGCTATCTGGACAACTGGGTGTATGCCCACCCGATCCTGCAGAAGTACGGCATGCACGCGGTGGTGTTCGTGGTCACCGGCTGGATGGGCGAAGGCCCGGTCCGCCCCCACGCCGGCCAGCCCGGCGCGGCGCTGCCGGGCACCCCGGACCATCGCGGCTGCGAAGACGCGATCCTGCGCGAGGACCGCCACGACGACGTGATGATGCGCTGGAGCGAAGCGCGCGCGATGATCGAGGCCGGCACCTTCGAAGTGCATTGCCATACGCATACCCACACGCGCTGGATGAAGCAGGACATCACCCGCGCGCAGAAGCGCGAGGGCATCACCCGCGACCTGGAAATGGCGCGCACGGTGCTGCAGGAGCAGCTCGGCGAAGCATCCGATACGTTATGCTGGCCGTACGGCGATTTCGACGAGGATTACCTGCCGATCGCGCGTGCGCAGGGCTACCGTTACCTGCACACCACGCACCCGTTCGGGCGCAATGTGGTGGGTGGCGATCCGGAACACATCTACCGTTTCGCGATCCGGAACCGGCCGGCCAGTTGGCTGCGCAAGCGCATCGCGTGGAGTTACCACCCGCTGATCGCACCGGTATTCAATCGTTTCAAGGCGAAGCAGAAGAAGATGGCGCCTGGGCCGTGACGCACACAAAAAACCCGGCCTTGGCCGGGTTCTTCATATCAGCACGGCTGCGTGTTACGCCGCAGCCGCTGCCTTCACCGCGTCGGACAAACTGTCCAGCGTGCCCTGCATCAGCTCGGCGGTATCGGCTTCCACCGTCACCCGCACCACCGGCTCGGTGCCGGACGGACGCAGGAATGCGCGACCGCGGCCCTTGACCGCCTGCTGCGCATTGGCCAGCGCCGACTGCACGCCTTCCGACTGCACGATGGCCTTCGCCGATACCCCGGCCAGGCGCACGTTGACGGTCTTCTGCGGTACCTTGGTCACGTCCGACAGTGCAGCTCGCAGCGTGGTGCCGTCGCGACGCAGTACTTCCAGCACCTGCAGCGCACTGACGATCGCATCGCCGGTGGTCGCACGGTCCAGGCACAGCAGGTGGCCCGAAGCTTCGCCACCGAGCACGCCGCCGCCTTCGACCAAGGCCTGGTGCACGTAGCGATCGCCTACGTTGCTGCGCACGAACGGCAGGCCCAGCCGCTCCAGCGCCTGCTCCAGCCCGAAGTTGGTCATCAGCGTGCCCACCACGGGGCCGCGCAGGCGGCCGTTCTTCTGCCAGGCGGCCGCCAGCACATACAGCAGATCGTCGCCGTCGACCGGGTTGCCCTGGTCGTCGGCCATCAGCACGCGGTCGCCGTCCCCGTCGAAAGCGATGCCCAGGTCAGCACCGACCTCGCGCACCTTCGCGGCGAGGTTGTCGATATGCATCGAACCGACGCCATCGTTGATGTTCACGCCATTGGGTTCAGCCCCGATGGCCACCACCTCCGCACCCAGCTCGCGGAACAGCAGCGGCGCAATGTGATACGTGGCGCCATGTGCGCAGTCCAGCACGACCTTGAGGCCGCGCAGGTCGAAACCGCGCGGCACGCTGGCCTTGCAGAACTCGATGTAACGACCGACCGCGTCGCGCGCGCGCGCCGCCTTGCCGAGCCGGTCCGAATCGACCGTGGTGAATTCGGTGTCCAGCGCCGCCTCCAGCGCCAGCTCGGTTTCGTCATCGAGTTTCTCGCCGTCGGCGGAGAAGAACTTGATGCCGTTGTCGTAATGCGGGTTGTGCGACGCACTGATCACGATGCCGGCGTCGGCACCCAGCGTGCGGGTGAGGAAGGCGACCGCCGGGGTCGGCATCGGGCCCAGCAGCTGCACGTCGGCACCGGCCGCCACCAACCCGGCTTCCAGCGCCGCTTCGAACATGTAGCCGGAGATCCGGGTGTCCTTGCCGATCACCACCACCGGGCGCACGCCGGGGGCATGGGTGCTGCGTTTGGTCAACACCCGGCCCAGCGCATTGCCCAGGCGCAGCACGAAATCGGCGGAGATCACCCCCTGCCCGACCCGACCGCGGATGCCGTCAGTACCGAAATACCTGCGCGCGGCCATCAGGCAGCCGCGTCCGGAGCGGACTGGCGGCCCAGCATGGCCAGCAGTTCGGCCAAGCGGTCGCGCATTTCGCGGCGGTCGCAGATCTGGTCGATGGCACCGTGCTCGAGCAGGAACTCCGAACGCTGGAAGCCTTCCGGCAGCTTTTCGCGCACCGTCTGCTCGATCACGCGCGGGCCGGCGAAGCCGATCAGCGCCTGCGGCTCGGCGATGTTGATGTCGCCCAGCATCGCGAAGGAGGCCGACACGCCACCAGTGGTCGGGTGGGTCAGCACCGAGATGTACGGCAGACCGGCCTCACGCAGCTTGCCCAGCGCGGCCGAGGTCTTGGCCATCTGCATCAGCGAGAACAGGCCTTCCTGCATGCGCGCGCCGCCACTCTGCGAGAAGCACACGTACGGGGCACCGATCTCGACTGCGGTTTCGGCGGCCAGCGCGAAACGCTCACCCACCACCGAGCCCATCGAGCCCCCCATGAAGGCGAAGTCGAACGACGAGGCCACCAGCGCACGGCCCTTGAGCAGGCCGCGCATGGCGATCAGCGCGTCATATTCGCCGGTGTTCTTCTGCGCGATCTTGATGCGCTCGCTGTACTTCTTCTGGTCCTTGAACTTGAGCAGGTCGGTCGGCCCCAGTCGCGCGGCGATCTCGGTGGTGCTGTCGGCATCGAACAGCGAGGCCAGGCGCGCGCGGGCGCGGATCGCCATGTGGTGGCCACACTTGGGGCAGACTTCCAGGTTTTCTTCCAGCTCAGGACCGTAAAGCGCGCTGCCGCAGCTGCTGCACTTTTCCCACAGGCCCTCGGGGACGCTGCGCTTTTTGCTGGGGACGTTGTCGGTGCGGATGCCCGACGGCATCAACTTGCTGAGCCAACTCATGCGGGATGACACTTCCGTTCAGGGCGGCCCGTAAGCCGCAAAGGCGGACAGTCTAGCTCACCGGCTGTGGAGCCGGGATCCCTACGCCACCGTCCGGTAGAGCCACGCCCTGCGTGGCTGCGGACCCACCCGGAACCGCCAGGCCACGCAGGGCGTGGCTCTACCGGTCAGCGATCCAGGGCTTCACGTAGCGGATGCAGGAATGCCTTGGCCGTAGCGGCCGCTGCTTCTGCACTGCCCGCCTCTGCCAGCGCCGCGACCAGTGCGCTGCCGACCACCACCCCGTCCGCCTCGGCCGCCATCGCTGCCGCGCTGGCGGCGTCCTTGATCCCGAAACCGGCCACGACCGGGGCGGAGGAGCGGCTGCGCAGATCGCGCAGGCGGGCGCCGGCCGCGCTGCTGTCCAGGCGCTCGGAGGCGCCGGTGACGCCGGCGAAACTTACGTAGTACAGATAGCCCCGGGCCATGCCCGCGAGCAGGTCCAGGCGGCTGTCGGCGGTGGTCGGCGAGGCCAGCAGGATCAGCGCCAGCCCGGCCGCGTTGAAGACCGCCAGGGTTTCTTCGGCCTCTTCCGGCGGCAGGTCGACCAGCAGCACCCCATCCACGCCTGCGGCAATGGCCGCATCGGCGAAGCGCGCAGTGCCGTGGATCTCCACCGGGTTCAGGTAGCCCATCAGCACCACCGGGGTGGTGGTGTCGCTGCGGCGGAACGCGGTGACCGTTTCCAGCACGTAGCGCAGGCCCGCTCCACGGGCCAGCGCGCGCTCGGAGCTGCGCTGGATGGTCGGACCGTCGGCCATCGGATCGGAAAATGGCACGCCCAGTTCGATCACGTCGGCGCCTGCGGCAGCCAGGGCGTGCATGACCGGCACGGTTGCCTCCAGGCCGGGATCGCCGGCGGTGATGAATGGAATCAGCGCCTTGCGGCGGCTGGCGCGCAAGCGCGCGAAACAGGCATCGATACGGTCGACAGGCATTTCAGGCACATCCTTCTTTCAGTTCAACGGCGCCACTGGCGCCCCAATACATCGTCGAAATCATCCCGTCGAAGATCTCCAGGCGGATCGCCAGATCCGACCCCGGGTCCTGCCAGGTAAGGTAATGACCCGTTTCCGGGTCGTAGGCATGCGGCGCGCGGGTACTGCCCGGCGGCAGGCGCTTGAGCGCCTCGGCTTCGGACATGCCCAGGCGCAGCCCGAACGGTCCAGGCTGTGCAATCGCCTCGGTCGAGCCGTCGATGCTGGCCAGGTCGAAACGCTGCACGTGGTCGTCCTCGACCATCATCGCCACGCCTTCGGGCAGGCTGCCGCGTTCGTAGTATTCACAGGCGCCGGCCGGCTCGCCGTCGCTCAGGCCAGCCGAGTGCCATTCGCCCTCGGCGTCGACTTCGCTGAAGCGCTGGCCGACCAGCACGTCGCCGGCATGGTCAAGTGCAACCGAGACCACTGCAGGTGCTGCAGCATCGGCATCGGCATCGGTGGTCGAATCGCCGGCGGCGCGTGGGGTCTCACCGAGCGGGCGCTGCGCCGCATCGTCGCTGCCGGTCGGCGCCGGGGCGCTCACCGCGGCTGCGGGCGCCAGCACAGGCGGCTCCGGCGCGGTGCAGCCGGCCAGGCTGGCCACCATGAGCAGCGCACTTCCCTGGCGCAGCGCTGGATTCACAGGATCAGTCCCTCGCGCGCGGCAATGGTGTGCACGTCCTTGTCGCCGCGACCTGACAGGTTGCACAGCACCAGCTTGTCCTTGGGCAGTTCGCGCGCCAGCTTGATCGCCTGGGCCACCGCATGGCTGGATTCCAGCGCGGCCAGGATGCCTTCGCTGTGCGCCAGTTGGTGGAACGCGGCCAGCGCTTCGTCGTCGGTGATGCCCAGGTACTCGGCACGGCCGCTGTCGGCGAGGAACGCGTGCTCCGGCCCGACGCCGGGATAGTCCAGGCCGGCCGACACCGAATGGGTTTCGATGATCTGGCCGTCGTCGTCGCAGATCACGTAGGTGCGGTTGCCGTGCAGCACGCCCGGGCGACCGGCGGCGATGGAGGCGGCGTGGCGACCGGTTTCGATGCCGTCACCGGCGGCTTCGGCGCCGACGATGCGGACCTGGCGATCGTTGAGGAAGGCATGGAACAGGCCGATGGCATTGCTGCCACCACCGACGCACGCGGTGATCGCATCGGGCAGGCGGCCGTAGTCGGTGAGCATCTGCGCGCGCGCTTCGCGGCCAACGATGGCATTGAAGTCGCGCACCATGCGCGGATACGGGTCGGGACCGGCGACGGTGCCGATGATGTAGAAGGTGTCGCGCACGTTGGTGACCCAGTCGCGCATCGCTTCGTTGAGCGCGTCCTTGAGCGTGGCCGAGCCGGAGGTTACCGGCACCACCGTCGCGCCGAGCAGCTTCATGCGGTAGACGTTGATCTTCTGCCGCTCGATGTCGGTGGCGCCCATGTACACCACGCACTCCAAACCCAGCCGTGCCGCGACCGTGGCGCTGGCCACGCCGTGCTGGCCGGCGCCGGTCTCGGCGATGATGCGCTTCTTGCCCATGCGCGCGGCCAGCAGGGCCTGGCCGATGGTGTTGTTGATCTTGTGCGCGCCGGTGTGGTTCAGGTCCTCGCGCTTGAGCAGGATCTGCGCCCCGCCGACCTGCTGGCTGAGCCGCTCGGCGTGGTAGATCGGGCTGGGCCGACCCACGTAATGGGTGAGGTCCTTGTCGTAGGCGGCAATGAACGCCGGATCGCGGCGCGCCTCGTCATAGGCCGCGGCCAGCTCCTGCAGCGGCCCGATCAGGGTTTCGGCGACGAAACTGCCGCCGTAGCGACCGAAATGGCCGTTGGCGTCGGGATAGGCGTGGAAATCTGCGATGGGGGATGCGGGGGATGCGGACATGACGCGACAGCCATTGGAGACAGGCTGACAATCTAACGCACATGTCCTGCCCGGAATATCGATATTATCTGCATCAATCCGTCAGGAAAACTCACATGAGCCAGACGTCCCTACCCCCGCTCAATGCCCTGCGCAGCTTCGAGGCCACGGCCCGGCTGGGCGGGGTTGGCCGGGCCGCCGAGGCCCTGCATGTCACCCACGGGGCGATCAGCCGGCAATTGCGGCTGCTGGAGGAGCACCTGGGCCTGGCCCTGTTCGAGCGCGAGGGGCGCGGGGTGCGGCTTACCGCAGCGGGTGTCACGCTGCAGGCCGCATGCGACGGAGCTTTCACCCAGATCCGCGACGCGGTGGACCGCCTGCAGCGGCAGCAGCGCCCCGACGCGCTGGTGCTGGGCTGCAGCGGCAGCATCCTGGCGCGCTGGATGATTCCGCGCCTGCCGACCCTGCAGGCCGAGCTGCCGCAGCTGTCACTGCACTGGTCGGCGCAGGACGGCAGCTTCACCGGGCAGCAGGAGGCGCTGGACGCGGTGCTGCTGCTGGCCCAGCCGCCGTGGCCGCGCGGTTGGCAGGTGCGCGAACTGGCTCCGGAACGGGTGGGCGTGGTGGTCAGCCCGCAGCATCCTGCTGCCGCGCGACTGCGGCAACACCCGCCGCGTGCACTGCTGGGCGAACCGCTGCTGCACACCACCTCGCGCCCGCAGGCGTGGCCGGACTGGGCGCTGTCGCATGGCCTGGACCCGAAGCAGCTGCAGCTGGGCACCGGGTTCGAGCATCTGTATTTCCTGCTGGAAGCGGCGGTGGCCGGGCTGGGCGTGGCAATCGCACCGGAACCTCTAGTGGCCGATGAGCTGGCGGCCGGGCGGCTGTTGGCGCCATGGGGATTTGGCGCGACGGGCGGTTTCTGGGTGCTGGCAACACCGGCGGGTCGGCAGGATGCGCGGGTGGATGCGCTATCGGAATGGCTGACGGAACAGCTTCGGTAGGGTCGCATCCTGATCGACCGCCGATAACGGTGATCGGCGCTTTAGGGCATGGACCGCGCCAGGCAAGACTCTCCGCTCAACGGTCATGCCTCCCCGGGCGTTGAACCTGCATCGGCGATCGACTGGGGTGCGACCCTACCGGGGTGGCCTGCGTTCACAGCGGCCGGCACTACGCGGCGGTTGGCTGCGCCAACCGCTGCTGCACTTCATCACGCAGCCTGGCCAGCTCCACCTCGGCCTGCTGGCGCTGCTGCATGCCGTCGCGATGGATGCTGCGCACTTCTTCCACGGTGGCAATCAGCTGGTCGTGGGCATGGCGCAGGGTGGCCACGTCGATGACGGCGCGCTGGTTGGCCTTGGCGGTTTCCACCGAGGTCTGGCGCATCAGGTCGGCATTGCGACGCATCAGGTCGTTGGTGGCGTCGTCGATCGCGTTGGACAGCTCGACCGCATTCTTCTGCTCGCTCAGCGACAGCTGGATGGCGAACTGGCGCTTCCACGACGGGATGGTGATGTCGCGGACCGTATTGAACTTCTCGATCAGCTGGATGGCATTGGCCTGGATCAGGCGGATCATCGGCAGCGACTGGTCGGCCGCGTGCTGCATCACCCGCAGGTCGCCCACGCGCTTGTCCAGCAGGCGGATAGCGTTGTCGAGCTCATTCTGGCGGATGCGCAGCTGTGGGTCCTCGGTGCCCGCGTTCTGCCCCTGCTCCAGGCGCAGCTCGTCCAACCGCTGCTTGCCCGCCGCGATGTGCAGCCCGAGCGCATGGCGTTCCTCGCGCACGATATCGTGCATGCGGTCGAACTCGCCCACGCGCTGGCCCATCAACGCCTGCTGGCCGCCCACGTCACCCAGCAGCTGTTCGATCTGGCGGTTGGTGTCGCTGAATTTCTGCACCAGTTCGCCCTTGGACGCACGCAGCTTGTCGATCAAGCCACCAATCACCGGCAGCTTGGAGCGCTGGGTCAAGGCATCCAGGTTGAGCGTGCGCGCAATGCGCACCACTTCACCCAGCTTGTCGCCACTGGCATCCAGGTCGCGGTTGCGCACCTGGTCGAGCAGCTGGCTGGAGAACGCGGCGGTCTTGGCGGCCGCATCACGCCCGAACACCTGCAGGTTGCCCGGGCGGATGTCCTCCAGGCTGCGCCCGATCTCCGCGATGCGCGGCAGATCTTCGCGCACCAGCCCCAAGGCCTGCAGGCTGGCGTCGTCCACGGCGGTGGGTGCCACGGCAAGCACCGCGGTGGCCTGGGTATCCTGGGTCATGCTGCGATCTCCTTGAAGAGGGTCATTGGGGTGCGCGGGTCAGTCCAGTCTAGCCTGCACCGAGGCCAGCTCGGCGCTGATCTGCGCGTGCAGCAGCGCGGCCTGCTGGTCGCGCTGCTGCTGGTCGCCGGCGTGCCGGACCAGTACGGCCTGGCGCCAGGCAGGCAGCAGCGTTTCGATGATGCGTTGGCCGCGTGCCAGCAGTGCGCCATCCTGGTCGACCAGCAACTGCCACTGGCCAGCTTCGACCTGCTGCAAGGCACCTAGTCGGCGAAGATGATCCAGACGCTGGGCCAGCACCGCCTGCAATGGTGCAGGCAAGCTCGCCAGCTGTGCCTGCCCGGCTGCGACCCACGCCTGCAACGCCTGCACGGCAGTGGCGGCGCGGGCCTGCGCTGCGTCGCGGACCGCGCTTTGGTCGCGCACCGCCTGCAGGGCAACTTCGGCCTGCACCAGTAGTACGCCCAGGCGCGGCTGCCACGCCTGCGCGTCCAGTTCGCGCTCCACATCACGGCCCCACAGCCGGTCCCACCAGCCCGCCTGGCGGCGCAAGCCGCCCGGGCTGGCCGACTGCATCACCTGGGCGAGCTGGTCCAATACCTGGAGCAGCGGTTGCCCTGCCCTGTCCACCGCGGCGGCCGGCGCCCCGCCCTGGTCGAGCATTGCCAGCAACGCGTCGCCATAGCGCGCCAGGCTGGACGCGTCCGGGGCGGGCGGCTGCGGCTTGGGCCACCCTGCACTCATACGCGCGCATCGTCCGGTGCCGGGGTGTCGCGCGGCGGCACCGAAGCGGCACCGTAGAAATGACGCATCAGCGCCTCGTCCAGTGCGCGCTCTTCCGGCGTGCTGGCGCGCCGCACGCGCGCACGCGGGGCTGCCGCCGGTTCACGCTCCATCTGCTGGCGCACCCAGCCGGCCAGCAGCGCCAGGGTTTCGCCGGTACGTGCCTGCTCGGCATTGGACTGGCCGAGCAGCTGCAACAACGGTGCAAGACCTTCCCGCAGGCCTTGGGACAGCGGTACCGCATCGGCGGGCGCGACGGCGTCGACCGTCGCCTGCGATGCCGCCACGCCGGCCGCTTCCACCTGTGCCTGCGCCAGCCGCTCAAGCGCGGCCAGCAGCGCCGGCCACGGTGCCGGGTCGGCCACCGCTACGGGCACGGGCTCGGCAGTGCGCTGCAGGGCGCCGGCGATATCGGCCAGCTGTGCCACCACCCGCCCGCCGACATCGGCGTCCCCGGCGCCCATCGCCTTGTTGCGCAGGAAGTCGCGCTTGATCTGCGCCCAGCGCTGCTGCTGGTCGTCGGTGAGAACGCCACGCAGCTCGGCCAGCTTGAGCAGGTTTTCTTCGGCACCGGTGGTGAGCAGTTGCGCCTCGCCCAGATAGTGGTCGGAGATCAACTGCTGCAGCTCGGCCTCGTTCATCACCGGCGAGAGCTTCTCGGCCAGTTTGTTCATGTTGCGGTAGCTGCCCTGCAGGCGGAACGGCGGTTCGGTCCGGTAGCAGTCGTCCTGCGCAGCGCTGGCGATGTACTGCTGGTTGACGCGGTAGACCACGTCACGCACGGTGAGCATGCGCTGCAGGGTGCCGACGATCTCGTTGATCTCGGCACCGCTGTAAGCATGGCTGAGTCCATTGGTGGACACCTCCTTGCCCATCGCGCGGTCGACCAGCAGGTACAGGTCGGCCATCTCGCGCGTGGCAAGGGGTGCCAGCACCGGATTGGAGGTCAGGCTGTTTTCGACATAGCTCAGGGTGAACGCATCCTCCATGCCGCCCAGCACGTCGCCCAGGTTGTAGATGTCGGCGCGGTTGGCGAGCATGTCCGGAATCTTGAACACCTCGCCGGATTCGGTGTACGGGTTGCCGGCCATCACCACGCAGAATTTCTTGCCGCGCATGTCGTAGGTGCGGGTGCGGCCGCGCCACACACCTTCAATGCGGCGGGTGCCGTCGCACAGCGAGATGAACTTCTGCAGGAACTCGGGGTGGGTGTGCTGGATGTCGTCGACATACAGCATGGTGTTGTTGCCCATCTCCAGTGCGAGGTTGAGTTTCTCCAGCTCCTGCCGCGAGGTGGCATCCGGTGCCTGGGCCGGGTCCAGCGAGCGCACCTCGTGACCCAGCGCCGGGCCGTTGATCTTCATGAAGACCAGGCCCAGCCGGTGCGCCACGTATTCCATCAGCGTGGTTTTGCCGTAGCCCGGCGGCGAGATCATCATCAACAGGCCCATCAGGTCGCTGCGCTTGTTCTCGCCCGCCGTGCCCATCTGCTTGGCCAGGTTGTCGCCGATCACGCCAAGGTAGACGTCGTTGATGAGCTTGTTGCGCACGAACGAGGACAACGGCCGCGCCTTGAACTCGGCCAGGCGCAGCGCGTCGCGCTCGCGCGCGATGATGCGTTGGCGCACGCCCTGGTAGGCATGGAACGCCGGCACGAACACCTGAAGATGTTCGCGCAGGCGAGCCAGGAAGTCGTCCAGCGACAGCGACACTCGCCCCTGCTGGATGCGTGCATGCTCGCCCAGCAGGCCCTCCACCTGCACCAGCAGCGCAACATCGCTGGGGCGGGTGCGGATTACGCGCGCCACCAGCAGCAGCGCTGCGGCTTCGTCGGCATAGCCGGCATGGTCGATGAACGCAGGCAACCGGCACAGCGCACGCAGCCACTGTCCGGCGAGCGCCCAGCGCGCGGCCAGGCCGTCCTGCTCACGCTGCAGTGCCCGGTCGAAGGCCTCGCGCTGCCCGGCGGCCTGCAGGTGCTGGCCCAGTGCCTCCAGCAATGCCTGCGCATACCGGCTGGTGCTGAACACCGGGTCACCGGCGCTGAGCTCGGCCGCCAGGTAGGCTGCTGCGGCCTGTGCATCGGCAGCACTGAAGGGCAGCGCACGCTCGTCGACGAAGCCCGCCACTGCACGGTCGATTTCGGACAGCAGGGCCTGCTGCCCTTCGTGCGATCGGAACAGATGCGCAATCGCATCGGCACCGGCCTGGCGACTGGCCCACTGGGCCACGTCGTCGCGGCGCTGATGCGCGGCCCAGAACAGCAGGGCCAGCGCACGCGCGCGCGGCGCATGCTGCAGGGTGCCGGCAGCCTGCTGCAAGGGCAGCATGGCGTGCAGTACGCGGCTGGCGTCGTGGTCGTGGATGCCGCGCTCGTAGCCTTCGCGGTAACGCGGCGCGGCGAAGTCGCGCACGATCCGCTCCAGCGCGTCCGGTTCGGCGGCCGCATGCTGCAGGACCGCCAGGTCCAGACCGTCACGTCCCTCCATGGCCGCCAGCAGCAGGCTGCCGGCCAGGTACTCACCCCGATACAGCTGCGCCGATTCGGAATCCAGGCCCAGCTGCCAGTACGCCTTCAGCCCGGCCAGCTCCGGATCGTGCAGCGTTTCGAGGAAGTCGGTGCCGGTCAGGTGGATCGCCAGTTCATCCCCACGTGGCAACAGCGTGAGGTCCAGCGCCTGGGTGTTGACGTTGAAACGATGGCGCGGGCCCAGCCGCACCACGTTGCCGCCGGCCTCGAACAATTCACTGCGGTCGCGCAGCGCGCGTACGGCCTGGTCGCGCACGCCCTTGAGCCGCGCTTCGACATCGTCGGCCTTCACACTGTCGCGAAGCTCGCGCAGTCGCCCGGCCAGTTCGCGCAGCTTGAGCACCAGCGGGTCGCCGGCGAAGAACGCATTGAGTTCATCGGCACCGGCAAAGCGCTCGGTGCGCTTGGCCAGGCCCTCAAGGATGCGGGAGGCCGCGTCCAGCACCGAACGCGCCTTGCGCTGGCGCTCGTCCAGCAGCGCCTGCTTGTGCGTTTCGAAGGCTTCAATCAGCTCTTCGCGCTTGGCCAGGATGTCGCCGAGGAACTGCTCATGCTCGCCAAACTGGCTTTCCAGTTCTTCCAGCTGGACCAACAGGCGGGACATCTGCTCGTCGGCACGCTCGGGGTCGGTGGCCATCGCCAGCGCGCTGGTGATGGCCTGCGAGAACAGCGCGAACTGCGCGGCGAACTGGGCTACCGCTTCGGCCGAACCCAGCGAGCGACGGCGCTGCTCGGCGCGCACCCGGCTCTGGTTGAGCCGCGCATAGACCGCTGAAATGGATTCCACGACGCGCGTGCGCGCGGTGGCATCGTCGACCTTGAGCCCGGCCATCAGCGCCGAGAGCATGTCCAGGTCGGCGGCCATGCCGCGCATGCCAGCCAGCTGCTCGTCCAGTACCCGCGCGCTTTCGGCCTGCTGGGCCGCCGTGTCCAGCCCCTGCAGCCGCTCGCCGAGCGGCGCCAATGCGGTCTCGCCGCCCAGGAACTGGCCGGTCGCCGCGCCGATGCGGTCGTGGGCCTCCTGCAGGGCGGTGGTCATCACATCGATGGCGTCGGTGTCGATGTAGCGGTAGTCGCGGATCGTCAGCAGGTGGCCGCGCTGGGTGGAAATCGCGTTCAGGGCCTCGACGAACGACTGCACCTCGTTCCAGTTGTACGGCTGCAGGCCGGCCAGCAGTGATTTCTGCACGGCCTGTGCCTTGGCCATGGCCTGCGACGACTGCTGCCGGATCGACTGCACCTTCTCGTATTCGTCCAGCACCGACTCGCCGGTGCCACTGATCTCGCGCAGCAGCGCGGCCGCGCCGTCGCAGTGCGCGTCGTCCAGCCAATGATGGGCGTCGAACAGGCGCCGGGTGTCCTGCACCAGGCGCTGGTAGCGCTGCACGGAGACATCCTGGCCTTCGATGCCGCGGGCCAGGTCGAACAGGTTGGAGATCCCGCGCACCAGTTCGGCGTTGCCGATCCGGCCCATGAAGGTGTTGCCCGGCGGACGGCTGGCGGCGAACTCGTCGCTGCTGAACGGGGTCTGCCAGACCTGCATGGGATGGATGCGGGTGGGTTCGGTGCCTTCGGCATGGAACAGCACCATGCGCCCGTCGTGCAGGAAGGCATAGCCATGCCCGAACACCGGGTTCTGCAGGACGCGCTGGATGGTGTTGTAGACGAACAGCGCCGAACGCCCGCCTTCGCGTTCGTAGAAGATGTACAGCACATCCTCACCGTTCGGTGAGCGGATCGCGCGCTTGAACTGCATGCCCTGCATGGACGCGTCGAACGCCTTGTGCTCGCCGCTCTGCAGGTAATAGCCGCCCGGGAAAATGATGCCGTGGTCTTCAGGCAGCTGCACGCAGGCCTGCACGATGGCGTCGTTGCGCACGATGGTGCCGGTCAGGGTGTTGTAGATCAGCCCGCGCCACACGGTCTCACGGTAGGGCAGCACCTTGAGCAGCACCAGCGAACCGACCCGGGCGTAATCGAACTGGGCGTCGTCCAGCGACTGGGTGCTGTCGTCCACCGGCTCGCTGTAGAGCCCTTGCCCGCTTTCGGTGTTGTTTTCGACCTTGACGGTGAGGTCGCCGCCGGTGGTCTCCACGAACAACGTGTCGAGGATGTTCAGGTGCGAATGGCGGCCGCTGACCGCCATGTCGCGCGTGGCGCGGGCCCATTCAAAGTCGAACGGCGGCGGCAGCGCGATATCGCGCTCGCCGCGTGCATCCAGGTAGGTCAACGCGCCATCGCGCGCGACGGCCCAGCGGAACACGCGCACGTCGGTGCTGCGCTCGCCGATCTGGAACGAGGCCAGCAGTTTGTCGCCCACCTTGATGAGCTGCAGCAGCCGGGCATGCTTGTAGTAGGCGTACAGCTCGCTGAAGTCGTGTACGAAGCCCGGCTGGGCCAGGAAGCTGCCCTTGGCGTCCACCGGAGTAACGTCGTAGCCGTCGCCGGCCTGCACCAGGCGGTACAGACCGAATACGTCTTCAACCCGGGTCTGGGTCTTGAGCCCCAGGAACACGTTGTAGCCGAACAGCAGCAGGTCAGGCCCAACCTGGACGATGTCGCGGCCCACGCAGTTGTTTTCACTGCGGATGCGGAAACGGCCGGTGACCTCCAGGCGGCTGTCACCGAACTCGACCAGGCGCTGCTGGTTCAGGACATCGGCCAGGCCGCGCAGGCGGCCGCCCTGCTCCATCAGGCGGCGGCGCAGTACCTCGTAAGCGCCGCCCTGGGCGACCGCTTGGTCGACGGTGGCGGTGGCGTCGGGCGACGACGGATCGGGACGGTTGGGTTCAGACATCGGCTTCCTTCCGGGTCACGTGCAGTGCTTCAGCGCGCCTCGACCACGGCGGCCGTGGCGTGCTCGTCGGTGATCTGGCGCGGAGCCTCCTGGCGAGGCGCTTCCTCGCGTGGTGTCACGCCCAGGTAGCGCTGCATCAGGTCCTGCACGATCGGGCTCTTGCCGGCCAGGCCTTCAATCGACTTGCCAAGCGAGACCGCCTTGATCAGGTTCTCGAACATACCGCCGTCGCCACCGACCAGGTCGATGTCGGCGTTGCGCAGCGCGCTGGCGATGACGCCCGCGTTCTCGCGCGAGACCTCCTTGCCGGCCTCTATCGAGGCCAGGGCCTGCTTGAGGCTGTTGTCGAGCATCATGCGGAACTCTTCGTGGCCGCGCGCGGTGTCGCTGAGCGAGGCGATGGCCTCGAACTTGCGGACCAGGCCTTCGGCTTCGGCCAGCAGCTTCTTCTGCACCACGCCGGCTTCGGCTCCGCCCACCGATTCGGTCGCCGTTGCACGGGCCAGGCCCATCTGCTCCTCGCCCTGGGCCTGCGCCTGCAGGGTCTCGGCCAGCACACGGGCTTCGTTGGTGCCCTGCTTGAGGGTTGCGTCGGCCTTGGCCTCGATCACGCGGGCTTCGGCGATACCGACCTTTTCAATGGCGAGCGCGGAGGCTTCACGCACCTGCGCGTCTGCGAGTCCCGGGGCCGCGCGCTCGGCACGGGTACCGTCGGCGAGCAGGCGCTTGGCTTCGGCCTGCTTGCCTGCCGCTTCGTGTTCGGCCTGGGCCAGGGTGGTGATTTCAACCGCGCGGTGCTTGGCCGACGCTTCGGCGGCCTGCGCCTCCTTGACCTGGCGCACCATCAGTTCCTGCGCCTTGGCTTCGGCCTCCAGGATCAGCACCTGCTTCAGGCGATCGGCCTCGGAGACTTCCCGCACTTCCTTGATGCGCTCTTCTTCCTGGGCCACGGTCTTGTCGATGGCGATGCGTTCGCGCGTGATGTTGGCCACGTCCATCTTGCCGGACTCGACCACCTTGTCGCGTTCCACGCCCTGCAACTGGACTTCACGCTGGGTGGTGACCTGCTCCAGCTGGCGCGCGCGCTCCACCCGCTCGGCTTCAATGGCCACCGCACGCTGGCGGTTCTGTTCGGCCACTTCCACTTCGCGCAGACGGTTCTGCTCGCGGATGTCGATCACCTCCTGCGCTTCGATCCGGGCCTGTTCAGACAGCTGGCGCTGCTCTTCCTGGACCTTGGCGGTTTCAGCTTCTTCACGGGCGCGGATGGTTTCGATCTCGCGCTTCTGGCGGGCTTCGGCTTCGGCCTGCTGGCGTTCCAACGCCAGCAGCGCTTCCCGCGCTTCGACGTTCTTCTTGGTGATGGCCAGCTTTTCGTTCTGCTCCAGCTCGTTGGTCACCACGTTCTGGGTGGCGGTGAGCTCGGTGATCTTCCGGATGCCCTGGGCATCCAGGATGTTGTTCTGGTCCAGCAGCAGCTTGGGAGTCTGCTCCAGGTAGTCGATGGCCACGTCTTCCAGCGCGTAGCCGTTGAGGTCGTTGCCAATCACCGCGATGATCTCGTCGCGGAATTCCTGGCGCTTCTCGAACAGTTCAGTGAATTCGAACTTCTTGCCGACGGTCTTCAGCGCTTCGGAGAATTTGGCGTTGAACAGCTCATCCACTGCGTGCTTGTCCGACGCGCGGTCGGCACCGATAGCCTTGGCCACGCGCAGGACATCGGCCTGGGTTTCGTTGACACGCAGGTAGAAGGCCACGGCGATATCGGCCCGCATGTTGTCACGGCAGATCAGGCCTTCCTTGCCGCGACGGTCGATCTGCAGGGTGATCAGGCTGATCCGCATCAGCTCCGCGCGGTACAGCACTGGAATGATCAACGCACCGGTGAAATGCACCTTGGGCTGTGCACTCATGTCGTTGACGATCAACGCTACGCCCTGGTCCACCTTGCGGTAGAAGGCCTTGAACAGGCCGGCCAGGCCAAGCAGCAGGACCAGCAGGACGCCGACCCCGATCAGGAAGGGGGCCAAGGCTGCAACGCTCATCGGTGGATCTCCTTATCTAACAATGCGGGATGGTCGCCTTCGGCGGCCACCAGGTAGTGGTTGTGTTCGGGGTGGTAGTCCAGCAACACCACGCGTCGACCGCGCGGCAGTGTGTGGCCTTCTGGCAGACGCACCTGCAGGATCAATCCGGCGCCACCATCTTCGACCGTGGCGAATCCGGTGCTCGCAGTGACCTGGGGCGAGGCAATCACGCCAACACGCCCCAGCAGCGAGGTCTGGGCCACCGGACGCAGGCGCAGCAGCAGGCGTCGTAACGGGCGCAGGATCAGCGCGGTGAGCGGCACGGCGGGCACCAGCGCCAGCACCGCCGCCAGGCTGCCGCCTGCCCAGCGCATCGGCGCAGGCAGCGGCTGAAGCAGGAACAGATGGACGAAATAGGTGGCGGTCCAGCCGAAGAACGCGAGCAGCGCGATCACCAGCATGACCGGGGCGCCGCCCAGGCCGAGCCGTGAAAACATGCCGGAAATGCCCTGCAGGCCGTCGTCGCCGATTTCAATGCCATCGGTGGCGAACCCGTCGTCAATGACACCGCAGGCCGCCAGCATCCAGTACACCACCGCAAAGGCCAGCACGATGCTGTACGGCAGCGTGGGAAAGCTGAGTGCGACATTGAGAAATTCGGCCATCCACGTCTTCCTTGCATCGGAGCAGCGGTCCCCACCGCTGCGGATCCGGACAGGCGCTCCGGCCTGTCCTTGTCCTGTCGATGCTACGTGAAATACAGGGCGTACGCACAGAGGCGAAAGCGACGTCCCGTTCTGGACTAATCCGCCTCGTGGCAGTCCGCGCGGCGGACTTCTTCGACAAACTTGCGCATCTTGTAGCCGTCCTTGATGCCCGGCTCGCTTTCGATGCCGCTGGAGACGTCCACGCCCCACGGCAGGGTGGCGACGATGGCGTCGAACACGTTGTCCGGGGTAATGCCGCCGGCCAGCAGGAACGGGCGGTGCAGGCCGGTCGGCAGGCGGGTCCAGTCGAAGGCCACGCCGGTCCCGCCGCCGCCGCCCGGGGCATGGCTGTCGAACAGGAAGCCGGCCGCGCTGGGATAGCGCAGCTGCAGCTGGCGCGCGTTGACCTCTTCACGGCCGCCCATGGCGACCGCCTTCAGGTACGGCATGTTGAAGCTGCGGCAGAACGATTCGTCCTCGTCGCCGTGGAACTGCAGCAGGGTGGGACGCACCGTACGCAGCACTTCGCGCACCTCTTCCTTGCTGTTGTCGCGGAACAACGCGACCACGTCGACCATCGGTGCGATCGCCTGGCGCATGGCGCGGGCTTCGGCCGGGGCCACCCGGCGCCGACTTTCGCGGGCGAAGATGAAGCCTACCGCGTCCACGCCCAGTTCGCCGGCCAGGCGCACGTCGCCGGCGCGGGTCATGCCGCAGAACTTGATGCGGGTGCGATAGAAGGAGCGGCTCATAGGGTGACCTCGGCAGGAAGGTGCCAGTTGTCGGGATACAACGGGCCAACAAAAACCAATCCCTGCGGCGGTGCGGTGGGGCCAGCCACGGTGCGGTCCTGGCCGGCCAGCAGCTCGGCCATCCACGACACCGGCTTTTCCCCACTGCCGATCAGGATCAATGAACCGACGATATTGCGCACCATGTGATGAAGGAATGCATTGGCCTGAACGCAGACCTCGATGATCTCGCCCTGGCGGGTCACGCTGATCGCCTGCAGGTCCCGCCGGGCATGCAATGCCTCGCACTGGACGCTGCGGAATGCACTGAAGTCGTTTTCGCCCAGCAGGGCCTGCCCGGCCGTATGCATCAGGGTCGAATCCAGCGGGCGCCGTTCCCAGCTCAGGCTCTGCCGGTACAGCGCCGGGCGGATCGCCCGATTGAGCAGGCGGTAGCGGTAACGCCGCGCCCGCGCGGAGAACCGGGCATGGAAATCGTCGGCCACCGGCACGCACCAGCGCACCGCGATCGAGCGCGGCGCCCGGGTGGTGGTGCCCAGGGTCCAGCTGCGCGGGTCGCGGACCACGTCGGTGTCGAAGTGGACGACCTGGCATTCGCCGTGCACGCCGGCGTCGGTGCGGCCGGCGCAGACCACCTGGATCGGCGCATTGGCAATCGACGACAGGGCGTCCTGCAGGCTCGCCTGCACGCTGGGACAGCCGCTTTCACCCAGCTGTTGCCAGCCCTTGTACTCGCTGCCGTCGTATTCAACCCCTAGTGCGTAGCGCATGCTCAGCCGAGCCGGGCCAGCAGTTCACGGGCCTGTTGCTGGCTGTGGAAGTCGCCGGCCTGGGCCACTTCCAGCAGCAGGGTGCGGGCGGTGTCAGCATCGCCCAGGTCGAGGTAGGCGATCGCCAGTTCGAGGCGGTCGCGGCCCGGTGCGCCGAGCGGAGCGACGACCGGCGCCGCAGCCGCTGGCGGCGTCTCTTCCTCGGCGACGGCCTGCGGCGGGTTCCATTCCGGGATCTCGAACACGCCGCGGAACGAAGGCTGCGCGGCAGCTTCCCGTGCATAGGCCGGTACGACTTCATCGTCCGGCGCAGCCGCGGGGTCTGCTACGGGCGCTTGCTGCACGTCCCGGGCAGCCTGGACCGGCTCCGGCTCGAGCGTGAACACCGGCTCGCGACGTCCGTAATCGTCGCCCTCGCCTGCCAGCACGTAGTCGGGCGCATCGCGCAGGTCCTGCGCGTCGGCCTCGACCTCGCGCTGCGCGGCCAGTTCGTCCACGTAGTCTGCAGCGGGTACCGCCGCGGCCAGGCTGGCCGCATCCAGGCCGTCACGGCGCAGCGGCGGCAGCGGCGAAGGTTTGCGGCGGCGCGAGATCGCCCAGCCAGCCACGGCCAGCAGCAGCACCGGCAGGCCGAGCCAGGCCCAGCCACCGCCGCTGCTTTCGCGTGCGGCCGGCGCGTCGGCCAGGCGCTGCTGCGCGGCGGCCAGGTCGGTGTCCTTCATCGCGATCAGCGAAGCCTGCTGCTGCTTGAGCTTCTCCAGCTCGGCCACGCGGTTGCGCAGCTCCTGGATCTCGGCATCGCGGGTGGCCACGTCTTCCTTGGCCTGGCGCAGTTGTTCGTTGCCCAGCATGTCACCCTCACTGCCGGCGGCGGTGCCGGTGGTTGTACCTGCGTTGTTGTCGGTGGCGGCGACCGCCGGGGCGATCTCCAGGCGCCCGCCCGCAGCCGGGGCGCCGCTCCCGGAAGCCGGGGCGGCCGTCGCCGGCGGGGCCGTGGCGGCACCGCTGCTGGCCGGCTGCGGAATGGTCGAGCGCGCCTGGCGCCACTGCGCGGCGTGCTCACGGACCATGGCCGCGGCCTGGCCCGGGTCGATCGAGGCGTCGGCGCCCGGATTGCGCAGCACTGCACCCTGCTTGAGCAGGTTGAGGTTGCCGCGGATGAAGGCTTCGGGATTGGCGCGCAACAGCGCGATCATCGCCTGGTCGCGGCTGATGCCCTGCTCGCGGGCCACGCTTCCGGCAATCTGCGACAGGGTCTGGCCGCGCTGTACGGTGATGCTGCCGTCGGCGGACACGGTGGCCGCCGGTGCCGCAGCCGGGCGCGACGGAGCAGCGGTACGGGCCGGTGCCGGCGCAGCGCGGGGCGCTGGGGCTTCGGCGGCAGGGACCGGCGCCTGCATGGCCTCGGCTTCGCGGGCGATGGCATTGGACATGGCACCGGCGGGCGCCACGATTTCCGGCTCGGCCACGGCCAGGGCGCTGTCGGGTGCATCGACCAGCGCCGAATATTCACGGACCAGGCGGCCCTGGCCCCAATCGGCTTCGATCAGGAAATTCAGCGACGGCGTGGTCACCGGCGCCTGCGAGCTGACCCGCACCACGGCCCGGCCGTTGGCATCGCGGGAAAGCTCGAACTGCAGTTCGCTGACCAGCCCGGTGGGCCGTTCCAGCCCGACCCGGGCGAAGGTCACCGGCGAGGCCAGGGCGACGCGCAGGTTTTCCAGTTCGGCGGGGTCGGCCGAGATGACCGGAATTTCAGCCAGCAGCGGCTGGCCAGGTTTGGACAGGACCCGGATGTCGCCCAGCCCGAGGGCCATGGCGGAGCTGCTGGCCAGGGCCAGCAGCAGGGTCGATACCACCTTGAGCGGGCGCGTTGCGCCCGAAGCTCGTTTCTTCATGGCGGCAATATAGCGATTCCCGGCGATTACAGCCACGCGGGAATGCGCATGGATCACCCTTCGGCGGCGACCAGCTCGGCCAACTGCACCGCGTTCAACGCAGCACCCTTGCGGATGTTGTCCGACACGATCCACAGGTTCAGGCCGCGCGGGTGCGACAGGTCTTCACGGATACGGCCGACATACACCGCGTCGGTGCCTGACGCATGCGTCACCGGGGTCGGATAACCACCGGCCTCATGCTTGTCGACCACTTCCACGCCAGGGGAACGCGACAGCAGCTCGCGCGCCGCGTCCGGCGTGACCTTGTCGCGGGTTTCGATGCTGACCGCTTCGGAGTGGCCGTAGAACACCGGCACGCGCACGGCGGTGGGGTTCACCAGGATGCTGTCGTCGCCGAGGATCTTGCGGGTTTCCCAGACCAGCTTCATTTCTTCCTTGGTGAAGCCGTTGTCCTGGAAGTCGTCGATGTGCGGAATCAGGTTGAACGCGATCTGCACCGGGAAGCGCTGCGGGTCGATGTCCTGGAAGCTGAGCAGCTGGCCGGTCTGCTTGCCCAGTTCCTCCAGCGCCGAACGACCACCGCCGGAGACCGATTGGTAAGTAGCCACGTTGATGCGCTGGATGCCGTACTGGCGGTGCAGCGGCGCCAGCGCCACCAGCATCTGCATGGTCGAGCAGTTCGGGTTGGCGACGATACCGCGCGGGCGGTTCTTCAGCGCTTCTGGATTTACTTCGGACACCACCAGCGGCACGTCGTCGTCGTACCGGAAGGCCGAGGAGTTGTCGATCACCACCGCACCGGCCGCGGCGAACTTCGGGCCGAATTCCTTGGACACGCTGCCGCCGGCGGAGAACAGAGCGATGTCCACCCCGCTCGGATCGAACGTGGCCAGGTCCTGGACCTTGATCTTCTGGCCCTCGAACTCGATCTCGCCACCGGCCGAACGCGACGAGGCGAGCAGGCTCAGGGTGGCGATCGGGAAGTTGCGCTCGGCCAGGATGGACAGCATGGTTTCGCCAACGGCGCCGGTGGCACCGACGACAGCGACGTGGAAGCGACGATCAGGGTTGTTCATGGGGATTCTCGTTGAAGGTGTACCGATCGGCGATCGATACATGACGCGTGTCTGGAAGGGTTGCGCACAACGGACTGGGGTCGGGGAACCTCACGTGATGGCCGCGCGGTTCCCTATCGTTTTGCGTCTTTTTTACCGCCCACGGTGGTGCCGCCGGCTTTCACGGCAGCGACGGCGTCGGCGTTGAGCGCGCTCGGCGGGTGGCCTGCATGCGGCCCCTGCCCCAGCGCGGCGGTCAGGTTGTCCACCGCCAGCTGCACCATCGCCCGGCGCGTTGCCTGGCTGGCACTGCCGATATGCGGGGTCAGCACGATGTTGCGCAGCGCCAGCAGTTCAGGCCGCACGGTGGGTTCGCCTTCGAACACGTCCAGCCCGGCCGCGGCGAGCCGGCCGTGCGCCAATGCATCGGCCAGGGCCAGTTCGTCGACGATGCCGCCACGGGCGATGTTCACCAGGGTGGCGGTGGCCTTCATCTTCGCCAGCGCGGCAGCGTCGATGATGTGGTGCGAGGACGCGTTGTACGGCAGCACCAGCACGAGGTGGTCGGCCTGCTCAAGCAGCGTGTCCAGGTCCACGTACTGCGCGCCCACCTCCGCTTCGATGGCCTCGGGCAGGCGCGAACGGTTGTGGTACAGCACGCGCATGCCGAAGCCCAGCGCGCCGCGGCGGGCAATGCCCTGCCCGATCCGGCCCATGCCGAGGATGCCCAGCGTGCTGCCGTGGATATCCGCGCCGAGCATGGTCTGGAACGACCATTGGCCCCACTGGCCTTCGCGCAGCCAGCGTTCGGATTCGGTGATGCGACGCGCGGTCGCCATCAGCAGCGCGAAGCCCAGATCGGCGGTAGTTTCGGTAAGGACGTCGGGCGTGTTGCTGGCCAGGATGCCGGCCGCACTCAGCGCGTCGAGATCCAGGTTGTTGTAGCCGACACCCACGTTCGCGATGGCGCGCAGTTGCGGCGCCTGCGCCACTTCCGCCGCACCCACGCGCTCGTTGAGGGTGATGAGCGCACCGTCGACCCCGGCCAGCTGCGCGGCCAGGGTCTCGGGCGTGTAGCGGGTCACGGCGTCGGTCGTGGTGAGATCGAAATGCTGCCCGAGCTGTTCGATGACGTCATCGAACAGCGGCTGGCTCACCCAGACCTTCGGCCGCGCCTCAGCCATCGATGGCCCCCGGAATGCGTGGCGCGATCTCGCCCACGTCGCCGCATTGGGCCCGGTGGCGCAGCGCCTGGTCCATCAGCACCAGCGCCATCATCGCCTCGGCGATGGGGGTGGCGCGGATGCCGACGCAGGGATCGTGGCGACCGGTGGTGATCACCTCCACCGCCGCGCCGCTGGCGTCGACCGTCGCGCCGGGCAGGCGCAGGCTGGAGGTCGGCTTGAGCACGATCGAGGCGGTGACCTGCTGGCCGGTGGAAATACCACCGAGGATGCCGCCGGCATGGTTGCTGGCGAAGCCTTCCGGGGTGATCAGGTCACGATGTTCGGTGCCCTTCTGCGCAGCGCTGGCGAAACCGTCGCCGATCTCCACGCCCTTGACCGCATTGATGCTCATCAGCGCGGCGGCAAGTTCGCCGTCGAGCTTGCCGTAGATCGGCTCGCCCCAACCCGGCGGCACGCCGTCGGCAACCACGTTCACCCGCGCGCCGACCGAGTCGCCGGACTTGCGCAGGGCGTCCATGTAGCTTTCCAGCGCAGGCACCTGGTCGGCCACCGGCCAGAAGAACGGATTGTCTTCCACCGCCGACCAGTCGTGCCCGGTCGGGGTGATCTCGCCCAGCTGCGAGAGAAAACCGCGCACGGTCACCCCGTAGCGCTGCAGCAGCCACTTCTTGGCGATCACGCCGGCGGCCACGCGCATGGTGGTCTCGCGCGCGGAAGAGCGGCCGCCACCGCGCGGGTCGCGGATGCCGTACTTCTGCCAGTAGCTGTAGTCGGCATGGCCCGGGCGGAACTGCTGGGCGATGTTGGTGTAGTCCTTGCTGCGCTGGTCGGTGTTGCGGATCAGCAAAGCGATGGGCGTACCGGTGGTGCGGCCTTCATACACGCCCGAGAGGATCTCGATCTCGTCGGCCTCGCGGCGCGCCGAGGTGTGCCGGCTCTTGCCGGTGGCGCGACGCTGCAGGTCGTGGGCGAACTCGTCGGCACTGATCTCCAGCCCCGGCGGGCAACCGTCGATCACGCAGCCGATCGCCGGACCGTGCGATTCGCCGAAGGTGGTGACCGAAAGAAGCTTGCCGAAGGTGTTGGAACTCACGGCCGCTGTGCCGCCAGTTCGGTGATGCGGGCGCTGTGCGCGATCAGTTCACGGCATTCGACCGCGAAGATGCCCATCTGGCCGACCTTGAACTCGACCCAGGCGAAATCGACTTCCGGCAGCAGCTTGATCAGGTGCTGTTCGGACTCGCCCACTTCACAGATCAGCAGGCCGTCTTCACTCAGGTGCAGCGGGGCGTCGCGCAGGATCTTCAGGACCAGGTCCAGGCCGTCGTCGCCGGCACGCAGGCCCATCTCGGGCTCGTACGAGTACTCCTGCGGCAGCGCGTCGGTTTCGTCGTTGGTGACGTACGGCGGGTTGGTCACGATCAGGTCGTAGTGACGGCCGGTCAGGCCGTTGAACAGGTCGGACTTGAGCAGCGTGACGTTGTGCGCCTGCAGGCGTTCCTTGTTCTCTTCGGCCAGGCTCAGCGCGTCGTCGCTCAGGTCCACGCCGTCCACTTCCCAGTTCGGGTAGTAGTGGCCCATGGCGATGGCGATGCAGCCCGACCCGGTGCACAGGTCCAGCGCGCGGGTCACGTCACGCCCGGCCAGCCACGGCTCGAAGCCGGACTCGATCAGCTCGGCAATCGGCGAACGCGGCACGAGGGCACGGGTGTCGCTCTTGAAGCTCAGGCCGGCGAACCACGCCTCACCGGTCAGGTAGGCCGCCGGGATGCGCTCGTCGATGCGGCGCTGGAACAGCTCCAGCACCTGCAGCTTCTCTTCACGCAGCAGGCGCGCCTGGCCATAGGCCGGACCCAGGTCGTGCGGCAGGTGCAGGCCATGCAGGACCAGCTGGGTGGCTTCGTCCAGGGCGTTGTCATAGCTGTGCCCGAAGGTCAGCCCGGCGGCGTTGAAACGGCTGGTGCCGTAGCGGATCAGGTCGATGATCGTATGGAGTTCGGCGGCCGTTTCGGCGGTCATGGCAGGGCAACAGACAAAGTGGCCCCAGATTATAGGCGCTGCGGCGCAGCACGGCATCCGTTGCAGGCGAAACGGTGCGGCCGCCGCCCCATCCCCTATCATGGTGGCCCCCTTCGGGAACGGGCTTACATGTTCAATCGCAATGTCGGCATCATCCTGCTCATCGCGCTGGCCGCCGGTCTCGGCCTGGTCGTGGCCCAGAAAGTGTTCGCGCCCAAGGCCGTGGGCAACCGTCCGGCCACCGAATCGATCACCTTCTACCCGCAGCCGCGCCCGCTGCCGGACTTCAACCTGGGCCAGTCCGACGGCACCCGGCTGATCCCCGGCGAGCTCAAGGGCCACTGGACCCTGGTGTTCCTGGGTTTCCTGGCCTGTCCCGACATCTGCCCGACCACCCTGGCCGACCTGGCCCAGGCCCAGAAACAGTGGGAAGCCCTGCCCGAGACCCTGCGCCCGCGGCTGGTGTTCGTCTCGGTCGACCCCGAGCGCGACACCCCGGCCCGGCTGGGCGAGTACGTGCATGCCTTCCACAAGGACACCCTGGCGGCCACCGCCGACGTGCCCTCGCTGGAGCGCTTCGCCACCTCGCTGGGCTTCGTGTTCCAGAAGGTGCCGGGCAAGGACTTCGAGACGAACTCCCAGGATTACACCCTGGAACATTCGGCCAGCCTGGCCGTGCTGGACCCGGACGGCAACCTGGCCGGCCTGATCCGCCCTCCTTTCAATGCGCAGGCGATTGCCCGCGACCTGAATCTGTTGACCGAGAAATCCGCCCCATGAGCCTGACCACCACGCTGAGCTACGTCCTGCCCCACCGCCTGCTGTCGTCGATGGCGCGGCGCCTGGCGTATTCCAGCAACCCGCGGATCTCGCGCTGGCTGATCGACACGGTGACCGAAAAGTTCGGGGTCAACCTGGCCGAGGCAGCCAACCCCGATCCGCGCAGCTACCCCACCTTCAACCAGTTCTTCACCCGCGCCCTGAAGCCGGGCGCGCGCGTGCCAGACGCCGGTGCCCGCACCCTGGTGATGCCGGCCGACGGCCGCATCAGCCAGCTAGGCGCGATCGAGGACGGCAACATCTTCCAGGCCAAGGGCCAGTCGTTCACCGCCGCCGAGCTGCTGGGCGATGCGGGCGACGCCGAAGTGTTCCGGCATGGGTTGTTCGCCACGGTGTACCTGTCGCCGAAGGACTACCACCGCGTGCACATGCCGTGGACCGGCACCCTGCGCGAAACCGTCCATGTACCGGGGCGGTTGTTCAGCGTGGGCCCAGCGGCGGTGAACAACGTGCCCGGGTTGTTTGCCCGGAATGAGCGGCTGGTCTGCCACTTCGACACCGACTTCGGCCCGATGGTGCAGGTGATGGTGGGCGCGCTGCTGGTGTCGGGCGTGGAGACAGTGTGGGGCGGTGAAGAGATTCCGGCGTATGGCGACCGCATCACCCGCAAAGATTACCGTGGGAAGGGCATTACCCTGGAGCGATTTGCCGAGATGGCGCGGTTCAATTACGGGTCGACCGTGATCGTGCTGCTGCCGCCCGGCGTGGCGGATTTCGCGCCGCACCTGGATGCGGAGCATGCGGTGCAGCTGGGGCAAGCGCTGGCTACGTTGCGGTGACGTGCTGACACGCATGGCGTGTCACTACGCACCCTGAAAAACGCCCCGCATTTGCGGGGCGTCTGGTTTTCAGGGGTTGTCCGGGTCGTGGGCGAACTCTACGGGCCCTACATCCATGCCGTCGTAATCCTCTACGCCGTTCGCCTCGGCCAATGCCTGCAGCTCATGGTTGCGCTGGTCCAGCGACGCTTCGTTGTGAACTTCAATCCGCTCCACGTGCAGTACGTGGTACGGCGGTTCGTCGGCTTCCAGCTCCGGTTCGAATACTTCGACCACGGTGTAGCCCTGCCCTTCCAGCACCTTGGCCAGGCCGTGCAGCGGCTCGGGCGTGGTGTTGACAAAGAAGTAGCCCCACACCAGGTCACCGTTGAGATCCCAGTCGGTGTTCTCGCGGATGTTGGCGAACATGTCGTTGATTGCGGTGATATCCATCTGTAGTCCCTCGGGGGTTATTTACCGCAGCCCTGCAGCTTGATCGACTGGCCCTGGCGCAGCGCATACGCCGGCGCCTTCAGCCCGTTGGCCTTGGCCAGTTCGCGGACGTCGCAGTCGAACTTGTCGGCGATCCGGCCCAGGGTCTCGCCCTTGCCGACCTTGTGGCTCTTCACCGCCTTGGGCTTGGCCTTGGCGGCCGGCACGGCCACCGGCGCGGCCGGGGCGGTCGGCACCGGGGTGCTGGACTGCACGCCGGCCATCGGCACCACGCTGCCCACTGCGACGTTGCCGGTGTAGCTGGCGGCGGTCGGGCGAACGATGGCGGCGTTGAGGTCGGCGGTGATCAGGGTGCGTGCCAGGTCGGCGCGCGGGCCGCTCACGCAGTAACGGTTGTACAGGCCGGCAATGCGGGTGGTGGCGTTGATGATCGTGCCGGCCGGTATCCAGCCGTCCGCCTCGTAGCGCGGGTTGAGGTTGCGCAGCGCGCGCATGTAGCCGTCGCGGGTGCCGGTGCTGCCCAGGCAGATGGTCAGCTCATAGATGGTGGTGGACTTGGCCAGGCGGATCGTGGCCGGCTGCGCGCTGACCTTGGGGAAGTCGACGCCGTACTGCTGCGGGTGCAGGTAGATCCAGGCCGCGGCGATCACCATCGGCACGTAGTCCTTGGTTTCGGCCGGGAACTGGTTGTACACGTTGTCCACCCAGAAGCTCTGGCCGACATTCTGGCGGTACACGCGCCCCGCACGGCCTTCGCCGCCGTTGTAGCCGGCCAGCGACAGTTCCACGTTGTTGTTGAGCTCGCGCATGCGTTCGTTGAGGTAGCTGGCGCTCGCTTCGGCGGCGCTGCGCGCGTCGAAGCGGGTGTCGAAGCCGGTGCCGTCCGGGCCCAGCCCGAAGCGGCGGCCGGTGGCCGGCATGAACTGCATCAGGCCGGCGGCGCCGGCGCGCGAGGAGGCGTGCACGCGCCCGTTGGATTCCTTGGCCATGATCCCGAACAGCAGCGCCTCGGGCAGGCCGCGCTTCTCCCACTCCGGCCACATCACCGCGCGCAGGGTCTGGTAGTTCTCGTAGGTGTTCATCAACGCCGGGCGCATGTCGGTCAGCCAGCGGCGGATGCCGGCCTGCACCGCCGGGTTGTACTCGACCATGTTGTCGAAGGCGTGGCGCTTGTCGTTGAGCAGCGCGGCCGCGCGCGCGGCTTCGGGCACGTCTGCAGCCAACGGACCGACGTGGTCCGGGTCGGCTTCGAGCAGTCCGCCGTCGTTGGCGATCACATCGCTGTCGTCGCTGTCGCGGGTGTCGGCGTTGTTCTTGAGCAGCCGCTTGTAGGTCACCAGCAGGTTGCTGACCTGGCAGCCCTTCTGGGCCACGCAGTCGCTGATCACATCTTCCATGTCCTCCAGCGCGGCGTCGCCTTCGTTCTTGCCCTTGGGGTCTGCATTGGTGACCAGCACCAGTGCGTCGGCATACCGCTTCTCGGCAGCGGTCATGCGCTGCTGCAGCACCTCGATCTTCGCCTTGTCGCGGGCCGAGACCCGTTGGGCGTGGGCCTCGGGCACGAAGGACAACAGGGACGCGAGCGCCAACAACGGCCAACCACGGGCAAGCAGGACAGGAACGGGCATTTTTGGCACTGTGGGCGAAAGACAGGGCAGAGTAGCCGTGCCGCTTGTATCGGGGCAACCCGGTCAGCCCACCTGCACCCGCTCGGGTTTAGAATCCTGCCCATTCACATAGGCCGTCCACTCAGGGAGTTGACCATGGATCCGATCCTGCTCGGCAAAGGCATTACCGACGACATCCCCGTGACCCTGCTGCCGAAGCTGGGTAACCGTCACGGCCTGGTGGCCGGCGCCACCGGTACCGGCAAGACGGTCACCCTGATGACCCTGGCCGAAGGCTTCTCGCGGATCGGCGTGCCGGTGTTCCTGGCCGATGTGAAGGGCGACGTCTCCGGCCTGGCGGTGCCCGGCACGGGGACCGAGGCGCTGCTGCAGCGTGCGCAGGAGATCGGCGTGACCGACTACGCGCCATCTGGCAGCCCGACCGTCTTCTGGGATCTTTACGGCAAGCTTGGGCACCCGGTACGCACCACGGTCAGCGAAATGGGCCCTACCCTGCTCGCGCGCATCCTGGAGCTCAACGACACCCAGGCCGGCGTGCTGGACATCGTGTTCAAGCTGGCCGACGACCGTGGCCTGCTGCTGCTCGACCTGGACGACCTGCGCGCCCTGCTCGGCCTGGTCGCCGATGAGCGCAAGGACATCTCCACCGAATACGGCCTGGTCAGCGCGCAGACCGTGGCGGCGATCCAGCGAGCGCTGCTGCGGCTGTCACAGGACGGCGGCGAGGCGTTCTTCGGCGAACCGGCGCTGGAGCTGGCCGACCTGATGCGGGTCAACCACGACGGCCGCGGCGTGATCGGGATCCTGGCCGCCGACCAGCTGGTGCTGAAGCCCCGCCTGTATTCGACCTTCCTGCTGTGGCTGCTCTCGGAGCTGTTCGAGACACTGCCGGAAGTGGGCGACCTCGAAAAGCCGAAGCTGGTCTTCATCTTCGATGAGGCGCACCTGCTGTTCGACGACGCCCCGGCCGCGCTGGTGCAGCGCATCGAGCAGGTGGTGCGTTTGATCCGCTCCAAGGGCGTGGGCGTGTACTTCTGTTCGCAGTTCCCCGACGACGTGCCGGCCAACATCCTGGGCCAGCTCGGCAACCGCGTGCAGCATGCGCTGCGCGCGTTCACCCCGCGCGACCAGAAGGCGGTGAAGATCGCTGCGGAAACGTTCGTGCCCAACCCGAAGCTGGACGTGGTGGCGGCGCTGTCGCAGCTGGGCACCGGCGAGGCACTGGTGTCCACCCTGCAGGACAAGGGTATTCCTTCGCCGGTGCAGCAGACCCGGATCGCGCCGCCGCGCTGCCGCATGGGCGCCATTACCGAAGCCGAGCGCGCGCAGGTGCGTGCCGGCAGTCCGGTCGGCACGCGCTACGACACTGCGGTGAACCGTGAGTCGGCCGCCGAGCTGCTGGCCCAGCGCGCGGCCAAGGCGGTGGAACAGGCCGATGCGCCGAAGGCGCGCACGCGCCAGCAGGACGAGGAACAGGAAGGCGGCTTCGGCCAGTCGATCAAGGATGCGATCTTCGGCACCAAGCGCCGCCAGGGCATGATCGAGACCATGGCCAAGCAGACCACCCGTACGGTGGGCACCAAGCTGGGCAACCAGATCGTGCGCGGGATCCTGGGCGGCATCTTCGGCGGCAAGCGCTGATGTCGCGTTGGCGTCCGCCGGCGGAAAAAAGCACCGCGCTGATCACCGCGCAGGGGCACCAGCGCCTGAAGACCGAGCTGGACGATCTGTGGCGGGTGCGTCGCCCGGAGGTGGTGAAGGCGCTGGCCGCTGCGGCCGCCGAGGGCGACCGTTCGGAAAATGCCGAGTACACCTACCGCAAAAAGCAGCTGGGCGAGATCGACCGTCGCGTGCGCTACCTGACCAAGCGGCTGGAATCGCTGCGCGTGGTCGACACCGTGCCGACCGATCCGCAAGCGGTGTTCTTTGGCGCGTGGGTGGAGCTGGAGAATGTGGACAGCGGCGACGTCAGCCGCTACCGGATCGTCGGACCGGATGAGACCGACGCCGGTGCCGGCTGGATCAGCATCGATTCGCCGCTGGCGCGCGCGTTGTTGAAGAAGCGCGTGGACGAGGAGTTCGAAGTGGAGCTGCCGAGTGGCAGGACCGGGTTTGCGGTGATCGCGGTGGAATACGGCGCGGCGTGATGGGGTAAGAGCGCGCCCGCGTTCGAGGTCATGCGTTAAAGAACGTTGAAGTGATATCGGCGGTCGTTCGGGAACCGACCCTACCAAAGCGCAGCATCGCCGGTAGGGTCGCATCCCAATCGACCGCCAAGAACCCCGCCACGTTCGTTTGGGCCATGACAATCAACGGAACACCGCACTCCCGCAAATCGACGGATATTCCCTACCGTCCCGCAATGGCCGGAAATACGCGTCCTGCGCATAAAACGCCTCATCCTGCCGAACCTCCCACCCCGGGATACCCATCAACGGCAACGGCCGCAACTCCAACGGGTCGCGGAGCAGGTCCCCACGCGTGATGGCCTTTGCAACCTGCTGCACCGCCAGCGCGTCGTCACTTCCCTGCACTACTACGCATTTGCCGACCAGCAGACGGCCGGGCAGCAGTGCCTGTTCCATCAAGGCGTGGCCGATGACCGCCGCCACGGCGATGCGTCCGTCCTGCCAGGCGGCTTCGGCATCCACGAACAACGCCCGCCAGTCATGCCGGTCCCAGGCACTTACAAGCGCTGTATCCTCCACCCGCACGATCACACCGGTTTCGTCGAACTGGGTCAGCGCCGCCTGCGCACGGTCACGCACGTTCGGCCCATGGGCCTGGATACGCTCGCACTGCCGCGCATTGAGCGCCTGTTTGATTGCCGGGTAGCGCGCCCAGACCAGCGCGTTGAACAGGTCGTGCCAGTTCTCGACGCGGGTAGCGATGCGTCCCTGTGCAATGCGCTGCTCGTAGTGCAAGCCGTCGGCCAGCAGGGCCTCGTCCTGCGGCACTAGCCGCTTGCCAGAGAGCGCAAGGCGCGCATCGAGTGCGACCACTGTCGGCCACGCCTCGGCGGCCAACAGGTCATGGAATGCCGTAACGCCAGCGAACAGCGGATACGTGAAGCACCCGCGATCCACTTCATCACGCGCGGGTGCAACAAAGCGTCGCCGCACCGCAGCCCCATTGTCGGGCTCGGCGCCGGCCTCGGCCGCCGCAGCGGCGGCCGCGTCGGTCACAGCACCTTGAGGTCGAGCTGACGGCCCACGGCATTCGCCTCGATCAGCGCATCGCCGTACAGGTCGTGCTCGTCGCTTTCGGTGATCTCCACGTTGACGAACTGACCCACGCGCAGCTTCGCCTCGTCCGCGTTCTGGATATGCACCAGACCGTCGATCTCCGGCGCATCGGCCTTCGAGCGGGCGACGGCGATACCGTCTTCAATCGCATCGACCAGGCACTGCTGCACCGTGCCGATCTTTGCTTCCAGGCGCGCGGCGGAAATCTCCGCCTGGCGGGCCATGAAGCGCGCCAGGCGCTCCTGCTTCACTTCTTCCGGCACCGCGCCGGGCAGGTCGTTGGCGGTGGCACCGGTCACCGGCGAGTAGGCGAACGCACCCACGCGGTCCAGCTGCGCCTCGTCCAGGAACGACAGCAGCTCTTCGAACTCCGCCTCGGTCTCGCCGGGGAAGCCGACGATGAAGGTCGAGCGCACGGTGATGTCCGGGCACAGCTGGCGCCAGCGCTGCACGCGCTCCAGGGTCTTGTCGACCGCGCCCGGGCGCTTCATCAGCTTCAGGATGCGCGGGCTGGCGTGCTGGAACGGAATGTCCAGGTACGGCAGGATCCGGTTCTCGGCCATCAGCGGTACCACGTCATCGACGTGCGGGTACGGGTACACGTAATGCATGCGGGTCCACGCATCCAGTTCGGACAGCCCTTCGCACAGCGACTTCATGCGGGTCTGGTAGGCCTTGTCGCGCCACATGCGCTCGGCGTACTTCACGTCCACGCCATAGGCCGAGGTGTCCTGCGACACCACCAGCAGTTCCTTGACCCCACCGCGCACCAGCCGCTCGGCTTCGCGCAGCACCTCGTCCACCGGGCGCGAAACCAGCTTGCCGCGCATCGAGGGAATGATGCAGAAGCTGCAATGGTGGTTGCAGCCTTCGGAAATCTTCAGGTAGGCGTAGTGACGCGGGGTCAGCTTGATGCCGTAGTCCGGTACCAGGTCCACGAACGGGTCGTGCCTGGGCGGCAGCGCGGCATGCACCGCTTCCATCACGCTGGTGTAGTCCTGCGGGCCGGAGACGGCCAGCACGTCTGGATAGGCCTTGCGGATCTCTTCCGGGCGCTTGCCCAGGCAGCCGGTGACGATCACCTTGCCGTTGGCGTTCATCGCCTCGCCGATGGCGTCCAGCGACTCGGTCACCGCCGAATCGATGAAGCCGCAGGTGTTGACCACCACCACGTCGGCCGAATCGTAGGAGGGAACGATGTCGTAGCCCTCGGCCCGCAGCTGGGTGAGGATGCGCTCGGAATCGACAAGGGCCTTCGGGCAGCCAAGGCTGACGAAGCCGACTTTGGGGTTCAGCTGGGACATGGATCGCGGGACTCTGGGGGCCTGGGCCCACGCCGGAATGGCGCGGGGACCTGGGGCCGGAAACGGCGGCAAGTATACCGGCGTTGAGCCGTCGGCCCTGAATGCATCGACTGTCCGGGCAAGGCCAACCGCCAAGGCGTGCATGGCCACGACACCCCGCTAACCCGGCCGGGCCCGATAATGAACGCCTGAACCAATCGGAGTCCGGCAATGGGTGAGTGGGTTACGTTCGATACGCATCATGGTCCGGTCCGGGCCTGGCAGGCCCTGCCGGAAGGCAAGCCGCGCGGGGGCCTGGTAGTCATCCAGGAGATCTTCGGCGCCAACGCGCACATCCGCGAGGTGGCAGAGGGCTTCGCCGCTGAAGGCTATGCGGTGCTGGCGCCCTCGTTCTTCGACCTGCTGGACGGCACCGGGGCCGATCCCGACGCCCTGCCCTACGACCAGGACGGGGTGAAGCAGGGCCTGGCGCATGTCACGGCGCTGGGCATGGAAAAGGCGTTGGAGGTGGTCCGCGCGGCCGCTTCGCGGCTGGCCCCGTCCGGCAAGGTCGGCACCGTGGGCTATTGCTGGGGCGGCAGCGTCGCCCTGCTTGCGGCCCTGCGCCTGGGCCTGCCCTCGGTCAGCTACTACGGCGCGCGGAACACCCAGTTCCTGGACGAGCCGGCCAAGGCCCCGGTGATGTTCCACTTCGGCGCCCTGGACAAGAGCATCCCGCCAGAGGCCATCCAGGCCCACCGCGAGAAGCTGCCGCAGATGGCCACCTTCGTCTACCCGGCCGACCACGCCTTCAACCGCAGCGTCGGACACGCGTATGATCCAGACAGCGCCGCCCTGGCGCTGCAACGCACCCTGGACTTCTTTTCGGAGCATCTTGGATGAGCGATTTTGAACTGGATTCACGCCTTGCCGCCAACAGCGTGCTGGTGGACGAAGGCCCGCTGTCGCAAGTGCGGTTGATGAACGACGAACGTTTCCCCTGGCTGGTGCTGGTGCCGCGCGTGACCGGCATCACTGAGTGGATGGAGCTCAGCGGCGATCAGCAGGACAAGCTGCGCATTGAACTTTCCCGCGCCAGCCGGGCGCTCAAGGGCACCGATGGTGTCGAGAAGATCAACATCGCCACCCTGGGCAACATCGTGCCGCAGCTGCACTTCCATGTGGTCGGCCGGCACAACGGCGATCCCCTGTGGCCGGGACCGGTGTGGGGCAATGGCCAGCCGCGCAAGTTCGACGACGCCGTGCTCAGAGAGCATGTCGCGATGTGGAAGGAACGGCTAGGATATTCGCCCCAGCCCTAAGCGGACCCTGCCCCTGATGCGCTCCAACCTCGTCGCTGCCATCGTCCTGATCCTCGTCGGCCTGTTCCTGCTGGCCAGCAACCTGGGCTGGACCAACATGAACCTCGGTCGCCTGATCCTTACCTGGTGGCCGGTGATCCTGGTGGCGGTGGGGATCGGGCTGCTGTTCGGCCGCGGGAAATAAACCCGCCGGCAATAAAAAAACGCGGAGGAATCCGCGTTTTTTTGTTTGAGTCAGCCGGGCAGAGCCCGGCTCTACGTCAGGTACGCGGCAGGGTCACGCCGGTCTGGCCCTGGTACTTGCCGCCGCGGTCCTTGTACGAGGTCTCGCAGATGTCGTCGCTGTCGGCCTGGAAGAACAGCATCTGGGCCACGCCTTCGTTGGCGTAGATGCGCGCCGGAAGCGGCGTGGTGTTGCTGAACTCCAGGGTGACGTGGCCTTCCCACTCCGGCTCCAGCGGGGTCACGTTGACGATGATGCCGCAGCGCGCGTAGGTGCTCTTGCCCAGGCACACCACAAGGGTGTCGCGCGGAATGCGGAAGTACTCCACGGTGCGCGCCAGCGCGAAGCTGTTCGGCGGAATGATGCACTCATCGCCGACGATATCGACAAAGCTGCCCGGGTCGAAATGCTTGGGGTCGACGATCGTGGAGTTGATGTTGGTGAACACCTTGAACTCACGCGAGCAACGCACGTCGTAGCCGTAGCTGGACGTGCCGTAGCTGACGATGCGCTGGCCGTTGGCCTGCTTGACCTGCCCCGCTTCGAACGGCTCGATCATGCCGTGCTGTTCGGACATGCGGCGGATCCAGCGGTCACTCTTGATGCTCATGGGGGTCCTGGGTGTGGGCGCGGTGGGCGATGATTCTACAGGTCAAAGCAGCGAGGACAGGATCGGGATGCTGGCGCGCGGGCGCTTGGCCACCTCGTCCACCAGCCGCTGCGCGGCGCGCAGGTAAGCCTGCGCCGCCGTGGAGTCCGGCGCGGCCGCGGTGATCGGGGTGCCGACATCGCCCTGCTCGCGAATACCGATGTCCAGGGGCAGCGAGCCCAGCAGCGGAACGCCGTACTGCGCGGCCATGCGCTCACCACCGCCGTCACCGAACAGGTGCTCGACCTGGCCACAGTTGCTGCAGGTGTGCACGGCCATGTTCTCGACGATGCCGAGCACCGGCACTTCGACCTTCTCGAACATCTTCAACGCCTTCTTCGCGTCCAGCGTGGCGATGTCCTGCGGCGTGGTGACGATCACCGCCCCGGCCAGCGGAATCTTCTGGGTCAGGGTCAGCTGGATGTCGCCGGTGCCCGGTGGCAGGTCGATCAGCAGGTAGTCCAGGTCGTCCCACAGGGTGTCGTTGAAGAACTGGGTCATGGCGGAGGTGGCCATCGGACCGCGCCAGATCATCGGCGTCTCGTCCTCGATCAGGTAGCCGATCGACATGGTCTCCACCCCGAACGCGCGCAGCGGCTCGATCGACTTGTTGTCCGGGCTTTCCGGACGGCCGCTCAGGCCCAGCATCATCGGGACGCTGGGGCCGTAGATGTCCGCGTCCAGCAGCCCGACCCGGGCCCCGAGCTTTGCCAGCGCCACCGCCAGGTTCACTGCCGTGGTGGACTTGCCCACCCCGCCCTTGCCCGACCCGACCGCGATCACGTTGCGGACGCGCGGATGAAGGGAGAGCCCCTTCTGCACCTGGCTGGCATGGGGACGTCGAGACGGGCTGGCACTCACTGCGGGCACTCCGGAAAAGCATTGCGGGAAGCCGACCATGATAGAGCAGCCAGTCGGGCGGCGCGGCGGGTTGTCCTGCGCTGTCTCCGCGCTGTCCTGGGTGCTCTCGACGGGCCATCAGGCGGACATCGACGAATTCCAATGACGTACCCGGCCAAAAATCGAGTGTTACATACGTCACAGTATTGGAAAATTGGTTTCATTCAAACCAAATAAAACATCTTCCAATTCAATAAATTACAGAACAAATGAGAACGAAAGCGGCGCTTTGCCTAACTTGTCTTTATGACCTCTTGATGAACAGTTGACAGCTCGCGTTAAGGCCGTGTTAACCTCGAATCATCAGCTCGTGAAGCTGGTCAGACAGGGGGCAGTCAGCTGCCAAGACCTGATTCGAGGGCACACGGAGACGCCTGCTGGTCCATGTCACCGGTGTTTGACGCAATCGATCGTTCCAAGGGGATCCACACATGATGAATCGCAAGTCGCTCAGCCGGAATCCGCTGAGCTTCGCCCTGGCCACCGCCATGGTGTTCGCGGCGGCACCGGCGTTCGCGCAGGACAGCAGCGCAACCCAGACGGCCGAAGAAGCCGCCAAGAGCGCTTCCACCACCACCTTCGACACTGTGACCGTGACCGGTTCGCGCATCGCCAAGGACACCTTCAATTCGGTGTCGCCGGTGCAGGTCGTGACCCGCCAGGAAACCCTGCTGGCCGGCTTCAACTCGACCACCGCCGCGCTGCAGAGCACCGCCGTGACCGCCGGTTCGTCGCAGATCAACAATGCGTACGGCGGCTACGTCACCGACGGCGGCCCGGGCGCCAATACCCTGGGCCTGCGCGGCCTCGGCCCGACCCGTACCCTGATCCTGATGAACGGCCGCCGCATTTCGCCGGCTGGTGCGCGCGGTGCGGTCGGCTCGACCGACCTGAACGTGCTGCCGAACGCCATCGTCGACCGCATCGAAATCCTGAAGGACGGCGCCTCGTCGATCTACGGTTCCGACGCTGTTGCCGGCGTCATCAACATCATCACCAAGAACAAGGTCGATGGTTTCAGCTTCGAAGCGCAGCACAACGCCACCGACGGCGGGGGCGGCGACGAACGCCGCTACTCGATCGTGTTCGGCAACACTGGCGAACGTTCGCATTTCTCGGGTTCGTACGAGTACTACACCCGTAACGAACTGACCCTGCGCGACCGCGAGTGGACCCGCTGCGCCACCGACAAGTACCGCGATATCGACGCGGGCGACTACTGGGGCAGCGGCGACTTCATCGATCCGCTGACCGGCAAGTCCAAGTGCTACACGCTGGACGCAGGTGGCGTGACCATCAACACCATCGGCACCAACACCCGCACCGGCGTGGCCGCGCCGGGCACCACCGGCACGCGCTTCAACCGCTGGCGTCCGAATGCCGCCGTCACCACCGGCCTGGTCGGCTATGAAGGCGTCAACACCTGGTCGCGCGACACCTTCGACGACGCGATGCTGAACCAGTCGCTGATCTCGCCCGCCGACACCCACACCCTGTACTTCCAGGGCGGCTTCGACACCGGCGTGCTGGGTGATGCCGAGCTGTACTACGAGTTCCTGGGCAACAAGCGCAAGTCGACCCAGACCGGCTACCGCCAGCTGTCGCTGGACTACGCCGTGGGCAGCCCGCTGATCCCGGCCAACCTGCGCGACAGTGTTGCCGGCTCGGCCACCAACCTGACCAATGGCCAGCCGATGGGCGTGCGCGCCTTCATTGGCTTCGGCAATGACCAGAGCAAGCAGAACGTCGACTTCCTGCGCTTCAACGCTGGCCTGCGTGGCCACCTGGGCTCGGAATGGAATTACGACTTCAATGCGATGCATTCGAAGAGCGACGCCGACTACACCTTCCAGAGCTTCCTGACCAGCCGCCTGGCGCAGAGCCTGAACGTGGTGTCCAACGGTGCAGGCGGCTACTCCTGCGTCGACCCGTCCAACGGCTGCGTCGCAGCGCCGGCGCTGAACAGCAACACCATCGGTGGCCGCCTGCCGCAGGACTGGAAGAACTGGGTGTTCGTGCCGGTCACCGGCAACACCGTGTATGAAGAGTCGACCTTCAACTTCAACGTCAACGGTCCGCTGTTCGACATGCCCTACGGCTCGGCCGGTGGCGCCTTCGGCGTGGAATACCGTCGTGCCAAGATCGACGACACCCCGTCGCCGTACTCGATCGACCAGGACCTGTTCAACCTGACCGCTTCTGCCCCGACCCGCGGCAAGGACTCGGTGTTCGAAGCGTACGGCGAACTGGAACTGCCGCTGCTCTCCGGCGTCACCGGCGCCGAAGAACTGACCATGAACGTGTCCGGTCGTTACACCGACTACGACTCGTACGGTTCGGATGAAACCTACAAGATCGGCGGCCTGTGGACCCCGGTGAAGTGGCTGTCGTTCCGCGCCTCCTACGGCACCTCCTACCGCGCTCCGGCGCTGTTCGAACAGTTCCTCGGTGGCACCACCGGCTTCCTGTCCGCCGCGGCCGATCCGTGCGACACCTACATCGAAGCCAGCCCGAACTCGATGCGCTACATCAACTGCGCCTCGCAGGGCTTCGACCCGGAGTTCATCCAGACCTCCGGCGTGACCGTCATCACCCAGGGCGGCGCGGAAACCGGCCTGTCGGCTGAGACCTCCAAGGCCAAGACCGCCGGTATCGTGCTGCAGCCGGAGCTGGGCGCGTTCGGCGACCTGTCCGCGGCGATCGACTACTTCGACATCAAGGTCGAGAACGGCGTGCGTGATGCCGGCGGTGCAGCGATCCTGACCAACTGCTACAACAGCTCGGCCGCCGATTTCGCGGCAGGCAACGGCGTCTGCCGCCTGATCTCGCGCAACCCGGACAACAACGCACTGACCGTGACCAACGGCTTCATCAACGTGGCTACCGAGCACGTGCGTGGCGTCGACTTCACCCTGCGTTATGTCCGCGATGTCGGCCCGGGTGAACTGCGTTCCACCCTGCAGGTCACCCACTACATCGAGCAGACCGACCAGCTGTTCCCGGAAGATCCGAAGGTCGACTCGGTGGGCATGATCCGTTCGCCGCAGAACACCGCCACCCTGGATCTGGCCTACAAGTGGAAGAACTGGCAGGTCCGTTACGGCCTGGACTGGATCGACAAGACCGACAGCTACGACTACTACGAGGAAAACAACCCGGGCCTGTTCGATCCGGCGACCTCGCAGTACAAGCTGTACACGCCCAACTACTTCCTGCAGGCCCTCTCGGTGCAGTACGACGCCGACAAGTGGTCGGTCACCGGTGGCGTACGCAACCTGGCCGACAAGGCGCCGCCGACCATTTCGCAGGGTGTGTACAACACCGTCGGCAATGCCCCGCTGTACAGTGGCTATGACTACTTCGGTCGCAGCTACTTCATGAACGTCAGCTACAACTTCTGATAGCGCTTCACGAGCCGCCGCCCTTCGGGGCGGCGGTTTCGTTTCCGGCGCTGGTAAACCGGTGGCCGGCCCGTACCACGAACAGAGGTCAATGAATGAAACGGATTCTTCTCCTGGCCGCGTTGGCCAGTGCTTCTTCCCTGCTGCATGCCGCGCCGGTGGCACCCACCATCGAACAGATGGCCGCGTTCCCGGCCGTTTCCAGCCTGACCCTGTCGCCCGACGGCAAGCAGATCGCTGGGCTCCGCGCCGACGGTGAAGAGCGCAACATCGTGGTCTGGGACACCAACGCATTGAACAAGGCGCCGACCGTGATCGGCGCCGGGCGCATGAAGTTCCAGAGTGTGAGCTTCATCAAGAACGGCCTGCTGGCGGTCACACTGTGGCAGCCGTACGACCTGCGCACGGACCGGATCAACAAAACCTTCATCAGCAAGTTCCTGATCACCGACACCGAAGGCAAGCAGTGGAAGGAACCGATCTCCCTGCCGCGCGCCACCAGCCGCAACGAGGAGCTGGAACAGGCGCTTTCCAATTCGACGGTACTCGACACCCTGCCCAACGACCCGGATCACATCCTGGTGGTCAACGGGTCGGGGAGCAACTCCGGTGACGTGTACAAGGTCAACCTGCGCAGCTTTACGTCCCAGCGCATCCAGAAAACCGAAGAGCGCGTGGCCGGCTATGTGACCGACCTCAACAGCGAGCTGCGCGCACGCCTGCGCCAGGACGTGGATGGCACCGGCGCGTACGTCGCCACCGAGTTCCGCAACCCGGCCACCAACACCTGGGAAGAGCACTTCCGCTCGTACGTGAAGGATCGCGACGTCACCCAGGTGGTCGGCTTCGCCGATGACCCGAACATCGCCTTCATCCAGAGCAACGTCGGCCGCGACAAGACCATCATCTACGAATACGACATCAACGCCCGCAAGCAGAAGGAAGTGTTGTTCGAGCACAAGTTCTTCAACGCCGGCAGCGTTGTGATGAACCGCTACAGGAACGTGGAGGGCGTGCCGTTTGGTGCCCTGCTCGGGGTGGGCTACAGCGGTCCGCGCGAGAACGAAATCCAGTGGACCAATCCGGCCTTCAAGTCGCTGGAACAGGGCCTGCGCCAGGCGCTGGGCATCCAGTCCAGCACGGTGAACCTGGTTGACCCGGCCACCGGCCAGCACGCCACCACCCAGCTCGACGGCGGCAAGTCCATCCGCCTGCTGGACTACAGCGCCGACCTCAAGACCTTCCTGGTCTCGGTCTCCGGCCCGTCCAACCCGCCGGTCTACTACCTGTTCAACAACGGTCAGCTGACCGAGCTGGCCAAGACCTACCCCCAGATCGACCCTGCCGCGCTGGGCACCACCAAGCTGGTGTACTACAAGGCCCGCGATGGCCTGGACATCCCGGCCTTCCTGACCACCCCGAACACCGAGCTGTGCGGTGCCGGCCCGTGGAAGGCGGTGGTGCATCCGCATGGCGGCCCCTGGGCACGCGACGGCATGGATTTCGACGGTTCGATGTGGGTGCCGCTGATGGCCTCGCGCTGCATGGCGGTGCTGCGCCCGCAATTCCGCGGTTCGGCCGACTGGAGCCGCAAGCTTTGGATGGCCGGCGACGCCGAGTGGGGCCAGAAGATGCAGGATGACAAGGACGATGGCGCCAAGTGGATGATCGATCAGAAGATCGCCCAGCCCGGCCACATCGCCATGTTCGGCTTCTCCTATGGCGGCTATTCGGCCTTTGCCGCGTCCGTTCGCCCCAATGGCCTGTACAAGTGCGCCATTGCCGGTGCCGGCGTGTCGGACATCAAGAAGATCTGGTCGCGGTTCTACACCAACCCGTTCTTCCGCCAGGCCCAGGCCAAGACCGTGGACGGCCTGAATCCGCTGGACAAGGCCGGCGAGATGAAGATCCCGCTGATGGTCTACCACGGCGACCGCGACCGCACCGTGCCGATCGAACAGTCCGAATGGTTCGTGGCCAAGGCCAAGTCCTCTGGCCAACCGGTCGAATACCACGCCATCGCCGACTACGCGCACGGCCCGGCCTGGACCCGCGCCATCATGGGCGACCAGCTCAAGCTGATCGACGATTACCTCGGCAAGGGTTGCGGCGGCGGCGGGCTTTAAGGCGCCGGTTGGTACCCGTGGGACACGCGTGGCGTGTCCTCGCGGACCCAACATCGGCCACCTTCGGGTGGCCGATGTCATTTCAGCCCGAGAGAATCACCTTCGCCGCATTGTGCCCGGGCGCACCGGTCACCCCACCACCGGGATGCGTGCCCGCCCCGCACAGATACAACCCGGGCAGCGCCCCGCGATAGTCCGCCTGCCCCAACATCGGCCGCGCACTGAACAACTGGTTGAGGCTCAGCGCGCCATGGAAGATGTCGCCGCCGATCAGGCCGAACGTCCGCTCCAGGTCGAGCGGGCTCAGCACCTGCCGCCCCAGCACCAGATCGGCAAACCCGGGCGCGTGCTTGTCCACGGTGGCGATCATCAGGTCCGCCACTTCTTCGCGATGCTCATCCCAGCTGCGCCCACCCGGCAGCACCGGTGCCACGTGCTGGCAGAACAGGCTTGCTACATGCTGCCCGGGCGGTGACAACGAGTCGTCCAGGGTGCTGGGAATCAGCATTTCCACGATCGGATCGCGCGACCAGCCGAACTGGCGCGCGTCGGTGTAGGCGCGCTCCATGTACGCCAGGCTCGGCGCAATGATGATACCGGCGGTGAGGTGGTCCCCTGCCCCGGGCAATACGCTGAACGACGGCAGCGCCGACAGCGCCACGTTCATGCGGAAGGTGCCGGATGCGCAGCGCCAGTTGGCCATGCGTTCGCGCGTGGCGATCGGCACCTGGTCCGGCGCGAACAGCTGTTCGTACAGCAGCTTCGGGTTGACGTTGGCGACGACTGCACGCGCGTGGATCACCTCGCCCTGCAGGGTTTCCACTCCGACGGCACGGCCGTGTTCGACCAGCACCCGCGCCACCCCGCAGTCGGTGCGTATCTCCGCACCGGCAGCGATGGCAGACCGCGCCATCGCCTGGGTGATCGCACCCATGCCGCCGATGGCGTGGCCCCAGGCGCCCTTGACCCCGTTGCTCTCGCCGAACGCGTGGTGCAGCAACACATACGCAGTCCCTGCTGCCTCCGGGCTGGCGTAGTTGCCGACGATGCCATCGAAACCGAACAGCGCCTTGATCGGTTCGCTGTCGAACCAGCGGTCCAGGTATTCCGCTGCGGAAATGGTGAACAGGTCCAGCAGTTCCTGGCGGAGCGCGGGCGGCAGCCCATGCAGGCGTCGGCCGAGCTGCCCGGCCTGCCACAACGCCGGCAGCTGGGTCAGCCAATGACCATCACCCACGTTCGGCGGCGCCTGCAGCGCAAGGTCGCGCAGCACATCGGCAAAGGCTTCCAGTCGCCGTTCGAACGCCGGCAGGCGCTCGGCGTCGCGCGCGGAGAAGCGCGCGACCTCGGATTGGGTCAGCCCGGCACCAGCCAGCAGGTAGTCGCCCTGCAGCGGCAGGAAGTTGTTGATCCGGCGGGGAACCACGCGCAGACCATGGTCGGCCAGTGCCAGCTCCTGGATGATGCGCGGCTGCAGCAGCGACACCGTATAAGAGGCCACCGAGTTGCGGAACCCGGGGTGGAATTCCTCGGTGACCGCCGCGCCACCGACCACGCCCCGCCGCTCCATCACCAGCACGCGGCGCCCGGCCCGGGCCAGGTAGGCCGCGCAGACCAGGCCGTTGTGCCCGCCGCCAATGATGACCGCATCCCACCCACGCGCGTTGGAAGTGCCCATGGACGGTTGTATACACCGGCGCGCGGCGACTTGTCCTGCGGTAGCAGCCTTGTGAAGACCTCTCACGCGGTGGCGGCTTGCCTTCGGCCATGACCTTCGACACCCTTGCAGGCTGGTCCAGCGGCGTATCGTCTGGCCCACGGCCCCGGTGGGGCCATCCTGAAAGATTCTTCGGCCCGGAGGCCAACACGTGATCTCTCGCACTCCCAAAATGATTCTGCTGACCCTGGCCGTTTCGGCCGCGCTGGTCGGCTGCGGCAAGAACGAAGCACCGGCTACGGACAGCGCGGCCTCCACCGCCACCCCGACCGCCGCTGCCCCGGCCGCCACCGAGTTCAAGCTCGACGAAAGCAAGCTGCCGGCCTACAACGCCTTCCATCCGTCCGACCTGGACAAGAGCCTGGACGCCTGCACCGCGTTCGGCGACTACGTGAACAGCAAGTGGCTGGCCGCCAATGAAATCCCGGGCGACCGCACCAGCTGGGGCGCCTTCACCATCCTGGACGAGCGTTCGGTCGCCGTGCAGCACCAGCTCGCCGAACAGGTCGCGGCGGTGAAGAACCCGACCGGCATCGAAAAGATCGTCGGCGACTTCTGGGCCACCGGCATGGACGAGGCCAAGATCAACGCGCAGGGCATCGAGCCGATCAAGGCCGACCTGGCCGCGATTGACGGCCTGCAGGACAAGGACGCCATCGCCAACTACCTGCGCACCAGCGCGGCCAAGGGCGAGAACGTGCTGTTCGGCTTCGGTCCGGAAGCGGACTTCAAGAACTCCTCGCAGAACATCGCCTACGCCAGCCAGGGCGGCCTGGGCCTGCCCGACACCACCTACTACACCGACGCCAAGAACGCCGACAAGCTCAAGGCCTACCAGGCGCACGTGGCCAAGGTGCTGGAACTTTCCGGCGCGACCGCTGAAGACGCCGCCAAGCAGGCTGCGGACGTGGTCAAGTTCGAAACCCGCCTGGCCAAGGCCTCCAAGTCGAGCGAGCAGCTCTCGCGCGACGTGTCGCTGTACTACAACCCGGTCAGCGTTGCCGACGCCGACAAGCTCACCCCGAACTTCAGCTGGACCGAATTCTTCAAGGCGCAGGGCATCGTTGCGCCGGAGAAGTTCTCGCTGGCCATTCCGAGCTTCCACCAGGAAGTGAGCAAGGCGCTGGGCGACACCGACCCGTCGGTGTGGCGTTCCTACCTGCGCTTCCGCACCATCGACGGCGCCTCGCCGTACCTGTCCGACGCCTTCGCCGACCAGAACTTCCAGTTCTACGGTAAGACCCTCAACGGCCAGAAGGAAATGAAGCCGCGTTGGAAGCGCGTGCTGGGCACCATCGAAAACGATGCCGGCGAAGCGTTCGGCCAGCTGTACGTCAAGGTCGCCTTCTCGCCCGAATCCAAGGCCAAGATGGAAGAGCTGGTCAAGAACCTGGCCGCCTCCCTCAAGGAGCGCATCCAGGGCCTGACCTGGATGAGCGATGAAACCAAGGCCAAGGCCATCGCCAAGTGGGAAACCTTCACCCCGAAGATCGGTTACCCGGACAAGTGGCGTGACTGGGCGGGCCTGCAGACCCAGCGCGACAGCTACCTGGGCAATGTGCGCGCGGCCAGCGAGTTCAACTACAAGTTCAACCTGTCCAAGATCGGCAAGCCGGTGGACAAGACCGAGTGGGGCATGACCCCGCAGACGGTCAACGCCTACTACAACCCGCTGCAGAACGAGATCGTGTTCCCGGCCGCCATCCTGCAGCCGCCGTTCTTCGACCCGAAGGCCGACGACGCGCTGAACTACGGCGGCATCGGTGCGGTGATCGGCCACGAAATGACCCACGGTTACGACGACCAGGGCGCACGCTTCGGGCCGACCGGCAACATGGAAGACTGGTGGACCGCCGCTGACAAGAAGAACTTCGAAGGCCTCACCGGCAAGCTGGTCAAGCAGTTCGACCAGTACAAGGTCGACGGCCAGGCCGTGAACGGCCACCTGACCCTGGGCGAGAACATCGCCGACCTGGGTGGCCTGGCTACCGCCTACGACGCGCTGCAGAAGGCCTCCGCCGGCAAGGAAGATGCAAAGGTCGATGGCTTCACCCGTGACCAGCGCTTCTTCTTCAACTGGGCTACCGTGTGGCGCACCAAGTACACCCCGGAAAACGCCAAGGTCCGCCTCGCGACCGACCCGCACGCGCCGGCGCAGTTCCGCGCCATGGGGGCGCCGTCGAACCTGCCGACCTTCGCCGCGGCATTCCAGTGCAAGGCCGGTTCGCCGATGGCCCGCACTGGCGAGCAGCAGGTGGTGATCTGGTAAGCCACGGCTGACGCCAAGGCAGACCTGCAGAGGCCCGGGAATTCCCGGGCCTTTGTTTTTCTGGGGTGTCTTTCATCCACGCATGGCGTGGATCTACTGATCCCGGCGCTCCCCGGTAGCTGCCGACCTTGGTCGGCGAATGCACCGCGACGCGTGCATGCCGCGTCGATGCCCGGCTTGCTATAGTGCGCGCGCCCTCAATCCATCACGGATTCGTTCCACATGCCCAACTTCCGTCCGCTTGCCATCGCCCTGGGCATCAGCCTGGCGACCCTGGTCCCGACCCACGACGCGTTCGCTGCCAAGAAAAAGGCCGCGCGTGCCCCGGCTGTCAGTGCCCAGTGCAGCGACTTCTATGACGCCACCAATGCAGGCTGGCTGAAGGCCAACCCGGTGCCGCAGACCGGCGCCACCACCGCGCTGGGCCAGCTGGTCGACCGCAGCCGCCAGCAGCAGCGTGAACTGCTCGACGCCGCGATGAAAGCGCCGCAGGGCAACGTGCAGAAACTGCTGGGTGACTTCTGGGCCAGCGGCCTGGACGAAGCTGCCGTGGAAGCAGACGGCTCCAACCCGATCGCCCCGCTGCTGACCCGCATCAATGCCATCAAGAAGGCCAAGGATGTGCCGGCGTCGATCGCCGCACTGCACCAGGTCGGCATCCCGGTGGCATTCAACTTCGGCCCGGACGTCGATCTGAAGGCGCTGGACCGTCACATCGGCTACTTCATGCAGGGCGGCATGGGCCTGCCGGACCCGGCGTTCTATACCCGCACCGACGCCGACACCGTGGCGTTGATGGGCCGCTACCGCAACTACGTCAAGCAGATCCTGGCGCTGACCGGCACCCCGGCGGCCAAGCTGGATGCCGAGTCGCAGGCGGTGATCGCGCTGGAAACCGAGCTGGCACGCAATGCGCAGTCGCTGGCCGGCATCAACAACCCGTTCAACAACTACGCGCCGATCTCCACCAAGGAGCTCAACAGCCGTTACCGCAACCTGCAGCTGGACGCCTTCCTGAAGGCGCAGGGCGTCAATGACGACCTGGTCTCGCTGTCCGACCCGGCGCTGTTCAAGACGCTCGACGGCATGGTCACCCGGATCAAGCCGGAGCAGTGGAAGGCCTACCTGCGCTGGCGCGTGGGCGATGCGATGGCGCCGTACCTGTCCAAGGCCTACCGCGACGCCGAATTCGAATTCCGCGGCCGCGTGATCCGTGGCGAAACCATCGCCCCGGCGCGCTGGGAGCAGGTGCTGGACGCGATCAACGTGGCCGCCGGCCCGATGGTGGGCCGCGAATACGCGGCGCGCCACCTGTCGGCCGAAGACCGCCGCCAGGCCGCGGTGATCGCCGACCAGATCCGCGAAACCCAGATCGAAGCGGTCAAGGCCAACAGCTGGCTGAGCGCCGAAGCCAAGACCGAAGCGCAGGCCAAGCTGGCCGCGATGAAGATCGAGATCGGCACCCCGCTGCGCGACCTGGACTACAGCGTGCAGCCGATGGGCCGCGGCAGCTTCGGCAGCAACATGCTGATCGCCTCGACCTGGCGCCACCGCGAAGAAATGAAGCGGATCGGCAAGGGCAACGCCGACCGTCGCTGGGACGTGCTGCCGCAGCAGCCGGCGCTCGCGTACGACATCGCGCAGAACCGCCTGATCGTGACCGCCGCCGCGCTGCAGGGTCCGATCTTCAACGCCAAGGCCGATACCGCCGACAAGTACGGCAGCTACGGCGCGCTGGTGGCGCATGAGCTGACCCGTGCGATCGACGCCAAGGGCTCGCTGGTGGATGCCAAGGGCGAGCTGCGCAGCTGGTGGACGCCGGCCGACAAGACCGCCTGGAACCTGCTGGGCAACCGCGTGGCCGCGCAGTTCAGCGGCTACGAGTTCCCCGGCGTCAAGGGTGCCAAGGTCAACGGCGAACTGACCCGCGAAGAAAACCTGGCCGACCTGGCCGGGCTGGAACTGGCGTGGGCCGCCTACAACGCCGTGGAGCCGGGCGCCAAGCCGGCCACCCAGCAGGGATTCTTCCGCGCCTGGGCTGCCCTGTGGCCTCAGCAGCTGTCGCCGAACGAAGCCGCGCAGCGTCTGACCTCGGACACCATGGCGCCGGGCAAGTGGCGCACCAATGGTCCGCTGTCGAACCTGCCGTCGTTCGGTGCCACCTACAGCTGCAAGCCGGGCCAGCCGATGCAGCGCGTGGAAGGCGACCAGATCAAGGTCTGGCGCTGACCGCAACGCCATGGCGCCGGGCTCTGCCCGGCTGCACCATGAAAAAAGCCGCGATCATGATCGCGGCTTTTTTTGTTCTGCGTTTCAATCCGGCAACAACGCCCCCCGATACGCCACGATCAATCCGACGATCGGCGCGGCGATCTCCACGTCGAACACGAAGCGCCCCTCCACCTCGGTTTCAAACGTCGTGCCCTTCGGCAGCAGCGCGTTCGGCAGGGGAATGCCCAGGCACGACCAGCGGCGCGGCACCAGCGTGAGCCGGTCGCCGTCCACCACCAGTGCCAGGGCGACGTCGATCGCACCGAACCGCTCGACCAGCAACGCGTCGTTTCGTCCTGCCCCACGACGCTGCCACGACGTGAAGCGCCTGCCCGCGAAGCTGCGTGTCCAGCGTTCCCCGCCGCGCTCCGGCGTAAAGGCGACCGTTACCGGCACCTGTTCTGCCGCCTTCGGGAATCCGATCACCGCCGCCACCAGCCGCGACAACAGCCCCGTACCGCGCCGGATCCGGGCCACGCCGCTCCACTGCCGTGCGCCGGTCGCCTCATGCAGCGCCTGCACCTGCGGTGGCAGCGCATCGAAGGCGCTGCCGAGGACCTGCCGGTACAGGCTGGCGGTGGGATCGTCGTGGCGGAACCCGGTGTGGATGTCGCGGCCGGCGAACAGCGTCTGGTAGTCGGCCAGTTCCAATGCGTGCGTGGCCGGGCGTGCGCCGTCAGCTGGGCGGGAGCCCGCCAGCAGCTTGCGCACCACCGCTTCGATCGCCATCGACGGAATGTACGGGCCGTCGTCGCCCTCGGCGAGCAGGTGCCAGCTCAGGGTGGTTTCGACCCCGTCGCGCAGGCCGCGCGCGCGCACGTACATGCCGCCGCGATGGTCGCCAAATTTCATCAGGTTGAGCACGCGGTAGAAGAGCGGCGACAACGGCTCCAGCGAGGGCAGCTTGAACCGGGCACGCGCACGGGCAAGCAGGTTCAGCACCCGGTGCAGCGCCTCCGGCACCGGACCGGCGCCCATCCAGATGTCGGTCAGGGAAGGATGCTCGGGCGGAATGACCTGGAGGTCCGGTACTTCCACCAGCGAGAAATGCAGGTTGCGCAACGGCAGGCGGCCCGGAACGGCGACGGTGAAACGGCGCGTCTCCGCCAGTCCCACTCCATGCCCGGGGGCGCCACCGCGCTGCAGCTTCACCGGTGCGCCGGCATACCCCACCACGGCCCGCATCACGTTCAGTCCGATGCCCGCGTATGGCGAAGGCGCGATGCCACCATCCACCGATACCAGCGTAATGCGCTGCGCCATTTCGCGCAGGACAGCGGCAGTAAGTACCGGAAAGCTGCTGACGCCGGATAGGACGAAAATGCCTGCCGCCTTCGCCTCCGCATCGAACCGGGCCACACCGAAAACAAAGTCGGCGGCGTCGGCAAAATCGAGATAGTCGATGCGCAGCGCGATACAGGCTTCGACCACGTTGTATTTGCGGTCGCCATAGTCCTGGAAAGGCCCGGACGCATCCACCACTAGATCCGGTCGCTCGGCCTGCAGGACGCCCTCGATGTCACGCCGGTCCACCGCCAGAGGGCGAACCAGCGGCGCGCCGCGGTAGTCCGCGCAGAAACGCTGCGCAGCGACCAGGCTGCGCCCGCAGATCAGCAGCTCCAAGCCGGGCAGGTCCGACAGCAGGCGTGCAAGTCGGCCACCGAACACCCCGTAACCGCCGAGGATCAGAATTTTCATGGGTGTGCCATCCCTGGCGTTGATGTCAGACGCTGCGCAGGTGGTTGGGTCGCTTCGGTCCGCCCGGCGGGCGCCGCTTGAATGGCGGTTGGCCGCGCCAGTAGCGGATCAGCAGCCAGCCGAACAGCATGCCGCCCAGGTGCGCGAAATGGGCCACGCCCGGCTGCCAGCCGGTGGCGCCGAGCACCAGTTCCATTACGCCGAACACGATCACGAAGGTGCGTGCCTTCATCGGAATGGGCGGGAACAGCAGCATCACGCGCTGGTTTGGGAACAGCATGCCGTAGGCCAGCAACAGGCCGAACACGCCACCGGAGGCACCGAGCACGGTGGCCGGGTCGGTCAGCATCGCGCCGACCAGCAGCTGGCACAGGCCGGCGCCGGCGACGCAGACCAGGTAATAGGTGAGGAAGCGCTTTTCGCCCCAGGTCTGCTCCAGCGGCGCGCCGAACATGAAGAGCGCCAGCATGTTGAAGAACAGGTGGCCGAAGCTGCCATGCAGGAAGCCATAGGTGAGCAGCTGCCACGGCTGGAAGTTGCCACCCGGCGAGAACGGATCGAAGTCACCGCGCAGCGGTTGCAGCATGAACGGCTCGAAGGTGCCGTTGCCGAGCAGGAAGGGCTGCTGCAGCAGGAACAGCACGATGTTGGCGATCAACAGTGCCTTGGTAACGGTGGGCAGTCGCGGAAACATGGGGGCATCCTTTGGAACCGGGCCCATCATAACGTCAGGTCGGGCCCCACACCGCAGCATCCAGGTCGTCTTCGGCCCGGGACATGTGCTTGACCCGGCCGCGCTCCATCACCACACCCTCGGCGCGCAGCCGCTGGTTCTGCTCGCGCCAGCCGCGCGAGCCTTCCGGCATGGCAATCCGTCCGTCCGAACGCAGCACCCGGTGCCAGGGCAGGTCGGGGTCGTCGTTCATGCCCAGCACCCGCGCGGTCAGCCGGGCCCGACCCGGCAGGCCGGCCTCGGCCGCGACCTGGCCGTAGCCCATCACCTGGCCGCGGGGAATCGCGCGGATCACCGCCAGGATCCGCGCACGCGCCTGTGCTGCGGCATCGGTCGCGTCGTCGGCACCGGGCTTCGACTTTTTCATGTGCAGCGCCTCCTCAGCGCATCAGCACGATTTCTTCGGACGAAGTCGGATGGATGGCCACCGTGTCATCCAGCTGCGCCTTGGTCACGCCCATTTTCACCGCCACGGCAAAGCCCTGCAGGATCTCGTCGGCGGCTTCGCCGAGCAGGTGCACGCCGACCACGCGCTCGTCTTCGCCTACGCACACCAGCTTGAACAGGCTGCGCTGGGAGCCGTCGGCCAGTGCCTGGGCCATCGGCCGGAAATTGGTGCAGTACACGCGCACGTCGCCGTGGCGCTCGCGCGCCTCCTGCTCGGTCAGGCCTACCGCACCGAGCGCCGGGTGCGAGAAGACCACGCTGGCGATGTTCTCGTAGTCCATTTTCGCCTGCGGCTTGCCACCGAACAGGCGGTCCATCAGCTTGCGCGCAGCCGCTATCGCCACCGGAGTCAGTCCGACCTTGCCGGCGATGTCGCCGACCGCGTGCACGCTGGGCACTGCGGTGGTCTGCCAGTCGTCGACCTCCACTTCGCCCTTCTCGCCCACCACGATCCCCAGCGCTTCCAAACCCAGTCCGGCACTGTTGCCACGTCGGCCGGTGGCGAAGAACAGCTGGTCGAAACGCGGTTCCGTCGGGCCGTCGTGGCCATACGCAATGACGTCGTCGCCATCGCGGCGCAGCTCACGCAGGCGGTAATTGAAGTGCAGCTGCACGCCGTGGTGGCGCAGGTTCTCGCCAAGCTGCGCGGTCAATTCGGCATCGAAGCGTTCGAGCAGGCGCTCGCCTCGCACCAGCAGCGTGACCCGGCTGCCCAGCGCCTGCAGCAAGCCCGCCAGCTCGACCGCGATGTAACCCCCACCGACGATCGCCACGCGCTCCGGTGCGCTGCACAGATTGAAGAAATCGTCGGACACCGAGCCCAGTTCGGCACCGGGAATGTCCGGGCGCTGCGGGTGCGCGCCGGTGGCCAGCAGGATGTGCTCGCCGCTGATCCGGATGCCGTCGCTGCATTCCACCGTGTGTGCGTCGATCAGCCGGCCCCTGCGCGGCACGCGCACTACGCCGGTGTCGTTCAGGCGCTTGAGGTAACTGGCATGGATGTTGGCGATATAGCCCTGGCGGTGCACCACCAGTTCCTTCCAATCCAGCGTGGGCCGGGTGGGGACGTCGAAGCCCATTGCCGCCGCAAGCGTCACCCGGCTGGACAGGTCGGCAGCCAGCCACATTGCCTTCTTCGGCACGCAGCCGACGTTGACGCAGGTGCCGCCGAGTTCACCCGGTTCCAGCATCGCCACCCGCTTGCCGTGCTGCGCGGCGCGGAACGCGGCAGCCAGTCCACCGGAGCCGCCGCCGAGCACGATCAGGTCGTAATCAAAGTGCGTAGTCATGGGCGCAAGCATGCCACGCCCGCCTGCGCCTCAGGCGTGAGGATGCGGCAAATTGCGTCTCACCGCCGCAACGCTGGCCAGCGTCCGTAGGTCATCGCACGCCACACCCATTCCAGCGGGCCGAAGCGGAAGTGGCGCAGCCACACATGGCTGAGCAGCACCTGCAGCGCGAACAGCGCCAGCGCGAAGGGAACCTGCCAGACGCGTGGCAGCGTTTCGAACGCGCCCAGCCCATAGCCGTAGAACAGCCAGGTGCAGACCAGCGACTGCAGGATGTACTGGGTCAGTGCCATGCGCCCCATCGGCGCCAGCACGCGCAGGCGCTGGTGCCAGTGCACGATCCACGCCAGGTAGCCCAGGCACATCAACAGGCTCGCCAGCGACGACAGCGCGTAGGCCGCACCCGTGGTCGGGGTGAAGGTACCCGGTGCCAGATACGGCACCCAGAGGGCGCTTAGCAGCATCAACCCCAGCCCGACCGGCAACGCGACGAGGCGAAGCCTGCGGTACAACCGTTCGAAGCGATCCGGCTCGGCCAGCGCGCCACTGCGCGCGAACCAGCTACCCAGCAGGAACATGCCCAGCACTTCCGGGCCGATGATGAGGGCGCCAGACAGGGCGGTACCCAGATCGCTGGCACGTTGCGCCACGGCTTGCGCAAAGGTGCCATGACCATAGGCCTGCCGCTGCAGCTCAACGGTGTGCTGGCCCTGGGCGATGGCGCTGGCCATGCTGCCGCCTTCGCCCTGCGCCTGCGCGGCCAGGCCGACCACGGCGCCCAGCAGCAGCATCATGGCGGCCGCGCACAGATAGGTAAGCACCCCCATGGCCGGCAGCCAGCGCTGCGGCGCTTCGCGGGTGGCCAGCAGCGGCAGCGAAACCAGCGCGTAGATCACCAAGATGTCGCCGGACCAGACCAGCAGCGCATGGCACAGACCGATGGCCAGCAGGCCAGCACTGCGGCGCAGGTAGAACGGGGTGAAGTCGCGACGCGCGGCTTCGGCACGCTGCGCCATGATCGCAAAGCCGGCGCCGAACAGCAGCGAGAAGAGGGTGAAGAACTTGCCCTGCACCAGCACGTACACCGCTGCGTCGACCCAGTAGTCCAGGCCGGTCCAGTGCGGGTCGATCCCGGTGAAGGCCAGGTCCAGCGGACCGCTCAGCGCTTCCATGTTCATCAACAGGATGCCGAGCAGCGCGACCCCGCGCAGGATGTCGATGACTTCAATGCGGTCGCCACCGGCCAAGGGCTGCAGCGACTGGGTGGCAGGCTTCACAGGCGACTCGCGAATGGGGCGGACAGTATGGGGCAGACACGCAACGACCCGCCGAAGCGGGCCGTCGGTCTTACGCGGTAGCCTGCACTCAGTGCTGGTGGCCGCCGTCGCCGTGCACGTGGCCGTGCTCGATTTCTTCCGGGCTGGCTTCGCGGACATCCACGATCTCCACCGAGAAGTGCAGGTCCTTGCCGGCCATCGGATGGTTCAGGTCGACGTCGACCACGCTCATGCCGACCTTCTGCACCGTCACTGCGCGCGGGCCGAAGTTGGTCTGCAGCACGACCTGGGCGCCCGGGATCAGCTTGGTGTTGCCGAAGTGCTTCTTGGGCACGCGCTGGGTCAGGCCTTCGCGGCGCTCGCCATAGGCATCGGCCGCCTTGACGTCGACCTCGAAGGTCGCGCCGGCTTCCTTGTCCATCATGGCGTTTTCCAGGCCCGGAATGATGTTGCCGTGGCCGATCAGGATCGCCAGCGGGTCACGGTCCTTCGAGCTTTCGATCGGCTCCTGGCCCTGCTCGGCAACGGTGTAGTGGAAGCGGACGACGCGGTCTTTTTCGATCTTCATGCGGGAACTCTTGTTCTGAGGCTGCCAGGGCAGACGGGTGGGACGGGTTGTCGCCCGCCGGATACGCCGCCATCATGACGGCCTTCTGAGGTCGCGCATTATCCGGACATCACGCACATGACGCCAGTTCCGCGCCTGATCGGCCCGTTCGCCCGGGTTGCCGCCCTGCTCTGCCTGGCCCTGCTGGCCGCCTGCGGCGGTGGCAGGACCACCCGCCCGAGCGCGCCGACGGCCTCCACCCAGGCCTGGCCGACGGTGATACCGAACGATCCGCAGGCGGCCAATGCCGTGCTGATACGCGCGATCGGACTGGTCGGCACGCCCTACCGCTACGGTGGCAACACGCCGGAGTCGGGCTTCGACTGCAGCGGGCTGGTCGCTTATGTGTACCGGGAAATGCTCGACCTGAAGCTTCCGCGCACGTCGCGCGACCTGGCCGCCGTGCAGGGCCCGAAAATCGACCCGCAGCGGCTGGCACCGGGCGACCTGGTGTTCTTCGGCGACCGCGGCAACGTGTTCCACGTCGGCATCTATGTAGGTGAAGGTCGCTTCGTCCACGCGCCGAGCACCGGCGGAACGGTGCGGCTGGACTCGCTGGCCGGGACGTACTGGAAGCAGCACTACACGGGAGCGAAACGCGTACTTCACTGAAATGAATGGGGCAAAGGTGTAAAAATGTGACTTGAATCACGTTGTTCTTAACGAACATTTAACGGAATTTGTACCAAATCACACGACTTACACGGCATCATCACCCATCGTTTTTATTCAGTGACCGCCGCGTGACGACAGCCGACCTGACGTGCCAAGGCCAGACCGCCACTTTCCGGCGCACTGCCCGCCCCGCTCTTCTCGCTTTCGCCCTCTGCCTGGCCAGTGTTCCGGCCTGGGCCCAGACCGCACCGACGACCGTCGTCGATGCCGTGCCGGTTGCCGTTGCCGCCGTCGCCGAAGCACCCTCCGCCGCCAAGCCGAAGGCTGAAGCGCCGGCCCGCAGCAAGGCCGATGCCGCTGCCAGCGCCACCCTCGCCGCCCTGCTGCCGCACCTGGCCGCCAACGACACCATTCCGCTGATGGACCGCTCGGCGATGTTCGCCGGCGACCTGAGCCGCCTGCTGGCCAACTACGATGCCAGCACCGGCGCCAACGGCGCCGTGGTCGGCGGTGAGGCCGACAACGGCAAGGTCCAGTCGCTGCTGCGCCGCGCGATGACCCTGCTGGGCACGCCGTACCGCTGGGGCGGCACGTCGCCGGACAGCGGTTTCGACTGCAGCGGCCTGGTGGGCTATGTGTTCAAGACCGCGCTGGGCATCGAGCTGCCGCGTGTGTCGCGCGAAATGGCCCACGATGGCGAAGCGCAGCTGATCAATGACCGCAACGCGCTGGCCGCGGGCGACCTGGTGTTCTTCGGCCGCAAGGGCCGGGTCGACCACGTCGGCATCTACGTGGGCGAAGGCCGCTTCCTGCACGCCCCCAGCACCGGCAAGGACGTCCGCGTGGACAGCCTGGTCTCGGGCTACTGGGGCGGCAAGTTCATGCAGGCCCGCCGCGTCGAGCTCTGAGCCGACCCGACTGACCCGCCTGCCGTGAAGGCCGCTGCCCTGCAGCGGCCTTTTTCGTTGGGGCCGCCGGTGGCCGGTGTGGGCGGCAACCGGCGTTGTCCCTACTGTCGTTCGAGCAAATCGCTTTGCACGCGACCAGTCCCGGCCGGGGTCGGCAGGGTCTGTTGATCCCGGTGGGGGGCGGCCCGCCGGGGCGCGCCGACCAGTAGACACCGCCCGGGATGTTTTCCTCAAAGGTGACGCATGGCGGCAGTCCCTGAATTTCCGGCCCGGTGTGTAATCTGGTTTGGGCACCCCCACGCGGCCGAGCGGGCCGCCCTTGCAGCGGAAGGTTGGCAGGTCCGCGGGGTCGCGAGCGACCAGTGCGTGTCGATCGGCATGCGCAGCAACGACCTGGTGGTCGGGTTGCTGGACCTGCGCGGCGCGCCCCCCCGTAACCTTGATCATCTGCAGGGCCTGCTGGAGCAGCATCGGCACATGCGGCTGCTGGCGATCCTGCCGGCCGGTCTACTGCCGGCCGATACGGTGCTGCAGGCGCTGGTGGCCTGCTGCGTGGAGACCTGGACGGCGCCGCTGGACGTAACCGGGCTGGTGCTGCGGCTGCAGCAGCTGGCCGATGGCGATGCGGCGGGGCAGTCTGCCGGTGCGCAGGCGCTGGTGGGCGACAGCGCGGTCCTGCAGGTGGCACGGGCGGCGCTGCGCAAGTTCGCGCCGGTGGAGCTGCCGGTGCTGATCACCGGGGAAACGGGTACGGGCAAGGAGCTGGCGGCGCAGGCGCTGCATGCGCTGTCGCCGCGCCATGGGCGTCCGTTCCTGGCGGTGAACTGCGGTGCGATTCCGGCGGCATTGGTGCAGTCGGAACTGTTCGGGCACGAGCGCGGGGCCTTCACGGGAGCGGCGACGCGGCGCCTGGGATTGTTCGAGACGGCGACGGGCGGGACGGTGTTCCTGGACGAGATCGGGGACCTGCCGCTGGACGCGCAGACCAATCTGCTGCGGGTGCTGCAGGAGGGCACGATCGAGCGGGTGGGCAGCAACCATCCGGTGTCGGTGGATGTACGGGTTGTGGCGGCGACGCATGTGGACCTGGAGCTGGCGGTGGAGCGCGGGCAGTTCCGCCGCGATCTGTTCTACCGGCTCAATGTGCTGCGTCTGCCGATGCCGCCGCTGCGTGAGCGCGGGACGGACATCCTGTTGCTGGCGGAGCATTTCCTGGCGAGCTTCCGCCGCCGGCATGTGACGCGGGCGCGGGGGTTCAGCACGGAGGCGGCGCGGGCGCTGCAGCGTTTCAACTGGCCGGGCAATGTGCGCGAGCTGTTGAACCGGGTGCAGCGCGCGGCGATCGTGAGCGAGGCGGAACTGATCAGCGTGGCCGATCTGGAGCTGCTGCCGCCGCAGGTGGAGATGCCGCAGCGGATGCTGCACGACGCACGCCAGGCGGCGGAGCGGGATGCGTTGTTGCAGGCCCTGCGCGACAACGCGTTCAACATTACGGCGTGTGCTCGGACCATGCAGGTTTCTCGCGTTACGGTTTATCGGCTGTGCCGCAAGCACCAGTTGGCTCTGCCTGAGTTGCGTTGAAAGCAAAAGCCCTACTCGTCGGGGTCCGCCTGGCTTGGGCCGGCGGGGGTGGGTTTGTGGGGGACGCCGTAAACCCATCCATGGGGGCTAAGTCGCCGCATCCATGCGGCTCATTCCCCCACAAACCCACCCCCGCCGACCCTCCGATAGCGCGTCGGTCAGTCATTCAAACGCGGTAGAGCCGGGCTCTGCCCGGCTCCTCGGTAACGTCGGTAACGTCGGGGGATGTCGGCAACCGCGTAGTGACACGCCACGCGTGTCAGCTCACAGCATGTAAGGAACCTTGAACGCCAACGTGAAATCTGGCGCATCCGGCGTCAGCCCAATCCCCAGCAAACTCACCAGCGTCGTCCTCTGGTTCAACGCATACGTAATGCCCAGATTCAACGTCGCTGCATTCGCATCGCTCCCCACGATCTTCACCCACTGCCCGCCCTGGAACCGGGTGGATGCGCGTGCGCTGAGCTTGTCGCTGAAGGAAATACTCAGGCTGGTGCGTTCGTTGAAGGCGAACGCCACACCTGCACCGAAGTAGTACGAGCCGCCCAGCTTCACATCGCCCGGGTTGATGGTGTCGGGGTTGGCGTCGAGGTCGTCGAAGCTGCGTTCGAAAGAGTGGATGTAGCCGATGTTGGCGAACAGGATCGCCGGGTCGGCGGTCTTGACGGCGGAGAGGCCGACGTTGGCCTGCCAGACGCCGTTGCCGGTGGGCTGTTCGGCGGGAACCGCGAAGCGGATGAAGTCGTCGTCGTCGCGCTGCAACACCTTCCAGTCCAGCCCGTAGGGCTCGCGGCCGGTGGGTGCGGTAGCGCCCACGGTCAGCACGGTTTCGGGCCAGCGCCCCTGTTCGGAGAAAAGCTTGTAGTTCGCGCTGACGCTGACGTCGCCAATGCCGTTGCCGGTGGTTTCTTCCTGGGCGATGGCCGCGGCCGCGCCGCCGGCGCCGCCCTTCTGGAACACGGTCTTGCGGGCCAGGTAGGGAACGTCGAGGTTCAATGCCAGGCGCGGGGTGAGGCCCCAGCGGGCGGCAAGGTTGTACGTCAGGGTGTCGGACTCGACGTTTTCGATGGCGATGTTGCCCAGGAAGATCGCGTCGAGCGCGAGGAAGCCGTTGAGGGTGAGCTGCTTGCGGTCGTACCGCGCGTAGGTGAGGCTGTTTTCCAGGGTGAAGCGACGGGTGAACAGCGTGGAGGTCTGCTGTTTGACGTCGTCGACGCTGCGCCGTGAGGCCTGTTTGGCCTCCTGTGCTTCGGAGGCGGTGCTGGCATAGCCGTCACCGCTGGGCGGTGCGGCCGGCGCGCTGGACGGCTGCGGCGCGGCGGGCGCGGCGCCGGCCAGCGGCGCGGTCTTGCCGCTCAGGCGGGCCTGCATGGCCTGCACCTGCATGTCCAGTTCGCGCAGCCTGCGCACTTCCTGGGCGTAGTTGGCCTTGAGCAGTTCCAGTTGCTGGATGAGTGCCTTGACGTCGGCTTCGTCGGTCGGCGTGGCCGGGGCGTTCTGCGCGCCTGCGCTGGCCGATGCCATCAGTGCCAGCGCCGCCAGCGCCAGCGGGGTTCTACGTATCGAGGTGTGCATGTCCCTGCCCTGAGTTCTGTGTCGTTCCCCCACCGGCCAGGGTTACTGGCCGGGCCCCATGCCAACACCGCGCACCAGGTTCATCGCCTGGGCTACGTTCTGTTTCAACGATGCACCACTGGCCAGCGTCTGCCGGACCAGGTCGATCTGCATGCGGTTGCGGACCGCCTGTCCGTCGCTGCTGATCGCGATGCTCTGTCCGACGCTGCCGTTGCGGATCCACTGCTGGACCTGGCCCACGCCCTGGATGTCCAGCTTCACGCTGGCGCTGTTGCCGTCCTGCTGGGCCACGGCGCTGACGCCGCCCTGCTGCGCGGTTGCCTGTTGGGCGGGCGCCTGCTGTGCGGCAACCTGCTCGACACTCGCCGGCTGTGCAGCGGGCTGCTGGACCGTGGCCTCCTGCGTGGCCGCCTGCGCGACCGCCGGCTGCGCTGCGGGCGTTTCGGTAGCGGGCGGCGCACTGCCGTCACGCACGTTCAACTGAGTCGAGTTGCTGGCCACGTTGCTGTCGCCGGCAACCTGCACGCTCTGGTTGAGGCCCGCTACGTTCTGCAGGCCGCTGGAGTCGACGTTGCGTCCCGGCGTAACCGGCATCGGGGCGTCGGCCGCGGTGACAGTGACGCTGGGAGCAAACGTGACCTTCGGGGTGCTGGTGCTGTTGCGGAAGTCCATCCCCAGGGTCAGCGCGGCCTGCGCCGACTGGTTGCCGGCCTGCCACTGCGAAATCATGGTCACGCCGAACCAGGCCACGGAGTTGCCGTTGACCGTGTAGCGGCCGCGCATCAGATTGAGTTCCGGATCGGGGATCTCGTTCAATCCCTTGCCGGGGCGCCCCTGCTCTGCCTTCGGCGCGTCGGCGGCGTTGGCCGCGTAGGTCGGGGAGATGCCTGCCAGGGCAAGCAGCAGTGCAGCGGGCGTCCATGGTGCGATGTTCATGTTGCCTCCTAGAACAGATCGGCGTGGGCAAAACCGAAGTCGACCAGTTCCGCGTCGGTGATCGGCCCCTGCCGGGCATACAGCGAACGTGCGCTGGGCCGTTCGCCGGGCTGCAGCAGCACGGTGTTGCGGTCGAAATCGCTACCGATCACGACGAACACGGCGCGCGACGGCCATGACTCGAGAAATTCGTTGAGGGGGATGCTGCGGTTGCCCAGGATCGGGTCGGCCACGTCCACCACGTCGTCACGGACCTGCTTGAGGACCACGAAGTGGCGGAAACCGCGTACATCCATCAACACCAGTCCGGGGATGCGCATTGAACGCAGGCGGTTCTCGTCGACGCGGTAACCGCGCCCGCGCATGCCCAGGGATTCCACGTACCGCTTGATGTCCAGCAGCGAGAAACCACGCTGGTGGACCAGTTCGGGGTCGGAGACCCCCATCATGCCTTCGATCACCGTGCCTTCGTCCGCGTCCAGGTGGTAGGCGTAACGCAGGATCGTGGCCAGTGCGGCCGCGCCGCAGCTGTAATCGGTGTGTTGGCGCACCATGTTGCGGAAGCGCCGTTCCTGCATGCTCTCCACCTTCTGGGTGAACACCGCGCCGTTGGGCAGCACGCCGCTGAAGGCCACGTCACCGGCGCGTGCAGCGCCTGCAGGCAACAGCAGCAGCGACATCAGGCAGCAAAGGGCTCGGGTCGACCACATCGGCGAAGGCTCCGGAAGCTGAGGAAGGAGCCCCTGCCCCAAAGGGGGAGGATGGGACAGGGGCTCCCGGGGGAACCCGGCCATTGGCGGATGACCGGGCTTGTTGCGCTCAACGCGTGTTGCCTGCGAAAACGGACAGTTACTCGCCGCCACCGCCGCCCGGGGTGCCGCCGCCGGTGGACGGCTGGGCCACGGCCAAGGCCAGGCTGTTGGCCTGCAGGTTGCCGGTGCCGGCCGCAACGTTCACGCCGATGTTGCCGCTGGCGCCACGGAAGGCGTCACCGGACAGCGAGGCGTTGTTTTCGGCCTTCTGGACAATCCACTGGGTGGACGAGACGGTACCGCTCAGGCTTGCGTGCAGATCGGCATAGCCGACTTCGCCGTAGGCCAGGACGCCCTGCTCTTCGGTGTCGAAGGCAAAGCCGCCCACGCCTTCGCGGTTCGGGTTCTGTACCGCGCCCTGGGTCTGGTTGTCGTAGTCGATGTGCCCGGTGGAGTCGCCGCCGGAGTGACGCTCGCCTTCCCAGCTGTCCGCATACAGATTGGACTGCTGGTAAGCCGCACCTTCGCCGCGATAGCCGCCGACGCCGATGGCTGCCGTGCCGCCACGGACCGTGCCACGCAGGGTGACCTGGGTGGTGTCACGCATGGCCTTGGTGTAGCCCTCGTTGGACACGGTGTTGTCGGTGGACACCTGGTTCGAGCTGATGCTCGCAGTGGCCATGCGCGCGGTCGAGACCGACGCCGCCAGCGCGTTCTTCTGCTCGTTGTTGTTGCCGGCCGCGCTGTTCACGCCAATGTTGCCGGTCGCGCCGCGGAAGGCATTGCCGCTGAGGCTGGAGTTGTTGGCCACGCCGTCGTTGTAGGTGCGGTTGCCCGCGCCGTACTGGTTCACGTACACCTGGGCGTCGGACATGCCGAAGGTGAACGAGGCATCGGCGGCGGACAGCGCGGCGGCGTTGTCCTGGGCGTTGTTGTCACCGGCGGCGGTGTTGAAGCCCAGGTTGCCCGAGGCGTCCTGCGCGGTGTTCTCGCTGATCGAGGAGTTGTTGTCCAACAGCTCGTTGTCGCCGTGGTTGTCGGTGACCGACTGGCGGTTGTCGATGATGGCGATCGCCGCCGAGTCGACTTCCAGGTCACCCGACACGGTCGGACGGCCGCGGAACTGGACGTCCGCACCCACCTGCAGGTCCGATTCCAGGTTCACGTCGACGCCGTGGTTGTTCTTTTCCTTGCGCTCGTCGGCCTGGATGTTGCTGTTCTTCTCGACGTTCTCATTCACGGTCACATTGCGGGTGTGATTGACGTCGCTGGTGTCGCTATAGCTCTTGGTGGTGGTGCGGGTGTTGGTGTCGGTGTTGGTATTGGTGGTGCTGTTGTTGCGTACGCGGGTACGCGAATCCCAGTCGTTGCGGATGTTGGTATCGATGTCGGTATCGATGGCGGTGTTGATATCGGTGTTGATGTTGGTATCAACGTCGGTATCAATGTTGGTGTCGATGTTGGTGTCGACGTCGGTGTTGAGGTTGGTGTTGGCGTTGGTGTTGAGGTTGGTGCGCGTTTCCCACACGTTGTGGATGTGGTTGATGAAAGCGCTCGCGTTCTGGTTGTCCTGAGCGGAAGCAGATGCGGTAGCCGCTACAGCGATGGCCAGCGCCAGTACCGTCTTGTTCATGGTGTTCATGATGCCCTCTCTCTTCACGGATCAATCGGGTGGATGAAACAGATCACGGGGTGGACTGCACCGATATGCCCAACTGGTTGGCGGTGATGTTTCCGGAACCCGCGATTTGATTGAGTTGCAGAACGCCGTCGAATCCCTGCAGTGCGGTGTCCTCCACGGCGACACTGCGGGTACCGGCGGAACCACCGCGTGCTGCGGTGCCCTGCCCCCCTGCTGACGCGAGTGCCCCCGACGCGGCCAGGGCCTCGTCGTTCGTCTCGCGTATGCCCTGTTGCGCCAGCGTGGCCGTGACGATGTTGAGCGTCGCGTTGCCGATGCCGCTGGCCTGGTTGATCATGGCGACGCCGCGGGCGCCGCTGAGTGCCTGTCCGCCGATGCTGGCGCTGGCGTCGAGTGCGCCATTGGCGCGCACCCGGTTGTTGGAATGCAGTTGGCGCGCGTCGATCTGCACCTGCGCGTTGTCGCCGCTGGCAATGCCCATCAGGTTGCCCTGCAGGTTGAGGTCACCGGCGGCCATGTTGACCGTCACCGCACCATCGGCGTTGCTCAGCGCACGGCCGTCCAGTCGGGTGTGGTTGAGGTAGCCGAGCATGCCCGCGTAGTCATCGGCCTGCTGCGCGAACAGCGGCAGTGGCAGTGCGGACAGCATGCCCAGCAACAGCAGAACCGGTGCGCGTTTCATTTGCCGGTCCCACCTGCAGGCTGGCCCAGCGGGAACTGGGCCAGTGCGCCGCGTACCTGGTCGCCGATGCCGCGGGTGGTATTGCCCACCGCGCCCATCGGGCCGCCGATGGCGCGGCCGAGCGTGTTGCCGGAGAGCACGCCACTGGTGGTGGCGCGACCCAGCGTGTTGTTGACCGTACCGGTAGTGACCCGTTCGACCGTGGTCTGGTGGTGGCTCGATGCGATGCCGGCGTTGGAGCCGAGCGAGGCGTAATCGTCGTCGCTCAGTTCGTCCATGCCGCTGGAGGTACCCAGCGCGCCGTCCACTTCGCGGCGCGGGGACGGGTCGGCGATCAACGCCACGCCCGGGGGCGCGGGCCGGTAGGCCGGCCGTGCGGAGACATCACGCAACAGCACCATTTCGCCCGGTTGCGCCTTCACGCCCTGGCGGGCGCCCGACGCCTGTACCGCTGCCGGCACCAACAGCACCGCTGCTGCCACCAGCCATGCCATCGTGGTTGCCTTGCCTGATACGCGAACGCTGTCCATTGCGACCTCCCGTCAAGATGCGGGAGGGATGGAGCAGCAATCGTGCCAACTTCGAAAGGCCCGTTTCATGGGCCTTTGCGCACCGTCCGGCGCCGTGCCTGGAACGCAGGTGTTACACCGGCGTCGATGTTCACATCACATGAACACGACCCGCATTGGCGAGAACCTTGATAACACTTGCTTCACAGTTGGGTGTATCAGTGCTGTTACACCCGGCGATACAGCTGTCACAGTACACAGTCAGCACAATGAAAACGGGCCGGCATGGCCGGCCCGTCAGTGCAGCAGCGTCGAAGAAACTCAGCGTGCCGCCGGTTCGTCGCCTTCGTCCACGCCCAGGTTGGTCGAGGGGTTGTCATACACCTCGCGGTCGAGCAGCCCGGTTTCCTTCGCCACCAGCACCGGCACCAGCATCTGGCCGGTCACGTTGGTCATGGTGCGCATCATGTCCAGGATGCGGTCGATCGCGTACAGGTAGCCAATGGTCTCCAGCGGCAGGTTGGCTGCGCTCAGCACCACCGTGGCCATCACCACCGCCGTGCCCGGCACGCCGGCGGTGCCGAAGCTGCCCAGTACCGAGGCGATCAGCACCACCACGTACTGCTCGGGGGTGAGCGGCACGCCGGTGTACTGCGCGATGAACACCGCGCACAGCGCCGGATAGATCGCGCCGCAGCCGTCCATCTTGATGCTGGCACCGAGCGGCACCGCGAACGAGGCGTAGTCCTTGTTGACACCCAGGTTGTGGGTGATCGACCGCATCGCCGCCGGCATAGCGGCAAAGCTGGACGAACTCACGAACGCGACCTGCATGCCCGGCGCGGCGCCACGGAAGAACTTCAGCGGGTTCAGCCCATGCACCAGCAGCAGGCTGCCGTAGACCAGCAAGATGTGCAGCGCGCAGGCCACATACAGCGCCAGCACGAAGTTGCCGAGCGGCAGCAGCTTCTCGAAACCATAGCTGCCGACCAGCCCGGCGATCAGGCCGAAGGTACCCAGGGGAGTCATCTCCAGCACGAAGCGGGTGACCTGGATCATGATGTCGCTCATCTGCCCGGTCAGCTTGCGCGCCTCGGCGACCTTGTCGCCCAGCTTGACCATGGCAAAGCCGAGCAGGCCGGCGAAGAAGATCACCGGCAGGATCGAGCCGCGGCCCGCAGCCAGCACGGTCTCGCCCGCCGCGTTGACCCGGGTGCCGATACCGGTCAGCGCGTAGAACACGTTGGACGGCACCACGTCCATCAACACCTTGACCACGCTCGGCACTTCGCGCGGGGTGTAGCCGTGGTCCATGCTCAGGCTGAGCGCGCCGGATCCCGGCTGCATCACCGTGCCCACCAGCAGGCCGATGCCCACCGCCAGTGCCGCGGTGATGATGAACCACAGGAAGGTGCGCCCGCCCAGCGCGGCCACCGACTTCTGGCCGTGCAGCGAGGAGATCGCGTTGATCACCGCGAAGAACACCAGCGGCACCGCGATCATCTTGATCAGGGTCACGTACAGGTCGCCCAGCGGGCCGAACCAGACCTCGGCCGCAGGACCCAGCAGCCAACCGGCCAGCGCGCCCAGCACGAAACCGCCGAGTACACGCTGCCAGAACGGGATCCGCAGCCAGGCAGATACCAGCGTCATGAGCATTCCAGGAAGAGAGTGATACAGCAGATCACCTTAGCCCAAGAGGCCTTCCGGAACGAGGCGTACAGGGGGAATCAGCGTGTCATCGGCGTGCCTTGCGGCGTTGGGCATAATGAATGCCCGTTTCATTCATGAGATCCGCGCGTCCATGCCCCGTTCCACCCCTTTGCTGGCGGCCGTCGCCACCACCCTGCTGCTCGGCGCCTGCGCCACTCCCGCCTCTTCCTCCCGCGCCACCGGCACCGTTCAGGTCGATGTACCGACGGTGGCTCACCCGGCCGGTGAGACCCCGCAGTGGTGGTACCGCAGCGGTGCCGCCCGCGCTGCCGGCAGCGGCGCGATGGACGGTCGCGCGAAGAACGTGATCCTGTTCCTGGGCGACGGCATGAGCCTGACCACCGTGGCGGCCGCGCGCATCTTCGAAGGCCAGCGCAACGGCAATCCGGGTGAAGAGAACCTGCTGTCGTGGGAGCGCTTCCCGGCCACCGCGTTCAGCAAGACCTACAACACCGATTCGCAGACGCCCGACTCGGCCGGCACCATGACCGCCATCACCACCGGCGTGAAGACCCACATGGGCGCGATCGGGGTCAGCGCGGGCACCCGCAGCGACTGCGCAGACAGCCTCGACAAGGGCCTGCTGACCTGGCTGCAGCTGGCCGACAGCGCCGGCATGGCGACCGGCATGGTCTCCACTGCGCGCCTGACCCATGCCACACCGGCGGCTACCTATGCGCATTCGCCCGAGCGCAACTGGGAAAACGACACCGACCTGCCGGAAGCCGCCAAGGCGGCCGGCTGCCAGGACATCGCCCAGCAGTTGCTGTCCACCTCGCGCTACGGCCAGGGTCCGCTGGTCGCGCTCGGCGGTGGCCGTGCGCAGTTCACCACCGTGGAAGAGACCGACCCGGAGTACGACGACAAGGTGGGCCTGCGCCTGGACGGCCGCAGCCTGGTCAGCGAGTGGAAGCAGGCGCACCCGCAGGGCGCGTATGTGTGGAACGCCGAACAGCTGAAGGCGGCAGCCAATGCGCCGGCGCTGCTGGGCCTGTTCGAGCCGGACCACATGCGCTACGAGATCGAGCGCAAGGACGACCCGTCCGGTGAGCCGAGCCTGGCCGAGCTGACCAAGGCCGCCATCGCCAACCTCTCGCGCCACCAGGAAGGCTACGTGCTGATGGTGGAAGGCGCGCGCATCGACCACGCCAACCACAGCGGCAACGCCTATCGTGCGCTCAGCGACACCGTGGCGCTGTCTGACGCGGTGCGCGCGGCGGTGGAGGCGACCTCCGACCAGGACACCCTGATCATCGTCACCGCCGACCATTCGCACACGTTGAACTTCGTCGGCTACCCGGCGCGTGGCAATCCGATCCTGGGCAAGGTCAAGGACAAGGGCGGCGAAGACGGCGCCGGGGCACTGGACCTAGCCCGCGACGGCACCGGCCTGCCCTACACCACCCTCAGCTATGCCAATGGCCCGGGCTTCACCGGCGCCACCAACCAGCAGCCGGCCGGCCCCAAGACCTTTCCGCACGGCCCGAGCAGCTTCGACCCGGTCAAGGGTCGCCCGGACCTGACCCACGTCGACACCGAGCACCCGGACTACATGCAGGAAGCGCTGGTACCGATGAAGAGCGAAAGCCACGGGGGCGAGGACGTCGGCATCTGGGCCCGTGGCCCGGGCAGCAAGGCGGTGCGCGGGACCATGGAGCAGAACACGATCTACCACATGATCGTGCAGGCTACCCCGCGCCTACGCGAGCGCCTGTGCCAGGCCGGCACCTGCGACGCCAAGGGCGTGCCGGTGGAATTGCCCACGCCGAAGGCGTTCGAACGCAAGGCGGAATGATCGCAGCGAGGTAGCGCCGGGCTCTGCCCGGCCAGCCACGTCCGCAACAATTCCGATGGCGGTGAAATGCGTCAAAGCCGATACTCCAAACGTGCCTGACCCAATCGCCCCGATCAGCCCCCTGCCCCCCGCCCCCGACCTTCCCGCGCCGGTGCTGGTCGGCTTCAGCGGGGGGCTGGATTCGACCGTGCTGCTGCACTGGCTGGCGCAGTCGCCTGCCCAGTGTGCGGCCGGGCTGCACGCCGTCCACGTCCACCACGGCCTGCAGGCCGACGCCGACCGCTGGGCGGCGCACTGCGAGGCGGTCTGCGCGGACTGGGGCATCCCCCTGCGGGTGGTCCGCGTAGACGTGCCGCGCGACAGCGGTGAAGGCCTCGAAGCAGCCGCACGCCATGTCCGCCGCGAGGCGTTCGCGCGGGTGCTGCGCGATGGCGAACACCTGGCCTTGGCCCACCATCGCGACGACCAGGCGGAAACCTTCCTGCTGCGTGCGCTGCGGGGATCCGGCGTGGACGGGCTGGCCGCGATCCGCGCGCATGCGCCCTTCGCGGCCGGCTCAATCTGGCGTCCGCTGCTGCAGCACCCGCGCAGCGACCTGCGCGCGCATGCGCAGGCGCACGGGCTGCACTGGATCGAAGACCCCAGCAACGCCAGTGATGCGGCCGACCGCAACTTCCTGCGCCTGCACGTACTGCCCTTGCTGCAGCAGCGCTGGCCGCAGGCCGATGCGGCGTTCGCGCGCAGTGCCGAACTCAGCGCGCAGGCGCAACGCCTGCTGGACGCGTCAGACCACGACACGCTGCGTCGCTGCATGGTCTCATCCGGCGTGCTCGACTGCGCGCGCCTGCAACGGCAACCGCGCGAACGGCGTGCGCGACTGCTGCGCCACTGGGTGCGCAGCGCCGGTCAACCACCACTGCCGGCGGCGGGGGTGCAGGTGATCGAACGCGAGCTGCTGCCTGCCGCGCATGACGCCGACGCGCAGTTTGCCTGGCAGGGTGTGCGCATCCGCCGTTGGCGCGGCCACCTGTACCTGCTGCCAATGTCGTTGGCGCTGCCGCTGGACTGGAGCGTGCACTGGGAAGGCAGCAGCCCGCTGGCACTGCCCGACGGGGGCGAACTGGAACTACTGGGCAGCGCGCGATTGGCTGAGCCGGTACAGGTCAGTGCGCGCCGGGGTGGCGAGCGCATCCAGCTGCCCGGTCGCAGCCATTCGCATGCACTGAAGGACCTGCTGCAGCGAAGCGGGCTGCCGCCGTGGCAACGCCGCCAGCTGCCCCTGCTGTATGCCGGGGACACCTTGGTCGCGGCCGGCGACCGGGTGATCGGCGCTCCGTTGCAGCAATGGCTGGATGAACACAACGCGCAGTTGCGCTGGACACCGGGCGCGGCGTGAATTGACCCCCCGGGGCTGGCGCATCACACTTGCCGCATGGCCAAGAAATCCCCCACTGACGCCTCCCCGGTCGCCCACTTCGAGCATTCGCTGGAAGAACTGGAGCAGCTGGTCGAGAAGATGGAAACCGGCGAAATGAGCCTGGAACAGTCGCTCAGCGCCTACGAGCGCGGGGTCGGGCTGTACCGCCAGTGCCAGCAGGCGCTGGAACAGGCCGAGCTGCGCGTGCGCCTGCTCAGCGATCCCGCCCGCCCGGAAACTGCCGAGCCGTTCGACCCGCCCAGCCATGACGGTTGAGTCCACGTTCGCGCGTTGGCGCGACCGCATCGAAAGCCAGCTCGACGCCAGCCTGCCCTCCCCCGACCTGGCCCCGCAGCGCCTGCACCAGGCGATGCGGTATTCGGTGCTGGGTGGCGGCAAGCGCATGCGGCCGCTGCTGGTGTACGCGAGCGGGCAGATCTTCGGTGCCGACGAGGCCGCGCTGGATGCGCCGGCGATGGCGGTGGAACTGATCCACGCCTATTCGCTGGTGCATGACGACCTGCCGGCGATGGACGACGACGCGATGCGTCGCGGCCGCCCGACCACGCATATCGCCTTCGATGAAGCCGCCGCGATCCTGGCCGGCGATGCGCTGCAGACGCGCGCGTTCGGCCTGCTGGCCGACGCGCCGCTGCCGGCGTTGCTGCGGGTGCACTGCCTGCAGGCGTTGAGCCATGCGTCGGGCGCGGCCGGCATGTGCGGTGGCCAGGCGCTGGACATCGACGCCACCGGCCACGCGCAGCCGCTGGGCGACCTGCAGCGCATGCATGCGTTGAAGACCGGTGCACTGATCCGCGCAGCGGTGCGCATGGGTGCGTTGTGTGGTGAAGCCCCAGAGGCCGATCTGCGGCAGCTGGACGCGTTCGCCGATGCGTTGGGCCTGGCGTTCCAGGTGCGCGATGACATCCTGGATGTGGAGGCCAGTTCGGAACAGCTGGGCAAGACCGCCGGCAAGGACCAGGCGCAGGCCAAGTCGACGTTCCCGGCGTTGCTCGGGATGGATGGAGCGAAGGCGGAGCTGGCGGCGCTGAGTGAGCGCATGCGTGACAGCCTGGCCGGGTATGACGAGCGCGCGGATGCGTTGCGTGCGCTCGGTAGATTGGCGGTCGAGCGAAATTTTTGATCGCGCCAACAGCCTTGGTCTTCCGTTCTCGCCTGGCTTGGGCCGGCGGGGGTGGGCTTGCGGGTCGGTGATTCGTTGAAACCAAAAAAAAACGCCCGGCATTGCCGGGCGTTTTTTGTTTCCACCACTACGTGTGGCTTACTTCACCAGGCGCAGGGTGAACGGGTAGCGGTACGCTTCGCCGTTGTTGGCCTTCACTGCGGCGATGATGCAGAACACGATGTTGAGGATGCCGACCAGCGGGGCCAGCAGGCCGCCGATGATGATGATCATCAGGATGAAGCAGATGATCATCGCCAGGGTGATGGTGATCTGGAAGTTCAGCGCTTCCTTGGCCTGGTCGGTGACGAAGCCCTTGCTGCTGTCGTCCTTGCTGATCAGCCAGATGATCAACGGGCCGATGAACCAGGTGAAGATGCCGAGCAGGTGCGCGGCCAGTGCCATGGTGCGCTGGTCGCTGGGAACAGGGCCGACGCTGGTCGGCGGCGGCGGCGGGGCGGTGACGTTGTCGAATTCGCTCACGTGAAACTCCTTATCCAGTGTGTGGGTGGTGCGTGGCAGGCTCCCCGCCTGCCAAGGCAGCTGGAACAGGATACGGCAATAGTTACCGTTAATAGCTACCGTCAATCGTTACCGGCTACCGTCATCCGCCCGACCAGGATCGAGCCGACCTGCACGTGCGAACGGCGGTCGACGTCACTGCCCACCGCTTCGATGGCGGCGAACATGTCCTTGAGGTTGCCGGCGATGGTGATGCCGTCCACCGGGTACTGGATTTCGCCGTTCTCGACCCGGAAACCGCCGGCGCCGCGCGAGTAGTCGCCGGTCACGCCGTTCACGCCCTGCCCCATCAGCTCGGTGACCAGCAGGCCGTTGCCCATCTGGCGCGCCATCGAGGCAAGGTCGCCGGCATTGGCCCGTACCAGCAGGTTGTGCACGCCGCCGGCGTTGCCGGTGGTGACCAGGCCGAGCTTGCGCGCTGAATAGCTGCCCAGTACGTAGCGCTGCAGGATGCCGCCTTCGATGAGCGCAGAATCGCGGGTGGCCACGCCGTCGCCGTCGAAAGCGGTCGAGCGCAGCCCGCGCTTCAGCAGCGGACGCTCGTCCACCGCGAACCAGTCCGGGAACAGCTGCGTACCCACGCTGTCGAGCAGGAAGCTGGCGCGGCGGTAGAGCGCCCCGCCCGAGACCGCGCCGAGCAGGTGGCCGATCAACGAGCGCGCCACTTCCGGGGAGTACAGCACCGGCATCTGTGCGGTGGCCATCGAGCGCGGCTGCAGGCGCGCCACGGTGCGCTCGGCCGCGCGGCGGCCGATCGAGGCAGCATCCTCAAGGTCCTCGCGGGCCAGCGCGCTGCTGTACCAGCCGTCGCGCTGCATGCCGTCGCCCTGCCCGGCGATCAGCGCGCAGCCGACCGAATGGTGGCTGCTGCGGTCGCGGCCGATGAACCCATGCGAGTTCGCGTACACCGACAGACTGGTCGCGGTGGCCGCTGAAGCGCCATCGGAATTGCTGATGCGCGGGTCCGCGCCGCGCCCGGCCGTTTCACAGGCCAGCGCCAGGTCCACCGCCTGGTCGGCCTGCAGGGCCCAGGGGTGCCAGCTGTCCAGGTCCGGGAACTCGCGGGCCATCAGCGCCGGGTCGGCCAGGCCGGCGGCCGCGTCGTCCTCGGTGTGGCGGGCGATCGCACATGCCTGGGCCACGGTGGCCTCCAGGCTGGCCGGCTGCAGGTCGGCGGTGCTGGCACTGCCCTTGCGCTGGCCGAAATACACGGTCACGGCAATGCCGCGGTCGCGGGTGGATTCCACCGTCTCGACCTCGCCCAGGCGCACATTCACGTCCAGCCCGCGCTCTTCGCTGCAGCTCACCTCGGCCTGGCTGGCGCCCAGCGCCCGGGCCCGGTCCAGCAGCTGCTGGGAGATGTCGGCCAGCTGTTCCAGCCGTTGCAGGCTGTCGTCGGCGGCGGCGGCTTCAGGGGAGATCACGTTCAATGCTTTATCCTGTACGGGTGAGTGCCGGGCGCAACGCCGGGCACAGTTCTGGATGTGGAAAGAAGACGATGCGCGGACGCGACGAAGAAACCGGTGAATTCCTTGATATCAGCCGCAGCCAGAACCGGCGCGACGCGCTGGACGTGCTGGCCCTGGGTGAGAAGCTGGTCTCGCTGACCCCGGCCCAGCTGGCCCGCGTTCCGGTGCCGGAAGACCTGCTGCCGCATATCGCCGAGGCCAAGCGGATCACCGCGCATATCGCCCACAAGCGCCAGCTGGCGTTCCTGGCCAAGCACATGCGCCGCGAAGACGAGGCCACGCTTGACGCGATCCGCGACGCGCTGGATGTGAACAGCGAAACCTCGCGCCGCGAAGTGGCCGCCCTGCACCGCGCCGAAGACTGGCGCGAGCGCCTGCTCAAGGACGGCGACACGGCGCTGTCGACCCTGCTGGAAGAATACCCGCAGGCCGACCGCCAGCAGCTGCGCACGCTGGTGCGCAACGCGCAGGCCGAGAAGGCGAAGAACAAGCCGCCGCGCGCCTACCGCGAGATCTACCAGGTGCTGCGCGCGCTGATGCTGCCGGCGGCGCTGGGCCTGAAGGCCAGCGGCGAAGACGCTGGCCACGTCGAGACCGACGAGGCCGACGAGGGCTGAGTCCGCGCCGGTCGGGGCGGTGGCGCTGGCCATCGCCCGGCTCAGGCCTGGGTACCGCCGACGGTGATGCCCTCGATCAACAGCGAGGGCTGGCCGACACCCACGGGCACGCTCTGCCCATCCTTGCCGCAGATGCCCACGCCCTCGTCCAGGGCCAGGTCGTTGCCGACCATGCGCACCTTCTGCATGGTTTCCGGACCGTTGCCGATCAGGGTCGCGCCCTTCACCGGTGTGGTGATGCGGCCATCCTCGATCAGGTAGGCCTCGGTGGCCGAGAACACGTACTTGCCACTGGTGATGTCGACCTGGCCGCCGCCGAAGTTGACCGCGTACAGGCCCTTCTTCACCGAACGGATCATTTCCTGCGGGTCATGCTGGCCGGCACGCATGTAAGTATTGGTCATGCGCGGCATGGTCAGGTGCGCGAACGATTCGCGGCGGCCGTTGCCGGTCGGCGCCATGCCCATCAGCCGTGCGTTGAGGCTGTCCTGCATGTAGCCGACCAGGATGCCGTCCTCGATCAGCGTGGTGCACTGGCTAGGGTGGCCCTCATCGTCGATGTTCAACGAACCACGACGTCCATCCAGCGTGCCGTCATCGACGATCGTCACGCCCGGGGCGGCAACGCGCTCGCCGATGCGCCCCGCGTAGACGCTGGTGCCCTTGCGGTTGAAGTCGCCCTCCAGGCCATGGCCGACCGCTTCATGCAGCAGCACGCCGGGCCAGCCCGGGCCCAGTACCACCGGCATCACGCCGGCCGGTGCCGGTACCGCCTCAAGATTCACCAGCGCCTGGCGCAGCGCCTCACGGGCAAAGGCTTCCGGGCGGCCGTCCGCGAACAGTTCCTCATATCCGTAACGGCCACCGCCACCGGCATAGCCGGACTCGCGACGGCCGTTGTGCTCGACGATCACCTGCACGTTCAGGCGCACCAGCGGGCGCACGTCAGCGCCCAGCACACCGTCGCTGCGGGCGATCAGCACCGTATCGACGCCGCCGGACAGGCTGACCATCACCTGCTTCACGCGCGGGTCGGCGGCACGCAGGTAGCCGTCCAGGCGCTTGAGCACCTCGACCTTGGCCTCGTTGCCGATGCCGTCGATCGGGTCCAGCGCCGGGTAAAGCGCGCGCGCGTTGCCACGCAGCAGCGAGCGCCCGGTCTGGGCACCACCTTCGCGCGAGATCGCACGTGCCGATTGCGCCGCCACCCGCAGCGCATCGGCATGGATGTCGTCGGAGTAGGCGAAACCGGTCTTCTCGCCGGAAATCGCCCGCACGCCTACGCCCTGCTCGATGGAATGCGCGCCGTCCTTGACGATGCCGTCTTCCACGCTCCAGCTCTCGCGGCGGGCGTGCTGGAAGTACAGGTCGCCAAAATCGATGCCCGGCCCCAGCAGGGTGCCGAACGTGCGTTCCAGGCCACCGGCGTCGAGGCCCGCAGGCAGCAGCAGGCGGTCTTGGGCAAGGGTGAGTGCGTTTTCAGTCATGGTCTTGATCTATGGGCGCCGGGCGGGAGTGCAACCCGGGCGCGGGAAAAAGGAGGTCAACGCGCCACCGGCGCCGGTGCGGCCGGTTTCGGCACATCGTCGCGGTCGATCACGTCGACCTTGGGCTCGGCCCACGGGCCGGTCACGCGGTAGGTCTTGGCGCCGATCTCGCCCAACGGCTTGGACAGCACCGCATTGGCCGCCGCGCCAACCGCAGCGCCGACCGGCCCGCCGGCCACCGCACCGACCACCGTGAGCAGGTTGCCGGCACGCGGATTGACGTCGATGGTCTGGTCGAACTGCTGGCGACGCAGGTCGGTGCGGCCGCGGATGCTGATGTTGGCGGCCGGGCCCTCGATCAGCACCTTGTCGGTGGTGGCCATGCCGTCGGCGAACGCCAGCGTGCCGCCGACCTGGTTGAAGGCAAAGCCCTTGGAGAAGAAGTCGCGGAAGTCGAACATCAGCCGGCGCGGCAGCTGGGTCACGCTGAGCAGGCCCAACACGCGGCCGGCGCCGGGCTCCAGTTCCAGCAGCTGGCCATTGCGCGCGTGGACCTCCATCCGGCCCTGCAGCGCGCCCAGCTGGAAGTCCGACGGACCGCCCTGCCAACCCGCGTCAAGGGTGATCTGGCCCTGCCCACCGCGCAACTGGCCGCCGTAATCCAGGTTCTGCATCAGTCCGCCCAGGTCTTCGCTGTCCACCTTGACCTCGACATGGGTGCTGGCCGCCGCGCCCATGCCCAGCCAACGCCCCTGGATGTCGATGGCCTGCTTCGGCGCGCGGAACTGCAGCTTGTCCACGCTGAGGCCATTGCCGAACGGGCGCGTGCGCAGCACGGCCTGGCCCAGCCGTGCCTTGCCGAACTGCAGGTCGGCCACGTCCAGTGACAGCGGCGGAATCTTTGCCGGGTTGGTGTCGTTGGCACTGGCCTGCACCCGTGCCGGCAGCGTGGCATCGGCCGGCAGCAGGATCGGCGCGCCGTCGCCCGGCGCCTTCACCGGCGACGGCGGCGACTGCCAGTGCACGCGGTCCAGCCTGCCGACGATCGGCGCGCCGTCGGCACTGGGCACGCTCAGGTTGCCGGACAGCGACGGGCCGTCCAGGCGCACGTCGACACCCCCACTGGCGGGCTTCAACTGCAGCCGGGTCTGCGGGAACACGCCCCCGGCCAGCAGCAGCTGCCCGACCTGCACGTCGACCTGGCGCAGCGGCATCGGATCGGCATCGGGCGTGCCGCCGGGAGAACGCGCCAGCGCGATCCAATCCAGCGCATCCAGCGAGCCGCTCTGACCGTTGACGACCAGTCCGCTGGCCGGCGGTTCGCGGTCGACCGTGCCGCTGCCCAGCGTGACCTGCACGCCGGTCTGGTTGTTGTGCGTACGCGCCGCCAGCGCCAGGCGCTGGCCGAACGCTACGTCCACCCGCCCGGCGCCCATCGGCAGCTGCGCGGTGACCGACGTGGCCAGCGGGGTGTCGGCCGGCTTGTCCAGCGGCGCTGGCAGGTCCAGCCGCGTACCGACCAGATCCGAATGCAGGCGCAGCATCGTCGGCGCTTCCACTTTGGCACCCGGCGCCACCTTCGGCAGGGTGACCCCGATGGTCCAGCGCGAAGTGCCCTGGATGTAAGGCTTGAGCCAGCCCAGTTCCGGCGCGCGGTCCAGCAGCAGGCCGGCGTCCAGCGCTGCGCCCAGCTCAGCTTCGAACGCCTGCTGCGGGTCGCGCACATAGCCACCGGCACGCAGGCTCAACTGGCCGTCCTGGCCCAGGTGGCGCACCGCGAGGGCTTCAGCGCCAAAGCCCTCGCGGCTGTATTTCGCCAGCCCGCGCATGGCATCGAACGTCAGGTCGAAACGCTTGTCCGACAGCGTGGCGCCATCCAGCTCGACAGTGCCCTGCAGGTGGCCGGGGCCCTGGTCGTGGTGCAGCGGCTGCAGCAGGTCGAAAGTAACGGCGGCCGGACCCTTGGCGGTCAGGTTGTCGAGCGAATCGGCATACGTCGCGTGCAGTGGGCTCTGTTTGAGCATGGCCAGCAACGCACCGACATCGCTGCGGGTGGTCGCCTTCACCGTCAACGCGGACGGTCCGAAATCGGCAATGCCGGCATCGAAATGGTCCACCGCCACCCCGGCCAGGTCGCCGCGCCCATGCATCTCGAACCCCGGGCCGATGAAGGCGATATCGCCATCGACCTTGTTCATGGTCGGCCAGTCGTGCTGGAAGCGGATGGTGCCGTCGTCGATACGTCCGCTGGCTTCGAAACGGCCGTTGTTCCTGTCGAACGGCCAGTCTTCCAGATCGCCGGTCACCAGGCCCACGCCGCCTCGCACGTAGCCGCCTACCAGCGCTGCATCGAGCCAGTCGGTGGCGCCTTTGCTCATCTTGGAATGGATCCAGAACCGCTTGGCCGCGGTCATCGGCACGTCGTCCAGCTTGGCCGCCAGCTGCAGCCAGGGGCGCGTGCCATTGCCCTGGAACCACACTGCACCGCGCACGTCGGCGGCGTAGTCGGTGCCCTGCACGCGCAACGCGGGCGTGCCGACGCGCCAGCCACCGCCTTTATCGCGCCAGCCGACCATGCTGCCGGCCAGGCGCACGTCGTGGCGTACGCCAAAGCCGGTGGGCCAGTCGAAATGCATCACCCGGGACGGCTGCAGGTCAAGGCGGAACCCATTGGCGTCGCCGTCGAAGTGGCCGCCCACCCCGCTCAGGCCCGGCGCATGGCCAGCTGCGGCAAACTGGATGTCCTCCAGGTCGCCTTCGAACCGCAGCGCACCGTCGCGCTCGCCGGCCACCCGCACGCGGCGCATCCGCACCTGCGGCGCGGCGTCGTGCAGCCAGGCACGCAGGCCCGGATCGACGCGGTCGGTGAGGGCCAGCCCACGCAGGAGAGCAGTGGCGTCGATGTTGTCGCCGGCCAGCGCCAGGTGCTGACCGCCGGCGATCAACAACCCATCCAGCTGTTCCATCCGCCCGTCCATGCCGATCCGCAGTCGCGGCGCGTCGGCGCGCCAGCCGCCCTGCACCCAGCGCCAGCGCGCGCGCAGCTCCAAGGTATCCAGCTGCAACGCCGGGCGCTGGCCATCGGCCAGGGTCGCGCCGCGCAGCTGTACGCCCTGCAGGTCGGCGTCGGTGGTGATCATCACCACGCGGTGGTCGCGCAGGTCCACCCAGCTGTTGAAGGTGCCGGTGCCCTGCTGCAGCGACACCCCGCCGAAGGTCAACAGCGCCGACCAGGCGCGGAAGTCGGCTGGATCGGCGGCCAGCCAGGCCTGGCCGTCGCCCTTGGCGCGATCAAAATCGAGCACCGCTGTGAGCGGCGCGGCCTTCACGTCGGCCCAGGCACGCGCACCGACCGAGACGCGCTCGCCGTTCACGCGCAGGCGCAGGTCGATGCGCGGCAGCTCGGCCTGCACCTTCAGCGACGGCGCGTCGACCCGCAGGCGGCCGCCGATGACCTGCAGCTCGCCCAGGCGTCGCAGCGTTTCCAGCGGATCGCCGCCGGCCTTCGGCTGCGGCAGCCCCTGCACCGACCAGCGGCCGTCCTCGGCCCGCTGCAGGACCAGGGCCAGCCCGCGCAGGCGCAGTTCGGTCAGCGAATGACCGGGCAGCAGCCCGGAATACAGCGACACCAGCACCTCGGCCTCGCCGATGCGCAGGCCCTCGCCCGCACCGATGCGCAGGCCCTTGAGTGCCAGCAACGGGCCGCGCCGGGTCCAGCGGGTCTGCAGCTGGTCGAACGCCACCGGCTGTCCGGCGCGCGCGCTCAGCCAGCCGGCCACCTTGTCAGGGTGGCGCTCGGCCAGCGGCAGCAGCTGGCTGATGCTGCCCACCAGCAGGGCCACACAGACCAATACGATCGCCATGGCATAGGCAGCATGGCGGCGAATCCTTCGCAGTCGCAGGCGCAGCGGCGCGCTCATCGGTACTCAGAGCAGAACGACATCGAACTGCTCCTGCAGGTACTGCTCGTCGGCCTGGAAGCGGATCGACTTGCCCAGGAATTCCTCCAGCTCCGCGACCGCCGCCGATTCCTCGTCGGTGATCCGGGCCACGACCTTGGACGACGCGATCACCAGCAGCCGCGCGGCGTCGAACTGCCGCACCGCGCGGGTGATCTCACGGAAGATCTCGTAGGTAACCGTCTCGGCAGTCTTGATCGAACCGCGCCCGCTGCACTCCGGGCACGGTTCGGACAGCTGCCGCTCCAGGCTTTCCACGGTGCGCTTGCGGGTCATTTCGACCAGGCCCAGCGGCGAGAACTCGTACACCGTGGTCTTGGCATGGTCGCGCGCCAGCGCCTTCTCCAGCGTGCGCAGCACCTGGCGGCGGTGTTCGGCATCGTCCATGTCGATGAAATCGATGATGATGATCCCGCCCAGATTGCGCAGCCGCAGCTGGCGTGCCACCGACTGCGCCGCTTCCAGGTTGGTGCGGAACACCGTTTCTTCCAGGTTGCGCTGGCCCAGGAACGAACCGGTGTTGACGTCGATAGTGGTCATCGCCTCGGTCTGGTCGATCACCAGGTAGCCGCCGGACTTGAGCGGCACCTGCTTGTCCAGCGCGCGGCCGATCTCATCCTCGACCCCGAACATGTCGAAGATCGGCCGGTCGCCGCTGTACAGCTCCAGCTTCTCGGCCAGCACCGGCATGTACTTGGCCACGAACGCCTGCAGCTGGGTAAAGGTTTCCTTGGAGTCCACCTTGACCTTGTCCACGTCCTTGCGGATCAGGTCGCGCACCGAGCGCAACGGCAGGCTCAGGTCTTCATAGATCACGCTCAGCGGCGCGGCCTCGCGACCACGGCGCTCGACCACGTTCCAGACCCGTGACAGGTAAGCGACGTCCTCGGCAATGGCCTCGGCCGGCTGGCCCTCGGCATTGGTACGCACGATGTAGCCGTAGCCGCCGTGCTGGGCAGACAGTTCCGTGACCAGCGTCTTGAGCCGTGCACGCTCGGCTTCATCCTCGATCCGCGCCGACACCCCGACCACCTTCGACTGCGGCAGCAGCACCATGTAGCGCGAGGGAATGCTGATCTGGGTGGTGAGCCGGGCGCCCTTGGTGCCGATCGGGTCCTTGACCACCTGCACCACGATGTCCTGGCCGTCGCGCAGCAGCTCCACGATCGGTACCGAGGAAGGCGGTGGCAGCGTGGTGCCTTCGGTATCGGGGCTGGCCACCGGGGCCGGGCGGATCACGTCGTTGGCGTGCAGGAACGCCGCGCGCTCCAGCCCGACCTCGACGAAGGCCGCCTGCATGCCCGGCATCACCCGTTGCACCTTGCCCTTGTAGATGTTGCCGACCACCCCGCGGCGCCAGCCACGTTCGATGTGCAGCTCCTGCAGCATGCCGTTTTCAATGACCGCCACCCGGGTCTCGCGTGGGGTGACGTTGACCAGGATTTCTTCAGACATGGGCGACTCCGTTCGATTCGAATGCCTGCAGCAGGTGTTCGGTCTGCTGCAGGGGCAAGCCCATCACGCCCGAATAGCTTCCCGCCAGATGGCGGATGTAACGCTCCGCCCCGCCCTGGATGGCGTAGGCACCCGCTTTGCCCATCGGCTCACCGCTGGCGACATAGGCGGCAATGGCCGCGTCGTCCAGTGCGATGAAGCTGACCTCCGAAACCACCACCACCACCTGCTCGACCCCGGCGGCGACCAGCGCCACCACGGTCATCACCTGGTGGGTGCGGCCGGACAGCCGGCGCAGCATCGCGCGGGCGTCGGCGGCGTCGACCGGCTTGCCGAACACCTCCCCGTCCAGCACCACTTCGGTGTCGGCGCCCAGCACGCATGCATCGGGATCATCGGCGACCAGGGCCAGGCCCGCGCGGGCCTTGTCCACGGCCACGCGCCGCACGTAGTCCTGGGCGGTTTCACCGGCGGCCCGTACTTCGGGCACGTCCAGGTCCAGCGCGCGGAACGGTCGGTCCAGGCGCGCCAGCAGATCGGTTCGTCGGGGGGAACGGGAGGCAAGATAAAGCATCGCGGAAGCATAACCTGCGCGCCCTGTCTGAATCGCGAGCAACAACACCCAATTGCGTCCAACCCCGCCGTTTCTCACCAGACGTTCATCGCTCCGACACCAACCTCAACGCCTTCACAAGGAGATCCACATGCGTCGCAATGCCCTGTCCCCGCTGCTGCTCGCCCTGTCGCTTGCCCTGGGAAACTCGATGACCGCCCACGCCCAGTCCCAACCCGCGATCGCCGTGCCGGCCGACGGCACCCTGCTCAACATCTCGGCCAACGCCGAGGCGCGCCGCGTGCCCGACGTGGCCACGCTGTCGGCCGGGGTGGTCACCCAGGCCACCGACGGCAACACCGCCATGCGCCAGAACGCCGAGCAGATGGTGAAGGTGCTGGCCGCGATCAAGGCCGCCGGGATTGCCGAGCGCGACGTGCAGACCAGCGGGGTCAATCTCAGCCCTCAGTACCGCTATGCCGAGAACGAGGCGCCGAAGATCACCGGCTACCAGGCCAGCAATACGGTCAGCCTGAAGGTGCGCGACATCGCAAAACTGGGCAAGGTGCTTGACGCGCTGGCCGCGCAGGGCGCCAACCAGATCAACGGCCCGCAGTTCGAGATCGACCAGCCCGAGCCGGTCTATGACGAAGCCCGCCTGGCCGCGCTGAAGAAGGCCCAGGCCCGCGCCGAAACCTACGCGAAGTCGCTGGGCCTGCGCGTGCGCCGGATCGTCAGCATTTCCGAAAGCGGCGGCGGCAACTTCCGCCCGGTGATGATGCGGGCCGCGGCCGCGCCGATGGCCGCGGACATCTACACCCCGGTGTCGCCGGGCGAGTCCACGGTGTCGGTGAACCTGGACGTGGTGTTCGACCTGGGCAGGTAAACCGGGAGCGGTCCACCGCTGGACAACAGGACGGCGCCCTCGGGCGCCGTCGTCCGTTTATGACCGGCAGCCAAACACCCACAGCGCCCCTGACTTCCAGCCCGTGCCCGGCTCCGGTAATCCTGTCATTGCGCGGCCCCGTCTTCCGCAGTCTGCAACCCCGTCGGCCGCGCCCGTACGTTGATGTTCCCGCACGCACATCTGGCAAGGAGAGTGGCGCATGGTCCGTACGCATCCCCCGGTGGTTCCGCTTCACATCGACGTCTCGCGCGTGCTCGGCTGGAGCACCGCGCTGGCCCTGCATCTGCTCGCACTGATGCTGCTGCTCATTCCGGCCGCCTACGTGGCCGCGCCACTGCCGCGCGACCGGACCGTGATCCACATGGTCCTGCCGCCGGTGGCCCAGCCCGAACCGCCGACGCCGTTGCCGCCGACCGAACCGGTGCCGGTCCGCGCGCCCACCACCACCCCACGCGTGGCCCCGCTGCCGCAGCCGACCTCCACCGCCGACGACGTGCTGGCCGTGCCCCCGCTGCCGGCCAGCGACATCCAGGCCCCGACCCTGGCCCCGGTGGAACCCGCCCCCGCCGCGTCAGGCGAAGGCGTGCAGTTGCAGTACCGCACCGCCCCGCCGCCCAGCTACCCGATCGCCGCGATCCGGGCCGGCGAACAGGGCACCGTGGTGTTGCGGGTGCAGGTTGACGCCACCGGCAAGCCCAGCAGCGTGGTGATTGAACGCAGCAGCGGCTCGCGGGCCCTGGACAGCGCTGCCCGCCAGCAGGTGCTCCGCCACTGGCGTTTCGTCCCGGCCCAGCAGGACGGCCAGGCCATACCGGCGGTCGGGCTGGTCCCGGTGAGTTTCTCCCTGCCGGATTGATCGGAATTTGTGGGGGAAACTCAAGCGGGTTTTCCCCACTTCTAGACAGACGTCACGATTAACGCGAATTAAGCAATTTTTCACTGTTTCGTCACCTGTCGGAAACCTAGATTGTCGCCGACGCTCCGCATAGACGGCTGCGCCCAACGACTTAGTACGTAGGTTTTTTCCAGTCAGGAGAGAAACTGTGAAATACCCGATCCAACGGCTCCGCAGCCGCCGCAACAACCTGTCCCAATCCGTGTCCGCCGTACTCACCGGCAGTGTGCTGCTGCTGGCCGGCGCCTTCGCCTCCTCCTCCGCGTTTGCCCAGGAGCAGGCCACCAACCTGGACCGCATCACGGTTACCGGGTCCAATATTCCCCGCACCAATACCGAAACTCCGTCCCCCGTGCAGGTGGTAACGCGCCAGGACATCGACCGCAGTGGCAAGACCACCGTGGCCGAGTATCTGCAGACGCTGACCTCCGACGGTGCCGGCTCCATTCCCAAGACCTTCGGCAACGGCTTTGCCGGCGGCGGCGCGGGCATCTCGCTGCGCGGCCTGGGCGCCGGCTCCACCCTGGTGTTGTTGAATGGTCGCCGCATGGCCACCTATGGCCTGGCCGATGACGGCCAGAAGGTCTTCACCGACCTGAGCACCATCCCGCTGGATGCGGTTGAACGCGTGGAAGTGCTCAAGGATGGCGCCTCGGCGATCTACGGTTCCGACGCCATCGCCGGCGTGGTCAACATCATCCTGCGCAGCGACTTCGATGGCGTGATCCTGCGTGGCTCGTATGGCCTGTCCGGCGACAGCGACGGCGACGCCAAGAAGGCCACCCTGACCGCCGGTACCGGCGACATCGCCGAAGACGGCTGGAATGCGTTCTTCAGCCTGGACGTGGGCAAGACCGACGCGATCAAGATCAGCGACCGCAAGAACCGCGACTGGATCGGCACCGGTGACCTTCGCCCGTGGGGCATCAGCGCGCAGGATTCGCAGTTCCTTGGCGGCGCCTTCCTCAATGGTGGCACCAGCGGCGGCGCCGGCCCGAATGGTTCGGTGTTCGATGATCGACTGGTCGATGACGACAACCCGGCGTTCCTGGTGCCGCTGCCCGGCTGCCAGGGCCTGACCACCATCCCGGGGCAGACCGATGCGTCCATCGCCGAGGATGGCTGCCTCTGGAACCCGGCGCAGCTGTACCGCGACCTGAGCCCGAAGGAGGAGTACGTCAACGTGTTCGGCCGCGCCAGCTTCGCTTACGGCGAAGGCGGCGAGATCTACACCGAAATCGGCTACTCCAAGAAGGAAACGGTGTTCAGCAACACCCCGTCGGGCGTGTCCGGCAGCTGGGGCTACCCGGGCGGTCCGGTCAACGCCAGCAGCGGTCCCGGCGCCGTGGTGCTCAACCCCGCCCACCCGGACAACGTGATCCCCGGCCAGGCTTCCCGCCTGCGCTATTCGGCCTGGGATGTCGGTCCGCGCGTGACCACCAACACCAATGAGTTCACCCGCTTCCTGGTCGGCACCAAGGGCAACTGGGGCGACTGGGGTTACGACACGGCCTACCTGCACTCGAGCACCAACCTGGTCAACAAGCGCACCGGCTTCCTGCGCTACAGCGCCGTGCAGTGCGCACTGGGCGATCCGAACTGTGCGGGCGGCGTCTGGCGTATCGGCGACAATGCCGGGCAGAACTCGCAGGCCCTGTACGACTACATCTCGCCGGAAATCCAAGCCAACGCCAAGTCCAGCCTCGACATGTTCGACTTCACCGTGTCGCGCAGCCTGATGGACCTCAAGGGTGGCCCGCTCGGCCTGGCGATCGGTACTGAATGGCGCAAGACCAGCAACAGCCTGACCCCGCAGACCTACACCGACGTGGGCGACATCATCGGCCTGGGCTACTCGGCGTATGACGGCACCCAGAATGTGTACGCCGGCTATGTCGAATTGTCCGCACCGGTGCTGGAACAGCTGGAACTGTCCGGCGCGGTCCGCTACGACAAGTACGAAAGCGGCGACGGCAAGGCCACCCCGAAGCTGGGTGTGAAGTGGACGCCGGTGGACTGGGTCGCGCTGCGCGCCACCTACGCCGAGGGCTTCCGCGCCCCGAACCCGGCCGAAAATGGTGACGGCGGCCTGGCCGCGTTCTCCACCGCCCGCGACCCGGTCCGCTGCGCGGTCAGCCCCCCGGCCGATGCGACCACCAACTGCGGTGCGCGCCCGGTGGCCATCATCACCAGCCCGAACCCGGACCTGGTGCCGGAAGAGTCCAAGAGCTACTCGTTCGGTATCGTGCTGCAGCCGACCAGCACCACCTCGCTTACCGTGGACGCCTGGGAAATCAAGCGCACCAATGAAATCGCGCAGGGCAGCACTGCAGATGCGATCGCCGCCGGCGACGTGCTGCGCGACACCGACCTGATCAACGGCATTCCCGGCACTGGCACGATCCTGGCGGTCAACACCGCCTACGTGAATGCCAATTCGTCGCGCGTCCGCGGTATCGACACCGATATCCGCCAGACCTTCGACATCGGCCCGGGCCAGCTGCAGATGGACCTGCAGTGGAGCCACGTGCTCAAGTTCGAGCGCACTGAAGGCGACAGCACGGTCGACTACGTCGGCACGCACGGCAACTGCGATGTGACCAACTGCATCGGCACGCCGGAAGACCGCATCAACTTCGGCACGACCTGGAAGCAGGACGCGTGGAGCGTGAGCGGCATTGTCAACTACATCAGCAGCCTGGAGAACAAGGACAAGCGTGGTGGCGACTACCTCGCCTTCTACGCCGACGGCACGCCGGTGGAGAAGATCGCCTCGTTCACCACCTTCGACCTGTCCGGTCGCTACAACATCACCGACGCGTTCGAACTCAACGCCTCGGTGCAGAACGTGTTCGACCGCACCGCCCCGCTGGATCCGACCACCTACGGTGGCGTGAACTACAACCCGCTGCACTTCAGCGGCGCCATCGGCCGCTACTTCACCATCGGCGCGAAGTACACCTTCAACTGATCGGTGCAGGTGTGAAACGAAAAAGCCCGGGCTCTGCCCGGGCTTTTTTTAGTGCAGGTATCAGGCGTAAGGCGGTAGCGTCGCGCCTTGGTCGACTGCCGATGGCAACGCCGCACCCGGTGATGGCATTGCAGTGATCGGAGTCGCGTCCCCGTCAGGCGTCTGATTGCACAGGTCCATGCGTCAAAGCGGTCACATGCGGGGTCGGCGGTCGTTTGAGAACCGACCCTACCGGCGCGCCGCAAGATCCGGGCACGCTCCACGCGGACAAAAAAAAGCCTCGCATCGCTGCGAGGCTCTCAAAACTTGGCGCCCGAAGTTGGACTCGAACCAACGACCCCCTGATTAACAGTCAAGTGCTCTAACCGGCTGAGCTATTCGGGCGGGGTGCGCATTGTAACCGGGTTTTTGCTGCTTGTAACCCTTCTGCGCGGAATTTCTTCACGCGCGGTGATACGGATGGTTGGCCAGCATCGCCGCAGCGCGGTACAGCTGCTCGGCCACCACGAGGCGCACCAGCATGTGCGGCAGGGTCAGCGGGCCGATCGACCATTTCTCATCTGCCAGCGCGGAGACTTCGGCTGAATGCCCTTCCGGGCCGCCAATCAGGAAGGCCAGGTCGCGGCCCTGCCCGCGCCAGTGCTCCAGGCGTTGCGCGAGCTGCTCTGAACTGAGCTGTTTGCCCGGTACGTCCAGCGCCACCACGTACGCGTTCTTGGGCAGCGCGGCGATCACCCGCTTGCCTTCGTCATCGGTGGCGCGACGTGCGTCGCGGCCCTTGCCGCGCAGGCCGGGTTCGATCTCCACCAGCTCGAACGGCAACCAGTGCGACAGCCGCTTCTGGTACTCGGCAAAGCCCTGCGCCACCCAGCTGGGCGCGCGTTCGCCGGTGGCGATCAACCTGGCTTTCATGGTCGTGCTCCTTGAAATGACAACGGCGCCACCGGGGCGCCGTTGTCGCTACTGCATGCGCGGGGTTCAGCGCGCGGCGTAGTCGTCTTCGTCAGCTTCGTCGTCCAGCAGGCTCGGCGACTGGTCACCCACGGTCCACAGGCGCTCCAGCGCATAGAACTCGCGTACGCGCGGCAGCATCACATGCACCACCACATCGCCCAGGTCGACCAGCACCCACTCGGCTTCGCGCTCGCCTTCCACGCCCAGCGGCATGGTGCCCAGCTGCTTGGCGAACTTCACCACTTCGTCGGCAATGGACTTCACGTGGCGGCTGGAGGTGCCCGACGCGATCACCATGTAATCGGTGACGCTGGACTTGCCGATCACGTCGATCTCTACGACGTCCTTGGCCTTCAGTTCTGCGGTGGCGTTACGCACACACGCGAGCAGTTCTTCGGTGGACGGCGCCGGATTCGAAAATTCGACCTTGATGGTCTGGGGCTGGACTTGGTCGCTCAAAGCAGGGGGACTCTATAGATTTGGGGGCGATTATACGGGTCCAGCGAGCTGAACGGGTTCACGGGCTGCCCAGCCCGTACAGCCGGTGGTCGGCAACGTAGTCGGCGACCCTCCCCGGCAGCAGCGCGCGCCAGTCGCCGCCGCTGGCGATCCGCTGCCGGACCTCCGTCGCCGATTCGCTGCGCAGCGGCGTCTGGAGGTGCAGCAGGCGGCCGGCCGGCGCGCTGAACAGGTCGCCCTCCTTCGCCGTCCAGCGCCCCTGCAGGGCTTCCTGCAGGCGTGGGGGCAGCTGCTGCTGCAGCGGGCTGCCCGGACGGTCGGCGACGATGAAGTGGGCCAGCCCGAACAGCGCTTCCCATTCATGCCAGCCGGTCAGGCCCAGCACGCTGTCGGCGCCCACCAGCCAGCCAATCGGCTGGCGGGGGCCCAGCTCGCCGCGCAGCTCGCGCAGGGTATCGACGGTGTACGACGGCACTTCCGGTTGGCGCTGCGCGCGGTCGAGCTCGCGCAGGTCCAGCAGCAGGCCCGGTTCGTCGTCGATGGCCAAGGCCAGCATTGCCGCACGCTGGGCGGCATCGGCACCCGGCGCGGGGCGGTGCGGCGGATCGGCCGCCGGCAGCAGGCGCACCGCGACCTGCAACTGGTCGCGCGCGGCGCGGGCGATGGCCATGTGGCCCTGGTGGACCGGGTCGAAGGTACCGCCGTAATGGATGCGCAGGCCCATCGGGCTCAGGCACGGGCCAGCAGGCGTACCGCGCGCGCTTCAGCCACCGCCACCAGCAGCCGCTCCAGGCCCAGCCAGGCATCGCCGTCGGCGCGCCCCTTGGCCATGCGGTCGACCAGCCCGGCCTCGGCCACGAAGCGCTCCCAGCGCTTGGCTTCGGGGTGGCGCTGCAGCGCGCGTTTGAAGGGCGCCTGGCGCGACTCCCAGATGCCGCGACTTTTCATTTCAGCGGCCAGGTTGCCGCCACGCGCCTGCACCCGCGCCAGCGCCGCGGTGGCCAGCATTTCGCGGATCACCATCGGCATCAGCGCGGCCACGGCCTCGCCTTCGGCGCGCAGGCCGGCCAGCATGCGCAGCACTGCTGCCGGCTGGCCGGAGAACGTGGCTTCCAGCAGCCGGAATACGTCGTAGCGGGCCGCATCGGCGACCAGCGACTCCATGGTGTCCACGTCCAGGTTCTGGCCGCTGGCCAGCAGCGCCAGTTTGTCGATCTCCTGCGCGGCGGCCAACAGGTTGCCTTCAACCCGTTCAGCGAGCCGCTGCACGGCGGCCGGGTCGGCGCGCAGGCCCTTCTGGCGCAGGCGGCGCTCGATCCACTCAGGCAGTTCGTGCGGCTTGATCGCCCACGCTACCGAAAGCACGCCGACGCGGCTGACCGCCTCGGCCCACTTGCCCTGGTGGGCCTTGCTCCATTCGTTGCAGGTGATCAGCAGGATCACGTCCGGCGCGGGGCTGGCGCAGAACTGGCTGATCACCTCCCCGCCCTCCTTGCCCGGCTTGCCGGTCGGCAGGCGCAGTTCGACCAGCCGGCGTGCACTGAACAGGCTGGGCGCGTTGAAGGTGGCGTCGAGCTGGTTCCAGTCGAAATCGCGGCCGTCGGCGTCGAATACTTCGCGCTCGGTGATGCCCTCGGCACGTGCCTTGGCACGCACCGCATCGGCGGCCTCCAGCACGCGCAGCGTTTCCGGCCCGGCAATCAGGTATACCGGCGCCAGCGGTTGGCTGGCCGGTTGGCTGGCGAACTGTTCGGGGCGCAGTTCCATCGTGCGGCCGGTCCGTGCGGACCGGTCAGCCGCCCTGCGGCGGTTTGGTCGCCGCCGGGACCGTGGCCGGCGCGGTGGTCGGCGCAGCGGCCGGCACCTCGGCAGGCTTGGCAGCAGGCGGCGTCAACGTGCCACGCTGCAGCTCGGCGCGCACCACGCTGTCGATGCGGCGCAGGATCGAGGCGGACATTTCGCGGCGCAGTTCATCGGCCAGGATCTCGCGCTCGGTGGTGGTACCGGTGGCGTCGCTGGGCGGCGACACGTAGTCGCGCGACAACTCGATCACCTGCTGCGGCACCAGGTCGCTGCCGTCTTCGCGGCGGAACACGAAGATCACCGCGTAGCGCAGGCTGTATTCCTGCGCGCGGCCCTGTGCGTCGATCGCGATGGGCAGGTCGCCCCAGCGCTCGGACAACACCTGCAGCTGCGCAGCGGGCGCCTTGCTGTCGGCATCGGCAATGGTCGCGCCGGACGCCATCAGGCCGCGGCGCAGCAGCTTGGCCAGTTCGCTGTAGGGGGCGGTGGAGACCACCTTCACCGCGGCGGTGTCGGCCGGCAGCATCAGCTTGTTGCGCAGATGGAAGCCACACCCGGCAAGGGTCGCGGTGAGAACGAGGGCAAGCAGGAATCGAGTCATGTTCACAGTCTGGCGGAGGCGGGCGAAGCCGGCAACAGGGGGCGGACGACACCATGCCCGATTGCGCGTGAACAAAGCACGTAGGGCGGGGCCTTGCCCCGCCCCCCATGGCGTTACGCGGCGACGATGTTCACGATCTTGCCGGGCACGATGATGATCTTGCGCACGGTCAGGCCTTCCAGGAACTTCGCCGCATTCGGCTCGGCCAGGCCCAGCGCTTCGATCTGCTCGCGCGGAACGTCGGCACCAACCTCGATGGTGCCGCGCAGCTTGCCGTTGACCTGCACCGCCAGGGTCACCGCATCGCGCACCAGTGCGCCGGCGTCGGCCTGCGGGAAGGGCTGGTCTTCCAGCAGCGTTTCGCCATGGCCCAGCACCTGCCACAACGCATGGCTGGCATGCGGGGTGATCGGGTTGAGCAGCAGCACGGTGGCCTGCAGCGCTTCCTGGCGGACCGCACGGCCCTGCTCGGAGCTGTCATCGAACTTGGCCAGCGCGTTCATCAGTTCCATCACCGCCGCGATGGCGGTGTTGAAGCTGTGGCGGCGGCCGTAGTCGTCGCCGACCTTGCCGATGGTTTCATGGGTCTTGCGGCGCAGCGCCTTCTGTTCGGCGGTCAGCGCAGCGGCGTCCAGCGCCGGAGCGACCCCGTCGGCGGCGTGCTTCTGCACCTGCGCCCACAGGCGGCGCAGGAAGCGCGCCATGCCGTCCACGCCGGCTTCGTTCCACTCCAGCGACTGTTCCGGCGGTGCGGCAAACATCGAGAACAGGCGCACGGTGTCGGCGCCGTACCGGCTGACCATGGCCTGCGGGTCCACGCCGTTGTTCTTGGACTTGGACATCTTCTCGGTGCCGCCGATCTCCACCGGCTGGCCGTCGGCGATCAGCACGGCACCGGTGATGCGGCCGCGCTCGTCGCGCTGCACGTCCACGTCGGCCGGGTTGATCCAGTCCTTGGAACCGTCCGGGTTCTGGCGGAAATAGGTATCGGCGATCACCATGCCCTGGCACAGCAGGTTCTGCGCTGGCTCGTTACTGTCCACCATGCGCGCATCGCGCAGCAGCTTGTGGAAGAAACGGAAGTACATCAGGTGCAGGATCGCGTGTTCGATGCCACCGATGTACTGGTCGACCGGCAGCCAGTAGTTGCCGCGCTTGTCCACTGCGTCGCGGGCACCGGGCGAGGTGTAGCGCGCGTAGTACCAGCTGGACTCCATGAAGGTGTCGAAGGTGTCGGTTTCACGCTCGGCCGCGCCGCCGCAGTCCGGGCAGGTGGTCTTGCGCCATTCCGGGTCGGCCTTGATCGGCGAACCGGTACCGACGAAATTCACGTCTTCCGGCAGCACTACCGGCAGCTGCTCTTCCGGCACCGGCAGGGCACCGCACTTGGGGCAGTAGATCACCGGAATCGGGCAGCCCCAGTAGCGCTGGCGGCTCACGCCCCAGTCGCGCAGGCGGTAGTTCACGCGACGCTGGCCCTGGGCCTTGCGCTCGAAGCGCTCGGCCAGCGCCTCGAAGGCGCCCTGGAAGTCCAGACCGTCGAATTCGTCGGAGTTGACCAGCTCGGTGTCGCGGGTCTTGTCGCCGTACCAGTCCTGCCAGCGCGTGGCGTCATATGCGCCTTCGTCCTTGCGCGGCGACTTCAGCGCGATCACCTGGCGGATCGGCAGGCCGTACTTGTTGGCAAATTCATTGTCGCGCTGGTCGTGGCCGGGCACGGCCATGACCGCGCCGGTGCCGTAGCCCATCAGCACGAAGTTGGCCACCCACACCGGCACCTGGGCGCCGGTGACCGGGTGTACCGCACGCAGGCCGGTGTCCATGCCGCGCTTTTCCTGGGTTTCAAGTTCCGCTTCGGACACACCGCCCTGCTTCATTTCCGCCAGCAGTGCCGCCAGCGTCGGGTTCGACTTCGCGGCGTGCAGGGCCAGCGGATGTTCGCCGGCGATCGACACGAAGGTCACGCCCATCACCGTGTCCGGGCGGGTGGTGAACACGCGCAGCGGGTCCAGCGCGCTGCCGTCGACATCGCGCACGTCGAACTGGATTTCCAGACCCTCGGAACGGCCGATCCAGTTGCGCTGCATGGTCTTGACCGATTCCGGCCAGCCGTCCAGCTCATCCAGGCCGTCCAGCAGCTCCTGGGCGTAGTCGGTGATGCGCAGGAACCACTGCGGGATCTCGCGCTTCTCGACCAGCGCGCCGGAGCGCCAGCCGCGGCCGTCGATGACCTGCTCGTTGGCCAGCACGGTCTGGTCGACCGGATCCCAGTTCACCACCGCGTTGCGGCGGTAAGCCAGACCCTTGCGCATCAGGCGGGTGAACATGCGCTGCTCATGGACGTAATAGTCCGGGCGGCAGGTGGCGAACTCGCGCGACCAGTCAATGGCATAGCCCAGCGACTGCAGCTGGCTGCGCATGTGGTCGATGTTCTTGTAGGTCCACGCCGCCGGCGCGGTCTTGTTCTTGATCGCCGCGTTTTCCGCCGGCAGGCCGAACGCGTCCCAGCCCATCGGCTGCAGCACGTTGTGGCCGGTCATGCGCTTGTAGCGGCTGATCACGTCGCCAATGGTGTAGTTGCGCACGTGGCCCATGTGCAGCGCGCCCGACGGGTACGGCAGCATCGAAAGGCAGTAGTACTTCGGCTTGTCCGAAGACTCGGTCACTTCGAAGGCGCGGGTGGCGTCCCAGAAGCTCTGGGCGGCCGATTCAACCTGCTGCGGATCGTAAACGTTGGGTTCGACGCTGGTCATGGAAAACTAAGGATGCGGCGGCAAAGCGGCACAGCGTACCGCAGTGCGACAAACGGCTCCAATCGCCGCCCCGGCCAATACCGGACCATATCGACATCCCGTTGATAAATCAGGGAATTACCCTTTCCATCCGGATCACGGGCGGCATGCCTGCGCGCATTCCCGCGTCGATTCCGGTCAGAACCGTCAATTCAGCGGTGATGGACCCGGCTGGCCACCGGCAGCGCAGCGGCCAGCCACAGCGCCCAGGCCACGAAGGCCACCCGCTGCGCCACCGGCGCCGGCATCAGCGCCTGCAGTACGAACGCCCCGACCAGCACGGCCAGGCCGGCCGCCAGGTGCAGTGCCACCAGCCGCCCCCAACCCGACAGGCGCCGTGCACCGAAACCGGACATCAGCGCGCCGGGCACGAACGCCAGCACCCAGACCATCCACGCACTGGCGTGGTACTGGCTCGCCGGGCTCTCGATATCGTTGGCGTCCAACGGCAGCACACCCATCGCGGCGAAGGCCAGGCCGGACAGCACCAGCATCTGCCCGCCTACGCGCAGGGTCCACGGCGCGGTCACCGGCACCCGCGCCAGCAGCCGCAGCGCCACTGCGGCAGCCAGCAGCCCCGGCAGCACGAAGCCCAGCAGGTCGAAGGCACCGGCGTGCGGCACCCCGATCGCGCCCAGCAGCGCCACCGGGTGGCCCAGCGGCAGGTAGCCCGGCAGGGCCGCGCCAAAACCCAGCACCGAGGCCAGGAACAGCACCGCCGCCGTGGCACCCAGAAGGGGATCGAAGCGTCGCAGTGTTTTCATCATGGGCATTGCTTATGAATATGGTCGGCACCATACACTGGGTACATCTTTACCGTTGAATCCGATCATGAGCGAGCTGTCCTACGTCTTTGAAGCCACCACTGAGACCTTCGAAGCACAGGTCCTGCAGAAGTCCCTGCAGACCCCCGTGCTGGTCGATTTCTGGGCCACCTGGTGCGAGCCCTGCAAGACCCTGGGCCCGATGCTGGAAAAGCTGGCCGGCGAGTACAACGGCGCCTTCGAGCTGGCCAAGGTCGACGTGGACAAGGAACAGCAGATCGCAGCGGCCTTCCAGATCCGCTCGGTGCCGACCGTATTCCTGGTCAAGGGCGGCCAGATCGTCGACGGCTTCCCCGGCGCGCTGCCGGAAGGCCAGCTGCGCGAGTTCCTGACCCAGCACGGCGTGCTGCCGGCCGAAGCCCCGACCGAAGCAGCTGCCGAGCCGGCCGCGCTGGACCCGCAGGCGCAGGTGGACGTGCTCCGCGCCAGCATTGCCGCAGAGCCGGACAAGGAGGAGCTGAAGCTCGAACTGGCGCTGGCCCTGCTGCAGACCGGTGGCACCGACGAAGCACGCGCGCTGATCGACGCGCTGCCGGCCAACCTGTCCACCGATGATCGCGCCGTGCGTGCCCGCGCCCGCCTGGACTTCGCCAAGGCGCTGCAGGACGCGCCCGCAGCGGAACAGCTGGACGCGCGCATCGCTGCCGATGGCAATGACCTGCAGGCCCGTCACCTGCGTGGCGTGCAGCTGCTGCTGGGCGGCCAGGACGAGGCCGCGCTGGAGCAGTTCCTGGTAATGCTGCAGAAGGACGCAGGCTTCAGCGACGGGCTGCCGCGCAAGCTGCTGATCGACGCCTTCCGGGTGATCGAGGATGCCGCGCTGGTCGGTCGTTACCGTCGTTCGATGTCGGCGCTGCTGTTCTGAGCGCGGTGGGCGTTCAGAATCCCTGCACCGAGCCCGCGCAATAATGTGATCGCGGTCAAGTTTTAACCGCGATCCATTCGGGGGGATGCGGTCTGGGCCATGGGGGCCGCACGGCTGAGCCCCGCTGCAAGGGCCCAGATCACCGTGAGTTCGACCCGTTTCGTGCGCCTGCGCACCTGCTTCACCCGCCTGCCGATCCTGCTGGCACTGCTGCTCTCCGCCTTCCCGCTGGTGGCCCAGGACTGGAGCTACCGGGTCCGCCCCGGCGACACCCTGTGGGACCTCGGGGGGCGCTATCTCAAGCCCGACGTGCCGTGGCAGCGGCTTCAGGCGCACAACCGGATTGCCGACCCGTACCGGCTGCCGCCCGGCACCTCCCTGCATTTCCCGATCGCCTGGCTGCAGGTGCAACCGGCCCCGGCGCGGGTGCTGGCGGTGCGCGGACAGGTACAGGCGCGCCAGGGTCCGAACGGGGCGCTGCGCGCCGTGGTGGAAGGGGAGCTGCTCGGCATCGGGACGCAGCTGCTGACCAGCGCCGACGCCAGTGTCACCCTCGGATTCGCCGACGATTCGCGCCTGCAGCTGCGCGAGCGCTCCCAGCTCCGCCTGGACCAGCTCAGCCGCTACGGGCACACCGGCATGGTCGACACCCGCCTGCGGCTGGAACAGGGTCGCAGCAGCCATCAGGTCACCCCTGCCAAGGGCCCGGCTTCCCGCTACATCATCGACGCGCCAACGGCGACCAGCAGCGTGCGCGGCACCCGCTTCCGGGTCAGCGCCGGTGGCGACGGCCGCGTGGCGGCCACGGAAGTGCTGGAAGGCCGCGTGCAGGTCGGCAACGCGCGCGGCCAGCGCCAGGTTGGACGCGGCCAGGTCACGCGCAACCGGGCGCTGGAAACCCGCCCGGACGCACCCGAAGCGCTGCTGCCCGCCCCTGCCCTGGCCCTGGAAATGCTGCATCTGGACACCCTGCCCGCCCAGGTTGCGTGGAAACCAGTAGCGCAGGCCACCCAGTACCGGTTAGAAGTGGTGCGCGCCGACCAACCGGAGATTCTGTTGTTCGCCAGGGACACCGCCGACGCCCATCTCACCGTGCCCGACCTGCCGCCCGGCCTGTTGCGGCTGCTGGTGCGCGCGGTGAGCGCTGACGGCGTGGAGGGCCTGGACGCGCAGGCCGACTTCCGGGTGCACGACCAGCCGTCCGCGCCCCTGACCGTGCGTCCGGTCAATACCGAGACGGTTACCAGCCCGCGCCCGCGTTTCCAGTGGAGCCGGGTGGAGGGCGCGACCAGCAGCGTGCTGCAGGTCGCGACCGAACCGCAGTTCCTGCAGCCACTGTTGGAACAGGAAGGGCGTGGCACGCAGCTGCGCGCAAACGCCGACCTCGCGCCTGGCGCCTACTTCTGGCGGGTCGCCTCGCGCGATGGCAACGGCCAGCGCGGCCGCTTCAGCCAACCGGTGGCGCTGCAGGTCAGTGACGCCCCGGTCGACCCCGCCCTGCAGCCGCCTCAAGCCGCCAAAGGCCAGCTCACCCTGCGCTGGCAGGCCGGCGCGCCCGGCCAGCGCTACCGCGTGCAGCTGGATCGCCGCGGCGATTTCGCTGCGCCGCTGCTGGATGCCCAGCTCGATCAACCGGAGGTCAGCCTGAAGCGCCCGTGGCACGGCACCCTGCACGTGCGCGTGCAGTACATCGACGACGACGGCTATGCCGGTCCGTTCTCGCCGGCCCAGCAGGTCACGCTGCCCTGCCGCACCTGCTACGGCGCCGCGGGTGGCGGCGCCCTGTTGCTGCTCCTGCTGCTGTGAGGCCGCTCACGCTCCCCTGGCCCCGGCGCATCGTGCTTGCGGTGCTGGTGGGAGCGTTGGCCGCGCTGGCCAGCTACGCGCAGTGGTTCTGGAAACAGGACGAGGCGATCTTCGATACGTACGCAGGGTCGTGGGAGTACCCGCCCGATCCGCGCCTGCTGGTGGTGGCGATCGACGACGCCAGCCTGCAGCAGCTGGGGCGGTGGCCGTGGCCGCGCTCCACCCATGCGCGCCTGCTCGACCGCCTGACCGCCGCCGGCAGCCAGCGCGTGGCGCTGGACCTGGTGCTGTCCGAACCGGACCGCCAGGACAGCGCGCAGGACGCCGAACTGGCGGCCGCGATCCGCCGCAACGGAAACGTGGTGCTGCCGGTGCTGGCGGCGCCCTCGAGCGGTCCGGGCATGGCCGAGGAACTGCTGCCGATTCCGCTGATCGCCGCCAACGCGAGCACGCTCGGCCACAGCGATATCGAAGTAGAGGCCGATGGCGTTGCGCGCGGCCTGTACCTCACGGCAGGGATCGGTTCACCACACTGGCCAGCGTTCGGCCTGGCGCTGGCCAACCTGCGCGGGCCGCTGCCGGGCCTGCGCGTCCCGGACGTCAACACGGCATCGCCGTATCAATGGCACCGCAACCACTATGTGCGGGTGCGCTTCGCTGGTCCGCCCGAGCGTTTCCCCCAGGTGTCCTACGCCGACGTGCTCAACGGCGAAATCGACCCGGCGCTGCTGCGCGACCGCCTGGTGCTGGTCGGCATGACCGCCAGCGGCATCGCCCCGCGCCTGCTCACCCCGACCACGCGCGAACACTGGATGAGCGGCACCGAGTACCAGGCCAATGTGGCCTCGATGCTGCTCAGCGGCAAGGTCATCAACGTGCTGGCCCCGCCGTGGCAGGCCGTGCTGAGCGCGCTGCTGGTGACGCTGTGTGCGCTGGGCCTGACCCTGCCGCGCGCGCTGCTGTGCGCGGTGCTGGCGTTGCCGCTCACCCTGTTGGGCAGCTTCGCGCTGCTGCGGATTGGCAACCTGTGGTTCGCACCGGCGGCCGCGCTGGCCTGCATGCTGGCGGTGATCTGCGCCTGGGTGTTGTGGCGGATCAGCGTCTGGCGCCGCCAGGCCAACAGCGATGCACTGACCGGCCTGGGCAACCGCCTGCGCTTCGAACAGACCCTGCAGCAGGAACACGACGCCGGCCGCCGCAGCGGCCGCCCGCTGACCCTGGTGTTGATCGACGTCGACCATTTCAAGCAGCACAACGACCGCCACGGCCATCACGCCGGCGACGCGGTGCTGCGCCGGATCGCCAGCGAAATCCGCGCGCACGCGCGCCGCCCACGCGACATGGCCGCACGTTTCGGCGGCGACGAATTCGCCCTGATCCTGCCGGACACCGCCTCCGAAGGCGCGGTGCAGGTCATCCAGGACCTGATTGCCGCCGTACGCGCCATGTCGCTGTCGCTCGGCGACGGCCACGACGCACAGATCACCCTGAGCGTCGGCCTGTTCACCCGCGTGCCCAGCGCCACCACCGAGCCGCGCCACTATTTCGAAGGCGCCGACGCCGCCCTCTACCGCGCCAAGGCCGCCGGCCGCGACGGCTACGCGGCAGAAGAACCCGGGTTGTAAGGGCCTGACCCTCGAATATCCGCAACCGGTAGAGCCACCCCCTGCGTGGCTGAAGAGCCACCATACGCCGACGAATGGTAAACTGCCCGCACCTCTTCCTGTCCAACCAACCCCATGAAAGCCAGCCTGTTCCGCCATGGCATCAACCTATGGCCGCCGTTCCTGTTTGCCGGCATCCACGTGACCGAGGTCAGTGCCGATTACCGGTATGTGCGGGTAGAGCTGCGGATGCGGCCCTGGAACCGGAACTACGTGGGCACCCATTTCGGCGGCAGCCTGTTTGCGATGACCGATCCGTTCTGGATGCTGACGGTGATGCAGAACCTGGGCAGCGATTACTACGTGTGGGATCGGGCCGGTGAGATTGAGTTCCTGAAGCCGGGTCGCGGCACAGTGACTGCCGAGTTCCGGCTGGACGATGCGATCCTGGACGAGCTGCGCGCCGCGACGGCCAGTGGAGAAAAGTACCTGCACTGGTTCAGCACTGATGTCGTGGATGAAAAGGGAGAGGTAGTGGCCCGGGTGCGCAAGCAGGTGTACCTGCGGCTGAAGCCGAAGGCCCGGTAGGGACACGCCATGCGTGTCCCACGTAGCGTCCAGGCACCACGTGGGGACACGCCTGGCATGCCGTTACCAGCCTCTGGGTAACGGAGCGCTGATCTCCGGTCCGCTGCCGTCGCGGGGTTTGCCCAGCCGGGGTATGCGCACTCGTGTGCCGTCTTCGCTGATGCGAAGCGGGCGTTGCGCGCTGGCGAAACCTTCGGGCACGGCCTTCAGCACCTCGGACGCATCGCCTTGCGGCTGCCCACGCAGCCACAACATCGCACCCGCCATGCGCAGCTGCGCGCCAACATCCTGCATGCGCTGCGGGTACTCGTCGTATGCCGGTCCGGCAATATCGCCCAATACGCATCCAACCGCATTGGCCGCGCAGTGCCATGTCCACACCGGAGGCGGCGGTGGCAAGGTCACCCGGCGATCGTCGCGGATCTGCGCCTGCACGTCGTCGGCGCAACTGCGCGAAAGCAACCACGCGCTGCGCGCCAGCGTCTTGCGCTGATTCAGGAAAAGCTGCTGCCCGGGCGGCACCGTTGTCATCGCAGCCTGCTGGAATGCAAATTCACCGCGCATCGCATGGCACAGATTCAACTCCGCCAGCTGCGGCGGTGCAAACGCCTGCGTGCACCCGGTGGGCACTTCTACCTCGGCCGGCAGTTCAGCCAGGATGTCGGTGAACAACTCCGCACCGCGCGAGGCCCAGGCACCACCGACCATGGCGACCAGCAAGGTATCGCCTTCGGCCATCAGCATGCGCGCGCTCGACACGTCCTGGCACAGTCCTTCCAAGGCCGCCCCGCTCTCACCCTGCACATGGAGCAGCGCCTGCGCCGAGATACGGTCGAACAACTGCGCCATCTCCGGGAACGGCATGCGCGGATCCGGCTCGAACGCACTTCGGTAATAGCGGTAGCGGGATATCTCTGCAATCCGCGCGTGCAATCCTTCGTGTCCCCGATGCGAAGCCGCCACCGCATCCGGTGCTGCGCGCACCTGCGCCAGGCACGGATCAGCGTTTCGACACCAAGGCGCCCGTTCCACGCGTGCAAACCGGCCATCGGCGTGGGAGGTCAGCGACGCCGGCCCTTCCGGATCTGCATGGAAACGCTGCACATCGCCGGCCAGCAACGCATCACGCGCTGACGCATCGATGCCGTCGTAAGGCAGCAGCCATACGGCCGCGAATGCGTTGCCGTTCGCCGGTCGAGGGGTCGCCGGCGTTTCCATGGCTTGCAGCGCCTCGCGCTCGGCCGCCGGAATCGGCAATGCCCACGAAATGCCCAGCACCAGCAGCAGCACGACCCCCAACCCCAGCAGCAGCGCCCCGATCCATTTCAGCACGGTCAACACAGCATTCCCCCATCAAGCCGCATCCTGCGGCGCCCGGCAGGGTAAACCGGGCCGTCGCCCCGTTACAATGCGACGATGTCGACCGAAGCCCCCCACCTCGTTCCGCGCCCTTCCCTGCAGCGCCTGTTCCTGACCGGCCTGCTCACCCTGCTGCCGATCTGGCTGACCTGGGTGGTCATCAAGTTCGTGTTCGTGCTGCTGTCGGGCATCAGCAGCCCGCTGGTGGTGCCGCTGTCGGCGCAGATCGCCGCCTCGTTCCCGCATTACCTGGGCTGGGTCAAGGTCGAGTGGATGCAGAACGTGATCGGCCTGCTCGCCACCCTGCTGGTCATCCTGAGCGTGGGCGTACTGAGCCGGCGCGTGATCGGGCAGCGCCTGCTGCGCTGGTTCGGCGCGGTGATCAAGCGCATTCCGCTGGCCAGCATCATCTATGAAAGCGCCAAGAAGCTGCTGGACATGCTGCAGACCGAGCCGGGCACTACCCAGCGCGTGGTGCTGATCGATTTCCCGCACCGCGACATGAAGGCCGTGGGGCTGGTGACCCGGGTGATCCGTGAACAGGGCACCGGGCGTGAGTTGGCGGCGGTGTACGTGCCGACCACACCGAATCCGACCTCGGGGTATCTGGAAATCGTGCCGGTGGAGCTGCTGACCCCGACCGACTGGACTGTGGACCAGGCGATGAGCTTCATCATTTCCGGTGGCGCCGTTGCGCCGGAGAGCGTGCCGTTTACGCGGGCTGGGGAACGCTGAATAGGTAATGGTTTCGGTTGGTTTTCCGTGGGACACGCATGGCGTGTCGCTACGCGGGCCATCTTCGTCCGTTTGTTCCGGCCGTACGCAGGGTGTACGGGCCGTCCGGCAGCGCTGGTCTGGGGCGGGCTGATCAGGCAAGCTCCTGGGTCTGTATAGGATTTACGGAAGCGTTCCATGCCTTACCCCGCCCGTGCCTTGGCGCTTGCCATCGCCTCGCTGCTGGTCTTCAGCGCCGCCGCGCCTGCCGAGGCCGCCAAGAAGAAGGCCAGTCGCCCGGCTGCCGCGCAGACCCGGCAGGCCAAGCCCAAGGCCAAACCGCGCGCCCGACCCGCCGCCGCCCCGACGCGCCAGCCGCTGGTGCGCCAGCAGAGCAAGGCCGCCCAGCTCGAACGCATCTACGATGAGTACTGGGACGCCTCGATGCGGCTGAACCCGCTGCAGGCTACCTTCCAGGGCGACAGCCGCCACAACGACCAGCTGCCCAACATTCTTTCGGCGGCCTACCGCCAGCAGTCGCATGATTTCACCCAGGAATGGCTGGGCAAGGTCGAGAAGATCGGCCCGGACGGCCTGACCGGCCAGGACCTGCTGAGCTACCAGATCTTCGTGCGCGACGCGCGCATGTCACTGGCGGCCGAAAAGTACCCGGCGTGGATGCTGCCGGTGAGCCAGTACTACAACCTGGGCAGCATCATGGCGATCCTGGGCTCCGGCTCCGGCGCGCAGCCGTTCAACACGGTGCAGGACTACGACACCTGGTCCAAGCGCGCGGTGGGTATTCCGCCGCTGTTTGACCAGGCGATTGCCAACATGCGCGAAGGCATGCGCGCCGGCGTGGTGCAGCCGCGCGACCTGATGGAGAAGGTGCTGCCGCAGCTGGATGCCGTGCTGAAGCCGACTGCCGAAGAGAGCATCTTCTGGGCGCCGATCCGCAACATGCCGGACGACTTCTCCGAGGCCGACAAGGCCCGCATCACCGCCGAGTACAAGCGGATGATCGAGTTCCGCCTGATGCCGGCCTACCGGGCCCTGCGCGGTTTCATTGCCACCGAGTACCTGCCGGCCACCCGCAGCACCGACGGCCTGTCGGCCCTGCCCAATGGGCAGGCTTGGTACGCCCAGAACATCGTGCAGAGCACCGCGAGCACGCTTACTCCGCAGCAGATCCATGCACTGGCCGAGCAGCGCGTATCCGGCCTGCAGGAGCAGATCGCGGCGGTGATGAAAGAGAACCGCATCCGCGGCTCGCAGGCCAAGCTGATGCGCAGCATGCGCACCGACAAGAACTTCCAGTACGCCACGCCCGATGCACTTGTCATGCGCTACAGGCAGCTGCAGCAACAGGTGGGCGCTCGCCTGCCGACCTTGCTGAACACCCTGCCCAAGGCGCCGCTGCAGATTCAGCCAGTGGAAGCAGACCGTGCGGCCAGCGCCGCTGCAGTGAGCTATCAGCCGTCATTGCCCGACGGCATGCGTCCGGCCGTTCTGTTCGTCAACACCAACGCCCTGCCCAGCCGCCGCACCTGGTCGGCGCCGGCGCAGTACCTGCATGAAGGCATTCCCGGCCATCACGTGCAGCTTGGCCTGCAGCAGGAACTGGACAAGCTGCCGCGCTTCCGCCGCCTCGGTGGCGACGTCGCGTTCGTGGAAGGCTGGGGTCTGTATGCCGAGTCACTGGGCGACGAACTGGGCGTGTACCAGGATCCGTACGCACGGATCGGTTACCTGCAGGGCGCGCTGACCCGCAGTGCGCGCATGGTCGCCGACACCGGCGTGCATGCGCAGGGCTGGAGCAAGAAGCAGGCGGTGGACTACCTGGTCAAGACCGCCGACCTGCCGGTGGACGACGCCACCGCCGAGGTCGAGCGCTTCATGGCCCTGCCCGGCCAGACCCTGGCCAACGGCCTGGGCGAACTGAAGATGATGGAGCTGCGCGACAAGGCCAAGGCCGCACAGGGCGCAGCCTTCGACCCACGCCGGTTCCACGCCGAAGTGCTGCGCGATGGTTCGATGCCGCTGGACATCCTGCAGGCCAAGATCGAGCGCTGGATCGCCGCGCCGAACGCGGGCGCCACAGCGCCCACACCCTGAAACGATTGCGGGCCGCATCACGCGGCCCGCTTTGTATCTGACGTAGTGCCGGCCGTTGGCCGGCAACTCCTCAGCCCGTAACCGACCGTCAGAACTCGTCAGGCTTCGGCATCATTTCATCGTCGCCAAAAATCATCTTCTGGGTGAACTCGGTCACCCACCACTGCACGGCCATCTGCCGGGTCAACTCCGCGATGTCCGGCGGAATCGGCTTGGTTTCAGGCGTGGGCTCCTCCGGCGTCGGCTCGATTTCCTGCCCGGACTCCTCCGGCTTGGTCGACGACGCGGCGAGCGCAGCCTGCAGGTGCCGCATCAGGCTCTCCTGCTGGGCCTGCGGGCGGTCCGGGTTGAAGGGCATCGCGACGCCCAGCGGTTCAATAAACATCACTCCACTCCATGCACGGGTTGGGGAAACGGCAATCGCTTGAGCCGGGCATCGATGCCGGCGACATAGTCATTGGCGCGCTGACGCGCAGCCGCGTCCAGTGCGTCGGCATCCACGCTGGCTTCCACGGCGGTGGTGATCGCACCTGCCGGGTCCAGTTCGAACAACAACGGGCCTGCCTTCAGCATCGGCAATGCCGAGCGCGCGGAGAGCAGCTGCAGTGCCGGTGCGTCCGGCTTCCGCGCAAGCTGCTCGCGCACAGCGTCGCCCAGCGTCGGCATCTGCTCGGGCACGTACAGCACCAGCCCCGTGTCGGCGTTGCCCAGCAGCTGTTCGCAGCGCCGCACCACCAGGCTGGCGTCCACGCCTTCAGCCGCCAGGCTCGCCGCGATCACCTCGCGGACCTGGCCAAGCACCGCGTCGCGCACCGCCTGCACATTTCCCAGCGCCGCCGCCAGCAGCGGCACCGCCTCGCCGATGGCGTCGGCATAGCCCTGGCCGAAGCCGGCCAGTCGCGCCTCGCTGGTCGCCGCCTCGACCTGCCCCGGCAACGCGCCCAACACCTCGGACGCACGACGACGCGCCGCCGTTTCCAGCTGGTCGGCGCGCGCAGCCTGGCCGAGTGCGCTGGGTGCGATCACGCCACCCTGGGCGTGCGCCAGGACGTACTCAGGAAAGCTTTTCAACATAGGTCACCGCCGTCCAGAAAAGGTCAAGGTCGGCGCGCTCGCCTGTCGGCGGGCGCGCCGGGTCTGCCGGGACCGACGCAAACGGCAGGCTCAGCCGGGCCGAGAGCCACGCCGGCAGCTGCGGCGCCAGCGCCTGCACTTCGGCACCGCCCCACAGCAGAAGCGTGTCGGCGAGGTCGCCATCGGTGTACTCCGGCACCACGCTGGCGGGTTGCGAGGCGTGGCCGGCGCGCATGAACGCCTGCAGCGTGGGCGACAGCGCCGCGCAGCCGCGTTGCGATGGCAGCCAGTCACGCAGCCGCGCGGCGGCCATCAGGCTGGCCACCTGCGGCACGCGCGACCACAGGCCGATCAGCCGCCGCGGCAGCTGCTCCGGCGGCGGCGCCAGCGACGCCGGCATCGGCAGGCGTCGCTGGCGGATCAACGCGGTGTTCAACCAGCGCTGCTGCTCAGGGTTGGCAATTGCGTACAGCGCCTGCCACGGCCGGTAGTACGCGGCCGGCGCGTAGGCGATGCGCATGGCGTCATGCACCACGCCAGCGCCTCCAGCCGGTGGGGCCTTCGCGACGCGCCGTGGCGCGCGCCCAGAGGCCGCGCACGCGGGCACCCACCGCCGGCACCAGCCGCACCACCACCCACCCGCCCAACACCAGCAGCACCGCGCCGACTGCGCAGACCAGCATGAACGCCAGCGGCAGGCTGCGTTCGCTTCCGGTGGTCACCGCCAGCGTGCGTGGGCCTTCCACTTCGGTCAGGATCACCGACACGTTGTCGTACTCGATGCCGTCGAAGGTGTTGCGCAGGAAGCGCTTCACCGACTGCAGCAGCACTTCGGCATCGATGCCGGGATCGTGCGCGATGACCGCTGCCACATGCATGCGGCGGCGCTCGACCCGGCGGCCCTCGGTGCCCAGGTTGGCGTCGTAGTTCAGGTGCACGCGGCTGGACTGCACGCCGTCGAGCAGCGCGAGCGACTCTTCCAGGCGTTGTTCCACCGCGGAAATCAGCCGCGCCCGTTCGCCCAGCGGCGTACTGACCAGCGAATCGGCCGGGAACGCGGCAGCCACCTGGCTGCGCGGGGCCGACGGCAGGTCATTGCGCTGCATCAGCTCGATCGACTCGGGCAGGTCGCGCGGTGCCACCTGTACCTGGTAACCGCCCTTGCCGACATTGAGTTTCTCGGCATTGATGTTATGCCGCAGCAGCACGGCGATGACTTCATTGGCCTGGCGTTCGTCCAGGTTTTCCAGCAACGGCTTGCGCGCGCAACCCACGAGCAGCAGCACCGCAAGCAGGGGCAGCACCACGCGCCACCGGCACAGGCGGCGCACGGCAGCCATGAAAGACGGGATGTTCATGACTTGAGCAGCGTCTCCACGGTCTTGTTGGCGTGGTTGGCCAGGCCGGCCGCCACGATCATGCGCTTGGTGTAGTCGGCCAGGTTCAGCTGCAGCTCGATCAGTGCGGCGGGGCTGGTGGCGGTGTCGGCGTTGTTGCTGGCTGCCTGGATCCTGCCCAGGTCCTGCCCGGCATTGACATAGCTGTTGGCCAGGGCATGGCTCATGCGGTCCGACAGTGTCATGGTGCCGCCTGCGGCGTCGCCACCCACGTTGAGTTCGGTCGCGATCGGGGTTACTTGCATGGGGGGTTCTCCTGCGGGGGTTCCGCCTGCGGTTGGGTACCGGCAGCAGCGCTGCCAGTACCGTCGTTCGTCAACCCAGGTTGCGGGCGTTCTGCTTCTGCATGTCCGACAGGCTCTTGGCCGAGTTCGACTGCAGGGTGCGGTAGGTGGTGTACCCGGACAGTGCGGTCTGGTAGTTGGCCAAGTGGGCCGGGTTGGTGGGATCGCCACCGACACCGTTCTCGTCACCTGCCAGCGCCTTGAAAGCCTTGTCCAACTCTTCCTTCAACTTCTCGACGCCTTTGTCGAAACGGTCGCTGTGGTCGCCCAGCCAGCCCCAAGACTCGGCGGGGTCGACGACATCGCCATCGAACTTTGCGCCTGGATTCTTTACTGCTTCAGTCATTACGCTAACTCCAACATGTGATTACGGGTCAACGGCTACCTGCCGTGGAAAACTCCCAGCGACCCTCGCCCACCGAGAGCAGTTGATCCTGGGAATACTGGTAGGAACGCCCCTTCAACAGGTCGTCCCACAAACGGATGCTGATGCGCACGCGGCGCTCGCCCCACTGCTGCACGAAGTCGTCGCGGTAGCGCGACATGGCGTGAAGTGACGCGTCATCAAGAAACACATCGTTGGAGATGCTGGCGCGGCCGGCTTGGCCGCCGGCACGGGTGCTGATGCCGCGCGCACGCAGCTCGGCGCGGGCCATCGACACCAGTTCGCCATCGCCTACCGAACGCACGTCGATCTCGGCCGCGTATGGCATCTGCGGCGCGAGCAGCGCCTGCACCTGGCGGCGGCGTTCGTCGTCGTTCATGCCGAGCGCGGTGATCACCACTTCCGGGCGGTGCGGGCTGCGCAGGCGCACCACCGCGTAGTCCACGCGGGCGCTGTCGAGCACGCTGCCGACGCGCGCTGCTTCCACATGACGGTCGCGGTACTGGTCCTGAAGGCGGCCGGCGCGCTGGCTTGCGCGCTGGCCCCAGGCCACGGCTTCGGCGTTGTCAGCGAAGGCATACAGGCGTCCGGTGGCATCGTGCACCACGGTGTAGTTGTACGGCGACTTGGCCAGTACCGCCTCCAGCGTCCGCACCTGCGTGGCGGGGCGCTGGGTGTCGTACATCCACCAGCCACCGGCACCGAGCACCACCGCCACCAGTGCGGCTGCGGCCCAGCGACGCACACCATTCGCGCGCGTCGGTCGGTTCACCGGCGGAAGCGTCAAGCCTTCGTCCACCACCACTGGCAGCCGGTGGTCCAGGACCGTGGCCGACCAGGCCTGATCTTCGGCGCGCACCGCCATCGCCAGCCCGGCCACATGCACGACGGCGTTGAGCGGCAGTTCCTGCGGCGACCAGAACTCGGCGCCTTCCGCCCGGACTTCGAGCCTCACTTCATCCTCCGTGAGGTGGATCCGGAACGAAGCCGGCGCCAGGTCGCCGGGGATGTAGAACACGTTGTCGGCGTTGGCCAGGGTGGTGCCCAGCTGTCCCTGGTGCAGGGTGCGGGCCGGGCCGACATGGAAGATGGTGTCGCCCGGAGAGAGCGTGAATTCCACGCCATCGAGCTGGCCGGAAAGCAGTTTCAACTTGTGCGCGGGAAGCATGGGAATCCGGAAAAAGCGTGAGCGAGAAGGCCGCTGCGCAAGGCATTGCGGCGACGACGCGCAGACTGACAGCTCCCCCGGAGCCCCTCCATGAAATATCTTTCAATGTCCGACTACTACGTTTTCTTGTAGTCAGTGCACGCCGCGATACAGCGCTGTGACTTTCTCGACGTAGCGTCGGGTTTCACTGAACGGCGGCACACGGTTGCCGTGGCGCTGCACGGCGCCTTCGCCGGCGTTGTAGGCAGCCAGCATCAGGGTCAGGTCGCCGTTGAAGCGGCCGTGCAGCCAGACCAGGTAAGCGGTGCCGGCGCGCAGGTTCTGCAGCGGGTCGAACAGATCCATGGCGCCAAAGCGCTTGCCGGTGCTTGGGATGACCTGCATCAGGCCGAGCGCGCCCGCGTGGGAACGTGCCTGATGGTTGTAGGCGGATTCGACCCGGACGATGGCATGCAGCAGGCGCGCATCGACGCCGTGTTCGGCGGCGACCTGTTCGATCAGCGGATTCCAGCGCTTCGCTGCAGTGGGCATGGCGCCGGGCACCACCGGCCCGGGCATCGCGGCCCGTTTCGCTGGCGTGGGTGCTGCCGGAACGTAGGGACGGTGGGGGTCAAATGCGATCGCCCCCGCGAGGGGGGCATCGGATACCTGGAGCTGGCCATGGCGGTCGAGGCTTGCGAACACCGGGCTGGCGGCAACGGGTGCGGTGCTGGCGGCCAGTGCCGCCACCAGCCCCGCCTTCCAGCGGATCATGCCAGCGCGCCCGGGCCGTAAATGGCCTGATGCAGATCCGCCAGGGTGACGACGTCATGCAAGGCCCCTGCATCCGGAAGGGCGCTGCCTGCCTCCTCGATCTGGATCAGCAACGCGTGCATTTCAAGCGAGTCGATCTCCAGGTCTTCCACCAGCCGCTGCTGCGAACCGATCTCCTCCAGCGGCCGCCCCAGATGGGCGGCCGTCAGACGACGAAGGTCCTGCAGGCTCAGGGCGGTGTTCACAGCGCGGGCCGCAGTTGACGAGAACCCAGCTGCTTGAGCTCTGCAATCACGTCACCCATCTGCATCTTCGCGGTGCGCGGCTGTTCGTTCGCCGGTGTCCGGTCAGCCACGCGGTCGATCGGCTGAGGCGCCCAGTCCGCTTCGATCGGAACGCGCGGTGATTCATTACCGGAATCGCTACTATCCCACGCAGCGCTGTCGGCGTCCGAGAAGTACTCGATCTTGTCGTTGAAACGGACCTACGGCGTTGCCGCGCCGCTCGGAGACCTCGAATCCGAAAGGATTTTTTCGCGAAGTGAATCCGCGCGACTGCCCGACGAGCTGATGCTCGCCAGGGAATCGGACCGGTTACGGGCAACGGTCGTCGGAGCGGAGGCTGGCGGCCAAGGGACCGAGCGCGCCAGCACCGTCAACGGCGAGAGCGCTGCTGCGGGCTTCCGGACGAAGTCGGATGCTTCGGTCCGAACGCTCTCCCGGACCGGCACGGACGCCGGAGAGTGGCGAGGTGCTGCCGGAGGTACCGGCTGCAGCAGAGGATTCATCTTTCGACTCCTGTGGCCTTCGAAAGCGCGCTCGAGTTCGGACACCGGCCCCCGGATCACCAGGGTTGCCGGCGGAACGGATCCACGCCCATTCTTCTCCATCACGTGCGTGGGGTTGACCTTGCCGATCCCGAGCTGATCGACAAACCGGGCAAACTCACCCTTCGGGGACGCCGGCAACGGTTTCGCGACCTTCCCGGTGCTCACCGGGATGAACGGCACGCCGGAAAGGAGAGCGCGTGCATCCCGATAACCGACCAGGTCACTGGGCAGCAACGTGCGGTTGGCGCCGGGTCCAGACGTTCCGCCATCGGCGTCAACCTGTTTCAGATTGCGGGGCCCGACCGGCTGGTGCACGTCGCGCGGCAAGGGGCGCTGTTCGATCCCGAACGTCTGCAGATAGCGCTCGAACTCACCCACCAGTGCGTCCTCCTGCGCAGGCGCGCCGGAGGCCGCCGAGCCGTCATGCCGGGAAGTCATCAACGAGTCGGTCCTGCGCTCGCCACGCGGGTCTGCGTCGCCGAGCCTGGCCTGGCGATTACGCGGAAGCGCCTCCAACGTTCCAGACGCATCGTTCTTCGGCAGCGCCGACTGCGTCCCCGTCTTCACATCCAGTGTCCTGCCGTCCGTCTGATCCTCCGATCCCGGCGGGGCACGACGCACGCCGCCATCGCCATTTCTGCCACCGCGCTCCAACAGTTGATCAGAGCGCTCATCCTGGCGGATGTCCTTGTCCCTGCCGTCGGCATCAAGCTGTCCGCCACGCTGCACCAGATCAAGCTGGCGCGGCTCGCCGTCGCTCAGCATGTGTTGTGAGTGCGTCAGGTCGCTTCCCACGCCAGCGCGGGATTCCGCGTCGATGTTGAGAACTCGAGGCTCGGACTCAAGGGTCATCGAACGCACGCTCGACGAGATTGTCCGCTCATGCTCCACGCTATCGGTGTTCGAGCCTGACACCACGCGACGCGCATCGCTCTCAGCAACCCACGCCTGAAGTCGATCCAGCTGCCTCTGCAGTCGGTCCGCCCGGGCCTCGCTCCGCGCCAGCTGCTCCTGCGTCGCGCGCAAAAGCCCCTTGCTCTCGGCGAGTGCGTAGCCACGGTCGAACGCACTGTCCACCAGGTTCCGGATCTCGGTCAAGGTGAATGCGGGAGGCTGCTGCGACTGCCCGGTCTTGACCGTCACCGGAGCGTGGTTGATGGCAATGGGTGCTCCGTTGCCGTTCAGGTCGCGCGCCAAGCGCAGCGGGTCAACGGGTGCGTCATCCTGCGCAGGCGCATCGGTCGGCTCACCTGCCTTTCCCTGCGCGCCCTGAACCACATACTCCGGCAGTTTCAGCAGGTGCAGAATGGCGTTGATGTACGACTCGGAGCCACCGTTTTCGATGTGGATGCGCAGGGTCCTGGCGAGCCCGTCCATCATGTTCTTGTGCAGAATCTGCCCGTTATCGGACACACTTCCGGGCTTGTCGAACACATCCACCAGATGCGGCAAGCGCTCGGCGATGCTGTCTTTCATCGGCGCCGGAAGGATCGCCTCGGCGATATTGCACAACAGCGACTCGCCCCCCATCTTCGTGGCGCATTCGGTGACCAGCTTCTTCGCAGCGATGATGGCATTGGACAGCTTAAGAGACTTGCTGTCGCCATGATACGTACCGTCTGCAATGCCCTTGCACTGGCCGGCCTTGACTGCCAGCTCGATGATCGAGGCTTCCACCTTGGGAAGCATTGCCTTCGGCACCGGGTCATCGGGAGCCACACTCGCCCGCTTCTGCAGGGCTTCGTGCAAGGTGCCCAGGATGGTCCAGTGCACCTGCAACGTATTGCCAAACCGTTCGGCGCTGCTGGGGTGGAGGATCTCAAGCGACTTCTTCATCGCATCGGCCTTATCACCGGCCATCTTCCCGTGTGCGTTTGCGATGACGTCATACGCGCTGCTGATTGCACGCTCACAGGCACTGCGTTCGTGGGTGCCGCCCACATATGGCATCTGGCATCGGGCGGAAACCGGTGATTCCCGATTCGAGACGGCTCTCAGGTCGACCCGCCTGAGAATCTCGTCCAAGGCTTTTCGACCGATGATCGGCGGGCGCGCAACACTGCCTACGGCTGCGGTTTGGTTGGTCATGCAATCAACTCCAGAACAAAAACGTAGGTCAGATGCCGTGAACGAAACTCATGTCGGCTTCGGTTATCTTGTCGATCGTGGAGCTAAGGATCTTCACGATGTTGTCGTACTTCTGCGTCATCTCGCTGAGCTTCTCCCCCAGCACTTTGCTCACGTGCTTGATCTGCTCCATGTTGCTGTCTTTGGAGGAGAGCCAAGCGTTGTATTGGGCGGCATCCCAGTACGCAGTGAGCGGCATGCTCAGAATCAGATCACTCAGCGGATCTGTATCCATCAACACACCCCAGCTCCCGTCGGCGAACACCATGACCTTCATTCCCGGAAGGCCGAGCGACTCTTTGAAAGCCTCAGCCGCCTCCTCAGATGGGAATTGCGCAAGCGCGCCCTCTTGCAGCTTGTATTTCTCCATCAGCTTTCTGAGCTCGCCGACTACGTAGCCGAATTCGATCTTGACATTCCCCTTGTCCCCCTCTGGCGCAACTGTGATCTTCTCCATGATGTCCGCAAACTCCTTGTAGAATTCAAGGTAGTTGCTTAGTGCATGCTGGTACTTGCTCAACCACTCCGTCTGCAGCACACCCAGCAGCGCGCTGATCTGCGCATAGAAGTCGGCATGCGAGTCCCAGATCAGTCCGCCTGCATCCACCTCCGGGCTTTTCATGGGCGACGTGAAGCCGGGCGTCGTGACACCCTCCTCGTCTTCCAGGTCGATCTGCGGCAGCAGGAACAGCGCCGCGCGGTGCAACTCGCCCTGGGTGCGCTCGGACTGCACCAGCGCGCCCTGCAGCGCGGTGGAGAGGTTGGCTTCCTTCTGCTTCTTGCGATTGAACTCCTCCATCGCCACTGCGTCGGTGAGCACGTCCAGCGGCGGCGGGTTGACGGTTCCAAGCCCGGTGGTCGCCAGCTCGCGGCTCAACAGGATCTGGTTGGCGGCGGCGGTGCGTGCACCGCGCGCCAGGTGGCCGAGCTGCAGCAGGCGGGAGCGGGTTTCCGGGTCGAGCGCCGGCGCTTCGAATGCGCCCGCCTTGATTTCAGGCTGGGGCATCTGCAGCGCCCGGGACGATGTGGACGTCGGGTTCAGGGTAATGGCATCTGTCATCGTGGTGTCCCTTAGAAGCGCGAGATCTGGTGGCCGCTGGTATTGGCCTGCAGCTGAAGCGCTTCATCGAGCAGCTGCGAGACGGAAGCGAGCAGATCCCGGTTGCTGGCGACCTGCTGCTGCTGGTGCTCGCTGACGCTGCCGTAGTTCTCGCTGGCATTGGTGGCCATCTGGCGCTGCTTGCTCTCACCGGCCGCCTCGATTTCGGTACCGCTCGGCACGATGTTGCCCAGCGACTGCGCCAGCATGTTCAATGCAGCGGCGCGGGCGGCCGGGTTCTGTGCCCTGGCCATCACTTCCGCATTACTCGAGTGATGATCGGGCACCATCGCCTTGTCGGCAGTGTCCTTGGTGTTGGCGTTCATCGGGCGCGCGTTGACGTCCGCATCTGCCTGCAGATCTGCGGTGCGCCGATCGCTGCCGGTCAAGGCTGCGTTGGGGCTGCCATCGATATCACGCGCGGGGCGCAGCTCCTGGTTGGGCGTGGTGTTGCCCTTCAGGCCTCCGCGCCCACTTTCCACTGCAACATTGGTCTTGTTGGCGGCAAGGTTGTTGTTGGTCGTTGAAGCCGTCTGCATCGAGGTGGACTTGAATGCCTGGTGCATCGCTGCGCCGCCCACCGAGGCGGTGACGACGCTGGCACCGATGGTGCCGCCCAGCCGCGTCTTGGCTTCTTCGATGCCCAGGTCGCCGGCACGCTCGGTCTGGTCACGCTTCATGATCAGCGAGTCGGCGCTGTTCTCGCGCTCGTTGGCTGCCAACTGCAGCAGCACCTGGCGCAGCAGCTCCAGCAGGATGGCGAACTTGCTGGAGGCCAACCACGCCCCGGCATTGGCTTGGCGTTTGCCAGCGTCCGGTGCCTGGCCCACGGTGTCGCTGTTGGCCTTGCCCGGTTCCTGGGTGTCGCTCACCGCACGCACGGCCAGCATCGCAGCGGCGGCTTCCACGGCGCGCAGGGCGGCGCCCTCTTCGGCGGTGATCGGGTCATGGGTGCCCAGCAGGGCGGCCAGTACCACCGGCAACCGGTTGGCAACGCTGGCCAGCTGCGTTCCGGCCTCCTGCAGGGTGCGCTTGGGGGTGGGCAGCTCCAGGATCGGTTCGCCCTGCGGCATCGGCTCGCCCGGGTTGCGGCGGTCGCCGTCGGTTTCGCCCCTTGCGACGGCATCGGACAACAGGCGCTCGGTGGCCGCATCCATCGGCGCCGAGATCGGAGCGGTGATGGGCGTATTGACAGTATCGCTGTCGCGCGTGAGCTTCAGGCCGGCTTCCGGCGGTGCGATGCGCTGTGCAGCGTGCTGAATGCTGAGAGTGGTCATGCGAATGCTCCAGTGGTACTTGGCTCGTTGAATCAGGGGTGTCAGGCGGCGGCGCGGCCGACGCGGGCGGTGATGAAGTGACTGGTCTCGTCCTCCGAGGCCTGCACGTCGGTCATCTGCCGGAACAGGTCGGCCACCAGGTTGTTGGTCTGCATGAAGTACTCGAGGATCTTCTGCAGCAGCTCGCGGAAGATGGCGGTGTCGACCAGGCCGACTTCCATTTCCTTCTGCAGCTTGGCGGCATCGATGTACATGTCCGCGATCACGATCGCGCCGATGCCCTGGCTGGTCTGGTTGGCGAACTGCATCGCGTGCGACGCCTTCATGGCCTGGCCCGAACGTACCGCCAGCGTTTCCGTGCTGCTTCCGGTGACCTTGCTGACGGTCTTGGTGATGGCCTTGGCGATGTCGTCGCCGGCCTGCCCGACCGAGCGGGCGATGGCCTTGAGCATCTGCGGCAGCGCCTTGCTGATGGCCTCGGACACCGCGCGGGTAACCGCCTTGGCCAGCTGCTGCACGGCCACGTTGCCGGCCACGCGCTTGGTGAGCACCACTGCCGCAATGATCAGGGCAGCCACGACAATCACGCCAAGCACGTCCTTGATCTTGTCGACGAACGCGGACGAGACGCCCAACGCGGTCAGCACGTCACCCATCACGTTGCCCACTGCCTTCACCAGTTCCATCACCAGTTTCATGATGGGTTCCATGATCTTGCCCATGATGTCCAGGCCAAGTTCTTCGCCAATGGCCAACGCCAGGCCGACCCCGGCCAGAACCATGCTGGCGCCGCCAGTGAACGGCGCTGCCACCACGGCCACTACGGTGACCACCCAGCCGATGATCTTGCCGATGCAGCCCATCTTCTTCTGTGCGGCTTCGGCCTTGGCCAGTTCGTCCTGGTACTCCTGGGAGCGGCGGAGGTTTTCAGCTTCGCGCAGTTTCAGGATTTCCTGGACCAGCTTGGTGTCGGCAGCGAGCTTCGCATCATTTGCTTTGCCAATGATTTCCTGCAGGATGGCCAGCAGCTCGCCCAGTTTGGCCGCGTTTGTGAAGGCCTTGTCGTCACCCCGCGCACTGACGCTGCCATTCGGATCCAGCTTGTCTGCCTGGCTTTTGAAGTCTTCAAGATCGCCCAAGGCCTTTTCGAGCGCCTTGGAAGCCTGCACCAGCGTGACGATGCCAGCGTCCACCCTCCCCTGCGCATCCGCGGCCTTGCCCTTGGCCGCCTCCAACTGGGCGCGGATGGCGTCCATGTCTTCCGGCAGGGCTTCGGCCAGCGCCTTTTCCAGGCGCTTCACTTCCGCTTCGGCTTCTTTCAGCGCTTCGGCAGCGGCCAGCAGCTCACCTTCGGCGGCGCCCATGTCGACCATCGCGGAATCCACCACCTCCTGGGCCAGGCGGATGGCCTCGGCCAGCTCCTGCGCGCTCGCGGCGCGCTGGGCCAGGCGCTGCTTCACCAGCTCCAGCTGCGAGGACAGGCTGCGGGTATTTTCGGTGGTGACCAGCTCGCTGAGCTGCATGGCCAGCAGGGTCATGGCCGCTTCCGGGGTCATCCGCGGCGGGGTGGCGCCGGTGGCCTGGAGTTGAGCCTGCATGGCGGCGCGCACCAGGCGCTGCATGTCGGCCCTGCGCAGTGCCGGCGCATTCGGGTTGGGTGCTTCCGCCTCGGCGGCGATACTGGTGCTGTCACCTGCGGCCTTGGCCAACAGCTCCAGCACCTTGCGGTCGATGGCTTCAACCTGCTGCAGCGGGGCAGCGCCAAATCCGGCGGCGATGGAGGGCGCGTCGTCGCGGGCGGCGGTCTTGCCGGTGAAGGCCAGCGGCGTATGGCTGGCGGAAGCGGTGATGATCATGCGGAATCGGTGTCCTCTGTGGAATCGGGAGGGGCGGTGCCGGTACCGGCCAGCGCCTGCAGGTAGACCTTGGCCCGCGCCAGCAGGTCCGGATCGGTGGAACGCAGCTGCACGGTTTCGAAGCAGCCCCTGGCCAGGGTCAACTTGCCCATGGCCAGGTGGCACTGGCCGACATGCAGCATCGGCCGTTCGTCGCCCTTGAGCAGTGCGTAGGCCAGCGCATACATGTCGATGGCCTTGGCGTAGTCCTTCTTCATCTGCAGCACCGCGGCCAGGCCGAGCGCGTAGTCGCCGTTGTAGAAGTCGTACAGGTACAGGAAGCGGAAGAACGTTTCGGCTTCGTCCAGGCGACCGTCGGTATAGAAACGGTGCGCGTAGGCGTAGACGCTTTCCAGCAGGTCATCGCTGACCCCTTTCAGATCCTTGATCGCGGCACCGCTCTGGGCGCCTTCGAACAACAACTGGGCCAGCTCATCGAGCTGGGCCTGTTGGGTCTGGGAATCGGTGGGGGCGTCGTGGGCTTGGGTCATGGTGGGTTACCGGGTGTGGGCCGACGGCGCTGCAGGACATGCACAGTCTGGCGGGGATGCGGAGGGGGGACTTTCGGGTTTCCCTCATTCCGCGGGTGGGCGCGGAGGGGTACCGTCAAGCGAGGGCGTCGATTCCGGCGCGGTTTCGCCGTCGTGATCGGAATCTGGTGGCGGCGGTGCGTTGTTGCGTTCGATGTCCTTCAACCACAGCAGGATCCGGGTGATCGGAGCCGTGAGGTCGGCTGGGACGAACTGGTAGCGGCGCGTCTTGAAGAACACGGCACGGGCGACCGGAATGTCGCGAACGACGGGGACGCCCCACTTTTCAGCCAGCGCGATGACCTTGCGTGCGCGGTTGCCACGCTCGCGCAGGGAGACGAACTGCAGGCCCGGGTAGTCCGGGTGGATGAAGATTCCCACCGCGATATGCGTTGGATTGGCCAGGATCAGCGAGGAGCCCGCAATGTCGGCCTGGGTCTGGGCAGACAGCTCTTCGCCGATCTGGCGGCGGCGCTGCTTGATTTCGGGATTGCCGTTGTGGTCCTTATGCTCCTGCTTGACCTCGTGCTTCTCCATGCGCATCTCGCGGATGTACAGCCGATACTCGATGAAGGCGGCGGCAAACACGATCGGCGAAAGCACGGCCAGCAACAGCGCGGTACTGCGCCAGCCCACGCTGTGCCACAGCGCACCGGCGGCCTTGTCGGGCATCTGCACCTGGGCGAACAGACTGGGCGCGAACAGGTTCCAGGCCAGCACCACGAACACCAGTCCGGCCAGCAGGTACAGGGTGGCGCTGATCACGCCCTTGACGGTCTTGAGCGAGAACAGGTTCTTGAAGCCGGAGATCGGATTGACCCTAGCCAGGTCGATGCGCACCGCTTCTGCCGCGATCACGCCCCGGCTCTGCACCAGCGAGATCAGCACCGCCGCGATGATCGCTGCAGCGCCCACCGGCACGGCGATCCACAGGAAGGCCTGGGTGGCCTGCCACGCCGCCTCGGCCGGGCTCAGGCTGAAACCGCGCACCGCCATGCCGCGATAGAAGCCGTGCAGGGCCTGGGTGGAGGTCAGGGTGGCCAGGGCGACGAGTCCAGCCACCAGCACCGCCAGTCCGGCCAGGTCGCGGCTGACGTAGCTCTTGCCCTTCTTCGATTCCTTGAGCAGGCGGTGCGGTGTCGGCTTCTCGGTCTTCACTTCGGCAGCTCCAGCAGCAGCTGCAGCGCGTCGGTGCTGTCGCGGATCAGCGGCACCTGGGTGGTGATGGTGGGCATCAGGTAGAACAGCAGCGCGATGAAGGCGATGAAGGACTTGATCGCCAGCGACAGCGAGAACGGGTTCATCTGCTGGGAGAACCGCGAGAGCGTGCCGAGCAGGACTTCGACCAGGAACAGCAGCAGCAGCACCGGCAGCGCCATGCGCACCGCGCCGGCCAGCAGGGTGGCGGCGAACGACTGCAGGCGCGCCAGGTCCAGGCTGAAGCCGCTGCCCATGGGTATCAGCTGGTAGCTGTCCTGCAGGACTTCGAGCAGGACGATCATGCCGTCGGTGGCCAGGAACACCACCACGCTCATCAACTGCAGCAGGTTGGACAGTTCGGTGGCTTCCATGCCGCTGACGGGGTCGAGCATGGCGCCGATGCCGGCGCCGCGCTGGTTGTCGACGATCGCGCCCATGCCGTGGAAGATGTGGAACGGCAGCGCCACCACCAGGCCGATCGCTGTACCGATCAGCACTTCGCGCAGGACCCCGCCGGCCATGGACAGGATGTCCGGCGGGATGATAGCGCCGGCGGTGGACGGCCACAGGCCGATCACCACCATCACCGCGATCACCGAACGGGTCATCTTGGCCGGCATCACGCCCGGCGACAGGTACGGGATCCAGACCAGGCAGGCGCCGATCCGGGCCATGCCCAGCAGCGCCGGCAGGCCGTGGTCACGGGCCAGTGCGACCAGTTCGGTATCCAGCGCGGATAGCTGCATGGCCCTACCCGTTCAACGCGGTGTGCAGCGCCAGCCGGGCGAAATCCAGCATGCGCGCGCTCATCCAGGTCATCAGCACCAGCAGGCAGGCGATGACCGCCAGCAGCTTGGCTCCGTAAGGAAGGGTCTGCTCCTGCAACTGGGTGACGGTCTGGAACAGGCCGATGGCCAGGCCGACGATGGTCGCTACCGCGACCGGTGCGGCCGACAGCAGCAGGATCAGCATCAGGCTCTTGTTGCCCATGAACATGATCGCGTCCATGGCTACATCGGCACGTCGAGATACTGGCGGACCAGACCCTGCGAGAGCAGGCTCCAGCCGTCCATTGCCACGAACAGGATCAGCTTGATCGGCGCGGAGATGGTCACCGGGCTCATCATCATCATGCCCAGCGACAGCAGCACGCTGGAGACCACCAGGTCGATCACCACGAACGGCAGGTACAGGTAGAAGCCGATGCGGAAGGCGTCCTTCAGCTCGCTCAGCGCATAGGTGGGCATCAGCGCGAACAGCGAACGCTCGTGCGGCTCCAGCTCGGGCACCGGCATGCCGGGTTCGACATGCCGCGCGCGTTCGAAGAACTTCAGCAGCTCCGGATCGGAATACGTGGCCAGGTAGACCTTGTAGCCGTCGAGGCTGCTATCCAGGAAGGTGACCACGGCGGCGACCGAGTCGAGCGGCGCGTCCAGCGCGAGGTAGGCGTCGTACATGTTCTGCACGATCGGCTGCATCACATAGAAGGCCAGCATCAGCGCCAGCGCGTTGAGCACCATGTTCGAGGGCACCTGCTGCAGGCCCAGACCATTGCGCAGCAGCACGAACACCACCGAGAACTTGAGGTAGCAGGTACCGGCCGCGATCAGGAACGGAAGCATCGCGGCCATCGACATGACCGCGATCAGCGAGATGTCGTTATTGACGAAGTTCATGTCAGCACGGGCGCCTGCGCCAGTTGCACGCCCAGCTGGTCGCCCACCTGGACCAGCTCGCCGCGGGCGATCAGCTGGCCATTGACGCGCAGCTGCAGGTGCTTCCAGGCATCGTCGGGAAGATTGAACACGGTGCCGGGCTGCAACCGGTCAAGCTCGCCAACGGCATGCTGCAGCTGGCACAGCACCACGTCGACGGCAACCGGCAGGCGTCGGATGTCGATGCCGTGTGCCGCGTCGGCGGTGGCCGCAGCGGTGGCGGAGGCGGCAGCGATGTCGGTACCGCCGTCGTCGTCGTCGAGGAAATCGAAGGGTGTATTCACGGAAATGGTCTCAAGGGTGAAATCGAAGGAGTACAGGCGGCGTTGCGCGTAGCGCGCGACCGGGTGCAGCTGATCGAGCAGCAGCACGGCACCCGGCGGCAGGGTGCGCAGGCGATGCAGCGACACGCGCAGGCGCGCGATACCCAGCTCCACCGGCAGGCGCAGCGCCTGCATGGCCGGCGTCAGACCGGTGCCGGCGGCGCAGTCGGCGCGTTCGATCCAGGCCGGCCCCTGCGCAGTGTCCAGGCAGGGCTGCGGGCCGCTGGCCAATGCCAGCGCGGTCACCGGGACCACGTCGCGCAGGGTGATGGCCGCGCCATGGAACGCTGCGGCGGAAATGTCGAGCAGGGGCTGGTCCGGCAACCAGCAGGCCACCGCGTTGCGGTCGACCAGTTCGGACCAGGCGAATCCGGCCATCGCCGGCAACATCGCCGGACACCACTGTTCTGCCGGCACCACCAGGCGCAGGTCGCCGGCGTGGCCGCTGACGTCGAAACGCAGCACGGCGCCGCGCGCCGGCAGCGGCTGCCACGTCGGGGTGATGCCCGCGCGTGCGCAGGCAGCGATGGTGGAGGCCTGCGCAACAGCGGCAGGGGTCAGGGCCGGGAAGGGCCAGCGCAGTGTGTTCATGCCTGGCCCTGGTCGCCGCGACGCTCGTCGGTGGCGGTATCGGTGTTGTCCACGGCGATCTGCAGTTCAACCCCGGCCGGGGCCGTCGCCGAAGACAGCGCCTGCCCCACGCGCGACGACGAAGGCTGCATGTGCAGGCGACCACCGTCCAGCCGCGCGGTGACGGAGTGCCCGGCGCCCCAGCTGCTGAAGGACACCTGGATCTGGCTGGCCGCTTCTGCACGCTGGACCATGGCGGACTGGAGGGCCTCGGCTTGGCGCACTGCCCGCACCTGCTGGCGGGTACCGACATTGGCGTCGGCGCGGCGCGCTTCGGCCAGCGACTGGGCGTCCGGCCCGGTCTCCGACTGCGGCGCGGTCGACACGGGTGCGGGGATCGCCACCGACGCCGCGACGGTGTCGCCACGCATTGCCGGGTCGTCGGACGGCGATTGCGCCCCTGCCGGCGCGCCTGCCTGGCCCGGCTTTGCCCCTGCAACCTGCGCCGGAGCGGGCACCGGATGATTGCAGGCTGCGGGCGCGGACGCAGCGACCGATGCCCTGGCGGCGCCGCGCCGTGCATGCGCGCTGGCTGCAGCGCCTGGCGCGACGCCTGCACCGCAGCCGCTGCTGCGTCGCTGCCTGCTTCAACCTGCACGACACTACCGGCCGGCGTGGAGGGCGGCGCAACAGTAACGGACGCAATCGCAGAACCGGCCGTTGGCGCGGCGGGCGCGGCAGGCGCGGCAGGCGCGGCAGAATCGGGAGACGCTCCACGCGTCGGCTGCGACCCGGGCGTAGCGGAACCACGCGCCAATGGTGCCGTAGCGCTTTCGGTACCCGGCACGGCGCCCGGCACCACCGGCTGATGGGCTGTCTGCACATCGACGCGCGTCCGCGAACGCGGCGCCGGCGCCGGCGCCGGCGTGTCCAGCATGGACACCGGCTCGGGCAACGTCACCGTGGGCAGGGCGCCAGCCGCCAGCGGCGCGCCTGCATGCGCACCTGCGGTGGTGCGGTCGCTGTCGTCGCGCCGGGTCATGACCGCACGCGCAACGGCGGCGGCGGCGTCGTCAGGGGTCGGCGGAAGTTCCAGCTCCAGCGGGCTGACATCCGCCAGCGTGGTCTCGAACGCCTCCGACGGGCGAGCCTGCGGCTGGCGTGCCTGCACGCGCTCGCTCAGCGGCACCGGCTGCACCGGGCCCACTGCGGTCATCGCGGCCTGCGCGTCTTGAATGGTCAGCGACATGTGTATTCCTCTTGGATCTGGCGGTCCTGGCGACGCAGGCGTGCCTTGCGGTGGTGCTGGTCGAGGTGCGCGCCGACCGCCTGAAGCCGGCGGGCGCGTGATTGGTTGCCAGCGGCGGCCTGGTGCAGCTGCTGTTCCTGTTCGCGGGCATCGGCCGCCTGTTCCCGGAGGTGCCCCGCACGCAGTTCGCACTCCAGGACGTGCGCGCGCGCAATGGCGACGCCGCGCAGGCGCTCGAACAGGCGCTGCCGGTCCAGGCCGGGCTCTTCGCCAAGCTGCGCCTGCTGCAGGCGTTCGTCGGCCGCGCTGCGCAGGCTGTGCGCCTCGCGGTCGTGTCGCTCGGCCTGCGTGGCCTGGTCCTGCGCGTCGCAACGCAGGCGCTGCGCGCGGTGTTCCAGCAGCGTGGCCAGGCGGGCGGGGTCAGCGGGCGAGCGCATCGAGGGCCTCCAGCGCGGCGTCCAGCGCCACCGGTTCGTGCAGCGGCTGGCGCAGGAACGCCAACAGCCGGGGTTCGCGCGCGATGGCGTCGTCCTGTTCGGGCTGCACACCGGGCCGGTACTCGCCGATGTCGCGCAGCAGCTGCAGGTCGTCGAGCCGACCCATGACCGCACGCACGCGGGTGGCCGCGGCCGCCTGGCGTTCGCTGGCCAGCTGCGGATACAGCCGGCTGGCGCTTCGCAGCACGTCGATGGCCGGGAAATGACCGCGCTGCGCCAGGCGTGGGCTGAGGTACACATGCCCGTCCAGCAGCGACTTGACCTCTTCGCCGACCGGATCGGGATCGGCGTCGTCTTCGAGCAGCACCGTGTAGAAGGCGGTGATGCTGCCACTGCGCGCATTGCCCGGGCGTTCGACCAGGCGCGGCAGCGCTTCGAACACCGAGGCCGGGAAGCCACGCCGCGCGGGCGGTTCACCGGCCGACAGCGCCACGTCGCGCAACGCGCGTGCATAGCGGGTGGCCGAGTCCATGACCAGCAGCACACGGCTGCCCTGGTCGCGGAAATACTCGGCAACGCGGGTGGCGACCATGGCGGCGTTGACCCGCGTGGCTGGCGACGAATCGGAGGTCGCCTGCACGATGATGGTGCGCGCGGCGGCTGGCCCCTGGCGGATGGCGTCGACGAACGAGGCCACTTCACGCCCGCGTTCGCCTACCAGCGCCACTACGCGCACGTCGCAGTCCGCATGGCCGAGCAGCATTTCCACGAGCGTCGTCTTGCCGCAGCCGGCGGCGGCGAAAACGCCCATGCGCTGGCCCTCGCCCACGGTCAGCAATGCGTCCAGCGCTCGGATGCCGGTGGCGAACGGCACCTGGATCGCGCGCCGCTGGCGGTAGTCCAGCGGCGCGGCATGCACCGCCGCGGGTACGCCCGGCGTGTCCACCGGGTCGCCCTCGCGCAGCCGTTCCACTACATCGCCGAACCCGTCCAGTACGCAGCCCAGCAGATGCGTACCCAGTGAGACCTGCAACGGCTGCCCCGTCGCCGCCACCACCACGTCGGCGGCCAGGCGCACCGGCGCACCGATCAGCGCCAGGGTGGCCACGCCGTGGTCGACCCGGGTGACCACGCCGTGGGTCAGCACGCGGTCGTCGCAGGCCGAACGGCGCACGTGGCAGTGTTCGCCCACGGCCACGTCGGCCAGCGGCACGCGCAGTTCGCCTGCGCGCATCGCCAACGGAGTGGCACAGGGCCGCCAGCAGGGCACGGCAGCTGTCACCGCAGCAGCGCCTGCAGTTCGAGTACGCGGGCGTGGAAGCCTTCGATCGCCGACGCCAGCAGGCTGGACTCGTGGCGGCAGTCAGGCTGCAGCGCACCGCCGACCAGGCAGCCTTCGTCGAGCTGGCGCAGGGCCAGGCATCCGTTGGCGAAATGCGCCGCCGGCGACGACAGCGCGGCCAGCAGTTCATCGGCGCGATTGCTGAAGCGCTCGGCGGGCGATGTGTCCAGCCGGCCCCACAGGTAGACCATGTCGTCAACCGGGTCGAGCAACAGCTCGCCCACGTCGGCAAAGCCCATCACCACGGAGGAATGTGTGTCGAACTGGAAGCGCGACGGGTCGCAGCCCAGCTCCTGGAGGGCGGCGTTGAGGGTATCCAGCAGGGAGGTCATATGCTCCTCATCACATCAAGGGTGACCGTGTCGGAGATCTCGGCAAACGAGAGCACCGGGGTCGCGGGTAGGCGGTTTTCTATGAAGCGTTTGACGAAGCGGCGGATGTCCGGCGCCACCATCAGCACCACGTCGGGGCGGCGCGCGGTGATGTCGCCGACATGCAGGGCGAAGCGGTCCATCAGTTCGCCCGCTTCGGCCGGTTCGAGGTTGAGGTAGGCCGCGCCCTGGCTCTGGCGGATGCCGGCGCGGATCTGGTCTTCGACCGGGCTGGAGACCAGGATGGCGGGGATGCGCCCGTCGCGGGCGAAGCGCGCAGAGATGTAGCGCGACAGCGCGCCGCGCACGTGCTCTACCAGCAGGATCACGTCCTTCTCGCGCTGGCCCCACTGCGCCAGCGTTTCCAGTACAACCTTCATGTTGCGGATGGACACGTCTTCGCGGAGCAGGCGCTGCAGCACTTCGGCCACGCGCTGGATCGGCATGTGCCGGTAGGTTTCCTTGACCAGCTCCGGGAAGCGCTTCTCCAGCGCGTCCAGTACATGCTTGGCCTCCTGGATGCCGAACAGTTCCCCGACGTTGCGCAGCACCGCGCCGTGTACCAGCCGGCGCAGCTCCTCGTAGTCGCTGGAGACCTCGCAGCCCAGCGCGCGCACATCCTGGTGGGCCTCGGCCAGCACCCAGCGCGCATTGCCGCCTTCGTGCGGCACCACCAGACCCATGTCCAGCGCCTCCAGCTCGTCCTGCCTTCCCCATACCCGGACATGCCCGCCCACCACGTGCGCACTGGCGGCCGGTATCTCATTGATCAGCACCTTCACCTCGTGCTCTTTCGCCGGTTCATGGCTGCGCAGCACCAGCGGCGCCAGCTGCATGCCCGTGTTGATGAAGGCGTCGTGGCGCAGCTGTTCTTCCCACTGCCCCGCCACCCCCGCTTCATGCAGCGGCGGCGGCATCAGCAGGATCAGCGGCAGGGTTTCGCTGGTCAGGCGCGCAGCGGCGCTGTCGCCCTGCCCGGCCGGCGCGCCGGCGGCGCCGGACCCTGCACCTGCACCGGCATCGCCGTCAGCGGTGGCGCCACGGCGCAGGCGCCACGCCAGCATCGCGGCCAGGCCGACCGCCAGGCCGGCGAACACCGGCAGCGGGAAGCCCGGCAGCAGGCCCAGCAGCAACACCAGCACCGCACCGGTGCCCAGCACCAGGTTGCTGTTGAACAGCTCGCCCAGGATGTTCGCCCCCAGGTTGTTGCTCTCGCCGCTGACCCGGGTGACGATGAAGCCAGCGCTGATGCAGATCAGCAGCGCGGGGATCTGCGCGACCAGGCCGTCGCCGATGGTCAGCAGGGTGAAGGTGTTGAGCGCCTGCGAGAACGCCATGCCATGCTGCAGCATGCCGACGGCGATGCCGCCGAACAGGTTGACGAACACGATGACGATGCCGGCGATGGCGTCGCCCTTCACGAACTTCATGGCGCCATCGTAGGAACCGTACAGCTGGCTTTCGCGCTCCACGTCGCGACGGCGGCGTTGCGCTTCTTCAGAGGTGATGGCTTCGGCGCGCAGGTCGGCGTCGATGCTCATCTGCTTGCCGGGCATGCCGTCCAGCGAGAAGCGCGCGACCACTTCACCGATACGCTCGGAGCCCTTGGTGATGACGATGAACTGGACCAGGGTGATGATCGCGAAGATCACCGCACCGACCACGAGGTTGTCGCCGACCACGAAATCGCCGAACGCGCTGATCACCTGGCCGGCGTCCGCGTCGAGCAGGATCAGGCGGCTGGTGCTGACCGACAGCGCCAGACGCATCAGCGTGGTGAACAGCAGCACCGAAGGGAACGTGGAGAAACTGAGGATGCGTTCGACATAGAACGAGCTCAGGAAGATCACGATCGCCACGGCCATGTTCAGGCCGATCAGCAGGTCGACGAGGAAGGTCGGCAGCGGGATGATCAGCATCGCCACGATCACTGCCATCAGCACCACCAGCGCCAGCTCCGGGCGCAGCACGCCGCGCGCGCGGGCGGCAAAGCCGGTGGCGGACGGGTTGGTCACGCTGCTCATACGCTCACCCCTGCGGCATGGCTGGCCTGCCAGCGTTCGCGTTTCATGCTTTCCACCACCATGACCTCCAGGGACTGCACCGCGCGTTCGCGCGCCACGTCATCGCTCCACACGGCGTCGGGCAGGCCGCCCAGCGCGCGCCGCAACGCTTGCATAAGCCGCGCGCGCTCCGGCGCCGACAACGCCACGCGCGCATCGGCCAGTGGGCCGGCAAACAACCCGGCCCAGTCCTGCAGGCCACGCACCACGTCGAGCAGGCCGCCGATCACCGCTTCGGCGGTGGTGGACAACCGGGCCAGCAGGCGGTCGCGGGTAGCCTCCTGGACCAGCAGCTGGTCGGTGGAGCGCAGCACCGCCAGGTTGCGCACCTGGCGCAGCAGGCGGCCGAACTCCAGGTGCGAGGCACTGGGGTCGAGCGAATACATGTCCGCGCCCAGCGCCTGCTCCATGAAGTCGACCACCTGAGCGCGCCGCTCGAAGCCATACAGCGCGATCCAGCCGGCGTATTCGCCCACGCAGTCCTGGTGGTTGCCGATGAAATCGCGATAGCTCTGGCGCAGGGCACGCGCGGAGAACTGGCTCGCACGTGCGGCCAGGCGCGCCTTGACCGCGACATTCACGCCGCCGCGCAGGGCGGCGCCCTGCCCCAACGCCGCCTGCTCGGCCAGCAGCTGCTCCATGGCCTGCTGCAGCAGCTCGCGGGCTTCATCGATTTCGTCATCGGCCAGCAGCGAACGCAGCACCGCCAGCATGTCGCTGGGATCCGGGAACAACTGTTTGAGCAGGGCAAGCAGCTGCACCGGGCTGCGCATGCCGTCGAGCAGCGCGCGCAGGTTGCCGACCTTGCCGTGGACCTCGTCGTCCAGCACATGGTCGATCCAGGCCTGCGATTCGCTGCTGCCGCTGGTCTGCTGGCCGTCGCGCCGGCGCTGCAGCGAGGCCACCAGCGCGCCCAGGTCGTCCTGCATGGACAACGCGGTGCTGAGCATGCCCGGCCGCGACGGTTTACCCGACGCGGACGTGATGTCGCGCGATGCATCGTCACGGTCGCCCGGCGCCGCGACCTGGCGCGGCGTGATCGGCAGCGGCGCGGTCTGCGGTCGGTTAATGGCCGGCAGTGCCATGCGCGCCCTCCACAGCGTTGAAGGCCGGGTGCAGTGCGCGGAACGTGTCGTGCACGGCGTCGCCCACGCCGGGGCCATAGACCTCCGGCATGCGGTACGGGTCGACCGGGTCACTGCCGGTGAGCAGGCGCGGCTGGATCAGGAACACGCGCACCAGGTTCTCGGCCGACTGGCTGTCCTGGCCGAACAGCTTGCCCACGCCGGGAATGCGTCGCAGGCCCGGAATGCCGCTGTAGCCGACATCGGTCTGGCTGCGGGTGTAGCCGCCCACCAGCAGGCTGAGCGGGTGCGGTACGCGCGCCACGGTATCGATCACGGTGCGGTTGACCAGTGGCAGGGTGTCCACCAGGCGGCTGGTGTCGGCGGCGCCGTCTTCGATCTTCAGCTGCATTTCCACTTCGTTGCTGCTGGAAATGCGGGGCCGGACGCTGATCAGCGTGCCGTAGGTCACCGGCTCCAGCGAGGTGGCGCGCTCGCCCACCAGCTGCGCGTAGAAGGTCTGGTTGCTGTCGAAGTACGCCGGGATGTTTTCCTGGGTCAGCAGCACCGGACGCGAGACGATGTGCGCGTCGCCCTTGCTGGCCATGGCCTGTACCGAGGCCAGGAAACGGGTGCCGTCCAGGGTGCTGACCGAACCGGCCTGGTTGATGCCGATCTTCAGCCGGTTGCCGACGTTGATGCCGCCGCTCCAGGTGACGCCAAGGCGGTCGAGCTGGGTCTTGCGGATGTCGATGATCCACAACGACAGTTCGATCTGCTTGCGCGGCACGTCCAGTTCACCGACCAGGCGTTTGACCTGTTCGATCTGTGCCAGGGTGCCGCGCACGATCAGGCTGTTGGTTTCGGCGTAGGCCATGATCACCGCCGGCGACGGCCCCACCGGCACGCTGCCGACCCGCTGCGTGTCCGCAGCCGGCGCCGGGGTGGCGGGCAGCAGCTCCCCGGTGATGGCGGCCGGATCGACCGGCAGCGGTGGCTGCTTGACCACGGCGCCGAAGTCGCCGAGCTGCAGCACGCTGGCCAGTACGTCGGCCATGCCCGGCAGTGAGGTTTCGGCGGTGCGCAGGCCGAAGCGACGACCATTGACGAAGCTGTGCTCCAGCGTGAGCACTTCCACATGGTGCGGGCTGGCGTCGGCGCCTTCGTACAGGTCGTCGAGGTAGCGCGCGGCATTGAGGACGATGTCCACGTACACCGGCGGACCGGCCACGTAGAAGGTGCCGTCCGCGCCACCGCCGCGCACCGGATAGCGCGCGTCCGACAGCCGCGCCTTGCGCAGGAAGTCGGCCAGCGTGGCCACCGAGGTCGAGCGCAGGCGGCCGACCGCGTTCTTCTGCTCGCTGGCGTCGTACACGTAGATCGAGGTGCTGTCGCTGTACCAGACCAGGCCCAGCTCGGCGGTGACCTTGGCCAGCACATCGAACGGGCGGGCCAGGTCGAAGCTGCCGGACACCTTTTTCTTGTGGGCCTTCGGGCTGATCACCACGGCCTGGCGCGCGCGCGTCCCGATCGCATTGAGCAGGTGGTCGGCGCTGTCGGCGCGCGAGACGAAGCCGGTGGCATGCGGCAGGTCGGCGCGGTCGGAGATCGCGGTGCCTTCCAATGGGGTCTGCGCCAGTGCGGGCGAACCAACGAACAGCAACAACAGGAACAACGACAGGGAACGCATGGGTTACTCGTTGGGCGTCGAAACGGCCCGGTAGACGGAAAGGGGAGAACAGCCGATCAGCGATTTCACGTCCGTGCAGAAATGCGACAGAGACGCGTAGCCGTGGTCGGCTGCGAGGTAGGTGAACGAGCGCGCACGCCCGGGATAGGCGAGCAGCGCCCGCGCCGCGCGCTGGATGCGCAGCTCGCGCTTGAGCGGACGGCCCAGCACCTGCCGGCAGCGCCGGTGGAACTGGGCCGAGGACAGGCCGTAGCGCTCGGCCAGTGCGGCGACGGAGTTGTCGCCGCCTTCCTCGAGCAGGAAGCGCATCAACCCATAGTTTTCGCTGCGCGCCAGATGGCGCAGCAGGCAGGCCGCCGGGGTGTCTTCGTCCTGCCCGGCGCCGCGCGCCAGCTGGTCGATCAGCCACGCGGCCGCCACGTCCGGCACCTCCAGCGCTGCCGGCACCGACCAGCACAGGGGCTGCGGCTCGCCGACCGGGCGCTGCACGCCGCTGGCATGGTCGTAGTGGGCCAGCGCGCGGGCCATGCCGCTGCCCGCCAGCGCCACCGACTGCAGCCCGGTGCCACGCGGCAACGGCAGGCCGGCCAGCAGCAGGCGCTCACCGGGCGCGAGGCGGACGGGCTGGCCGCCGACGCTGAGCTGGGCCAGCTCTTGACCTGCATTGACAATGGCGTACATCCGACCCCTCCCTTCGACAAGGGCTGCATGGTGAAGACGGGGTGGGGGCAAGGCTCTACAAGAAGTTAGAAAGCCGACGCGAGTTGGGGTATTTGTATCGGTCCCGCTCAGACAGTTGCGCGTTCGCGCCACCAGGAATCGATCCATGACACCGCTGCTCGGCATCCACCACGTCGCCCTGATCTGTGCCGATTACGACCGATCGCGCGATTTCTACGTGCGCATCCTGGGCCTGACGGTGAAGGCCGAGCACCATCGCGCCGCGCGCGACTCCTGGAAGCTGGACCTGGCCCTGCCCGACGGTGGGCAGCTGGAGCTGTTCTCGTTCCCGGCGCCACCGCCCCGGCCCAGCCGCCCCGAGGCGCAGGGCCTGCGCCACCTGGCGTTCCGGGTCGCCGCGCTGGAGCCGATGATCGAGCGCCTGGCCGCCGAGGGCGTAGCCTGCGAACCGATCCGCACCGATGAATACACCGGCCAGCGTTTCACCTTCTTCGCCGACCCCGACGGGCTGCCACTGGAACTCTACGAAGTCGACTGAACAGGTTGCAGTCGGCGCATGGGATCCGTTCCGTACCAGAGCGAATGGGTATACAGTCCAGCTGTCCCGGCCGAACGCCGGCATCCACGTACATCCCTGGGAGGGGAAACATGCGCAAGACGTTCAAGACCCTGCTGCTGGCGCTGCCGTTGGTGATGGCCGCACTGTCCGCTTCGGCCGCCGACAGCGCGGTGGGCCGCTGGAAGACCATCGACGACAAGACCGGCCAGGTGAAGTCGATCGTGGAAATCACCCAGGCCGCCAACGGCACCCTCAGCGGCAAGGTGGTGGAAGTGCTGAAGTCGGACAAGGGCCCGAACCCGGTCTGTGACGACTGCAGCGGCGCCAACAAGGGCAAGCCGGTGAAGGGCATGACCATCCTGTGGAACCTGAAGCCGGACGGCGACCACAAGTGGGCCGGCGGCACCGTGCTGGACCCGGCCAACGGCAAGACCTACAAGTCCAAGGTGGAACTGCACCAGGGCGGCAAGAAGCTGGACATGTCCGGCTGCGTGGCCTTCATCTGCCGCGCCCAGACCTGGGTTCGCGAGTAAACGCAAACCCCCGCAGGATTAAGCACATGGGGCCGCAGCGGGGTGACCGCTGCGGCCCTTCGTCTTTGCGGGGAGCATGCGATAATCCCGCGTTCCCCCGGCACCCACGCAGACCATGACCCGCACCGCTCTCGTCACCACCGCCCTGCCCTACGCCAACGGCCCGCTGCATCTGGGCCATCTGGTCGGCTACATCCAGGCTGATATCTGGGTGCGCGCGCGGCGAATGAGCGGCGGCAAGACCTGGTTCGTGTGCGCCGACGACACCCATGGCACCCCGATCATGCTGGCCGCGGAAAAGGCCGGGGTGACCCCGGAGGCGTTCATCGCCTCCATCCAGGCCAGCCACGAGCGCGATTTCGCCGCGTTCGGCGTCGCTTTCGACCACTACGATTCGACCAACTCGGCCGGCAACAAGGCCCTGACCGAAGCGTTCTACCTCAAGCTCGAAGCGGAAGGGCACATCACGCGCCGTTCGGTGGCCCAGTTCTACGACCCGGCCAAGGGCATGTTCCTGCCGGACCGTTACATCAAGGGCATCTGCCCAAACTGCGGCACAGCCGACCAGTACGGCGACAACTGCGAAGTGTGTGGCGCCACCTATGCGCCGACCGACCTGAAGGACCCGCGCTCGGTGATTTCCGGTGCGACTCCGGAAATCCGCGACTCGGAGCACTTCTTCTTTGAAGTCGGCCGCTTCGAGAGCTTCCTGCGCGAGTGGCTGGCCGGCGACGTAGCGTTGCCGGGTGTGAAGGCCAAGCTCGGCGAATGGCTCAATGCCGAGGGCGGCCTGCGCGCCTGGGATATTTCGCGCGATGCCCCCTACTTCGGCTTCCAGATTCCCGGCCACCCGGGCAAGTACTTCTACGTGTGGCTGGATGCGCCGATCGGCTACCTGTCCAGCTTCCAGGCCCTGTGCGCGAAGACCGGTGAGGATTTCGACGCGCACCTGCGTGCCGGCACCAGCACCGAGCTGCACCACTTCATCGGCAAGGACATCGTGAACTTCCACGGCCTGTTCTGGCCGGCGGTGCTGCACGGCACCGGCCACCGCGCGCCGACCCGCCTGCACGTCAACGGCTACCTGACCGTGGACGGCGCCAAGATGAGCAAGTCGCGCGGCACCTTCGTGATGGCCCGCACCTTCCTCGACGCCGGCCTCGAGCCGGAAGCGCTGCGCTACTACTACGCCGCCAAGTCCGGCGGTGGCGTCGACGATCTCGACCTGAACCTGGGTGACTTCATCGCCCGCGTCAACGCCGACCTGGTCGGCAAGTTCGTCAACCTGGCCAGCCGCTGCGCCGGCTTCATCAGCAAGCGCTTCGACGGCCAGCTGGCCGCGCAGCTGCCTGATGCCGCGCAGTACCAGCGCTTCGTCGACGGCCTGGCGCCGATCCGTGAAGCCTACGAGCGCAACGACCCGGCCGCGGCGATCCGCCTGACCATGACCCTGGCCGACGAAGCCAACCGCTACATCGACGACGTCAAGCCGTGGGTCATCGCCAAGCAGGAAGGCGCCGACGCGCAGCTGCAGGCCGTGTGCAGCCAGGGCCTGAACCTGTTCCGCGTGCTGGTCACCGCGTTGAAGCCGGTGCTGCCGGCCACCGCCGCGCAGGCCGAGGCCTTCCTGGCCGCGCCGGTCAACGACTGGACCGAGCTGGCGCAGCCGCTGCTGGGCCACCGCATCACCGACTACACCCCGCTGTTCACCCGTATCGACCCGAAGAAGATTGACGCCATGATCGACGCCTCCAAGGACACCCTGCAGCCGGCCGCTGCCGCCGCCCCCGCCGCCAAGACCGAAGCGGTCAAGCCGGCCGCCTCGGCCCCGGCCAAGGACGACGCAAAGAGCGCCGACGCCCCGGCCTACATCGGCATCGACGATTTCGCCAAGCTCGACCTGCGCATCGGCAAGGTGCTGGTCTGTGAGTTTGTGGAAGGTTCGGACAAGCTGCTGCGCTTCGAACTGGACGCCGGCGAGCTGGGCAAGCGCCAGATCTTCTCCGGCATCCGTGGCAGCTACGGCGAGCCGGAAACGCTGGTCGGCCGCAGCGTGGTGTTCATCGCCAACCTGGCCCCGCGCAAGATGCGCTTCGGCCTGAGCGAAGGCATGATCCTGTCGGCCGGTTTCGACGGTGGCGCGCTGGCACTGCTGGATGCCGACAGCAGCGCATTGCCGGGCATGCCGGTCCGGTAACACCGTGGAACTGGCGCTGTTCGACTTCGACAACACCATCACCGACTGCGATACCTATGCGCGTTTCCTGCGCCGGGTGGCCACGCCGGAACAGCTGGCGCATGCCTGGTGGAAGGTCGGACCGTGGCTGCTGGCGTATCGGCTGAAACTGATCTCGGCCGAGCGCATCCGCGCGCGCGTCACCTGGCTGGTGATGCGCGGCCGGCATGGCGACGACATCGCGGCGCAGGCCGCCGGCTTCGCGCGCGACGTGCTGCCCGGCGTGGTGCACCCGAAGATGCTCGAGCAGATCCGCTGGCATCAGCAGCAGCGCCACACCGTGGTGGTGGTATCCGGCTCGCTGGACCTGTACCTGCGCCCGTGGTGCGAAAGCATGGGCGTGGAGATGCTGTGCAACCGGCTGGAGGGCAGGGACGGGCGGCTGACCGGCCGCTACGCCGACGGCGACCTGGGCCCGCGCAAGGCCGAACGGATTCGCAGCCGCTATGACCTGTCGCGCTATCTGCGCATCCATGCGTACGGGGACAGCCGCGAAGACCGCCCGATGCTGGCCCTGGCCCACGAGCGCTGGTATCGCGGCAGATTGATGAAGTGAACCCACCGCGCAGCCATCGCCACGCATGACAATGCCCCCGCCCTCCCTCACCGAACGCCTCGACCGGCTGCTGCCGCAGACCCAGTGCGGGCAATGCGGCTTCGACGGCTGCCGCCCGTATGCCGAGGCGATGGCGCGCGGCGACGCGGGCGTGGACCATTGCCCGCCCGGTGGCGATGCCGGCGCCCGCGCATTGGCGAAGGTGCTGGGCGTGCCGGCCCTGCCCTACGACCGCAGCCGCGGCCAGCACCTGCCCCCGCAGGTGGCGCGGGTGGTGGAGGCCGACTGCATCGGCTGCACCAAGTGCATCCAGGCGTGTCCGGTGGATGCGATCGTGGGCGGTGCCAAGTACATGCACACGGTGATTGCCGACCTGTGCACCGGGTGCGAGCTGTGCATTCCACCGTGTCCGGTGGATTGCATCGAGTTGGCACCCACGGATTACGTCAGGGCAGCGCGGCCGTAACCACGATTTCGACCTTCCAGTCCGCGTCGGCCAGCTTCGCTTCCACGGTGGCGCGGGCCGGCGTCATGCCGGGCACCACCCACTCGTCCCACGCGGCATTCATGCCGGCGAAATCGGCCATGTCGGCCAGGAAGACCTCCGCGCGCAGCACGTGCTGCTTGTCGCTGGCCACCAGCGCCAGCAGCTTGTCGATTTCCTCCAGCACCTGGCGGGTCTGCCCGGTGATGTCCTGGCTGGTGTCTTCGGGGATCTGTCCGGAGAGGTAGGCGACCTTGTTGTGCACGGTCATCTCGGACATGCGCGGACCGACATCGTAGCGTTCGATCATGGCGTGGACTCCTCTGTGATGGTGCAGCCATTGTCGCCGATGCCGCCACACCGCGCACACGCACCCCGCTTGGCAACGGCGGGCCGGAAGCGCACGATTCCCCGGCAAGGCACGGTGTCGTGCCGGAACCCGCTGCCTCGATGACCGATTCCGTCACTGCCCCTTCGTCCCGCCTCGGCTGGCGCCGCGCGGCGACCATCCTCTTCAGCCTGGGGATCCTGGCACTGGCTCTGCGTGGCCTGGCCAATGAGTTCGACGATCACGGTTACCGTGCCATTCGCGACGCATTCCACCAGCTCGGTGCCGGCCAGATCGCGCTGACCGTGGTGCTGGGGCTGGCCAGCTACGCCTGCCTGATCGGGTTCGATGCGATCGGCCTGCGCCGCAGCGGTAAACGCCTGCACCCCGCGCGCGTGGGCATCACCGCGTTCCTGGCGCATACGCTGGGCCAGACGCTCGGCTTTGCCGCGCTGACCGGCGGCGCAGTGCGCCTGCGTGGTTACGGCGGCGCGGGCTTGAGCCTGGCCGAGATCGGCCAGGTGGTGCTGATGAGCACGCTGGGCTTCGTGTTCGGCGCCTGGCTGCTGCTGGCGCTGGCGTTCCTGCTCGAGCCCGGCGCGGCGGCGCTGGCGCTGCCGGTGTCGGCACAGGCCGTGCGCGTGCTCGGTGGCGTCGCGCTGCTGGCCTATGTGGGCACCGTGCTGCTGGTCGGCCGCGACGGCCGCAGCTTCCACATCCGCGGGCACGCGCTATGGCTGCCGGACCGGCGCACCATGTTGGGGGTCACCGCGCTCAGCGTGGTCGAGCTGGTGCTGGCCAGCGCGGCGTTCTACGTGCTGTTGCCGATGGATACCCCAACCGGCCTGCCCGGCTTCGTCGGCCTGTACCTGGTGGCGGTGCTGGCCGGGCTGATCTCCAGCGTGCCGGCCGGATTGGGCGTGTTCGAATGGAGCCTGCTCAAGCTGTTGCCGCAGGTGGCGCCGGCTGCCGTGCTGGCGGCGGCGCTGATCTACCGCGTCACCTATTACGTGCTGCCGTTGCTGCTGGCCCCGTTGCTGGCGGTCGCGCCGGCGCTGCGCCGGCCGCTGACGGTCGGAGCCGGCGCCACGCGCGCCGGCTGGACCGCGCTGCGGCCGTGGCTGCCCCAGATCATCGCGCTGGCGGTGTTCAGCGTCGGCGCGGCGCTGGTGATCGACGGGACCCTGCCGACGCCACGCCGACACCTGCTACACGCTTCGCTGCCGATCCTGGAAACCTCGCACCTGCTCGGCAGCCTGGCCGGGGTGGTGCTGCTGCTGATCGGCCAGGGCCTGCAGCGCCGCAGCCATGCCGCGTGGGTGCTGGCGCTGGCGATCTGCGTGATCGCGCCGCTGCCGATCTGGCTGCGCGGCGGGCAGGTGCTGATCGCCCTGGCTTCGGTGCTGGTGGCGATGGCGCTGTGGGCCTCGCGTCGCGAGTTCTACCGCCAGGGTGCGCTGCTGGACGAAGCCTGGTCGTGGCCCTGGATCCGCAACCTCGGGCTGGTGCTGGTGGCGGTGATCTGGCTGCTGTTCTTCGTCTACAGCCACGTGGAATACCAGAATGAGTTGTGGTGGCAGTTCGCCGCGCAGGGCAACGCGCCACGTGCGCTGCGTGCGCTGCTGGTGGTGGCGATCGCCTTGGCGATCTTCGGGCTGGCGCGGCTGCTGCACAGTACGCGCACGCCGTTGCCGGCCGCCGATGCCACCACCCTGGACGCACTCGCGCCGATCCTGCAGGAGGCGCAGGACACCCAGGCCTGCCTGGTGCTCACCGCCGACAAGGCGGTGCTGCGCGATGCGGCCGGGCTCGGCTTCGTGATGATGCAGCGCTATGGGGGTTCGTTGATCGCGATGGGTGACCCGGTGGGGCCGCCGGAGGTGGCCCGCGCATTGATCTGGCGCTTCCGCGAGGAGGCCGACCGACTCGGCCTGCGCCCGGTGTTCTACCAAGTCGGCGAAGCCTATTGGCAGACCTATCTGGACCTGGGCCTGACCCTGGTGAAGCTGGGCGAGGAAGCGATGGTCCCGCTGCAGGACTTCGGATTGGAAGGACGCGAACGTGCCGACCTGCGCCAGGCCTGGAACCGGGGCAAGCGCGGTGGGCTCAGCTTCCGCGTGGTCGCGCCAGCCGACGTCCCGGCCTTGATCCCCGCGCTGGCAGTGGTCTCGCAGCAATGGCTGGAGGACAAGGCCGGCGACGAGAAGGGCTTCTCGCTGGGCAGTTTCGATCCGGCCTACCTGGCCCGTTTCCCGGTGGCGGTGGTCGAGGCGGAAGGTCGCATCGTGGCCTTCGCCAACCTGTGGCAGGCGCCGGCCGGCCATGAGCTGTCGGTGGACCTGATGCGACATGTGGACGATGCCCCGAAGGGCACGATGGATTTCCTGTTCATCGAGCTGTTCCTGTGGGGCCGCGAAAACGGCTTCCACCGTTTCTCGCTGGGCATGGCGCCGCTTTCGGGCCTTGCCCAGCACCGACTGGCGGGTCGCTGGAACCGCTTCGCCAATGTCGTGGCCCGCCATGGCGAGCGCTTTTACGGCTTCAGCGGCCTGCGCCGCTTCAAGTCCAAGTTCGCCCCGCAGTGGCGCTCGCGCTATCTGGCGGCCCCCGGCGGCATGCATCTGCCGGCTGCATTGCTGGATGCCACGCGGCTGATCTCACTTTCCCCCCGCAAAGGGTAGAGCCGGGCCCTGCCCGGCTGCCCGGCCAAGACGCTCCAGCAGCGTCTTCGCCAGGCGGTCATAGTCACCCTTGAAATGATGGTCGCCGGGCAGCGCGATCACCTCGGCGTGCCCCTTGGGCAGCTCCGGGCACAGCGCATCTTTGTCGTCCTCCCCGTACAGGCACAGCGTACGGTCGGCCGGCAGCCTGGCGATTTCAGGCGCGATCGGCAGTCCACCGTCGCCACCGCCCAGCCAGTTGCTGACATGGAATTCGTAATCGGCCTTGCGACCCACCGACATCAACCCGATCAACGCCACCGAATCGCGCGTGGCCGGATCCAGCTGGTTGATCGCCGCCGGCAGTACATCCGCGCCCTGCGAGAAGCCGACCAGCAGCAGGCGCTTGCGCTGCCACTGCCGCCCGTAGTGCTGCGCGATGCGCTCCAGGTCGCGGGCAAAGCCTTCGGGGGTGCGCGCGGTCCAGAAGTAGCGCAGCGAGTCCACGCCCACCACCGACACGCCGCCTTCGCTCAGCGCCGCGGCCACGTCCTTGTCCAGGCCGGCCCAGCCACCATCGCCTGAAACGAAAATGGCCAGGGTGTCGCCCGGCGTGCGTGACGGAACTTCCACCACCGGCAGCCCCTTCAGGTCGTCCGGCGGCGGCGCCAGGCTGATGCCCTTCTGCGCACCGATCACCTGCACTGCGGCCTGCAGGCCCGGCAGGTCGGAACCGCTGTCGGTGCGCTGGAACTGACGCCCCATATCCACGCGGCGCACGAACGCGGCGGCGTCGCCGGCGGCGCAGTGGTGGTCCCCAGCGGCGTTCAACCAAGGAAAACTCAACTCGGCAGGCTGCAGGCGGCCATGGCTGACACCGGCGCCACAGACCGCGCGCTCGCGCGCCTGGTCCGGGCAGAATCCGGTGGTGACCAGACCGGCGAAGATTCGGGTATCAGCCTGGGCAGCGACCGCATAGGCCAGCTCGGCCCCGACGCCGTCACCGCCGATCAGCGGCAGGTGATAACCCGGCACGTGCAGATAGGCCTGCACCCAGCGCGAGAAGTTTTCCACGTCGCCCGCGCCAAACGAACAGGTGCCTCCGCCCTCCGCTGCCAGCGCCTTGCGCAGACGGGCCACGTCCACCTGCGCGACCAGCGCGCCCTGCGCACGCAGCGCTTCCAGGCGTTGCTGCGTCACTGCGGCCTCACGGCCGCCATCGAACCAGATCACCACGCGCTGCGGGTGGCCGTCCGGGGCATGGATCGGGATGTCCTGGAAGCGTCCGTGACTGACCTGCTGTGGAGCCGCCGAGGCCGGCAGCGCACCCCACAACGATGCCACGCCCATCACCACGCCCACTGCCCTGCCCACACTGGCTCGCCGCATCGTCACGCATCCTGGAATAGTGGCCCCACGATACGCCTGTCCCCTGCCAACGGCATGTACACAGGCTGGCAGCAGCGTCAGTGCCTGCAGGCCTCGGCAGCCGCCGCACGCCGCGCCTGGCGCCACGACTGCAGTGCCGCCACGCCCAGCCACAGCACCACTGCGGCGATCACCAGCTTCTGCCCAGCGCCGCGCGGCGGGCCCCGCCACAGCACATGCAGCCAGAGCAGCGCAAAACACAGCCATGCCCACCACCAGGCCATGCTGGCCCAGCGTGTCCACTGCGGATCCGCACGCAGATACCAGCTCTGCAGCAGCATGGCCACGCTCACGCACAGGAAGGCGGTATTGGCGGCAAGCCCGTGCACCAGCGGCGCCAGCAGCGGTGCCTGCTCCGGCAGCCAGCTGTCACCAATCGCCACGCCCATCAGGCCCAGTCCGGCAATGCAGAACAGCAACGGCGCGGCCGCACTGCGGCGGGGCGAGCGGCTGGCCGCGTACAGCGACCAGGCCAGCAGCATGATCGCCAACGCGAGCACGCAGTAGGCAGTGCGCAGCGCCAGGCCCCACGGCCCGTGCAGATAGAGGCTCAGGGTGGCCTGCACCCAGTCCAGGTCCTGTCGCGCCCATTGCGTCCACAGGGCGATGAGCACGAACCCGGCCAGCGCCAGCAGCGCGAGTTGCGCAACATGGGCATGCAGGGGCAGGCGAACGCGCGGGGCGGCACTCACGGTTCGGCCTCGGGATGGCGCAACCGCCAGGCGGCCAGTGCGGCGCGGTAGCGCTGCAGTTCATCGCTGTAGAGGTCCAGCACGCACAGCGGACAGCCGCTGCCGCAGCATTCGTTGGGGCCGGGCTCTTCCGGCGCGATCGGGCGCGGATCCGGGTCTGCGGCGGGGGTAGGCAGGGGAACAGGCATGCGCCCAGTGTAAGCGACCCGCCTCAACGCACAAGCCGGCGGCGCAGGTTGGCGCGCGCGGCGGCATCCAGCCGCTGGTGGAAGAACTCGCTGAGGAAGATCCGCGGGCTGCGCAGCAGATGGCTCAGGAAGCGCCGTCGGTTGAGCCGGAACAGGAAGCCCGGGACGTGCCCGGCATACTCCTCGGCAATGCCCCGGTCGTACGCGTCGAACACGTCGGGGGAGGCGCCCAGGATTGCCATGTCGCAGTCCAGGAACAGCGCCGCTTCCGGGTCCACGTCGCTGGCGCCGAGCGTGCCATGCCGCGCGGTCAGCAGGATCAGCTGCTCCACCCGCTGCCCGTCCACGCCCGCGCCGGGCAACCAGCGTTCGATCTGCGCCAGCGCCAGCGCCGCCGAACGCGCCTCGTTGTCCTTGCGCCCGGCGTCGTAGATCGCGTCGTGGTAAAGCGCGGCCAACTGCACCTCGCGCGGGTGCTGCCAGCCGGGCCCGTTGGCCACCGCCTGGCAGTGCTGCAGTACCGCGCGCACGTGCGCGTATCCGTGATAGGCCCGTGGCGGTGCCGCGTAGGCAGCTTCCAGGTCAGCCTGCATGGCCGCCGGCAGGGAGAGCGGTGCGAAGGTCATGGCCGCATCATTGGCCGGTCCCGGGGCCGAAGGCAAGCACGACCATGGGCGCAGCAGCCCGACAAGCGGCGCGCGGACAGCCGCGACCGGGCCTAGACTGGACTCACGAATGCTCGGTCATCCCTGCGAGGTGAACGCGATGAACGGCTGGAAATCCCTTGCCCTGCTGGCCCTGCTGGCGTCTGCTGCGTGTCCTGCGCTGGCGGTTGTGCCGCCACCCACCGCCCCCGCCGCCGCGCTGGACGCGGCCGTGCAGCCGGTGCCCTCCCCCGAGCAGATCCTGGCCATCCCGCCCGAGCTGCGCGCGTTGCTGCAGCAGCGGGTCATTGCGGCCGCCAATTCACGCGAACAGCGGCTGGAGCGCTTGGTGCACCTGATCTTCGACGAAGACGGCATGCATCTGGAGTACGACCCCTACGCCACCCACACCCTGGCCGAAACGTGGCAGACCCATCGCGCCAACTGCCTGTCGTTCACCCTGATGTTCGTGACCCTGGCGCGGGCTGCTGGGATCGACGCACGCGTGCAGGAGGTGGCGCAGGTGGTCACCTGGCACCAGGACGAAGGCGTGATCTACAACGTCGGCCACGTCAATGTCGGGCTCAACCTCAATGGGCGTACCGCCGTGGTCGACCTGGACCGCAACGTGCTGTACGACCGCTACGGGCCGCGCCCGATCACCCAACAGCGCGCACTGGCGCACTTCTACAACAACCGCGGGGCGGCGCAGATGGCCGACGGCAACACCGCGCAGGCGCGCGCCTACCTGGATGCCGCCTTGGCCATTTCACCGGAGTTTCCGGCCGGCTGGAACAACCTGGGGGTGCTCGATACACGGCTCGGTCGGCTGGACCAGGCACGCCAGGATTACGAGAAGGCCCTGCAGCTCCAGCCCCGGCATGTGGCGGCGCTCACCAATGCCAGCGCGCTGTACCGGAGGCTGGGCGACGGGCGTCGCGCCGACCGCCTGGCAGCCCGCCTGCAGCAGGTGCAGAAGGCAGATCCGTTCGCGCAGTTCCGGCTGGGCAACGAAGCCGAGCAGCGCCACGACTATGTGCACGCCATCGATTACTACCAGCGTGCGATACGCCTCTACAGCTCCGCGCACCAGTTCCATTTCGGACTGGCACGCGCCTATTTCCTTGCCGGCGACACCCGCCGCGCATCACTTGAAATGACCCGCGCCCGCGATCTGTCCGGTGAGAATGCCGACACGCTGCGCGCAACCTACCAGGCCAAGCTGGACAGCCTGCAGCGGTGGCGGCAGCGCACCGCCGCCAACTGAACGTCAGGCTTTCTTGAGGAAACAGGTCTTGAGGACGAGTCCCTTGATCTTCTCGGAGTTGCCTTCGATGTGCTCGGCGTCATCCTCGACCAGGCGGATGTTGCGGATCACGGTGCCCTGCTTCAGCGGGATCGACGACCCCTTGACCTTGAGGTCCTTGATCACCGTCACCGTATCGCCTGCCTCCAGCACGTTGCCATTGCTGTCGCGAACCACCAGCGTCTGGGCGCCTGCATCGCCCGCCGCCCACTCAAAGCCGCAGTCGGCGCAGATCCACAGCGCGCCGTCGGCGTAGGTGTTTTCCAGGGTGCATTGCGGGCAGGCGGGTACGGTGGACATGGTGAAGCCTTCAGGAACGGAACGGCCGCCATTGTAACCGCCCGACCGGGACGGGCCTTGCACCGGCGGTCCGCTTGCCGCACAGTGCGCGCCCCCTGACCCTTCGGCCCGGCCCGCATGAAAATCGGCATCGACTTTGGTACCAGCAATTCCGCCGCCGCCGCCGTGGTCGACGGCCGGGTCGTGCCGATCCGCTTCGGCGAGGCCGAACAGTTCCGCACCACGGTGTACTTCCCCGAGGTAATGCGCGACCCGAATGACTTCGAACTGACCCCGGCGCTGGAGCATGAACTGGCCCGCCTGATCGACGCGGCCGCACGCGACGCGCGCGCCGCCGGGCAGGAGCGCACGCCGGACGCGCTGCGCCGCGAAGCGCTGCGCGTAGTGCGCCGGCAGTGGATGGAAGAGCAGATGCGGGCACCGCTGAGCTCGACCAAGCTGTTGCAGAACGCGGTGTACGGCGATGAGGCACTGGAAGCCTACTTCGAGGAAAACGAAGGCAACCTGGTGCAGAGCCCGAAGTCGATGCTGGGCTACAACCTGCATCCGCGCGCGCGCCAGACCATCACCGGCATCGCCACCCACATCCTGGAACATATCCGGCTGACCGCGTCGCGGCAGCTGGAGACGCCTGTGCGCACCGCCACCCTGGGTCGCCCGGTGCAGTTCCGCAGTTCGATCGGCGCGGCCGGCAACGACCAGGCGCTGGAGATCCTGCATACCGCCGCGATCGCGGCCGGTTTCGACAGCGTGGATTTCCTTGAGGAGCCGGCCGCAGCGGCAATGCATTACCACGCCGAGAGCGCGCAGGAACATGACACGGTGGTGGTGGATATCGGCGGTGGTACCACCGACATCGCGCACGCCCGGGTCGGTGGTACGCAGGCGCCCAGGATCCACCGCGCGTGGGGCATCGCCCGCGGCGGTACCGATATCGACCTGGCGCTCAGCCTGAGCGCTTACATGCCGCTGTTCGGCCGTGGCAGCAGCCGGGTGCCGGCGCACCATTATGTGGAAGCGGCGATGGTGCAGGACATGACCCGCCAGCGCGATTTCCGCCAGCACGCCTACCGCGACGTGGACGCGCCGTGGGGCAAACGCCTCCAGGCGCTGCAGGACACCGGCAACACGGCGCGCCTGTACCGCGAAGTAGAGCGCTGCAAGATCGCGCTCAGCAGCGAGGCCCAGCATGCCAGCGCACTGGACTTCATCGAACGCGACCTGGCCGTGGCCGTCGACCGCTCCCGTCTGGAAGCGGCCGCCGGCAACTATCTGGGCGAACTGACGGGCCTGCTGGAACAGGTCCGCACCGACATCGGCCACGACCCGGCCGCGATCTTCCTCACCGGCGGCATGTCGCGCGCCGGCTACCTTCAGCAGGCCGTCGCGGCGGCATTCCCGGGTTCTACCCTGGTCCGCGGCAACCCCTCCTTCGGCGTTGTACACGGGCTGGCCTGGGCCGCCGCGGCGAACTGAAACCCTTGCACGGCAAGGGTTTGGGGCCGTGGAACCTCTGTATTAACAAAACGTTACGCCGAAAGCGCTATCATCTTTCGGCTTCGATGCGCAATGCGCATGTCGTCACCAGCCTCGTAGAGGCCACCATCCCCGCCGATGTTGATGCTGCGGACACGTCCGCAGCGTCGGGATCGCCTTTCGCTGTGATCCGCAAAGAGAGACTCGATTGGGCGAACGCGCCGACGCTGACACCATCGATTGCCGCCGCTGCGACGCGGTGTGTTGTCGGCTGTCGGTGACCGTGATGCCAGACGACGCGGTGCCGGCCTACCTGCTGGATACCGATGAGGCAGGTCGTACCGTGATGGCGCGCAACGACGAAGGTTGGTGCGCTGCAATCGACCCCTATCACCTGCGCTGCACGATCTATTCGCAGCGCCCCGCGATCTGCCGCCAGTTTTCGATGGGCGGCGATGACTGCCGCACCGTGCGGCAGGACTACCGTCGACAGCAGCATGATGCGTCGGCGATTTTTCCCACGTAACACCCATGAAAGGAGCATCCATGGCCCGTTCGCCAAAGACCTCCCCCAAGGCAGGCAACACCGTTCGCGTTGACCGCAAGCAGGGTTCCAACACCGCACTGAGCAGCGCCAGCATCGCGGCCGACCTGGCCGCCTTCCGCAAGGGCGGTGGCAAGATCGAAGTACTGGGCAACACCCTGGCGCTGAAAAAGGCCGGCTGACGCCGCAGCCGTCCGCACCGGCCCTGGCCGGTGCGGGGGCCGCACTCAACGGCCGCCGAGCGTGACCCTCACGCTGCCCGAGTGGGCATTGATCGAGATATCCCCGTCACCGCCACCCAGGCGGGTCTCCAGGCTGCGCCCCGGGCCGTAACGCGGCCTTTCCACCTGGCCAACCGGCGAGCTGATATCGCCGCTGAAGGTTTTCACCGCCAGGCGTGCCGATACCTGGGCCGGCAGGCTCAACGCAATCGAACCGCTCACGGTCTCCATGGTGACCTTGCCGCCCGGCGCCAGCCCGGCTGCGGCGACCTTGAGGCTGCCCGATACCGCTTCGGCGGCCAGACGCTGCACCTTCGCCGCGTCCAGGGTGATGTTGCCCGACACGGTCTGCACCGACACGTCGCCTGCGGCGCCTCCCCCGGCCTGGATGGACCCGCTCACCGCGCGCAGTTCGAGGCGCGGGGTCTGTACCTGCGATCGAATGCTGCCGCTGACCGACGCCAGGTTGGTTTCGCCGCTGCGCCCGCTCGCGGCAACATCGCCGCTGACGGCGTTGGCCTGCAGCCTGCGCAGGTCCACCTCGGCCACGTCGATATCCGCGCTGACCGTGCCCAGCTGCACTTCCACCGCACGCGGCACCCGCAGTTCGAGGGTGGCGCCGCCGCTGTTGCCGTTGCGCGGGTAGATCACTTCCCAACGCACGCGGTTGGTGCTCTTGTCCTGCTGCAGGCGCAGACCGTCGGCCAGGCTGCCGCTCAGGGCCACTTCATTGCGGTCCCAGCCACGCACGGTGACCTTGCCGGCAATGTTGCTGATTTCCACCCGCCCGCCGGCCGCCAGCGGGTGGCGTTCATCGACGCGCGTGGCGGCCTGCGCTGCCAGCGGCAGCAGCAATGCGAGGGCAACAAGGTAACGCTTGGACTTGGGCATGGGTGTCTCCTTCAGGATGGCAGGCCAGCGGCGTTGACGGCCTGCTGGGTCAGTTCAAGGCGCAGCGCGTACGTACGCTGCAGCTGGGTCAGCAGGAACCCGGCGCGCGGGTTCTCGGCAATGGCGGCGCGGATGTAGCCCGCGCTGGAATCGAGTTCGTGCAGTGCCGGCTGCCAATCCGCGCCGATCTGGTCCGCCGGCAGGGCAGCCATGGCCTGCTGGTACTCGGCGGCCATGACTTCGGCCTGGCGCTGCAGCGCCGTGGGGCGCGGCGTGGGCGGCGTCGCGGCAGGCACCACCATCAGCACGGCCAGCGCGGCGGCCAAACCCAGGCCGATGCGCAGCGGCCAGCGCCGCGCCGTTCGCGCCGTAGCAGGTGCGGCCCGTGCAGGGTCACGCTGCGGCAACTGAGCGGCGATCCGCTGCCAGGCCTGGGCCGGCGGCAGCCGTTCGGCCGGCAGTGCGCGCAGGCGCGCCTGCAGGTCGTCAGTGAATGCATTGTCGTGGTGGTCGTTCATGCGGGTTCTCCCAAACGTGCGCGCAACAACCCGCGCGCGCGGTGCAACTGTGCTTTCGAACTGCCGACCGCCATCTGCAGCTGCTCGGCGATCTCCTGGTGCTTCCAGCCTTCGATGTCGTGCAGCACCAGCACCGCACGGGCGCGTGGCGGTAGCGTTTCCAGTGCGCGCTCCAGGTCCAGCGCCGTGCCTGCGCAGCGCTCCACCGACGGAACCGCTGCCAGCATGTCCCAGCCTTCTTCGCCGCTGTCGGCCGCATCGCGTGCTGCGTTGGCGCGCAGTTCCATCAGCGCTGCATTGACGCCCAGGCGGTGCAGCCAGGTGCCCAGGCTGCTTTCGAAGCGGAATCCGGGCAACGCACGCCAGGCCTGCAGAAAGGCTTCCTGCAGCGCGTCCTCGGCGCGTGCGGCCTGCCCGCCACAGAGCCGCCACAGCACGGCATACAGCCGCGGTGCATGCCGGTGGTAAATACGCTCGTAGGCGGCCGTGTCGCCGGCGACGGCGGCCCGCACCAGCGCGGACTCGTCGGTGGGGTCGGCGTCGTTGGCGGCGCAGAGGGCGGGCATGGTCGTATCGAGCATATCCCTTGGATGCGGCGGTGATCGAAAAGGTTTAAGCCCGGCCGATTAAACCTTTTCGCCGACGGCTGCATCCAATCGACTGTCCCCGCGAAGGATCGCCCCAGGAGGTCCGCATGTCGCCCAGTTGCCTTGCCCTGCTCATGTCATTGGCCAGCGCCTGCACGTTGCCAGGCAGTCCGGTGACGCTGCGCGTGAACCTGCCGCCACGCGCGGATCTATGCCTCCAGTACGAGCAGCGTGCACCGTTGTGCGTTTCAAGGCTGGTTGGCGCGTTGGCGCAGCCGGGCAGAGCCCGGCTCTACCGCGCGGGGTAAACTGCGCTCCCCACGTCGAAAGCCCGGCTCTCCATGAAAGAACACCTGCCCGCCTGGACCCATGAGTGGCTGCAATATGGGGTCCCGGCCCTGCAGATCCTGCTGACCCTGCTGGTGGCGTGGCTGCTGCGCCTCGTCGCGCGCCGCCTGCTGCGCCGGGTCGGCGAGCACTACACCCTGCCTCCGGAAATGGTGATGGGCGCGCGTCGCGTGTTCACCTTCGTGGTGTATTTCGCGGTACTGATGGTGGTGCTGCAGATCATCGGCGTGCAGGCCAGCGTACTCTGGACGGCGTTTACCGGATTTGCCGCAGTCGGCGCGGTGGCCTTCTTCGCCGCATGGAGCGTGCTCTCCAACATCTTCTGCACGCTGCTGATCTTCACCACCCGCCCATTCCGCCTGCACGACTACATCGAAGTGCTGGAGAACGGGGAGAAGCCGGGTCTCAAGGGCCGGGTGATCGACGTCAACCTGATCTACACCACCCTGCAGGAAAACGGCAGCGGCCACGAAGGCACCGTGCTGCAGATTCCGAACAACATGTTCTTCCAGCGCACCGTGCGTCGCTGGCGTGATCCGTCGCAGGCCCCCGGTGGCATCCAGGGTGACGGTTGACGCTCAGCGAAGTTGACTGTCCTTGCTGCCCCGACGATTGAAGCCGCCGGTTTCATGTTGGGCGGCATCTTCCACTTCCTGGCAACGCACGCACAGGCGCACGCCGGGCACGGCACGTCGCCGCGCTTCCGGGATGGATGCCTCGCATTCTTCACAATGGGTCAGCCCGGGGCCGTGGCGCAGCTGCGCACGGGCGCGCTGGATGGCGTCGTCGACGGTCGCGTCGATCTGGTCCTGGACGGCGCCGTCACCTGCCCAACCTGTGGCCATGATGTGTCTCCGATGCTGTTCCGGAACGCCAGCATAGGCCCCGACGCGCGCTGGCAGGTCACGGCCGGCTGAACGTCGAGCGCGGCCCTGAACGGGTCAGGCAGCATCGATTACCAGATAAGGTCGTCCGGGACCTGGAACTGCGCGTAGTACGCGTCGTCCTCCGCATTGCCCGTGCCGGGCTCGGCAGCACCGCGGTCCTTGCCGTTGTCCAGCACGATGGCCGCCGGGTCGCGTTCGCGGATCTTGTCGGCTGCCGCGCGCGGTACCAGCTCAAACCCCTCGCCGAGACGCACGATCACCAGGCTGCCCGCTGCCAGCTGCCGACGCAGCAGCGCGTTGACCAGCATCGTGCGGATCAGCGTGCCGTCGTTGAAGCGGTATTCGCTTTCGCCTTCACGCTTGACCCGGTTGCTTTCGATGATCTGCCGGACCTGCGCCTGCAGCTCCTGCTGGCGGCTCTTTTCCTTGCGCTCGGCTTCGATCGCGCGATCGCGCTCGGCCTTTTCAGCGCGCAGGCGGTCGGCTTCGCGCTGGCTGTCGGTGGGGGCCACCGGGGCCTTGCCGTGGCGGGCCTTCACCTGGTCGCGCGCGGCCTGGGAGACCTGGGACTTCTTGACCAGCCCGGCCTTGAGCAGCTGTTCCTGCAGCGGATTTGCCTTTGCCATTGCCTGTACGTCTGTTGTTGCGGGATTCCGGAAGCCATCATACTGCCGTGCATGACCGCCCTGAAATACCTCGCCGGCTACCCCGACGCCCTGCAGCAGCAGGTGCGCGAGCTGATTGCCGCTGATCGGCTGGGGCCATGGCTGGAGCGCCGCTATGCCGAGCTGCACACGGTGCGCAACGACCGCCAGCTGTACGACTACACCCAGGCCCTGAAAGAGCGCTACCTGCGCCAGTCGGTGCCGCTGTCCAAGGTGATCTACGACAGCCGCCTGCAGGTGCTCAAGCACGCGCTCGGAACCCACACCACCATTTCACGGGTGCAGGGCAGCCGGCTCAAGGCCAGCCGCGAGATCCGCATCGCCAGCGTGTTCCGCGAGGCCCCGGCCCCGTTCCTGAAGATGATCGTGGTACATGAACTGGCGCACCTGAAGGAAGCGGACCACAACAAGGCCTTCTACCAGCTGTGCACGCACATGGAGGCCGACTACCACCAACTGGAGTTCGACCTGCGCCTGTACCTGACCCATCTGGAGCGGTCCGGCGCCTGAGGGTCAGCCGATCCCGGCCAGCCGCAGCAGCGCCGCCGCAGCAGCGCCCAGTACCACCACCAGCAGGAACGGCAGCCGCAACAACAGCGCCACGGCCGCCACCCCCAACGCACCCAGCCGCGCGTCCAGCGCCACCGACGCGCCGGACGCCGCCGCGTTCATCGCCGTCAGCGAGGCCAGCAACCCGATCGTGAGCGTACCGGCCACGCGGGTCATGCGCGGCGATTCCAGCCAGCGCGCGGGCACCCGCCAACCGGCCAGCTTGATCGCATAGGCAGCCACGCAGCCGAGCAACAGCCATCCCCACAGGCTCATGTGCGCTCCTCCGCAGAACGCGGTTCGACGTCAGGCTCCAGACCTTCGTCGCGCGGACCCGGCACCAGCGCGCCCCACAACGCGGCCACCGCTGCCGCCAGCAGGATCGGCACCCCCGGCGGCACCCACGGCAACGCCAGCACCGTCACGAGTGCGGCCACGATCGCAATGGCTACTGCATCGCGCTGGCGCAGGCGCGGCCACAGCAACGCCAGGAACGCGGCCACGGCAGCGCCATCCAGCCCCCACTGCCGCGGATCGCCCAGCGCATCGCCGGCCACCGCGCCCACGGCCGTGAACAGGTTCCAGAGCAGGAACACGCCCAGGCCCGCCGTCCAGAAGCCGCGACGTTGCTCCAGCGGCACGGTCTGGCTGGACGCGGTAGCCGCCGACTCGTCGATGGTGACCTGCGCGCCCAGCGCGCGTCGCCAACCGCGCAGGCCGAGCATGCGGTTCATCTGCATGCCGTACACCGCATTGCGCACGCCGAGCAGGGTCGCGGCGGTGAACGCGGCCGAGCCCGCTCCGCCACCGGCAATCACGCCGATGAACGCAAACTGCGAGCCGCCGGTGAACATCAACAGGCTCAGTGCCTGGGCCTGCCACGGGCTGAGTCCCGCAGCCACCGCCAGCGCACCGAAGGAAATGCCATACAGGCCAGTGGCCACGGCAATGGAAAGGCCGACTTTCACGGCAGGAGAGGCACGCCAGTTCATCATCCGATCATGCCAGTACCGGCGTTGGCCCGCAGCCTGCCGCGCGCAGGCCCGGCGCCGAGCCAGTACACTCCCCGCCCGCACCCCGCTTTATGTTGCCTCCCCGATGACCGACCCGATCCGACTCGACAAACGCCTGACCAGCCTGATTGGCTGCTCCCGGGGCGACGCCCAGCGCTACATCGAGGGCGGCTGGGTCACGGTCAACGGCACGGTGGTCGAACAGCCGCAGGCGATGGTCACGGACGAAGTGGTGGTGCTGCGCGACAATGCCGAAGCAACCCGCGCTGAAACCGTAAGCATGCTGCTGCACAAGCCGGCCGGCATGCCGGCCGAAGAACTGGCGGCGCTGGTCACCCCCGACAGCCGCAGCGAACTGGACGCTACCGGCGTAGCGCTGTTGCAGCGGCACTTCCACGCCCTGCAGCTGGTGATGCCGCTGGCCGCCGAAGACAGTGGACTGGTCGTTGTAAGCCAGGACGGCCGCGTGGTGTCGCATCTGAAGGACCGCGGCGCCACGCTGGAGCAGGAATACCTGGTGGAAGTCAGCGGCGAGCTGGTGCCCTACGGCATGCGCAAGCTGGCGCATGGCCTGAGCTTCCGCAATTGGCCGCTCCCGCCCTGCAAGGTCAGCTGGCAAAACGAAACCCGCCTGCGCTTTGCGATCAAGCCGGTACAGCCCGGGCAGCTGCGCGACATGTGCCGCCAGGTCGGACTGGAAGCGCTCAGCGTGCGCCGCCTGCGCGTGGGCCGGGTCGCACTGGGCAAGCTGGCACCGGGCCAGTGGCGTTACCTGGCGCCCGACGAGCGTTTCTGACCCCTGCGCCCCCCGTGCACTCGCAGTGCACGCGCGAGCCGCTTAGGATCGGGGTATGACCGAAAAGATGCCGTTGTGGCGCCGGTTGCTGCGCGGCGTGTGCGTGGTGCTGGCCATTTTGATCCTGCTGGTGCTCAGCGGCCTGCTGCTGGGCGACCACCTCACGCCCAAAGCGCAGGGGCCGCAAAGCAAGGTACTGCCGCTGCAGCCTGCGCAGGGCCCGATCGACCGTGAAGTGGTGCGGCTGCAGGCGCAACACCCGGGCCAGTCCGGCGTGGCCTTCCTGTCTGAGGGCTTGGATGCCTACGCCGCACGCGCGGTGGTCACCCGCCACGCCGCGCGCAGCCTGGACCTGCAGTACTACATGTGGAAGGACGATCTGATCGGCCACCTGATGGCGCAGGAGCTGTACCAGGCCGCCGAACGCGGCGTGCGCGTGCGCCTGCTGCTGGATGACATGAACGCGCAGGACAAGGACGCGCTGATGATGGCGCTGGATGAGCACCCCAACATCGAGATCCGCCTGTACAACCCGTTCCGCAACCGCGATGGACTGTGGCGGCTGGTGGAGATGGTGCAGCGCTTCTTCAGCGTCAACCACCGCATGCACAACAAGCAGTGGATCGCCGACGGGCGCGTGGCGATCGTGGGCGGGCGCAACATCGGCGAGGAGTACTTCAGCGCGCGCAGCGATGTGAACTTCCGCGACCTGGACCTGCTGGTGGCAGGCCCCGCCGTGCAGCAGGCCAACGCGATCTTCGACGGATACTGGAACAGCGAAGCGGCGGTGCCGGTGGCCGCCCTCGCCTTCCATACCCCGGCCCAGCTCCGCCTGTTGATGCTGGAATCGGCGCACGAGGCGAAACTGGAAGCGGCGCAGCCTTACCTGCGGCGGGTGGAGCGCTCTGCCTCCGCGCGGGCGTTCGGTCTCAACGAGGTAAAGCTGCACTGGTCGCCGAACGTGGAAATCCTCTCCGACCCGCCAATGAAGCACCGCCGCGATGACCAGGCCAACTGGCTGGTTACCCGACTGGTGCGCGAACTCGGCGCGACGCGCGACAAGGCGCTACTGATCTCGCCCTACTTCGTGCCTGGCGATGAAGGCGAGCGCGGGCTGGCGGCGCTGGTGGAACGCGGGGCCTACGTGGGCGTGGTTACCAACTCGCTGGCGGCCAACGACGTTGCCGCTGTACATAGCGGATACATGCACTATCGCCTGCCGCTGCTGCAGGATGGCGTGCACCTCTACGAACTCAAGTCGCGCGGGCCTGGTGGCGGAGGCAGTGGCCCGTTCGGCAGCAGCGGCGCGAGCCTGCATACCAAGGCCTTCCTGATTGACGACGCGCGCGGGTTCGTCGGCTCGTTCAACCTGGACCCGCGTTCGGCGTACCTCAACACCGAGATGGGCGTGATGTTCGAAGACCGCGCATTGGCGGCGGAGCTGCGCCAGGAATACCTGCGGCTGGCCAGCCCGAAAATGAGTTACTGGGTGACGCGCACGCCGGACAACGAGGTGCGGTGGTTGGAATGGTCTGAACAGCCGCCGACGTTGTTGGAGCAGGAACCGGATACCTCGTTCAAACAGCGGGCCGTGGCGCGGATGATCAGCTGGTTGCCTTTGGAATCCCAGTTGTGAGGGTTTCCGTGGGACACGCAACCAAGCATGTTACGTGGAGACGCGGTGACGTCTGGGCGCATGGCGATGCGTTGAATGCAGAGGCGCCCGCCGGTCCAGAGGCGCGGCGTGTCGCTACGCGTCCGCCGCCTCATCCCCATCCAACGTCTCCACCCCGCGCCCATGCAGGCGCCGCCAGATCCATTGCAACGCGTGCGCCGGGGTGCCCTCCAGCTGCTCCAGCAACGCCATCGCCTGGGCCTGGCTGATCCGGCCGTGGCGGCACAGCAGGCTGGCCGAGGCGGCCGCCCGCGCGAAGCGCAGGCTGCCGGCGAGGCCGCCGCCGCTGGCGTCAGCATCACGCAACAACGCCTCGTGCACCGTTGGCGGCAGCTCCCAGGCCGCAGCAATGCGGCTGGCAACCGGCAGGCTCCAGGTGTCCAGCAACGCGCTGGCCAGCGCCTGCGAGGGTACCGCGCCCTGCTGCCAGGCCGCATCCAGCAGCTGCCGCATCACCAGCGCCGCGCCCAGGCCCTGGGTCAGGCCCATCCACTGCGCGGCGAAAGCGTCTTCCTGGGTCACCAGGCGTGCATGGTCGGCCGCCGCGCGCGAGGCCAGCAGCGCGTGCTCCCAGACCACGGTGCCGAACTGCGGGAAGGCGTCGCTGTGCAGTTGCATGACCGGCTGCACCAGCACTGCGCTGATGATCTGGCGGATGCCGTCGGTGCCCACCAGGGTCACCGCACGCTGCAGGCTGTCCACCGGCTTGGCCTGCAGCCGGTAGACCGGGCTGTTGGCGATGCGCAGCAGGTTGCCGGTCAACACCGCGTCCTGGCCGATGATCGATGCCATGCTGCGGGCCGAGGCGTCGCTGTCGTTCACGGTCTGGATCAACTGCGGCAGCAGTTGCGGTCGACGCGGCAGGTGCCGCGCCGACCAGTCCTGCGCCTCCAGCGCTGCCGCCACCGCAGCCTGCAGCGCCGCGTCCTGGGCCCCCGCTGCGCGGTCCACCCCGCCGCTGCCCGGGCCCAGTGCGAGCGCATGCAGCCCGGCCTGCAACACCCCTGCGGCGTCGCCTGCTGCGGGCGCCGCAGCCACCGGCACCTCCACGTCGGGGGCCGCAGCGCGCCGCGCCACGGGCGGCGCTGCCGGGCGACGGTACAGTCCCCAGCCGACGCCCACCGCCACCAGCAGTCCCGCCGCCCCAGCCAGAAGCGCGGTCATCGACCCGGCCCCGTCAGGGCGCGGCACTTGTTCCGGATTGTTGCCACTGCACCCACGTCTGTCCTGTCCTGGCTGGCCGGTACCGCGCACCGTTGCCACGGCATCGGCCCGGACCCGGCCAACTTTAGCCCCGCCCCTGCAACGGTCATGGTTTGCAGACAACGTAGTCGGGCGGAATGCACTAGAATGGCGCCGCGCGACCCGTCCTGCCGAAACGACGACGTCGCTTTTTTTGTTTTACACCCTACCTTTTGCTGGTACGTTCGCCGCTGTACGCCGACGTTCGCACCATCGGAGTTGCCATGTTATTTGAAACCCTCGAAACGTCCGGCCACGAACAGGTGGTGTTCTGCCACAGCGGCGATGCCGGCCTGAGGGCGATCATCGCCATCCACAACACCACCCTGGGCCCGGCCCTGGGCGGGGTGCGCATGCGTCCCTACGCCAGCACCGACGACGCGCTGGCCGATGCGCTGCGACTCAGCCGCACCATGACCTACAAGAACGCCCTGGCCGGCTTGAACGTGGGCGGCGGCAAGGCGGTGATCATCGGCGACCCGCGCAGGGACAAGACCGAAGTGCTGTTCCGCGCGTTCGGGCGCTACGTGGATTCGCTCGGCGGGCGCTACATCACCGCCGAGGACGTTGGCACCGACGTCAACGACATGGAAAACATCTACCTGGAAAGCGAGTTCGTCACCGGCGTGCACCAGGTGCATGGCGGCTCGGGCGACCCGGCGCCGTTCACCGCCTATGGCGCGTTGCAGGCGCTGATGGCGGCCATGCAGCACAAGCTGGGCCATGAAGAAGTGGGCAAGGTCAGCATCGCGGTGCAGGGCCTGGGCCACATCGGCATGGAACTGGTGAAGCTGCTGCGCGACCGTGGCGCCAAGCTGTTCGTCACCGATCTGGACAGCCGCCTGGTCGAGCGTGCGGTTACCGAATACGGTGCCGAAGCGGTGAAGCCGGACGACATCTACGACGTGAATGCCGACGTGTTCGCGCCGTGCGCACTGGAAGGTGCGATCAATCCGCAGACCCTGCCACGACTGAAGTGCAAAATTGTCTGCGGCACCGCCAACAACCAGCTGTCCAGCCTTGAAGTCGGCGACGAGCTGCATGCGCGCGGCATCCTCTACGCGCCCGATTACGCGGTCAACGCCGGTGGCGTGATGAACGTATCGCTGGAAATCGACGGCTACAACCGCGAACGCGCGATGCGCCTGATCCGCAGCATTTACCACAACCTCGGCCGGATCTTCGCGCTGTCCCAGCAGGAGGGCATCGCCCCGCAGCGTGCGGCCGACCGCATTGCCGAGCAGCGCATCCAGTCGATCGGTAAATTGAAGATGCCGCTGGGCCGGGCGACGCCGCGCCTTGGGAAACTGCGCGGCGGCTGACGTAGTGCCGGCCGCCGGCCGGCTCCACGCAATCCCAAAACAAAGACGCCGGGGCTTGCCCCGGCGTCTTCATTTCATCAGAACGCTGCCGAGTAGCGCAGCGCCACCTGGCTCAGGTCACCCCGCGGACCGAAGCGCTGGTCGTACCCGAATGAAAGCTGCGAGGTGCGGGTCAGCCACGACTGCACCGACACTCCGAACAGCCCACCCGAGCGCGACGGCTGCAGGCCGGCGACCGGTGCCCACGCATCCACACCGACGAAGCTGGCGTCGAAGCCGAGGCCTTGGCTGGACAGCGTGTGCTGCCACTCGGCATAGCCGCGCAGCGACCAGCCCCCCAGCAGCGTCTCCGCACGCAGGCCGGCCAGCGCCTGGCTGCGGCTGGAGGTGCGGCTGTCGGCACGCAGGCCGAAGCCGAAGCCCCCGTCTTCGCTGAAGCCGTTGCTGCCGACGCGCGCATAATCGGCGCCGACGTACGAGGTCAGCGACATCGTCCTGTCGCCGAAGCGGTAGCCCGATTCCGCGCTGGCCGTGCTGAAGTCACCGCTGTAGCGGGTATTCACGCCGTACTGGGCGGCGCCCAGCAGCAGCTGGCGGTCGATCTCGCGGGTGAACTGGCCAGCACCGAGCTGGCCCATCGCATAGCCCTTGCCACTGCTCCAGCCGGCATACATCTGCGCCTGCGACTGGCGGTCGCGACCGGTGTCGCCGCCCCAGTCGCGGCTGCTGTTGCTGCGGGTCTCGCCGAACGCGAAGCCGAGCACGCCGTTGCTGCCCAGCGCCATGTCCTGGCCCATCATCCAGCCCTGGGTCTGGAACGCGCTGCCGGCAAAGCTGCCTTGCCCGGCCTCGCCCAGCGTGCTCTGCCAGGCGCCGCGCAGGCGCGGCGAGGCCGACACGGTGTCGAAGCGCGAGGAGAGCGCGCGACGGTTCATGTCCAGGTTGTCGAAGGTCATCCCGGTAGCCAGGGTGTGCGCCTTGCCGGACAGACTGTCCAGGCTGGCCTGCAGGCCGACCTCGCCCTGCACCCGCTGCAGCTCGCCCGCCGCGCCGGCGAAACCGGGCGTGTCCGGGGCCGCGCCGGTGTCGAGCACACCGAACGCCTCTTCAACACGCAGCGCCGATGCCGCCGAGATGGCGCCCAGCCCGGCCGTCGCAGCGGCCTGGGTCACGTTGACGCGCGCGATATCCAGATACGCGGTGTAGAGGTCGTAGGAGAACGTTGCATCCAGCAGGGTCACGGTGCCGGCTTTGGTGTAGTCCTTGAACTGGCCATTGATCCCCTGCGCCGCCACGATCAGGGCCTGGCGCGAGCCGTCCTGCGGAACGTAGCCTTCGACCGCTCGGTCGATCAGCACCGTGCCGCCGTTCAACTGGGCCTTGCCGGTGACCTTCAGCGACGTCGCGCCCAGCGCGGTCGAGAAGACTGCACCGGCCTCATGGGTGTAATCGCCTGAGATGACGGCGGTGACGCCGGCTTCGAACATGTACAGCGTGCCGCTGTTGACCACGTTGCCGGTGATGCCGGTGGTGCCGGCGCGGAACTGCAGCCCACCGGCGGCCGCGACCTGCACGTTCGAGCCCAGCGACGCACCGTCGTTCAACGACAGCGCGCCGGACAGGACCTTGGTGCCGCCGGTGTAGGAATTCTTGCCGCCCAGGGTCAACGTGCCAGCGCCGGACTTTTCAAGCCCGCCGGCGCCGCTGATGTCGTTGCTCCACGTGCTGAAGTTGGACGACCCCGGCACGTTCACGGCCACCGTGCCCCAGTCGAAACGGGCCGGGCCATTGATCGCCTTGCCGACGTTGAGCAGGCCATGCCCGAACACCTCGTCCACGCCCGGAGCGCCCAGGTCGGTGGCGGTGCCCAGCAGGGTCTGGCGGACCAGGTCGTTGCTGAAGTACGGATACTTCTGCCAGACCAGCGCCGCCGCACCAGAAACCAGCGGGGCGGCGTAGGACGTGCCGCCGCCCCACATGTAGACCGGCGTGCCACCGGTGCTCGCCGGGTCGACGAACGCCGACTCGCCGGGCGCGGCCAGGCAGTAGTTGGCGGCCACGCCGCAGGCGTTGGCGTAACTGGACAGGGAGTCCGGCTTGGCGAAGTTGACGGCAGTCACGGCCAGCCAGCCCTTTTCAAGGTCGGCCGCCGGACGCGTGTCGTTGGGGCCGGCCTGGCTGGGCAGCGCGGCCATGCTGGACGGGTTGGGCTTGCTTTCATTGCCGGTGGCGAACACCACCAGTCCACCGTTGGTGGTGATGAACGGACGATATTCCGCGGCAATCGGCGCGGTCGCCGCCGGGTTGGTCCAGTACAGGCCACCCCACGAGTTGTTCATGATCTTCACGCCATCGGCGATCAGGTCCTGGTGGACCGCAGCCAGACCCAGCGCGCCGTTGACCTGGTTGCCGTTGCCGGTACCGTCATCTACCGGCGCCTTGTCGGCGATGATGCGGGCGGAGACGATCTCCGCGCGGACTGCGATGCCGCCCGGCCAGTCGCCGAATGCGGCGCCGGCCGCCAGCTCGGCCACCGTAGTGCCGTGCCCGACCACGTCGTCGACCGCGAGATTGTTGGTCGTGGGGTCCACATAGCTGTGGCTGGCCACGACCCGTCCTGCCAGGGTCGGATGGGCGCGATTGACACCCGAATCAACGATGCCGATGCGCACGCCCTGGCCTGACCAGTCGAGCTCTCGGGCATTGGTCAGGACCAGGTGGCTGTCGAGCGCCGGCTGGGTCGGTACGACCGGCGGCGTAACCGGCGGAACCACTGGCGGCGCGACGGGTGGCACCACCGGCGCCGGCGGCAGATCGCCCCGGGTATTTCCGCCGCCACCGCCGCCACACGCGCTCACTGCCACGGCCAGCGCACCGGCCAGCACGTTCCTGCTAAAGACTGCCTGCTTCATCCCTGCTCCCCAATACGTTGTAGAAACCACGTACAGCGTCCTGCCTGGCCGGCCGACACCGGTGGTAATGCCTGACCCCCTATACTGGGTCCCCCCACGCAGTCTGACGGGAAATCGCGCCGTAATCCATGGCATGCGTTCCCATTTCGTAAATCGCTAACGCAACAAACGAGATTGCCATGTCCAATATTGTCATCGCCGCTGCCAAGCGCACCGCCATCGGCTCCTTCCTCGGCCAGTTCAACGGCGTGCCCACCCCGACCCTGGGCGCCACCGCCATCGCCGCCGCCCTGACCCAGTCCGGCGTGCCCGCAGCGGACGTTTCCGAAGTGATCATGGGCTGCGTGCTGCCTGCCAACCTCGGCCAGGCCCCGGCCCGCCAGGCCGCGGTTGCTGCCGGCATCCCCTATTCCACCGGCGCCACCACCCTCAACAAGGTGTGCGGCTCGGGCATGAAGGCGATCATGCTGGGCCATGACCTGATCAAGGCCGGCACCGCCAGCATCGTGGTCGCCGGCGGCATGGAATCGATGTCCAATGCGCCGCACCTGCTGCCGAACTCGCGCACCGGCAACCGCTTCGGCAACTTCCAGGCGGTCGACCACATGGCCCACGACGGCCTGGTCAACGCCTACGATGGCAAGGCCATGGGCGAGTTCGCCGAATGCGCGGTGGACAAGTACCAGGTGACCCGCGAGGAGCAGGACGCCTATGCGATCGAATCGGTCCGCCGTGCCCAGGCCGCCCAGGCGGCGGGTGCGTTCGACGACGAAATCGTTGCGGTGAAGGTCGCCGGTCGCAAGGGCGAGGTCGAGTACAGCCAGGACGAGCAGCCGGGCCGTTCGGACATCGCGAAGATTCCAACCCTGCGTCCGGCGTTCAAGAAGGATGGCACGGTCACCGCCGCCAGCTCCTCGAGCATTTCCGATGGTGCGGCCGCCGTGGTCCTGCTGGCCGAAGACGACGCCGCCGCGCGTGGCCTGCAGCCGCTGGCGCGGATCGTCGCCCATGCCACCCACTCGCAGGAACCGGAATGGTTCACCACCGCACCGATCGGCGCGATCCACAAGGTGCTGGAAAAGGCCGGCTGGAGCCTGGACCAGGTCGACCTGTTCGAGATCAACGAGGCGTTCGCGGTTGTCGCCATGGCCCCGATCCGCGAACTGGGCATTCCGCATGAAAAGGTCAACGTGCACGGCGGTGCCTGCGCACTCGGCCACCCGATCGGCGCTTCGGGCGCGCGACTGGTGGTCACCCTGGTCAACGCCTTGCGCAAGCGTGATGCAAAGCGCGGAATTGCTACACTGTGCATCGGCGGCGGTGAGGCAACGGCCATCGCCATCGAATTGATTTGATTGGATTTAACACCCGTTTCGCAAAAATGAATGCGGGATCGCTTGACAGCCCAACGTGGCTTGTCATCATGTTGCCGGGCGCGCAATAGCGCGTTGCCTAATCTAACGACGAGGATTCACACTAATGAGCATCAACAAGCTGCTGATCGCAATGGCCCTGGGCCTGGCTCTGACCGCCTGCTCGAAGCAGGAACAGGCTGCTGACGCCGCCGCTTCGGCCAACGAAGCCGCTGCCGACGCCCAGGTCGCTGCCGACCAGGCCGCTGCTGCTGGCGCCCAGACCGCCGACGCTGCCCAGGCTGCTGCCGACACCGCCACCACCGCTGCTGACGCTTCGGCCGACGCCGCTGCCCAGGCTGCTGGCGCTGCCACCGACGCGACCGCCGACGCTGCTGCCGACGCTGCCAAGGCCGGTGAAGCCACCGCCGAGCAGGCCAAGGACGCTGCTGAAGAAGCCAAGAAGTAATAACTTCTTTCTTCAAGCGAGTCTGAAGAAGCCGCTGGTTCGCCAGCGGCTTTTTCTTTGGGCGAAGCGCACGCACCGCGCCTTCACGGCCCTGTGAATAGGATCGGCCTCCCTGAAACCCTGTGGAGAGCGCCATGAAGATTCGTTCGATCACCACCCCGCTGCTGGCCGCTTCGCTGCTGCTTGGCCTGGTCGCCTGCAAGGGCCCGGAAGCGGAGCAGGCGCGCACGGATGCGGCGCAGGCCGCTGACAGCACCGGCGAGGCTGCACGCGCCGCCGTGGACCAGGCGGCCGCGTCCACCCGCAATGCCGCTGACGAAGCGGCCGCTGCTTCGGAACGCGCTGCAGCCGATGTGCAACCGGCGCTGGACCGTGCAGCCGACGCCACCGCTGCGGCTGCAGCCGATGCCAAGGTCGCCGCGCGCGACGCGGCGGCACATGCCAGCGATGCCACCGCCAATGCGGCCGAGAAGGTCGCCGACAAGGCCCGTGACGTGGCCGACGACGCCCGCCAGAACGCGGACGAGGCAAAACACTGACGTAGCGCTGGGCTCTGCCCGGCTGACGCGTGGAGCCGGGCAGAGCCCGGCTCTACGCCCGCGGGATCATGGCAACGCTCGCGCCATCACGGCCTGAAGGTCGATGCCCTCCGGCAACGTGCCAAACGCCAAGCCGTGTTCCCCGGCCAGCCGCGAACGCACGAACGCTCCAGCCACCGGGCTCTCCGCATGCAACAGCACCGCCGCCTGCAGCAGCAACGCCAGGCGTTCGGTCACCACGCGCGCCTGCGCTTCGGAAGGCGTGGCCGACAGCACGTCACGCAGCGCCTGCACCGCCTGATCGTAGTTCGCATCATGGCCTGACGCCGTTTCCAGCTCCGCCACCAGCACCGGCAGCACCTGCGGTTCGCGCGCCAGCGCGCGCAGCACGTCCAGGCACTGGATGTTGCCGCTACCTTCCCATATGGAGTTCAGCGGAGCCTGCCGATACAGGCGCGGCAGCATCGACTCTTCCACATAGCCGGCTCCGCCCAGGCACTCCTGCGCTTCATTGACGAACACTGCCGCGCGCTTGCACACCCAGTACTTGCCCACCGCCGTGGCGATCCGCGCAAAGGCCGCTTCCTGGGCATCCCGCGGCGCCCGGTCAACCGCCCGCGCCACGCGCATGGCAAAGGCAGTGGCTGCTTCGGACTCGATCGCCAGATCGGCCAGTACATTGGCCATCAGCGGCTGTTCGCTCAGGCGTCGGCCGAATGCGCTGCGATGGCGCGTATGGTGCAGCGCCTGTACCAGCGCCATGCGCATTTCGGCGGCAGCACCGAGCATGCAGTCCAGCCGCGTCATCATCACCATGCCGATGATGGTGGCCACGCCCCTGCCCTCCTCACCGACGCGGCGCGCCCAGGCGCCGCACAGTTCCACCTCGCTGGAGGCGTTGGACCAGTCGCCCAGCTTGTCCTTCAAGCGCATCACGCGGAACGCATTGCGGTTGCCATTGGCCAGCCGGCGCGGCATCAGGAGACAGGTCAACCCGGCCGGTGCCTGCGCCAGCACCAGGAACGCGTCGGACATCGGCGCCGAGAAGAACCACTTGTGCCCCACCAGCGCGTAGCTGCCGTCCTCGCGCAACTCGGCGCGGGTCGTGTTGCTGCGCACGTCCGAACCGCCCTGCTTTTCGGTCATGCCCATGCCAAGGGTGATGCCGGCCTTGTCGGCCATCGGTACGTCGCGCGGGTCGTACACCGGCGCGGCAGCCTTTTCCGCCCAGTCGGCCAGCAGCGGATCCTGGCGCAGCACGGCCACCGCGGCATGGGTCATGGTCAGCGGGCAACTGGTACCGGCCTCGGCCTGGTGGTGCAGGAAACTGAGCGCCGCGCGCGCCACATGCGCGCCGGGTCGTCCGTCCTGCCACGACAGCCCGGCCACGCCGTGGCGTTTGGCCAGGTCCATCAGCTGGTGGTACGCCGGGTGGAATTCCACCGTGTCGATGCGGTGGCCCTGCGCGTCGTGCGTGCGCAGCCGTGGCCGGTCCCGGTTGGCGTCGAAGCCCAGGCGGTACAGCGTTTCGCCCGCGAGGCCGCCGTATGCCTGCAGTTCGGCGATGAACGCGGCGCCACCTTCGCGGTGCACGGCGTCAGCCAGCGCTACATCGTCGGCCCACAGATTGCGCCCGCCGAACGGCGGTGGCTGGTTGCTGACCTCGTGGGTTTCGAATGCAGGCAGTGCGGACGTCATGGCGCGGGCCTCCTGGCAGGAACCTTGATTCTGCCGCATCCGTGTGCGGGCCGCCGTTCAGCCGGATTCTCACCTCCTGCACGAGGGCGGCGGCACAGTGCAGGCATGAGCGAACGCGTTGTATCCAACGATCTGGTGGTCCTGCGCCCCGAAGGCCTTTACTGCCCTGCAGGCGATTTCCACATCGACCCGTGGCGACCGGTGCCACGTGCGGTGATCACCCACGGCCACGGCGATCACGCGCGCGGCGGCATGGGCCAGTACTACAGCAGCACCGGCAGCGTGCCGATCCTGCGCTGGCGCTTGGGCGAGGTGCCGCTGCAGGCGTACGACTACGGTGAACCGTTCACCCTGGGCGGCGTGCAGGTGTCGCTGCATTCGGCCGGCCATGTGCTGGGGTCGGCCCAGGTGCGCATCGACGATGGCGACCGCGTGTGGGTTGCATCGGGCGACTACAAACGCCAGCCCGACCCGACCTGTGCGCCGTTCGAAGTGGTGCCCTGCGATGTGTTCATCACCGAGGCCACGTTCGCCCTGCCGATCTACCGATGGCAGGACACGCGCGAGGTTGCGGCCGAGATCGTGGCCTGGCGCAAAGAATGCGAGCAGCGCGGCGAAGCGGCGATCCTGCTGTGCTACGCACTCGGCAAGGCGCAACGCGTGCTGGCCGAACTGCTGCCGCTGGACGACCAGCCAGCGTGGCTGCACGGGGCCATCGCCAATGGCGTTGCGGTATACCGCGAGGCGGGTATACCGATGCTGGAAACGCATACCGTGGCCGAACAGGGGCGCGAACCCGATGCGGCCGGCAAGTTGATCCTGGCCCCGCCGTCCGCGGCAGGCACGACCTGGCTGCGCCGTTTCGGCAAGCACCAGCTGGGCTTCGCGTCGGGCTGGATGCGGCTGCGCGGCAATCGTCGCCGGCGCAACTACGACCGCGGCTTCGTGGTGTCCGACCATGCCGACTGGCCGGCGCTGCTGCAGACCATCGAACAGACCGGCGCGCAGCGGGTGATCGCCACCCACGGCAATACCGATGCGCTGATTCCATTCCTGCGCGAACGCGGTATTGCCGCCGAGGCCTTCCGCACCGATTTCGGGAACGAGGAATGAAGGCCTTTGCCGCGCTGTACCAGCGCCTGGACCGCAGCACCGCGACGCTGGACAAGCGCGCGGCGCTGGTCGCATATTTCCGCGGTGCACGCGCGCACGACGCCGCATGGGCGCTGTACCTGCTCAGCGGCGGCAAGGTCGGCGGTGCGCGGCGCAGAATCGCCGCGAGCGGAGAACTGCGCGCATGGATAGCCGAGGCCGCAAACCTGCCCGCCTGGCTGGTGGCCGACAGCTACGACCAGGTCGGCGACCTGGCCGAAACCCTGACCCTGCTGCTTGACGATCCGCCACAGGTCGCGCCGGACCGCCCGCTCGCCGACTGGATCGAACAGCATCTGCTGGCCGTCGCCAATCAGCCCGAGCCGGTGCGTCGCGCGGCGGTGGAAGCCGGCTGGCGGCAGCTGCCGGCGGCGGAACGACTGGTGTTCAACAAGCTGCTCACCGGTGCATTGCGGGTGGGCGTGTCGCAGCGGCTGGTGCAGCAGGCGCTGGCGGAACTGTCCGGGATCGACATCGCGCGCATTGCGCAGCGCATGCTGGGCGAGTGGGTGCCCTCGCCCGGCTTGCTGGCAAGCCTGCTGAGTGCGGAAGAACGGCCGGAGGACCGCCAGCAGCCCTACCCGTTCTACCTGGCCTCGCCGATCGAAGCCGACGTCGCGGCACTTGGCCCTGTCGACGACTGGACGCTGGAGTGGAAGTGGGACGGCATACGCCTGCAGCTGTTGCGGCGAAAAGGCGAGGTCGCGCTGTGGTCGCGTGGCGAGGAACGTCTGGATGGACGTTTCCCGGAAATCGAAGCCGCTGCCATGGCACTGCCCGACGGCACCGTGATCGATGGCGAGCTGCTGGCATGGCGCGAGGGTGAAACGCAGCCGCTGCCCTTCACTGCGCTGCAGACCCGCATCCAGCGCCGCAAACCCGGACCGAAGACCCTGGCCGATACGCCCGTGCGGGTGCTTGCCTACGACCTGCTGGAACGGGACGGCGTCGACCTGCGCGAGCAACCGCTGGCCGAACGTCGCGCGCAACTGGCGCAGCTGCTGGACACGCTTGGCGATCCACGCGTGGTGCTTTCGCCTACGCTCGAGGCGGCCAGCTGGGAGGACGCGGCACGCCAGCGCACCCAGGCGCGCGAACGCGGCGTCGAAGGCCTGATGCTCAAGCGCAGCGGTTCGACCTACCAGAGCGGGCGCCGGCGCGGCGACTGGTGGAAGTGGAAGATCGAACCGCTCACCATCGACGCGGTGATGATCTACGCGCAGGCCGGTCACGGCCGCCGCAGCACGCTGTACACCGATTACACCTTCGGCGTGTGGGAAGGCGAAAAGCTGGTGCCGGTGGCGAAGGCGTACTCGGGCCTGGATGACAAGGAAATCCTGGCGCTGGACCGCTGGATCCGCGCCAACACCGTGGAGCGCTTCGGCCCCGTGCGCAGCGTGCGCGGCGAGCAGGTCTTCGAGCTGGGCTTTGAAGCGGTCAACCGCAGCAGCCGGCACAAGTCGGGCATCGCGGTGCGCTTCCCGCGGATCCTGCGCTGGCGACACGACAAGCCCGCCAGTGAGGCAGACACCCTGGCGCAGCTGCAGGCCCTGGCGCGGTGAGCCGACGCGCGGCGATGGCGCGGCTGACCGCGTGGTTTGCCAGTCGCGGCTGGGCGCCCCTGCCGTTCCAGAAGACGATGTGGCGGCATTACCTGGCCGGTGAGTCCGGACTGCTGCATACGCCCACCGGCAGCGGCAAGACGCTGGCCATGTTCGGTGGTCCGCTGCTGCAGGCCCTGGCCGACCCGATACCGCGCGCGAAATCCGGGCGTGGCGGCAAGACCGTGCCGGCACTTCAGGTGCTGTGGATCACCCCGCTGCGCGCGCTGGCCAGCGACACCGCGCGTGCCCTGCGCGAACCGATTGCAGGCCTGGGGCTGGATTGGCAGGTCGGGCTGCGCACCGGCGACGCCAGCGCGCGCGACAAACGACTGGCCCGCGAAGGCCGGGTGGATGTGCTGGTGACCACGCCTGAGTCGCTGGCATTGCTGCTGAGCTACCCGGACACGATGGACCGCCTGCGCCAGCTGCGCTGCGTGGTGGTGGACGAATGGCACGAACTGCTGGGCAACAAACGCGGTGTGCTGCTGCAGTTGAACCTGCGCCGGCTGCGCGATGCATTGCCGGCGCTGCAGCTGTGGGGACTGTCCGCCACGCTGGGCAACCTGGACGAGGCCCGCCAGGTGCTGTTGCCCGACCTGCCCGATGCACCGCTGGTATCCGGCGTGCGGCCGCGCCCGGTGGCGGTGGAAACGTTGTTGCCGGCACAGGGCGAACGCTTCCCCTGGGCCGGGCACCTGGGCCTGTCGCAGCTGCAGCGCGTGCAGCAGAAACTGTTCGCGGTGCGCACCAGCCTGGTGTTCACCAACACGCGTGCGCAGGCCGAACTGTGGCACCAGGCGCTGGCCGCAGTGTGGCCCGAAGATCCGGCCACGCTCGCGCTGCACCATGGCTCGCTGGATCCCGCGCAACGCCGCATCGTCGAACAGGGCCTGCGTGATGGTGCATTGCGCTGTGTGGTGACCACCTCCAGCCTGGACTTGGGCGTGGATTTCCCGGCCGTGGACCAGGTGCTGCAGATCGGCAGCCCGAAGGGTATCGCGCGCCTGGTGCAGCGCGCCGGACGCGCCCGGCATCGACCCGGCGAATCGGGTCATATTGTCTGCGTACCGTCGCACGCACTGGAGCTGGTCGAGTATGCAGCGGCGCGGCACGCGCTGGCCGACGGCGTGATCGAAGCGCGGCGTCCGCTGCAGCTGTCGCTGGATGTGCTGGCCCAGCATTGCGTGAGCTGTGCGCTCGGTGGCGGTTTCGAACCGGATGCATTGCTCGAACAGGTTCGGCGCACGCACGCCTTCGCATCGCTGGATGCCGCCCATTGGCAGGGCGTACTCGACTTCATCGTGCAGGGCGGACAGGCGCTTGCGCAGTACCCGGACTTCCACAAGGTCGTGCGCGATGACGACGGCATCTACCGCGTGCACGATCGCCGCGTGGCGCTGCGCCACCGGCTGTCGATCGGCACCATCACCAGCGATGGCAGCGCGGTGGTGCAGTTCCTGCGCGGTGGCCGGCTGGGCACGGTGGAAGAACAGTTCGTCGGCCGGCTGCGACCCGGCGATCGCTTCCAGTTCGCCGGCCGCCTGCTGGAACTGGTGCGGCTGGAAAACCTGACCGCGTACGTGAAACTGGCGCGCGGTGGTGACGGCGTGGTGCCGCGTTGGCAGGGCGGCCGCCTGCCGCTGTCCGACGCACTCGGCCAGGAGATGGAAGCGGTGCTGGGCAGCGCCGCCGACAGCCCGGAAATGCGCTGGCTGGAACCACTGCTGCGCCTGCAGGCGCGCGTATCGGCGTTGCCCGGTCCTTCGTTGCTGCTGGTGGAAAGCGTGCGGCGGCGGGAAGGACAGTTCCTGTTCGTGTATCCGTTCGCCGGACGCCAGGTCAACGAAGGCATCGCTGCGCTGATGGCGTTGCGCTGGACCCGGCTGCAGGCCAATACCTTCGGCTACGCGGCCAACGACTACGGGTTCGTTCTGGCCCCGGCGCGCGCGGTCGAGGTCGATGCCGAACGCATCGCTGCACTGCTGGACCCCGATGGCCTGTTCGAGGACCTGCGCGACAGCCTCAACCTGGGCGAACTGGCGCGCCGCCAGTTCCGCGACATCGCACGCGTGTCCGGCCTGTTGATCCCGGCACTGCCGGGGCGCACGCCGCGCAGCCTGCGCCAGCTGCAGGCTTCAGCCGGCCTGCTCTATGACGTACTGCGCCAGCACGACCCGGACCACATCCTGCTGGGCCTGGCCGAACGCGAAGTGCTGCATGGCCAGCTCGACCTGGCCAGCCTGGCCGCCACGCTGCAGCGCTGCCAGGGGCGTACGCTGTGCGTCCAGCAGCCGGCCACGTTGGGGCCACTGTCGTTCCCGCTGTGGGCCGAGCGCCTGCGCGGCCAGCTCAGTAATGAAGACTGGAAGACCCGCGTGCTGCGCGCGGTCGGCCAGCTGGAGAAGCGCCATGCCGAATGAGTGCGTGCTGACCCTTGCCGGCGAAACGATGCACCTGCTCGGCGACCGTGCGCTGTACTGGCCGGCGCGCGAAGCGCTGCTTATCGCCGACCTGCACCTGGGCAAGGCCGACCTGTTCCGGCGCGCCGGGATCGGGCTGCCCACCGGCGGCACCGGCGATGACCTTGCGCGGTTGACGCGCCTGGTCGAACAGCGACCGGTACGAACGCTGTGGATCCTGGGCGATGTACTGCACGGCGCGGCGCATCGTGCGGCGTGGTACCGGCAGTGGCAGGGCTGGCGCGAGCAGCATGCGTCGCTGGAGATCGGCGCTGTGGCGGGCAACCACGACCGTGTGCTGCCCAAGGCCGACCTCGGCATCGCCCTGCCCGGCGAACGCGTGCAGGAAGGCCCGTTTCTGCTGCGCCATGATCCGCAGCCGCACCCGACCCTGCACGTACTGTGCGGCCACCTGCATCCCCTGGCCAGGCTGCCGGGCATGCAGCGCCGCTGGCCCGCGTTCTGGTTGCGCGAACGCCTGACCGTATTGCCTGCCTATTCGCGATTCACCGCAGGCATCGCTCCGGTGCTGCATGCCGGCGAGCAGCTGGTGGCATGCGTGGAGGACGCAGCGATCGCCCTGCCCGCGCAGACGTGACAGTCAACGCGCCGCCATGGCCTCGACGAAACCCGGCGACAGTCCGAGCTTTCCCCACCAGCCGCGCTGGGTCCCGCTGAGCACGCGCAGCATGTGGCCGCGACCACCCGGAAGCGCGCCCATCGGTTTGAACATCACATCGCGTGCCTGCGCGAGCCGATCGCGCTCGGACTGGAACAACGGCGTCAGCCAGCGGCTCCAGAACTGATAGATCGCCACGTGTGCGCTGCGCTGGGCCTGGTAGGCCTGCAACGCGGCATCGGCGCTGGCATGCGCGCGCAACGCATCGCGCAGTGCCAGTGCGTCCATCAGCGCCATGTTGACGCCCTGCCCCAGCTGCGGGCTCATCGCATGCGCCGAATCGCCAGCAAGCACCAGTCGTTCGCGGTGCCAACGCGTCATCACCGCATCGCGATAGCCGGCGCGGGCAAGCTGCGCGCAGTCGCTGACACCCTGCAGCCGCTGGTGCGCCTGCGGCCACAGTGCGGCGATCTCGTCCAGCCAGCGTGCCATGCCGTCGCGTTCCCATTGCTCGAACTGCGTGCGCGGCAGGCTCCAGAAGAAACTGAGCCGCGGTTGCGCATCGTCGGGACGGGTGCCGACCGGCAGCAGCCCGATCATCTTGCGGGCGGCGACATAGCGTTGGCGCAGCTCGTCGGCGTGCGGCCAGTCGCCGCTGGGCAACAGGCACCACAGCGCGCCCCATGGGTATTCCCGATCCAGCCGCGTGCCCTGCACCTGCGCGCGCAGCGACGACGACGCGCCGTCGGCGGCGATCACCAGGTCGTACGGCCCGTGCCAGTGCCCGCGCGCGTCGCGGATGCGTCCGCCGGCAGTGTCGACCTCGACGATCGCGGTGTCGGCCTGCAGGTTGCCGGGGTGGTCCCAGGCCTGCGCCAGCAACGAAAACAGCGCGCCACGCTGCAGACCGATGCCGTGCAGGTGCGGATGCAGCGCCGCGTAACGCATGTCCATCACTGCACGGCCGCAGGGGGTCTCGCCATACAGCCGGCGCACCGCTGCGCCGTGCTGCAGCACCTGCGGCAGCAGGTCCATCTGCCACAGCACGTCCAGTCCACTGGGCTGCAGCAGGAAACCCGCGCCCACCGGGCCGGGCGTGGTGGCGCGCTCGAACACGTGCACATCGTGATGATCGCGTGAAAGAAGGATCGAAAGTGCCTGCCCGGCGGTGCCGTAGCCGACCACGGCGATACTTCGTTTTTTCATCTGACGTCCTGTCTGGCGTTAAAAAAAACCCCGCCGAAGCGGGGTTTTCGAAGCGCGGCGAGTAACTTACTCGGCCGGCTTGATGGCGGAAGCCTGCGCGCCCTTCGGGCCGTTGGTCACTTCATACGTGACGCGCTGTCCTTCCTGCAGGCTGCGGAAGCCCTTGGATTCAATGGCGGAGAAGTGCGCGAAGACGTCGGCGCTGCCGTCCTCCGGCGAGATAAAGCCAAATCCCTTGGCGTCGTTGAACCACTTGACGGTACCGTTCGGCATGGTAATGCGAGACCTTCTTCAATGAATGGGTGGTGTACGCTCAACCAGCGCACTGGCGGAGTATGCAAAGCTTGTCATGCAATGACAATCACCCGCGTGCCATTTCGCCAATCAGTTCCGGCAATCCGGCAGAAGCCGCGTCAACATTGGCCAGAACTTCGGCCATCGTGATCTCGTCGCCATCGCCGCAGCCGGCGGCCCAGTTGGCCACGATCGCCAGACAGGCGTAGTCCAGCCCCAGTTCCCGCGCGAGGCCCGCTTCGGGCATGCCGGTCATTCCGACCAGGTCGCATCCATCGCGGCGCATCCGCGCGATTTCCGCATTGGTTTCCAGCCGCGGCCCCTGGGTGGCGCCATAGCAGCCACCGTCCTGCAGGCGCACGCCCGTGACCTTGGCGGCCGCGAGCACCTTGCTGCGCAGGAGCGGCGTATACGGGTGGCCAAAATCGACATGCAGCACCTCGCTGCCAGGCTCTTCGCTGAGCGTGGAGATGCGGCCCCAGGTGTAATCGATCAGCTGGTCCGGGCAGGCCAGCACGCGCGGACCGAAGTGTTCGGTGATTCCGCCCACGGTGTTGAGGGCGAGCACGCGCGTGGCGCCGATCTGCTGCAACGCAGCAAGATTGGCGCGATAGTTGATCTTGTGCGGGGGCAACGAATGACCCTCGCCATGGCGGGCCAGAAACGCCACGCGCTGGCCGAGCAGCGTGCCGACCCGGATCGGGCCAGACGGGGTGCCGTAGCGGGTTTCCACCGCGTGGCTGCTCACATCATCGAGCTGGGCCAGCTTGTACACACCGGTGCCGCCGATCACGGCCAGGGCGATAGGTTCCATGGGCGCTGCTTATTCCTTCATCGCGTAGATGGCCGGCACGCCGCGCAGGCCTTCGTTGACGTCCATGCCGAAACCGAACACGTAGCGGTCGGGCAGCTCAATGCCGGCGTAGTCGGCCTTGACGTCGGGCAGCGCGCGGTCGTGCTTCTTCACCGTCAGCGCGGCGATGCGCACGTCGGTGGCGCCCTGCTCCAGGCACCAGGTGCGCACACCCTGCAGGGTGAAGCCCTCGTCCAGGATGTCGTCGACCAGCAGCACGCGGCGGCCGAACAGCGAGGTGGCCGGCTTGTGCTTCCAGACCAGGTCGCCGCCGGTGGTTTCACCGCGGTAACGGGTGGCGTGCAGGTAATCGAACTGCACGTCCTGGCCGCGCGCGCCCAGTTCCAGCGCCAGCTGGCCGGCGAACGGCAGCGCACCGTGCATGATGGACAGGAACAGCGGCACCTCGCCCTTGTAATCGCGCGCGATGGCGTCGGCGATACCAGCGATGGCCTTGTCGATGGTGGGGCGGTCGACCAGCAGGTCAGCCTGGGCCAGGGCCTGGGAAATGGTGAGGTTGGGCATCAGACGGTTCTTCCAAGGGTTTCAAGCAGACGGGATTGGGTGTCGCCATGGCGGGCATCGGCCAGCAGGCCATCCCAGCCAAGCGCGCCGCGGCCGATCAGGCCCAGCAGCGCAGCAGTATTGAGGGAGCGTCCCTGCACCGCGTGCAGGGCTTCATCGACCAGTTCCGGGTGGCAGACCAGCACCACGTCGCAGCCGGCATCCAGATGCGCGTGCACGCGCGCGGGCACACCGCCGGCGCTGTGCGAGGCGGCCATGCCGATGTCATCGGAGAACACCACGCCGCGGAAGCCGAGCTCGCCGCGCAGGATGTCCTGGATCCAGCGCGGCGAGTAGCCGGCCGGTTCAGGCGCAATCTGCGGGTAGATCACGTGCGCCATCATCACCGCGTCGGCACCGGCGGCGATGCCGGCCTGGAACGGGACCAGGTCCTGCGCGCGCAGCTCGTCCAGCGCGCGCGGATCGATCGCGGTATCGACGTGGGTATCTTCCAGCACGGTGCCGTGGCCGGGGAAATGCTTGAGCGTGGCGGCCATGCCAACCGCATGCATGCCACGCACGTAGGCGGCGGTGAATGCGGCCACCACCTGCGGGTCTTCACTGAAGGCGCGGTTGCCAATGGCGCGGTTGCCACGGCCGAGGTCGACCACTGGCGCGAAGCTGAGATCCAGGCCGCTGGCACGGACTTCACTGGCCATCAGCCAGGCATGCTGCTCGGCCAGCGCCAGCGCCTGCTGCGGATCGGTGGCGTACAGCGCGCCGATGTCCTGCAGCGGCGGCAGCTCGCTGTAGCCCTCGCGGAAACGCTGCACGCGGCCGCCTTCCTGATCCACGCAGATCAGCTGCGGGCGCGGCGCGGCAGCGCGGATCGCCGCGCTCAGATCGGTCACCTGCTGGCGCGAGGCGAAGTTGCGCTTGAACAGCACCACCCCGGCCACGGCATCGTGCTGCAGCCAGTCGCGTTCCTGGGCGGTCAGTTCAGTGCCGGCAACGCCGATCAAAAGCATGGGTCAGTCTCCAGGGCCGTGGGCGCCGATGGCGCACTGCGGCATTGTCGCATGATGTACGCAAGCCACGCAGGGCGTGGCTCTACCGGGATTCGTACCAACGGTTGTACGGGTGGGAGGCCAGCGCCAGGTTGTAATACCGCACCTGGTCGGTGACCTCTTCACCCACCCATTCAGGCAGGTCGATGGCCTGGTCGGCCGAGGCCAGCTCCACTTCGGCCACCACCAGCCCGGCGTTGTCGCCCAGGAACTCGTCCACCTCCCACAGCAGGCCGCCGTGGTCGACCAGGTGCCGGCGCTTGTCGATCAGGCCGCCCACGCACAGGGCCAGCAGGGCGCGTGCGTCCTCGACCGGTATCGGGTAGTCGAACTCCTGCCGGGTGTGGCCGATCTCGCGCGACTTCATGTTCAGGAACGCCTGGTCGCCCTGGATGCGTACGCGCACCGAGGCCTTCAGGGCACCGCTGTCGATCGAGGCGGTGTCGTTGAGGTAGCCCTGCGCCATCGGGATCACCGCATGCGCGGCGGCCCGCCAGGCGTCACTGCTCACAAGGTACTTGCGCTCGATCTCGACGCCCATTTCAGCGCTTCTCGAACACGGCGATGCTTTCCACGTGCGCGGTGTGCGGGAACATGTCCATCGCGCCGGCCGAGACCAGGGTGAAGCCCTGTTCGTTGACCAGATAGCCGGCATCGCGGGCCAGCGAACCCGGGTGGCAGCTGACGTAGACGATGCGCTTGAACTGCTTGAGCGGCAGCTGCTGCAGCACTTCGATCGCGCCCGAACGCGGCGGGTCCAGCAGCAGCTTGTCGAAGCCCTGGCGCATCCACGGGGTCTGGCGCTGGTCCTGGGTCAGGTCGGCGGCGAAGAACTGCGCGTTGTCCAGGCCGTTGCGCGCAGCATTTTCCTTCGCCCGCGCGACCAGGCCGGCCTCGCCTTCCACGCCGACCACTTCGCGTACGGTGCGCGCCAGCGGCAGGGTGAAGTTGCCCAGCCCGCAGAACAGGTCGAGCACACGCTCGTCCGGACCTGCGTCGAGCAGCTCCAGCGCCAGCGCGATCATCTTTTCGTTGAGCTTGGCATTGACCTGGATGAAATCCAAAGGCCGGAACGCCAGCTCCACGTTCCACGGGGCCAGCCGGAACGACAGCGGGACCTCGCCCGGCAGCAGCGGGTGCACCGATTCCACGCCACCGGGCTGCAGGAAGATCGCGAAGCCGTGCTCGGCGCCGAAACCGGCCCAGGCCGCCTTGTCGGCGTCGCTGAGCGGCTGCATGTGGCGGATGGTCAGGACGATGGCGTCATCACCGGCGATGAATTCAACCTGCGGAATGTCGCGCTTGCCATCCAACGTCTCGATGAACGCCGAGAGCGCCGCCACCTTCAGCCCGATCTCCGGGATGACGGTCAGGCACTGGGTCAGGTCGGCCACGAAGCGCGGGTCCTGCTCGCGGAAGCCGACAAGGGTCTTGTCCTTCTTTTCCACCCGGCGCACCGAGAAGCGGCCCTTGCGGCGGTAGCCCCAGCTGTCGCCGACCAGCGCCGGCAACACCGTGCCGGGAGTGACGTGGCCGATCCGGGTCAGGTTGTCCAGCAGCACGCGCTGCTTGGCCACGATCTGCTGGCCTTCGTCCAGGTGCTGCAGCACGCAGCCGGCGCAGACGCCGAAATGCGGGCAGCGCGGCGTCACGCGCTGCGGCGAGGCCTGCAGCACCTCCACGGTGCGCGCTTCATCGAAATGGCGGTTGCGGGCGGTCGGTTCGGCACGTACCACCTCGCCCGGCAGGGCGCCGGAAATGAAGGTGACCTTGCCACCCTCGCCTTCACGGCGGGCAACGCCACGGCCGTCATGGCTGAGGTCGAGGATGTCGGTCTGGAACGGGGTACGGTCGAGTCGGGAGCGGGATCGGGCCACGTGGCAACAGGCTGCGGGCAAAAAGGGTGCGTATTGTCGCAGATACGCGGCGTGGCCTGCCGCGTTCAGGCTGCAGGGCTTGCAGGGCGGCATATCGTGTTTAATATGCGCATAGCTGACATGGAGGCAGCCCCAATGCAGATGACCCCGAGGGTTCCCATGCCCCGATTCCTGCTCGTCGAGGACGACACCATCAGTCGCGGCTTTTTCCGGGCCGCGCTGGAAACCCTGCCGGCCCAGGTGGAAACCGCCGATTCGCTGGCTTCCGCGCTGGAGCGCGGGCGCCGCAGCGAGCACGATCTCTGGCTGATCGACGTGAACCTGCCCGACGGCAATGGCAGCGAGCTGCTGCAGGCGCTGCGCCAGTCCCATCCCGAGACCCCGGCGCTGGCCCACACGGCCGATGGCGACACCAGCATCCACGCGCGCCTGCGCGATGCCGGGTTCAGCGAAACCCTGGTCAAGCCGCTGAGTCGCGAGCAGCTGCTGCAGGCGGTGCGCCGTGCGCTGGTGAACAGCCCGGGGCACACCGCCCCGGCGACTCCCGGCGATGCTGCCGGCGAGCGTGAAGACTGGGACGAGATCACTGCGCTGGCCGCCCTGAACGGGCAACGCAACCACCTGAACGCCCTGCGCGAACTGTTCCTGGCCGAGCTGCCGGGGGTCCGCGATGCGGTGGCGCAGGCCGTCCAGCAGCACGACGTACGCACCCTGCAGGGCCAACTGCACCGGCTGCAGGCAAGTTGCGGGTTCGTCGGCGCCGCCCGCCTGGGCCGCGCGGTGCGCCAGCTGCACCAGGCGCCGGAGTCCAATGGCGCGCACACCCAGTTCAAGGCGGCGGTGGATTCGCTGTTGCATTAGGCGAACAGCAGCCACGCAGGGCGTGGCTCTACCGGCGCAGGTCTTCCAGCATTTCCCAGGACTTGAGGCCGCGCCCGCCGAGGTGGTGCAGCAACACCGCGCGCATTCCGCGGCGCAGGCTGGCCAGGTCGTCGGCGCCGGGGATTTCATCTTCGCCCAGCGCCAGCAGCGCGCTGCCGGTAGCGGTGCCGCGCCGGGGATCGGTGCCGCGCTCGCTGAGCAGCCGACGAGGGCCTTCCAGCGGGTCCAGCTCATAGCGGGCCGCCGGGTCGATCGGCTCGCCGTCGCTGCCGTGGGTCAGGTCGAAGCCAAAGCCCAGCGCCTCCAACAGGTCGCGCTCAAAACGACGCAGGGTCCACGCCAGGGGCTCCCCGGCACCGAGCCGTTGTCGCATCTGGCCGTAATACGCATACAGCTCGGGCAACGGGTCCTGCCGCGGCGCCAGCCGCATCACCAGTTCATTGACGTAGAAGCCAGCCAGCATGGCGTCGCCACTCAACCGAGGCGCCGCATCGAGCGCTTCGGCGCCACGCAGCTGGGCCAGTTCGCCCCGTTGCACGGCGCTGAACCGGATCCACTGCAGGGGCTGCAGCGCGGCGCGCAGGGCCTGGCTGCGCGGGCTGCTCACACCCCGTGCCAGCACCCCGATCCGTCCGTACTGCCCGGTGAGTACCTCGACCAGCAGGCTGGTCTCCCGCCAGGAGCGGGCATGCAGCACGAAGGCCGGTTCGTCATCGATGCGCATGGCCAAGGGCGTGGCGAGGCAACCCTGCCGGGTTTACTCGTAGCCGAACGCCTTCAGCGCGGCTTCGTCGTCCGACCAGCCTTCACGCACGCGCACCCAGGTCTCGAGGAAGACCTTGGCGCCGAACAGGCGTTCCATCTGCAGCCGCGACTTGGCGCCGATCTCCTTCAGGCGGGTACCGGCCTTGCCGATCACGATCGCCTTCTGGCCTTCGCGCTCGACCCAGATCACCGCGCCGATGCGCAGCAGGTTGCCGTCTTCGACGAAGCGCTCGATCTCCACCGTGGTCGCGTACGGCAGCTCTTCACCCAACTGGCGCATCAGCTGCTCGCGGACCAGTTCGCCGGCAAGGAAGCGCTGGCTGCGGTCGGTGATTTCGTCCTCGCCGAACATCGGCGGCGCTTCAGGCACCAGCTTGAGCAGGTCGCGCACCAGCGCTTCCAGCCCGTTGCGCTTCTGCGCGGAAATCGGGTGTACGGCGGCGAAGGTGCGACCTTCGGTGACCTGCTGCAGGAACGGCAGCAGCGCGCCCTTGTCCTTGAGCCGGTCGACCTTGTTGACCACCAGCACCACCGGGATCCCGGCGTCGCTCAGCACGTTGAAGGCCAGGGTGTCTTCTTCGTCCCAGCGGCCGGCTTCGATCACCAGCATGCCGGCGTCCACGCCCTCGAGCGAGCCGCGCGCGGCGCGGTTCATCACCCGGTTCATGGCGCGCTTCTGCGCGCGGTGCAGGCCGGGGGTATCGACCAGCACCAGCTGCCCTTCGGGATAACTGGCAATGCCGAGCAACCGGTGCCGCGTGGTCTGCGGGCGGTTGGACACGATGCTGACCTTGGCGCCAACCAGGGCGTTGGTCAGGGTCGACTTGCCGACGTTGGGGCGGCCGATGACGGCCACGCTGCCGCAATGATGGGGGGTTGCTTCGCTCACTTGGAATCCAGTTGCTCGAGGGCGGCGGCGGCCGCCTGTTGTTCGGCCAGCCGTCGCGAGGCACCTTCGCCTTCGGTGCTGACAGCGGGGTCGGCTACGCCGCAGCGTACCCGGAAAGTCTTGGCATGATCGTCGCCCGATTCTGACACCAACTCGTACTGGGGCAGCGCCTTCTGTCGGCCCTGCAGCCATTCCTGCAGGCGGGTCTTGGGGTCTTTTTCAGGCTTGCCGGTAGCCGGCAACGCCTCCATGGACGGACCGAACCAGGGCAGCACCACCGCCTGGCAGGCCAGGAAGCCCGCATCCAGGTAGATCGCAGCCACCACCGCTTCGAGCGCGTCGGCCAGGATAGAGTCGCGCCGGTGGCCACCGGATTTCATCTCGCCCGGGCCCAGGGTCAGGCGATCGCCCAGCTCCAGGGTGCGGGCAATGACCGCCAGCGCACCCTCACGCACCAGCTCGGCGCGGGCCCGGGTCAGCGCCCCCTCGTCGGCCTTGGGCCAGCGCTGGTACAGAGCATGGGCCACCATCATGTTGACGATGCTGTCGCCAAGGAACTCCAACCGTTCGTTGTTGGGAGTTCCGGCGCTGCGATGCGTCAGGGCCTGCTGCAGCAGGCCCGGATCGGAGAAGACGTGACCGATGCGGTCACCACGTTGATAAGTGTTAGTCGGCACCGCTGAGGGTCAGTTCCTGGTGTGCTTCGAATTTTCCAACCACGTCGAGGTTGCCGATGATCGGGCGACGCACTTCGTAGTTGACCTTCATGTTCCAACCACCGCTGACCCGTTCGAACTTCACGTTGGACGGCTTCACGTTGTCGGAGTAATTGATGTACAGGCGGCGGAAGAACATCTCCTGCACCTGGCCCGGCTCCTTGTTGGCAACGCCCGGCTCCTGCGCCACGCCCTTGAGCGCGGCTTTCACTGCGTAAAACTCGGAGTACATCGGGAACAGCTTCATACCGATGTACAGCGCGAACCCCACCACCGCCAGCACGACCAGGAACGAGGTCAGGGTCATGCCACGCTGCGTCTTCATCATCTTCATTGCGATCTCCCCAGATGCGCTTGTGTGAGTGGATCAGTTGATGCCGGTGCCGATCCGGGACGGTTCGAAGCCGTCCTTGCAGAACCAGCCCGAGCAGTTCAGCCAGATCAGGAAGGCCTTGCCGCGGAGGTTCTCTTCCGGCAGCAGGCCCCAGAACCGGCCATCGTCACTGTTGTCGCGGTTGTCGCCCATCACCAGGTACTTGCCCGCCGGCACGGTCCACTGGCCCTCGCCCCGCGGGTAATCGGTCTCCAGGATGGTATGGGTGCGGCCCGGCAGGTGCTCCACCAGCAGTGAGGCGCCCTCCCCCTGGCCACGGTGCCCAGCATACAACCCCTTGTTCTCATACTTCAGGGGGGTGCCGTTGAGGATCACCTGGTCGCCCTGGAAGGCGATCTCGTCACCCGGCACGCCGATCACGCGCTTGATGAAGTTCTCGCCCTTGTTCGGGTCGTTGTCCGAATGGCCCGGGAAGTGGAACACCACCACGTCGCCGCGTGCCGGCTCGCCGATCGGCACCACCTTGGCATTGTTCAGCGGCAGGCGCAGGCCATAGGCGAACTTGTTGACCAGGATGAAGTCGCCGATCAGCAGGTTCGGCATCATCGAGCTGGACGGGATCTTGTACGGCTCTGCAATGAAACTGCGCACGATCAGCACGATCGCCAGCACCGGGAAGAACGCCCGGGAGTAGTCGACCAGCACCGGCTCGCTGTCGAGCAGGCCAGCCCGCTGCGCGCGGCGCTTTGCGAAGTACAGCTTGTCGGCGAGCAGGATCAGGCCCGACGCCAGGGTCAGTACGACCAGCAGGATCTCAAACAGTTTCATGCAGTGTCCTTGGGAACGGGAGCCTTACTTGTCCATCTGCAGCACGGCGAGGAAGGCTTCCTGCGGAATCTCCACGCGGCCGACCTGCTTCATGCGCTTCTTGCCTTCCTTCTGCTTTTCCAGAAGCTTCTTCTTGCGCGAAACGTCGCCACCATAGCACTTGGCCAGCACGTTCTTGCGCATGGCCTTGACCGTGGTACGGGCGATGATCTGCGAGCCGACGGCGGCCTGGATGGCCACGTCGAACATCTGGCGCGGGATCAGGTCCTTCATCTTTTCGCACAGCTCGCGGCCACGGCGGTCGGCATGGCTGCGGTGCACGATCAGCGACAGCGCATCGACCTTGTCACCGTTGATCAGCACATCCACGCGCACGAACGGGCCGGCGTCGAAGCGCACGAAGTGGTAGTCCAGCGAGGCATAGCCACGGCTGACCGACTTCAGCTTGTCGAAGAAGTCCAGCACCACTTCGGCCATCGGCAGCTCGTAGCTGATCTGCACCTGGCTGCCCAGGTAGTTGATGCCGATCTGGCTGCCGCGCTTTTCTTCGCACAGCTTGATGATGTTGCCGATGTACTCCTCGGGAGTGAGCACGTTGGCACGGATGATCGGCTCGCGGATCTCCTCGACCTGGTTCACCGGCGGCAGCTTGGCCGGGTTGTCCATGTTGATGATCGAGCCATCGGTCTTCAGGACTTCATACACCACCGTCGGCGCGGTGCTGATCAGGTCCAGGTTGTATTCGCGCTCCAGGCGCTCCTGCACGATTTCCATGTGCAGCATGCCGAGGAAGCCGCAGCGGAAGCCGAAGCCCATCGCCTCGGAGCTTTCCGGCTCGAAACGCAGCGCGGCATCGTTCAGGCGCAGCTTGTCCAGCGCTTCGCGCAGGTCCGGATAGTCCTCGGCATCGACCGGGAACAGGCCGGCGAACACGCGCGGCTGCATTTCCTGGAAGCCCGGCAGCGGCTTCGGTGCCGGGTCGCCGGCAAGGGTCAGGGTGTCGCCGACCGGCGCACCGTGCACGTCCTTGATGCTGGCGGTGACCCAGCCCACTTCACCGGCACGCAGCGCCGGCAGCACCTTGCGCTTCGGGGTGAACACGCCGACGTTGTCGACCTGGTGGTTGCGGCCGGTGGACATCACCTGCAGCTTGTCACCGGCCTTGATCTCGCCCTGCATCACGCGCACCAGCGAGACCACGCCCAGGTAGTTGTCGAACCAGGAGTCGATGATCAGCGCCTGCAGCTTGTCGGTGTCGCGCGGCGCCGGTGGCGGAATGCGGTGCACGATCGCTTCCAGCACGTCCTGCACGTTCAGGCCGGTCTTGGCGCTGACCGGCACGGCGTCGGAGGCGTCGATGCCGATCACGGCCTCGATCTCGGCCTTGGCGCGCTCGATGTCGGCGGTGGGCAGGTCGATCTTGTTGATCACCGGCACCACTTCCAGGCCCTGCTCCACGGCGGTGTAGCAGTTGGCCACCGACTGCGCTTCCACGCCCTGGGCCGCATCGACCACCAGCAGCGCACCTTCGCAGGCGGCCAGCGAGCGGCTGACTTCATAGGAGAAGTCGACGTGGCCGGGGGTGTCGATGAAGTTCAGATGGTAGGTCTGGCCATCTTTGGCCACGTACGGCAGCGACACCGACTGGGCCTTGATGGTGATGCCGCGTTCGCGCTCGATCGGGTTCGAGTCGAGCACCTGCGCCTCCATTTCGCGGGCCTGCAGGCCGCCGCAAAGCTGGATGATGCGATCGGCCAGCGTCGACTTGCCATGGTCGACATGGGCAATGATGGAGAAGTTGCGGATGTTCCGCATCGAATCAGAGGACATAGGTGGCGGCGGCGCGGCGCGTCGTCAGGGTAACGGGTGATTATCGCACGGAAACGACCGGGCCCGCCGAAGCGGGCCCGGAAACGCAGCGGTGGCGGGGGCTTACTCCCCGGTGCGGACCGCCACGAAGGCGGTGTTGCCGCTGGCACGCACCAGCAGCATCACCACATCGCCCTTCTTGTAGCCGGCCAGCGCCTTGTTCAGCGCGGCCACGTTGCCGACCGGCGTACGGCCGACCTGCAGCACCACCATGCCCGGGGACAGGCGGGCGTCACGGGCCGCCTGGCCCTTCACGCCGGTGATGCGCACGCCTTCGCCGGCGTCCAGGCCCAGCTGCTGGCGCTGCGGCGCGGTCAGGTCGGCCACGTCCAGGCCCAGCAGGGCGTTGGCACCGGTCTGCGGCGCCGCATCCGGGGCGGCCGGGGCGGCGGCGCCGCGCTCGGCGTCTTCGGCCAGCTCGGTCAGGGTGGCGGTGATTTCGCGCTCGCGGCCGTCGCGCAGCACGCCCAGGCGGACCTTGCTGCCCGGCGCCTGGGCGCCGATCAGCGGCGGCAGGTCGCTGAAGGTGTTGATGGGACTACCGTTGACCGAGCGGATCACGTCACCGACTTCCAGCCCGGACTTGGCCGCAGCGCTGCCCGGAACCAGCTCGTTGACCAGCGCACCGCGGCTGTCGGGCAGGTTGAAGCCCTGCGCCACGTCACCGGTGATGGCACCGACCACCGCGCCCAGCTGGCCGCGGCTGACCCGGCCGTTCTTCTTGATCTGCTCGACCGCGCCCATGGCCAGGTCGATCGGGATCGCGAAGCTGATGCCCATGTAGCCGCCAGAGGCGGAGAAGATCTGCGAATTGATGCCGACCACTTCACCCCGGGTGTTCAGCAGCGGACCGCCGGAATTGCCCTGGTTGATCGCCACGTCGGTCTGGATGAACGGCACGTAGCGCTGGTCCTGGCCGCCGGTGCTGCGCCCGACCGCACTGACCACGCCGGCGGTGACCGAGTGGTCCAGGCCGAACGGCGAGCCGATCGCGACAACCCACTGGCCCGGCTTGAGCGTATTGGAATCGCCCACGCGCACGGTCGGCAGGTTCTTCGCATCAATCTTGAGCAGGGCCACGTCGTACTGCTGGTCGCTGCCCACCACCTTGGCGGTGAACTCGCGGCGGTCGCCCAGCTTGACCTTCACCTCACCAGCGTCGGCCACCACGTGGTGGTTGGTCAGCACGTAGCCGTCGGGCGAGATGATGAAGCCCGAGCCCATGCCACGACCGCGGATGCTGGGGCCCTGGTCATCCCCGCCACCGGGCTGGCCCGGCATCTGGAAGTCCGGGCCGAAGAAGCGGCGGAAAAATTCCGGCATCTCGTCGTCGCTGGGACCGGGAGCGGCGCCACGCGCCTGGCGGTTGCTGCGCACGATGGTGGTTTCGATGTTGACCACGCCGGGGCCGACCTGTTCGACCAGGTTCGTGAAATCGGGCAGCCCGCTGACCAGCGGCGCAGCCGGCGCACGCGGCGCGGCAGTGGCCTGGGCGGCAGGTGCGGCCGGGGACGGCGACTGCGCGCAGGCCACCAGCGGCAGGGTGATGGCCAGCAGGGCCAGGGCATGCGTACGGATACGGGCGGTCATCAGACTCGAACCTCCGGGTCAGGGATCATCAGGGGGAAGAAGGAAAACAGGCAGGACGGCTCAATCGGCGCCGTCATCCTGCAGGCGCGGTTCGAACGGATAGAACGCGGCCGGCGGCTGCTGGGTGCGGAAGCTGGCGTTGATCGCCCCGCTGTCGCCCAGGGTCGAACGCGGCCACGGGCGGGCCTGCAGGCTGCTGACATCGCCGAACGGCAAAGCGCGTGCCGACGTCGCCGGAACGGTTGGCGCCAGCGGCGCCTGGCTGGCCACGGCCCGTACCGGCTCGGCGACACGGCTGGCCACGCCACGCGCGGCCTGCTGGGTACGGGTAGCGCTGTTGCGGCGCGCCGTGGCGGCAGCGGCAGGCACGGCGGCCACGGCCAGTGCGGCGTCTGCCACGGCCGCCGGTGCTGAAGGC
>NZ_CAUQLJ010000007.1:0-210416 GCF_963519125.1 uncultured Stenotrophomonas sp. | reverse complement strand
CTGTTGCCGTTGCTGTTGCTGTTGCTGTTGCTGTTGCTGTTGCTGTTGCCGTTGCTGTTGCCGTTGCTGTTGCCTCCAGCAGGTGCAGGGCTGCAAGCCCTGCCGAACACCACCCCTACTTCAAACGCAGCAGCAGGCTGCCGCCCGCACATACCACCGCCAACCAGGCCACGCCGTGCCACCCCCACTGCGCCAGCGCCAGGCTACCCAGCGCACCACCGGCAGCCATGCCGATGAACATGCCGGTGAACAGCAACGCATTGAGCCGGCTACGTGCCGGCGGCACCAGGCCATAGACCAGCGTCTGGTGCGCCACCAGCGCCGACTGGAAGCCGAAGTCGAACAGCAGCGCACTCACCACCAGCAGCGGCAGCAGCGCGACGGCCGGCAGCCAGGACTCGGCCAGCAGCAGGCCGAAGCCCAGCAACGCCACCGCGATCGCCAGCCGCGCCACTGCATGGCAACCCAAGCGATCGGCGAATCGACCCGCAAATGGTGCGGCCAGTGCACCGGCCGCACCCGCAATACCGAACGCACCCGCCGCCGCACTGCCCAGGCCCAGACGAGCATGCAGCATCAGCGCCAGCGTCGACCAGAACGCACTGAAACCCACCGCCAGCAGCGACTGGCTGGCCACCGCACGGCGCAGCTGCGGCTGCTCGCGCCACAACGCCAACAACGATCCCAACAACGCCGGATAGCGCAGCGTGCTGGTCGGTGCGAAACGCGGCAGCGCACGCGCCATCACCACACCCATCGCCGCCACCGATACTGCAGCCAGCACAAACTGCGTGCGCCAGCCCCACGCTTCAGCCACCACACCGCTGACCACCCGCGACAACAGGATGCCCAGCAACAAGCCGGTCATCACCCGGCCGACGATCTGCCCGCGCTGCGCATCCGGTGCCAGCACCGCAGCGGCGGGCACGATGTCCTGCGCCAGCGTGGCCATCAGCCCGACCAGCAGGCTGGCCATCAGCAGGCCCGGCAGGTGCCCGGCCATCGCTGCAGCGCCCAATGCCAGTGCCAGCAATGCAGATTTCAACAGGATCAGGTTGCGACGGTCGAAGCGGTCGCCCAGCGGCGCCAGCAACAGGATGCCCAGTGCATAGCCGAGCTGGGTCAGGGTCGGTACCAGGCCAGCGGCGCGCTCACCCGCGCCGAGGTCCTGGGCGATCAGGCCCAGCATCGGCTGGCTGTAATAGAGCGAGGCGACCGAGAAGCCGGCGCCGGCCGCCATTGCCAGCACCAGCGGGGTGGAGGGTGCAGTCGCGGGTGCGGCGGCAACGGACAGCGAAGGGGTAGACATGGGGGAGTCCGGTGGAAGAAGTGGGCGTATCCTGCCCGCATTCGCCCAACGTCTGTAGTAGGCTGAAATACATATCATTCATACGCCATACGCATGACCGAGCTCACCGCTGGCGCCGATCGCCTGGATCTGCTGCGCACCTTCCTGCGCATCGTCGATGCCGGCAGCCTGTCTGCCGCAGCCGCGCAGCTGGGCACCACCCAGCCAACGGTCAGCCGACGCCTGCAGGCCCTGGAGCGGCAGCTCGGCCTGCGCCTGCTGCTGCGCTCCACCCATGGCCTGCAACTGACCGAGGATGGCCTGCGCTGCCAGCGCCATGCGCAACGCGTGGTCGACGAATGGGAGTCGCTGCAGGCCGAACTGCACGGAGAGCCAGAAACACTGCGCGGCCGCCTGCGGGTGATGGTGCCGCACGCCTTCGGCCAGGCGCAGCTGTTGCCGACCATGCTCGCGTTCCTCGCCCGGCATCCGCAGCTGAGCCTGGAGTGGATCCTTGAAGATCGGCGTCCGGATTTCATCGCGGAAGGCATCGACTGCGCGGTCCGGGTGGGCCCGGTTGACGAACCGCGCATGGTCGCGCTGCCGCTGGCCGAAGTACCGCGCATCGTCGTGGCGGCGCCCTCGCTGGTGGACGCCACGGCAGTCAGTACGCCGGAACAGGCGCAGTCACTGCCGTGGATCTCGCTGGTCACCTACTACCGCGAACGCCTGCTGCTGCATGACGCGCAGGGGCGCGCGCATACTCTTTCGATCAGCCCGCGACTGCTCAGCGACAACCTGTTCGTGGTGCAGCAGGCCGCATGTGCCGGGCTGGGCGCAGCGGTGGTCTCGGCCTGGCTGGTGGCCGACGACCTCGCACAAGGGCGGCTGGTGCAGCTGCTGCCGGACTGGCAGGCACCGCCACTGCCGGTACACGTGGTATTTCCCGCAGCGCGCCAGCAGCCGCCGCGGCTGCGCGCCTTCATCGATGCGATGAAGGCCGCACTACCGCAGCTGCACGGCATGCGGCCGGCGCCGCGCCAGGTCACCGGCCGCCTCATCCACGCATAGCGTGGATTTCGTTCAAGACCACAGGGTCAGAGCCCTTCCCGTTGGAAAGGGATGCGACCCTGTCGATCATTGCGCCTTCGCCGCCTCGGCATTCCACGCCGCAACCTTGGCCTTGGTCTCGGCCAGCATCTTGTCCAGCGCGGCGCGGTCATACACGTTCCCGCGCAGGATCACGCTGTCGATCTTCTCGGTGGCGGCAATGTCCTGCAGAGGATTGGCGGTCAGCAGCACCAGATCGGCAGCCTTGCCCTGCGCAACGCTACCGTAACGGTCCATCTGGCCGAACCAGGCCGGACCGGAACGGGTTGCGGCCGACAGCGCCTGCGGCGCGCTCAGGCCTTCCTTCACGAACAGCTGCAGTTCCTGGTGCAGGGCGATGCCCGGGAAGTTGAACGAATTGAGGAAGCCTGCATCGGTGCCGGCGATGATCGTTACGCCCGCCTCCTGCAGCATCGGCAGCACTGCGGCCACCTGGTGGTACTGCGCGTGGCGCGCTTCGATCTGCGCCGGCGTGGCTTTCGCCGCGCGGTCCACGCGCCACTGGTAGGTCGCACGCAGGCCCGGGCCGATGTAGGCCAGGTACGGATCGTTGGCGTGGTCATCCTGGTCAAGGAAGTCGAGGATGCGGCCACCGTTGAGGGTCGGGGTCACGAATACGCCACGCTTGGCGAAATCACGGTAGGCGTGCATCGCAGTGTCACGGTCGAAGCTGGCGTCGAGGCGGCGGTTGGCTTCGGCACGGTCGATGCGGCCGGCACCGAAGTCGGCGGCGATCTTCGCTTCGTCTTTGCTGCCGGCCTTGAATGCGTAGTCCAGGTGCTCGATCGAAGCCAGACCGGCATCGACCGCCTGCTCCACGGTCAGCGCCATCGGGATGTGGCCCGACGCCTTGAACCCGGCCTTGCGCGCAGCACTGGCCGAGTACAGGAACAGTTCCGGCTTCAGCGTGCTGTCGGTGATCTTCACGAAATCGACCTTGTCGTGCTGCAGGCGGGCGATCGCCTTGTCGGCGTCGGCCTCGCTGCCCACTTCGATCGTGCCCTTCCAGACCGGCTTGATGCCTTCGATCTTCGCGCCGGAACTGAGCAGGCGCGGGCCGAACAGCGTGCCCTTGGCGATCTCGCCGCGCCACTGCAGCACCTGCTCGGGCAGATCGCCGGAACAGTCACGCACGGTGGTGATGCCGTGCGCGATGTACAGCGGCAGCAGCGCCTTGTTCTCTTCGATCAGCGCCGGGCCACCGCCGAAGTGCACGTGCATGTCCCACAGCCCCGGGATCAGGTACTTGCCCTTGGCGTCAATCTGGCGGGCCGCGCTCCACTGGCTGCGCAGCTGCGCGTCCGGGCCGACAGCGACGATGTCCTCGCCACGGATCACCACGCTCTGCCCGGCCAGGGTGCTGGCGTGCTCGACATCGACCACGGTGGCATTGCGGATCAGCAGGTCGGCGCGCTCGGCAGCAGACGCCGACAGCGGCGCTACTGCAAGGAGGATGGCAAGGGACAACGGACGGGAACGGGACATGGACAGCATCCTGGTGGGCACGCCCAGCGTGCGGGTGGAAGGGGTTTGCATTCAGCGCACCGCGCCGTGCTGGCGCAGCAGGGTCTCAATTCCGGTATAGCCGCGCTGGCGCGCGTGTGCCAGCGGCGTTACGCCATCGCCGTCGGCCAGCTCTGGGTCGGCACCGGCCTCCAGCAGCAGCTGCACGATCTGCACGTGGCGCGCACCACCGTCGCCGAGCAGGATCGCTTCCAGCAGCGCGGTCCAGTGCAGGCGGTTGACATGATCGACCGCCACGCCCGCGCGTAGCAGCGTACGCACGGTGGCGACGTGGCCGCGCTCGGCGGCCGGAATCAGCGCGGTGCCACCATAGCGGTTGGTGCTGCGCAGATCGGCGCCATGCGCCAGCGTCATCGCCAGGATCTCGTCCAGGCCACGCGCACCGGCATACAGGTAGGCGCTGTCCTGCAACGCATCCTTGGCGTTGACGTCGGCGCCGGCTTCGATCAGCTCACGCGCGGCATCCACGTTGTCGCCGTGTGTGGCCAGCAGCAGCGCGGTGCGGCCCTGGCCATCGCGCGCCTCCAGCGTGGCGCCATCCTCGATCGCCTGCCGCACCGCGTCGGCGTCGCCGCGGCTGGCGGCATCACGCAGGCGGCCATCGACGTCGGCCTTGGACGTTGCGGTGCAGGCCGGGGTGACCATGGCCAGCAGGCACAACAGCAGCACGCGCGCCAACGGCGCAGGCCAGCCAGGGGAACGATGGACGCGCATGGCAGTGTCTCCTCATGTCCGTCGCCACGGAGCGCCGGGCGACGGTAGCAACAGCCGGGCATTGCCGGCCCCTGCCCTGCATGGTAGAAGTCGGCTCGGGTATCCAGAAGTGAAATGTTCAAATGCAAGACAGTGCCAAATCGAATAGAACCCTGTTCGAACTGGACCTGCTGCGGGCGCTGGTGATGGTGGCCGACTGCGGCAGCTTCACCACGGCGGCCACGCGCCTGCATTCGACCCAGTCCACGGTCAGCCAGAAGGTACGCCGGCTGGAGGAACTGGCCGGGCATCGCCTGCTCGAACGCGGCCACCGCGACGTGCACCCCACCGACGCCGGCCACACCCTGCTCGGCTACGCGCGGCGCATGCTCGACCTGAACGAGGAAATGGCACAGGCGCTGGCCGGCGCGACGGTGGAGACCGCCGTCCGCATCGGCGTGCCCGAGGATTTCGTCAACGCGCAGACCACGCGCATGCTGGCTGCCTTCAGCCGTCGCCACCCGCAGGTGAAGCTGGAGATCAGCAGCGGCCTCAGCCGCGACCTGGCGCAGGGCTTCGACCACGGCGAGTTGGACCTGGTGCTGGTCAAGCAGCGCCGCAACAGCCGCCAGGCCGTGCACTGCCGCCGCGAGCCGATGCACTGGATCGACAGCCTGCGCAGCAGCTGCCTGCTGCAGGACCCGTTGCCACTGGTCACCTTCCCACCACGCGGGCTGTACCGCGACGAGATGATCCACGCCGTGGAAGCGCTGGGCCTGCGCTGGCGCATCGCCTTCACCAGCTCGTCGCTGAGCGGTATCCAGGGCGCGGTGGCCGACGGCATCGGCATCAGCCTGCTGCCCCGCCGCGCGGTCACCCGCGAACACCACATCATCGATGGCGAGCGTGAGCTGCCGGTGATCGACAACTACGAAATCGGCCTGCTGCATCGTGCCGACGCCGACGATGCCGTGCGCGCACTGGCCAGCGAGCTGTGGCGCCAGGTGCAGCGCGAACCGGACTGACCGCGGTAGATCCACGTCATGCGCGGATAGAAACGACGCTCCGGCATCGAAAAGGGGCACTGGTGTGCCAGCAAATACACGCTTGTCGTAAAAGGCCCGCTGATGGCGTACCCAGGGCCTGGGCGATAGGGTGGCGAACGCCCTTCTCCGGATTACCCCGCCTATGACCAGCACGTACCAGGTTACTTTGACCCCTGCTCCGAAGGACGAAGCCGATATCCGGTTCGATCCGCTGCCACCTGCACTTATCGCGCATATGCAGCAGCAGCGTGCACAGGTTGCTGCCCATGTCGCATCTTCGTTCCCCACCGTGCCTGTTCAATGGCCGCTGCTGCCGAGCACGCTACAACGCGTAGTCGATGCAGAACTGATCGATCACGATGATTGTGACGGTTGGGAAGCACTAGGGGTCGCATTCGGTGACTGTCTGGCACAGCGTGTACCGGAACTTGCCTGGACCCAGGTAACCGATGCCTGGGGCGTCGATGCGGTTCTCCGCTATGGAGAGGCCAATAGCATTGTCAGCGTCGTCACCCTGTTGATCAAGCGCGTCGAAGAAGGCGAGGCCATCGAGATCAATCATCTGCTTGAAGCCCTCGAGGAGTTCGTCATCCAGCAAGCGCGCAAGTCCAGCTGAGCCCATGAGAGGACGATTGAGCCGCGCAGAATGACGTATACGGACCTTGATGTTGCAGCTGCGGGAGCAATCTGAGTTCGCGCATTGATCATCGATATCTGATCAGACCTGCCGCGCCAAGGCACTACATCGCCGGCTACAGTGACTCTTGTTTCCGTGGTCCACGGCGCCTTGCCATGTCCGACGAAATTCCCACCCATTTCGATCCCCTGCCCGCTGCCCTGCAGACGCATCTGCAGCACCAGCGTTCGCTGATCGCCGCGCGCGTGGCCGCCGGCTTTCCGACGTTGCCGGTACAGTGGCCGCTGGCGGCCACCACCCTGCAGCGCGTGGTCGATGCCGAGCTGATCGATCGTGACGACTGCGACGGCTGGGAAGCACTGGGCGTGGCCTTCGGTGACACCCTGGCCCAGCGCGTGCCGGGCCTGGCCTGGATGCAGGTGACCGATGCCTGGGGCATCGACGCGGTGCTGCGCTATGCCGACAGCAGCCTGCAGATCGGCGCCAGCACGCTGCTGCTCAAGCGCGTCGAGCAGGGCGAGATCATCGACATCGCCCATCTGCTGGCGTGGCTTGAGGAATTCATCGCCACCCGCGCCGACGATTACGCCTGAAAGGTCGCCGAGCATGGCTCGGCCCTACAGGCGGTTGCGCGGCGTGGATCTACAGCCAGCGGCCGTCGACCACCACCCTGCGCTCCACCGGCACCCCGGCCACGGCGGCCGGGCCGTGGTCGGCACGCACGGCCAGGAACGTGGCCGGCCGGCCTTCGGCAATACCATGCTGCGGCAGGCCGATCGCCTGCGCGGCATGGGTGGTGACCATGTCCAGCGCCAGCATCAAGTCGGCATCGGTGTAGAAGCCGGACCGGTAGCCCAGCAACATCGCCCGCTGCAGCAGGTCGCCATTGCCATACGGCCACCAGCAGTCGCGGATGTTGTCGTTGCCGGCGAACACGCGCACGCCGGCATCATGCAGTGCGCGCAGCGGCGGGAACGGATGATCACCCGGCGCGTTGCTCATGATCGCCACACCCGCCGTGGCCAATGCTTCGCCCACCTGAAGCGCGCGCGCCAGCGGCACGTCGCCCAGCGCATAGGCATGGCTGACCGCAACACGCCCCTGCAGGCCGACGGCGCGTGTCCGCGCGGCGATGCGCAGCAGCTGCGCCAGGCCGGTTTCGCCCGGCTCGTGCAGATGGATGTCCAGCTGCACGCCGTAGTGCTCGGCCAGGCCGAACAGCAGCGCCAGCTGGCCTTCGGCATCACCATCGAGCGTGGTCGGGTCGATGCCGCCGAGCACTTCCACGCCCGCGGCAAGCGCCTGCTCCAGTACGGTGGCGGTACCCGGACAGGACATCACCCCGGCCTGCGGGAATGCCACCAGCTGGATGCGCATGATGTCGGCGCAGCGCAACGCCGCCTCGCGTACGGCTTCGAGATGGCCAAGCCCGGTGCTGGCGTCGATATCGACATGGCAGCGCATCGCCACCGTACCGAAAGCACTGCACTGGCGGATCAGCGCCTCGGCACGGTCCACCATCGGTGCCGCACCCGCCACCGCCGCCTTCTCCACCGCCAGCCGCTCACGCAGGCTGTTCACCGGCTGGTGCGGGTGCCAACGGTCGCCGACAAAGCTCTTGTCGAGATGGATGTGGCCGTCGACCAGCCCAGGCAGCACCGCGAAGCCATGCAGGTCGACGCATTCCGCCCCGTCATCCGGCGCGGCCTCACCATTGAGGCCGCTGATGCGGCCATCACGGATATGAAAATGCAGCGGCGCACCGTTGCGGTCGACACCGCCATGGACGAACTGGAGGGTCATCGGGAACTCCCGGAATGCCAAGACTGCCGCCATCGTGCGCCCCGCCGCCACCATCGGCCAACGAAATATCTGGATGGCACACATTCACCAGAACGATGACTACCCCTGCGACAACCGGTCGCAGCCACGCCGTGCACACCCCTGAACGGGTAACATGGGCGCCTGTTTCCGTTGTGATGCCGCATGGGCCCGTCCGACCGCCACGATCGTCTCCGCCGCTGGCAGGCCGCGTCCCTGCTTGCCGCCGCCCCGATCGCCAGCCTGTCCGCCACTGATGCAGCGGCCGCTGCGCCGCTGCAGTCGCCGCCGGGCCAGCAGCGCATCGCCCCGGCGGCACTGGTCGAGCGACTGCACCAGCGCGTGCTGTCCGGGCAGAGCGCCACCGCCACGCTGGAACACTGGTGCGCCGAGCATGGCCTGGCCGAACAGGCGCGGGTGCGCGCGGTGCGCATACACGGCCAGGACAAGCCTGCCCCCGCCGACGTGCTGCAGGCGCTGGGCGCGACGCCGGGTACCGAACTGCGCTATCGCCGCGTGCAGCTGGTCTGCGGCAGCCGCGTACTGTCCGAGGCCGACAACTGGTACCTGCCCGGCCACCTCAGCCCGGCCATGAACCAGGTGCTGGACAGCACCGACGAACCGTTCGGCCGCGTGGTCGGCCCGCTCGGTTTCCAGCGCCAGACCCTGACTGACCAGACGTTCTGGCCGCCGCGGGGTGAAGGCGATCACGGCGTGATCCTGGAGGTGCGTGCCTTGTTGCGCGACCGCCAGCAGCAGCCTTTCAGCTACGTCATCGAGTCGTACCTGGTACAGGCGCTGCCGTAGCGCGACGCTACTGACCCGTGATGGCGTTGGCGGCCGGGTCCACCGAGAACACGAAACGCCCACCGTGCTGGTCCCTGCCCCACGTCATCGGTGCCGTGGTCAGGCTGTAGACCGGCCTTGCCTTGTCCATGCCGATCGCCTCGGACCAGGCGCTGAAATCCTCATCGGTGCGGCTGCGGATCTCGCCGACACACAGGCTGTAGCCACACGCAAAAGACACCAGCGTGCCGTCGCTGCCGATGAGCCGGGTCGCGGCCGTCCTGTAGAGCCGGGTCAGGTCCTGCACTTCCGGGTGGCCCGCCGCATCCTGCTCGAACTGGCTGATCGCCTGCGCAAAGGCGTTGTCTGAGCCCAGGATCACGTCGCTCTTTTCCGCCGACAGTGCTCCTTCAGTCAACAGCAAGCGCTCGCCCTCGAGGAAGTGTCCCTCCAGATCCGCAGGTCCTTGCCCGGCCGTCGCACGCGTCGATGCCGTTGGCACGCGCGCTGATCCAGCATCGGTCACTGCGTTGGAAAGAGACGGCACGGGCGCGGCACTGGCCGCCTCCGCAGCATCGTCCACACTGGCCGCCTGCTTGCTGCTGCAACCGGCAATGGCCGGCACGGCAATCACACTCCACACTCTGGCATCCATGCGCATCATCCTCCGGGTATCGCCACAGCATGCCACGCGCGCAGCGGCAGCACCGGTGCACTGCACAAAGAAAAGCCCGGCAATGCCGGGCCTTTCGTTCGCCTGCTCGATCAGCGGAACCGGTAGTCCAGCTGCACCCAGTACTGGCGGCCATACGGGTCGTAGTTGCCGACCGGGTAGAACGGCCAGCCGCCACCGTTCTTGTCCGCCGGCGGGCGGCTGTCACGCAGGTTGTTGACGATCACGCCCACCGACAGGTTCTCGCCGAACTGGCGGAACACGCTGGCGTTGTACGTCATGTACGGCGCGATGCGGCCACTGCCATCGGTCTTCGGCAGCGAGCCGAAGCGGTTGCCGTACAGCGTGGTGGTCCAGTCACCCTGGTTCCAGGTGATACTGCCGTTGGCCTTGCTGCGCCACTGGTAGTCATCCAGCGAATTGCGGATGTCACGCTCCGGATCATCGGAGAACTGCCGGTATTTGTGCTCCAGCACCACCGTGTAGGCCAGGCGCGTGGTGAAGCGGCCATAACGGCCGGCATCGAAACGCCAGTTGCCCTTCAGGTCCAGGCCACGAACCGATTCGGAGGCGGCGTTGATCGGATTGATCAGCACACGGGTCACCTGGTCCGGCTGCACGGTTGCGTTGGACGGGTTGCGGATCACCCGCGACAGCGCGTCCTGGCACAGCGGTGAACCGATATCGCGCGCTTCGCCGCCCAGCGTGCGGCCCAGGCGGCAATCGGCCTCGTCACGCAGGATGCGGCTGGTATCGAGGCTGGTCACCTCGTTGTCGATGCGGATGTCGTAGTAGTCGGCACTGAAATCCAGGCCAGACAGCGGCGACCAGACCACGCCGAAGCCATAGGACTTGGCCGATTCCGGCTGCAGCTGCGCATTGGCGCGGTTGCTGTAGTCGATCGACAGGCCGTTGTAGTCACAGTTGTCGTACGACTGGCCTGCGGTGCGGCAGCGCCAGTAGTCGGTCATGCCCGGGTTGTAACCGCGCGTCTCCGTCGCGAACACATAGTTCATGTCCGGCGCCCGGAAACTGGTCGCCGCCGTACCACGGATCAGCAGGCTCTCGATCGGACGGAACTCGACGCCAAAGCTCCAGGTCGCCTTGCCGATGTGCTCGCCACCCGCACGGTACTGGTCGTAACGGCCGGCCAGCGTGGTGGTCAGCGACTGCAGCAGCGGCAACTGCAGCTCCACACCTGCGGCGTAGCGGTCACGCTCGCCACCGGCGCCGACGCCTGCACTGGTGTTCCAGAACTCGCCGGTTCCCAGGCGCGGGTCCGGGCGGTTGCGGTAGCCCTGGCTGCCGGCTTCGACCACCGCTGCCAATGCAGCGTCGCCACCGGGCAGCGCGAACAGGCGGCCGTTGACGCTGGCGCTGAAGGTCTGCAGCCATGCCGCATTGCGGCTTTCCTGGTAGTCGGACAGGCCCTCGTATTCGTTCGGGGTCAATGGCTTGAACAGGCGTGCCGGGTCCGGCGCATAGACCTCAACGCCATTGCGTACGCCCAGCTTCGGACCAAGCAGGTATTCGTTGATGCCGGCCAGCAGCACCGGGCGGCGGGTGCGGTTCTCGTAACGCGAGCGGCTGTAGACCGCCTCATAGTCCCAGCCACTGTCACCGATCTGGCCACGTGCGCCGACGTTGAACGACCACGAGTTTTCCAGGAAGCGGTTGGCATTGCGCGGCAGGCCGCCGATTTCCTCCGGCGCGAAGCGGCGGTACCAGCTTTCCAGATTGCCGGTGGTCTGGTTGTAGAAGTAGTTGCGCGCCGAGGTCCAGGTCGGCGCACGCGTGTTGTTGTAGATGCGCGCGCTGCCCACGGCGACATCGGCGAACAGATCGGTGGTCTCGTTGACGTGGAAGGTCAGCAGGCCATAGCCATTGAGGTTGCGCTTCTGGGTCTGCACGGTCCAGTAACTGGCTGCGGCCTCATTGCTGCCGCAGTACCAGCCCTGGCGCGGGTTGTTGGCGCGGAACACGCTCCCGCCATAGATGTCCGACGCTGCGTCGCAGCCGTTGACGCCCGGATCGATGTTGCGGCCGGTGGCAGCATTGCGGCGATAGGCGATCGCGGTCGCCTGCGGCGCCTTGCCGGCCGGGTCATCATCCAGCGAATCCATGAAGTCGCGCTGGCGCGCATGGATCGCCTTGCGCACATCGAACTCGAAGCCGAACAGCGCATCCCAACGCTCGCCGGAACTACCCCCGACCACCTGCGCGCGCTGGTTGTCACCACCGCCCTGCTGGGTGCCACCGGCGCGCACGTTCACGTCCACACCCTCAAAGCGGTCCTTGAGAATGATGTTGACCACACCGGCGATGGCATCGGAGCCATACACCGCCGACGCACCTGCCGCCAGGACCTCGATGCGCTCGATCAGCGCACTGGGAATGTTGGCCAGGTTGACCACGTTCACCGAGCCCTCGTAGGCCAGCGGGTAGTCGGCCTGGCGGCGGCCGTTGACCAGCACCAGCGTGCGGTTCGGGCCCAGCCCGCGCAGGTTGATGGTGTTGGCGGCCGGGGTGAAGGTATTGCCGAAGTCCTCGCCCTGCACGTTGCCGGTGTTCTCGGTCAGCGCGCTCAGCGCATCGAAGGCATTGCGGTAGCCCTGTGCATCGATCTGCTCCCGGCTGATCACCGTCACCGGCGAGGGTCCCTCGACACTGGCGCGCGGAATACGCGAGCCGGTGACCTTCACTTCCTGCAATGTGGTGGGTGCGCTTTCCTGCGCGAAGGCCGGCAGTGAGACCAGCATCAGGGACGACAGTGCGAGCACCAGCGGACGCGGGCGCGGCGCCTTGTGGGAGGCGGACATGGGCTTCCTGGGGAGTTTGGCGGGTGGTGGTACGGGACAGCGGCCTGTGCGGCACATAACGATCCCGTAACGAAAGTGTCCTGAATGGGGGGTTTCAACGGAAATGACCAGGCCTGATGGCCTTATGCCTGAACCGAATCAGACCCGCAGTGCCATCCGCCACACTTTTGCAACGTTTTGAATGGTGTGGCGCCGCGGGCACGGCCATCGTCCCGGGGATGATGACCCCGTATCCCACCTCCCCCCTTCCCCCGTTGCGCCCGGTGCTGCGCCGTCACCTGCTGCAGCTGCAGTCCGCACCGGTCACCCTGCGCCCCTTCCAGCGTACCGACCTGCCGCGCTGGCGCCTGTTCGATGACCGCCGTCGGCGCGGCCGCCGTCACCCCGGCGACATCGACGAGGAAGCACGCTTTCTCGCCCACATGCATCGCTCGCGCCTGGAGCAGGACAACGATCAGCTGCTGCTGGGAGTGTTCGACGACGAACACGGCACGGTGCTGGATCAGCTGCATATCCGCCTGCAGTCGCTGCACGCGCGCAGTGCCGAGTTGCTGTCGCTGCAGCACTGGCACCCGCATACCGACGCGGCGCTACGGGCGCTGTGCCCGTTCCTGTTCGAGGATGTCGGCCTGCATCGCCTGTTCGTGATGCTGCCACCGGACTGCAATGACCCGTTCGCCACTGCGCTGCACGCCTTCGGCTTCGAGCAGGAAGGCCTGCTGCGCGACCATCATCTGGACCTGGAGGGCTGGCAGGATCGCCAGCTGCTGGCGCTGACCGCACCGGTCTGGCGAAGCCGCCAGCAGCCCCAGGGTTAGCGGACCCGCTCCAGCGAGTCGCCTGCGCCGGTCAACACCGAGCAGGCGTGGTCCTGCAGCTCTTCAGCGCTGGCCTCGTTGCCGGTGCCGGCGTCCACACGGGTCGCCAGCAGAATGAAGCCCGGGCCGCCCTGCACTGCGTCCCGGCCGGCCACGACCAGGCTCCACTGGCCCACATCATCCACGCCTGCGAGGTCATAGGCCAGCAGATTGAGCGGATTGGCGGTCAGTTCCGCGCCCGGCAGCAGGCGGGCCTGGTACTGATGGCCGCGCAGCAGCACCGGCAACGGCGCCCAGCGGCTGCCCAGGGCGGCAGCATGCGTGTCCAGCGCCTGCAGCACGTCGGCACGCAGGCAATCCACATGGATATGCAACTGGTGCTGTGACCGGCCGTGCGGCGAGTTCAACGCCAGGCTGGCGACGTTGCGCGGCAGCGGTTGCCGCAAGGCCTGTTCGGTGTGGCTGCGCGCCTGCCAGGCTGCAGCGAAGTAGTTCGGTGCACCACGCTGGTACAGGCGGCGGTTCTCGATACCGCTGACCTTGTCCAGCGGCATCAGCAGGAACTGGTAGTCGCCGTGCGCGTCCTTGACCAGCACATCGCGGCGATCCGCGGCCGTCTCCACGCGCAGGCAGTCGCCGCGTGGACCTTCGGCGCCCCGGCAGTCACGTTCGATCAATCGCCATAACGCGTCGGAATGGGCCGGCGGCGGCGCGCTGGCACAGGCGGACAACAACAGCAGGGACGGCAGCAGGAAGGGGCGCAAGGACACGGAAACCACTCACGGAGCAGGCACGGCAGACAGCGCCGCGCTGCATTCTAGCCAGTGCGAAGCTGCAATCAGTAGGTGCCGAACGGCACTTCAACCACGATCGGCGCCTCGCCCTCACCCGCCTGCAGGCTGTAGCGATCCAGCGCGCCGTCGTCATCGGCGTGCGGCTGGCGCTGGAAATGCAGCCGGTAGCGGGTGTCCCCCAGGTGCACGGCGCTGCCGTCCGCATCCAGCGCGGCACCTTCCGGAATCAGCAGCCCACCCAGGTCGCTGTAGGCGCCAGGTACATCGGCGAAGCTGTAGTCGGCCAGCTCGTCCACCCGCTGCATCGCATAGACGTGCGGCACATAGGGACGTGCGGGGCTGCGGCCATTGCTCAGGTCGGTCACCCAGGCCTGCGGCAGGTGGTACTGCTCGCGCAGCGCGGCCACGCCCAGCGAGGGGCTGGCCACCTGCAGGCAGCACACGGCGCGCTTGCCCTCACGGTCGAGGATGGCGAAACGGTCACCGCGGGTGGCCGCCTGCGGCAGCATGGCAAACGCCAGATTGCGCTGCGCAGGCGCGTAGCCCGCTTCAGTCTGCAGGTTGCGCCAGGCGCCGAATACCGGGGATTCGACCGGCGCGGCTTCCGGATCGGCAGCGGAGGCGGCAAACGCCACGCCCAGCAACGACAACGCCAGCGCCGTCATCGTCTTGTCCTTGCCGCGGAAACTGCCTGCCGTCATACCGTATCCAACATCTGCGCCGGAAAGGCCCGGCCTGCCCGCTGGCGTACTGCCAGCCATTCCTCCCACTATGCAATGACCACGCTGTGCCGGCAATGACCGGGGCGCTGACGCCGTTCGCACGCTCGGTGCTATCGTTCCCGCCATCTTCCCCTGCGCAGGAGCGCTCGCATGTCCGCATTCCGTCTGTCCCTGTTGCTGCCGGCCTCTGCCCTGCTGCTGTCGGCCTGCGTCAGCACCCCTGGCCCGGAAGTCAAAGGCAGCGGCCGTTGTGACGCCAGCCAGCTGGGCTGGGCGATCGGCCAGCCGGCCAATGAGCCCAACATCCGCCGCCTGTCCCGCGAGAGTGGTGCCGGCCTGGTCAACCCGATCGGCCCCAGCACCATCACCACCAAGGACATCCGCCAGGACCGCCTGCGCGTGTTCGTGGACAAGGACAACATCATCACCGCCACCCGCTGCGAGTAAGCGCCGCCTCAGTTTTTGTAGAGCCGAGCCCACGCTCGGCTGCTCTGCGGTCGGGCCACGCGAGAACCCGAGTCGAGCATGGCTCGACTCTACACTTCAGGGTTCGGTATAGCCGGCGCAGTCCGGCAGCGCCTGGTCCGGGTGGAACATGCCCCCGCGGAAGTGGAACAACCGCGTATAGGTGCACGCCGGATCCTGCTCGGTGCGCAGGTCCTTCTTTCTCAGCGGCCCCTTGGCCAGCGAATCCTCGAAGCGTGAAACGCCGGCCGGGAACCGGGTCGCCACGGTCTGGTAGCGCAGCACCGGCATGCCCTCGGCAGCCGTATCCAGCACCAGCTTCGCCGAGAAGCCGTACTCGTCGTGACAGGCGCCTGCGCGCTGCTTGCTGTCCTGTTCGCTGAAACAGGCGCGGATCATCGCGTTACCCCGCCATGGCAGGGTCAGCACATCATCGTCCACCTGGATGTCGTCCTGCAGGTGGCGCACGCGTGCCAACTGCAGCGAGGACGCGTCGGCACCTCCACCGGAGTACATGGTGCTGAACGTGACGATGCCGCCCACCAGCACATTCTGGCGGGTGCGCTGCTGCGGGTCGGTCACTGTTTCATCGCTGCCCACGCCCGGGGCCAGGCGCACGATCCACGGCCACAGCGACAGCTCGCTTTCCTGCGACACGTCGATGCTGACGTGGTAGGTGTGAGGCTTGCCCTGGCCCGGCCCCTTCTCAAGCACTTCCAGCACGGTCGGCCGGTCACCCTCCTCGGCGACCGGCTGCACGCGCACGCACCAGTTGCCGTCCCGCGTGCAGTCATAAAGCCCCGACGGTCCAGTCTCACTCGCGATCAGCACCTGCCCCAATGGCTCCATCACATTACCGGCGGCATCGCGCTGCTGCGGTAGGATCGAGTCCTGGGCCAGCACCAGCACCGGGGTAGCCAGCAATGCAGCGAACAGGGTGGCAAGGGCGGTAGCGGTGGGCATGGAAGGCTCCTGCGGCTGGGCTTCCGATGGTAACCGTTGCCCGGGCGGCGGCGAGCCTGCTCGACATTGACTTTGTAGAGTCGAGCCATGCTCGACTGCTGTCTGTCGGGAAGAGCAGCCGAGCATAGGCTCGGCTCTACAGTAAAGCCACGTTGTATCCGTCAATGCCCACTACAGTCGCAGCCACCCCACCCCTTGGCCTTCGACGTCTGGCCGATACCGGGATTGAACGTATTGCTCGGGTCCAGCTGCCTGTAGAAGCCCGCCAGCGCCGGCTTGGCCGGATACAGGTGGCCGACATTGTGCTCGGCCGGATACTCGGCGCCCCGCTGGTCCAGCAATGCCCACATCGCATGCTCGATCGCCATCGGGTCTTCACCCTTGCGCGCGATGTAGTCCTGGTGGAACACGTGGCACAGGAAGTGCCCGTAATACAGCTTGTGCAGCAGGCGGCCATCGATATCCGCCGGTAGCTGCTCGAACCAGTCGGCATCGTCACGTCGCAGCGCGATGTCCAGCGCGACGATGTCCTGCACCTGGTCGCGATGCACTTCGCGGTAACGCACTGCGGCACCGGCCACGGCAAAGCGATGCAGGAACGCCTTGCGTCCCTCCTCTTCCGTGCAGTGGAAATAGCCGCCTTCGTGGCCAGCGAAGAAGTCGCGCAGCCAGGCTTCGGTTTGCGCTGCGTCCTGTGCGGACACCTTCAGCAACAGGTGATGCTCATAGCGCTGGCGGAACTCGCCCATGCGCTTGGGCAGGTGCGAGGGCAGAAGGCCGGTCAGCACCTGCATCACACGGTCGGTCACGCCGCGCAGGCCCAATCGCTCGAACCAGCCATCGACACGGCTCTTCAACGCGAACGCGGCGGGCACGCGGGAAGTGCCAAGGCGGTCGATCAGCAGGAAGCTGTCCTTGCCGTAGCGCTCGCCGATGTCATACGCATCACGGTGGATGTACTCACCGGCAATCGGCAGCCGCTCGAAGCCGGTCAGCAGCTGGCGACGGATCGCGGTCAGGCTGCCGGTGCGGTTGCTGCCGATGTAGAAGACCTCGGCGGCCTCCTTCTCGAAGGTGTCCAGGCGCACCGCGAACACCGCCAGCTTGCCGGCCGAACCCGCGGCTTCGTAGTGGCGGCTGGGATCGGCGTTGAAACGTGCCGGGGTATCGGCATCGACCTTGCGTACTTCCTCGGCATAGCGTGGATCGGAAGCCGCACGGCCGTCGCCATTGCCGACATCCGCCGCGCAGTAGTCGCCCACCTGCAGACGCTGCAGGATCTGCTCGGGCGTATCACCCAGCGCGATGCCCAGATGGTTGACCAGCTGCAGCTGGCCCTGCGCATCGACCTGCGCATACAGCGCCAGCTCGGTGTAGGCCGGGCCACGACGCACCAGCGCGCCGCCGGAGTTGTTGCAGATGCCACCCAGCACCGAGGCGCCGATGCAGGACGAGCCGATCACCGAATGCGGCTCGCGTCCCAGTGGTGCCAGTGTCTGCTCCAGGCGGTCCAGCGTGGCGCCCGGCAGGCACAGCACCTGGCGGCCTTCGTTCAACAGCTGGATGCCGGTCAGGCGCAGCGTGCTGACCAGCACGATCGGCCGCCCGTAGTCGTTGCCATCCGGAGTCGAGCCGCCGGTCAGGCCGGTATTGGCCGCCTGCAGGATGATCGCCGCCCCACCCTGCACTGCAGCCTGCAGCACGTGCCACAGTTCCAGCAGCGTACCCGGGCGCACCACCGCCAGCACCGGGCCGTCGCCGAAACGATAGCCACGGCGGAAGCGGCGCGTGGCCTTGTCGCCGGTCAGTACATGGCGGCTGCCGACTGCGTCGCGCAACTGCGCCAGCACGGCATCGTGGCCACTCATGGCAGGCTGACCAGCGAATCGCGGCCGATGTCGGCGATGCGACGCGCGCCGGTCAGTGTCATCGCCACGCGCATTTCCTTGGCGATCAGGTCCAGCAGGTTGGCCACGCCGGCCTCGCCCTGCGCGGCCAGTGCATAGACGAAGGCACGGCCAAGCAGCACGGTATCTGCACCCAGTGCCAGCATGCGCACCACGTCCAGGCCGGTGCGGATGCCCGAATCGGCGAGGATCTTCAGGTCGCCCTGCACCGCATCGGCGATGGCCGGCAATGCGCGGGCTGTGGACAGCACGCCATCGAGCTGGCGACCGCCGTGGTTGGAGACCACGATGCCATCGGCACCGAACTTCACCGCATCACGCGCGTCGTCCGGGTCGAGGATGCCCTTGATCACCATCGGCCCCTTCCAGAACTCGCGGATCCATTCCAGGTCCTTCCATGAAATGGACGGATCGAAGTTGCTGCCCAGCCAGCCGATGTAGTCCTCCAGCCCGGTCGGGTTGCCGCGGTAGGTGGAGATGTTGCCCAGGTCATGCGGGCGCCCGAACAGGCCCACGTCCCACGCCCAGTGCGGATGGGTGATGGCCTGGCCGATGCGGCGCAGCGAGGCGTTCGGGCCGCTCATGCCGGAGTGTGCATCGCGGTAGCGCGCACCCGGCACCGGCATGTCGACGGTGAACACCAGCGTGGTCACGCCCGCGGCCTGCGCCCGCTCCAGCGCATTGCGCATGAAGCCACGGTCGCGCAGCACATACAGCTGGAACCACATCGGCCGCTGGATGGCCGGTGCCACTTCCTCGATCGGGCACACCGACACCGTGGACAGGGTAAACGGGATGCCCCGGCTGTCGGCCGCGCGCGCCGCCTGTACTTCACCGCGCCGCGCGTACATGCCGGTCAGCCCGACCGGCGCCAGCGCCACCGGCATCGCCAGTTGTTCACCGAACAGTTCGGTTTCCAGGCTCAGGTCGGACATGTTGCGCAGGATGCGCTGGCGCAGCGCGATGTCGGACAGGTCGGAAACGTTGCGCTTCAGCGTGTGCTCGGCATACGCGCCGCCATCGATGTAGTGGAACAGGAACGGCGGCAGCCGGCGTTGCGCTGCGGCACGGTAATCGGTGGAGGCGGAGATGATCATGGGGTCAACCGTGTGGGGAAGGCAGGCGCGAGGCCCGCGCACGCCGGGCTTCGTTGTCATCGAGGGTGCGCAGCGTGGTGTGCACGAACTCGAGGTGGGCATGCGCGGCGGCGCGCGCGCGTTCGGGGTCTCCGGCCAGCACCGCGTCCATCATCTCGCGGTGCTGGTCGGACAACGGCGAGAAGGTCCTCGCCGAGGTGTAGAGCTTTTCGCGGCTCTGCGAGATGTTGGTCTGCAGCAGTTCGAACAGGCCGCGCATCACCTGCAGCAGCACCAGGTTGTGCGAGGCCTCGGCGATGGACAGATGAAAAGCCGCGTCAGCCTCGGCCTCGCCGGTGGGGTCATCCTTGCCATGCGCGTCCATCATGGTCTGGAACGCCTGCGCGATGCGCGTGCGGTCCTCGTCGGTGGCACGCAGCGCCGCATGCCAGGCGGTGGCACCTTCCAGCGCGTGGCGGATCTCCAGCACGTCGAAGCGGTATTCCGGGTCGCCCTGGAACAGCGGCAGGTACGGCGCCAGCGGTTCATCCAGCGCCTGTCGCGCGCGCGCCGCCGGTTCGGCTACGTAGGTGCCGCCACCGACCCGTGCGGTCAGCAGGCCCTGGCTGGCCAGCTGCGCAATGGCCTCGCGCAACGCCGTGCGCGAGACCCCCAGCTGCACCGCGAGGGTGCGCTCTGCCGGCAGCCGGTCACCCGGCTGCAGCCGTTGTTCCTGCACCAGGCCGCGCAGCTGCGCCGCCACCTTGTCCGAAATACGTTGCGTGCTCATGGCGCCATTGTGGCCCGAAGCGCGCAGCGGGTGGTCGGCCAACCGTGCATGGCTCAGGGAATCATCCAGGTCAGCCAGTAGGCCTGGGCCAGGGTGATGAGGCCGACCATCGTGGTGAAGATCAGGCTGTGCTTGACCGTGAAACGGAACAGGTCCGATTCCTTGCCGGCCAGGCCGACCGCTGCGCAGGCAATGGCGATCGACTGCGGCGAGATCATCTTGCCGGTGACACCGCCGGTGGTGTTGGCTGCCACCAGCAGCACGTCGGACACGCCGATCTGCTGTGCGGTGGTGGCCTGTAGTGCCGAGAACAGCGCATTGGACGAGGTATCCGAACCGGTCAGGAACACGCCCAGCCAGCCCAGGAACGGCGAGAAGAACGGGAATGCGTCGCCGGTGTGCGCCAATGCCAACGCCAGCGTTGCCGACAGGCCCGAATAGTTGGCGATGAAGGCGAAGGCCAGCACCATGCCGATCGAGTAGATCGGCATGCGCAGCTCACGCACGGTTTCGCCGAAGGTGTGCAGCGCCGACCGCGCCGGCATGCGCAACGCGATGATCGCGATCACCGCAGCGAGGATGATCGAGGTACCGGTGGCTGAGAACCAGTCGAACTTGTAGACGGCTTCGTAGCTCAACGGTGCATCCACGATCGGCGGCATCTTCTGCACCATCTGGTCCAGGCCGGGCACCGGAATCTTCAGCACCCAGCTTTCCAGCGGGCCGCCCGCCGCGAACAGCGACTTGAACGGCTTGATGCTCCACAGCGTGACCATCGCGGTGAGGATCAGGAACGGCGACCACGCCTTGGCGATCTGGCCGACGCTGTAACGTGGTGCCTCCAGTGCCTGTGCGGCCGCCTCGGCGCTGGTTTCGGTATCGAAGCGGAAGATCCGCACCGGCTTCCAGCGGCGCAGGAACAGGGTCAGGCACACCAGCGACGCCAGCGACGCGGTGATGTCCGGCAGTTCCGGGCCGATGAAATTGGAGGTGAGGTACTGTGCGATAGCGAACGAGCCACCCGCGACCAGCACCGCCGGCCAGGTTTCCTTGATGCCACGCCAGCCATCCATGATGGCCATGATCCAGAACAGCACGATGATGGTCAGGAACGGCAGCTGGCGGCCGGCCATCTGGCCGATCTCGAATGCATCCAGGCCGGTGACCTGCCCGGCCACGATGATCGGAATGCCCATTGCACCGAACGCCACCGGCGCGGTGTTGACGATCAGGCACAGGCCGGCGGCATACAGCGGCTTGAAGCCCAGCCCGACCAGCAGTGCCGCGGTGATCGCCACCGGCGCACCGAAACCGGCCGCGCCCTCCAGGAAGGCACCGAAGGCGAAGCCGACCATCAGCATCTGCAGGCGCTGATCCTCGGTGACCGAGAGGATCGAGGCGCGGATGATGTCGAACTGCCCGGTCTTGACCGAGACCTTGTAGAGGAATACGGCACCGATGATGATCCAGGCGATCGGCCACAGGCCATAGACGAAACCAAAGCCGGCCGCGCCCAGCGCCTGGCTCAGCGGCATGCCGTAGAACAGCAGGGCCACGCCGAGTGCGATGGCCACGGTGATCGTGCCGGCCAGCCAGCCCTTCATGCGCAGCACGGCCAGGGCAATGAAGAAGAACGCGATCGGCAGCAGCGCGATCAGGCTGGACAACCACAGGTTGCCGGCGGGGTCGTACAGGTGTTGCCAGGGCTGCATGAAGACTCTCGACTGGATGCGGAAGGTGCCCCACCGCAGGCGGTGGGTCGCCGTGACTGTCGAACATTGGTCGTACCAATAAAGATTTCGATCAGACCACTTGCAGCGGATTTAACCGCCACTCCGACGAATAGCCTATTAGACCATAGCGCTAGATGTCATATTGGTCCGACCATTCAGGCCGCCATGGTAATGCCGGCCGCTGGCCGGCAACTCGAGATTCCTTACGAGATCCGTTTCTCCAACCGCCGCATCACCGCCAGCACCAGCACGCACAGCACGCTGACGCCGATCGCAATCACGTATTTACCGATGCCCACGGCGATGCCAATGGCCGCCGCCATGATCAGTGAGCTTGCGGTAGTCAATCCGCTGACCTGGTCTTCGCGTGAGCCGCGCAGGATGGTGCCAGCGGCAACGAAGCCAACACAGGCCACCACCGCTTCGATCAGACGGACCGGGTCGACCTGCAGCAGGTCGCGATAGCGCTCCTGCTGGAAATGCTCAGCCACCGAGTCGCCGAGGCCGACAATCAGTGCGGCGGCACCGGCGATCAGCATGTGCGTGCGCAGGCCCGCCGCGTGCTTGCCCATCTCGCGCTCGACGCCGAGCACGCCGCCGAACAACATGGCTGCGGCCACGCGCAGCAGGATCGAGACATCCTGGGTGAGTTCCATGGGAGAGGCTCCGGGATTTTCCCGGAGCGTCGCGCGGCAGCCGTGGCACAACGGTGAAGGCCGCACCACAGCCCGTTCACCCGGCAGCGCCGGGCCCTGCCCGGCATCACCGTCGCCTGCGATTACCGCATCATTGCGCCAGATAGCCACCATCGATGGCGTAGTACGCGCCGGTCGCGAACGAGGCATCGTCGCTGGCCAGCCAGGCCACCAGCGCCGCAACTTCCTCGGCCGTGCCCAGCCGCTTCAATGCATGGCGGCCTTCCAGCGTGGCGCGCACCTTCGGGTCCATCTTCTCCAGCAGCGGTGTGCTGATGAAGCCCGGGCCGACCGCGTTGACACGGATGCCGTCGGCCGCATGTTCCCAGGCGGCGGTCTGGGTCAGCCCAACCACGCCGTGCTTGGCCGCCACGTACGCAGTGGAACCGGCATAGCCCACCTGGCCCAGGATCGAGGCCATGTTGATGATGCTGCCGCCGGTTCCAGCGGCTCGCATCGCCTGGATCTGCGCACGCTGGCACAGGAACACGCTGGTGAGGTTGACGTCGATAACCCGCTGCCAGCCATCGATCGGATAGTCACCGCTGCTGGCAGCCGGCCCGCCGATACCGGCGTTGTTGACCGCCACATGCAGGCCGTCGAGTTCCTTGATCGTGCGCTGCACTGCCGCCTCCACCGCAGCGTCGTCGGTGACGTCCAGCGCGATGCCGATGGCCTGTGCACCAGCATCCCGCAACTGCGCCACGGTGGCATCGACCGCATCCTGCTTCAGATCCCAGACCGAGATCCGCGCGCCGGACGCCGCCAGGGTCTGCGCCACAGCCAGGCCGATACCGGACACGCCGCCGGTCACGATCGCGGTCTTGCCGGTGAGCTGGTAGTCAATCATCTGCGTTCTCCATCAGTGGGGGTATCGAAGTGGCCTGCAACAGGCAACCGCCCCACCCTACGCGTGCGCCCGTGATGGCCTGGCTGACATCGCGTCCATGGCGGATCGTTCCAGCCATGAAACCTCAACTCAAGTTGATGTATGGAATTGCGTACGGATATGCATGCAAAACGCTGGCGTATGTTCGGCGGCATTTTCACTTTGGCCGTAATCGTCAATCGTTTTGACCATATTGAAATCAAAAGCGCGAGAATCGAGGCGACAATGGGAAACGTTTCCAGTTTCTCCGACACATTCAATTCAACCTGGTGTTCTCCCACCATCCAGAGTGCCCATGCCACTGCTTCCCGGCATGTCTCACGGGTAACGACCGGATCTGCATCTGCGTTGCAGAGCGCGTGGGCGAGGTAATGCCAGCGTCCACCTCCAAAGCACGTGCCGAGCGATGTCCCGATATTTCACTTTTGCTGATTACCGCCGTTTCGGCCACCGCCATGGCTTCGATTACCGCGCCGACCCGGAACACCTGCGCGACGACCAGTGGGCCGGCCATGGCGAGGTCAACGAGCAGTTCCTGCGCGGCGGCATGAGCCTGATCGCCTCCGACGTTCATAATCGCTTTCCTTATGTGGCGACCGCCCATCAGAGTCCCGGCCTGGCCATCCGCGTGATGCTGCAGGGCCAGGTCGATGTGCGCATTCCGCGACGCGCTGGTTTCACCCTGCGCGCTGGCACGGCGATGACCGCGCACCACCGCGAACAGGTCGAGATGACGGGTGCGCATCCCGGCGAAACGCGCATGCGCGGCGTCAGCGTGATGGTGCCCGGCCAGATCGATCCGGACCTGTTCCATCTGCCGCAGCTGGAAACCGCGCTCAACACCCACCTGGAATGCCGCCACTGGGCCATTCCGCATACCCTGCTGCCAGTGCTGGGCCAGCTGTTCGACAGCCCATGGGAGGACGGCATCGACGCCTTGTGGCGCGAAGGCGTCGCACTGCAGCTGCTGGCCGTTGGCCTGAAGGCCGAGGATCTGCAGACCGACCATGTACGAACGCTGCGCGCGGGCCAGCGCGAGCGGCTGGAGCGTGTGCGCGCCTACCTGCACGACGATCCCAGCCATGCCCACAGTCTGATCGAACTGGCCCAGTTGGCCTGCATGAGCCCGAGCTCGCTGCGCCGTCATTTCGCCCAGCAGTACGGCTGCTCGGTATTCGACTACCTGCACGAGCAGCGCATGCGCCACGCCGAACAGGGACTGCGCGAAGACGGATGGACGGTTGAGCAGGCAGCCGCCGCCAGTGGTTACCGCCACCCCAGCAACTTCGCCGCTGCATTCCGCAAACGTTTCGGCCTGGTACCCAGCCGCTGGCGCACGGGCCCCTCGAAGGTGGGCTGAAGGCTGGTGCCCTGATAGGTGTCGACCTTGGTCAATCGGCATGCCATGGCCCAGCCCTGGCAGGTGTCGACCTTGGTCGACACGCTCCCGTGCCATCGCGGAGGCCGGCCAGCGGCCGGCGCTACCGACACCGCACATCCCTGGGTAGCGCCGGGCCATGCCCGGCGTCACCTTGGGGGCCTCAATACACCGGCAGATCGATGTAGCTGGCCTGCGCGGCGCTGTGCCAGACCCGCTGCGTAGCCTTCTGGTAATCGCCCGGCTTGGCCAGGTAGATGTTCGGCACGTAGGTCTGCGGATTGCGGTCATACAACGGGAACAGGCTGGACTGCACCTGCACCATCACCCGGTGCCCCTTCTGGAAGGTGTGGTTGGCGTTGGGCAGATCGAAGCGGTACGGCAGCACCTGGTTCGCCGCCAGCGGCTTCGGATCGCTGAAGCTCTCACGGTAGCGGCCACGGAAGATCGCCAGCGACACCGGCAACTCGTAGCCACCCATTTCCGGCGTAGACGCTTCCTGGTCCGGATATACGTCGATCAGCTTCACCACCCAGTCGCTGTCGGTGCCGCTGGTCGATGCCTGCAGATGCACAACCGGCGCGCCGCCGATGCGCAACGGCGCGGTCAGCGGTTCGGTGATGAAGGTCAGCACGTCCGGGCGACCATCGACAAAGCGCTGGTCCTTGACCAGCCAGGTGGTCCACATGTCGCGGTCACCGAAACGTACCGGGCGCGGCACGAACGGCACCGGCTTGGCCGGGTCGGACACGTATTCCTCGAAGTCGCCTTCGCCCGCCGCCGGCGCCTGGAATGCCAGTTTGCCACCGGCGCGCAGGTACAGCGGCTTGCTGCTGGCGGCACAGCCCTTGTCACAGCTGCGCGGCCAGCCCTTCAGGCGGTCCCAGTGGTTTTCGCCGGTGTTGTAGATCAGCACCGGCGGTGTATCGGCCTTCGGCGCACCGTCCACCAGGTACTGGTCGAAGAACGGCTTGAGCACATCGCGGCGGAACTGCAGCGCGGTATCGCCATCGAACTTCAGCGCACCCAGTTCGCTGCCGCTGTAGTTCACCTGGCTGTGCCGCCACGGGCCCATCACCAGGTAGTTGCGGTTGTTGCCACTGTCGCGCCCTTCCATCGCCTGGTAGGCGTGGTTGGCGCCCCACATGTCCTCCTGGTCCCACAGGCCCTGCAGCCACATGGTCGGCACCTTCAGCGGTGTTTTCGCCATCACCGCGTCCAGCGCCTGGCCCTGCCAGAAGCCGTCATAGGCCGGATGCTCGACCAGCTTCTTCCACCAGGTCAGCTGGTCCACGCCGGTGAAGCGCGCGTAGTCACCGGCCGAACCGATGCGCAGGAAGGTGCTGTAGTCGTCGTAGCCAAGGCTGGGCAACGGCGTGCCTTTGCCGCGCTTCTCGGTCTGCATCGCGAAATAGTTGAAGTTGACCTGGCGGAAAGCACCGTAATTGAGCCAGTCGTCGCCCATCCAGCCATCGACCATCGGGCTCTGCGGCGCAGCCACCTTCAGTGCCGGATGCGGGTCGGTCAGCGCCATCACCACGGTGAAGCCCTCGTACGACGAGCCAAGCATGCCGACCTTGCCATTGCTCTCCGGCACATTCTTGACCAGCCAGTCGATGGTGTCCCAGGCATCGGTGGAGTGGTCCACCCTGGTGTTGTTCAACGGCCCGCGCAGCGGCCGGGTCATCACGTAATCGCCTTCGGAGCCGTACTTGCCACGGATATCCTGGAACACGCGGATGTAACCGCCGTCGACGAACACCTCGTCGCCCTGCGGCAGCAGGTCGCGCATGCGCGGTGAATCACTGCGGCTGGCGCGGCCAGCGGCATCGTAAGGAGTGCGGGTCAGCAGGATCGGGGCGTTGCGGGCGCCCTTGGGCACCACGATCACCGTATACAGCTTGGTGCCGTCACGCATCGGCACCATCGCCACGCGCTTGTCGTAGTCACGACCGACATCGGGGGCAACGAAGGGCTTGCCGCTGATGTCCGGGGTCATCGGCGGGGTATCGGCGGCCAGCACGGTGCTGGACAGGCAAAGGGCAATGGCTACAGCGACGGCACGCACACGCATGGACAACCCCTCCCGGCAGGAAAGCCTCAAGCCTACTCCTGCCCCGAGCCGTGAAGTGTGTGCGGGCTTTGCATTCTGCGGTGGATGCAGGCAGGACTGATGGCACATGTGCTGCCCGACGGGCACGCATCCATCTGGCCGTTGTAGAGCCGAGCCCACGCTCGGCTGGGGCCACCGCAACCTCCCCGAAGAGCAGCCGAGCCTGGGCTCGGCTCTACAACATCAGGCTGCCGTTACTTCATGCAACGCCAGCCAACGCCAACGGCCGTCTTCCTGCCGCAGCACGGCCAGTGCTTCACGCCAGGCCATCCCACCTTCAGCAACGCCCTGCCCTTCACGGTAGCGCAGCATCGCCAACGGTGCCGGCACCGCAATGAACTGCAGGGCATCGATTTCGATACGCAAGCCCGGGCGGGCACCATGGCCGCCAGCGAACATGCTGGCCAGGGCTTCGCGGTCCAGGCGCTGCCCAGCAATACCGACCATGCTGAAGTCGGTGCAGAAATGATCCATCAGCGCATCCAGCGTACTGGCGGCTGCTTCCGCACGGAACCAGGCCTGCAGCTTGGCGATCAGATCATGGAACTCGTTCTCTGCGGTCATCGTCATTGCATTGTCTCGGGTTGGGAAAGAGAGATCGATTGCGGCCGACGCAGCAATACCATCGGCAGCAGAGTCAGTACGGCGGCCAGCCCCAGCGCCACGCGCGTGGCGTTTGCCGGCAGCCATTGCATGGCCAATGCCAGCAGCAGCGCAATGGCGGCAGTACCAAGGCAGAAGCTGAGCTGACGGTTGAGGTTCCAGAGGGCACTGGCATCGCCCAGCGCCTCGCCCTCCACGCCGTGGAAGGCCAGCGTCTGCGCCGTGCTGCTGCACAGGCTGCCGCCCGCCCCCATCAGCGCGAACAACAGCGCGGCCAACGCGAAGGCCGGCTGCGGCAGCAGCGCCATCAACAGCAGGCCGCTGGCCTGCAGCAGCATGCCCGTACGCAGTACCGTGGCCGGGCCGAAGCGAGCCAGCAGGCGCTTGCTGGCCGTGATCGCAATGGCCGAGGCCAACGCCCACGGCAGCATCAGCGCGCCGATGCGCGCAGCACTGTAGCCGGCCTGGTGCAGCTGCAGGGTACTGACCAACTGGCTACCGATGAACACACCGGGCACTGCCAGGTAGACCAGCATCGCCAGCCGCAGCCCACGATGCGACAGCAACGACCAGCGCAGGAGGGGCTGCGCCTGCCGACGCGCATGCCGCAGGTGGGCCACCGCCAGCAGCAGTGCGACCAGCAGCAACACGGCACCTGCGCCGCGGTGTCCGGACTCACCCAGCCAGGTCAGCGCCAGCAGCAGCGCGCCCAGCGCCAGCATCGCGGTGGACAGCGCATAGGCCTGCAGGCGCGGTGCACTGCGCGCGCCATCGGCCGGCATCCATGCCAGCACCAGCCCGATCGCCACCACCGCCAAGGGCAGGCTGGCCCAGAGCACGCCGCGCCAGGACAACCACTGCACCAACAGCCCGCCCAACGCGGGCGCCAGTGCCGGTACCAGCAACGCCACCAGCAGGATGCGCCGGGTCAGTGCACCTCGCTGATCCGCCGTGCATTGCCGGTAGGCCGCCGCCTGCGCCACTGGAATCAGCAGGCCACCGGCCAGCCCCTGCAGCAGGCGCCAGCCCAGCAGCCAGCCGATACCCGGTGCAGCGCCGGCCAGCACAGCGGCAGCCGCGAACAACAGCAACGCCACCAGCAGCAGGCGACGCTCGCCGCAGCGCGCAGCCAACCAGGGCGCCAGCGGAATCACCACGCTCAAGCCCAGCATGTAGGCCGTGCCGACCCAGGCCAGGGTGCTGACGTCAGCGTGCAGTTCCGCCGCCAATGCCGGATAGGTCACCGTGGCGATGAACATGTTGACCAGATCCAGGGCGAACACCAGCAGGAAGATCGCCTCATGGCGCAGGCGGGGGGACGGCATCGGCGGCGCTCCAGCAGAGAAGCGGCCAGCATGCCGTACGGGCCTTGTTGTAAAAACACGACGACAGCTGCAACACTGTCAAATCTGTTTTGACAATGGACCGCCATGGTCAGCCTCGATCGCTTCGATATCTTCCGCGCCGTGGTCGAGGCCGGCAGCCTGACCGCCGCCGCCGATCGCCTCGGCCTCAGCCGCGCGGTGGTCAGCTTCAACCTGAAGCGGCTGGAACAAGAGCTGGGCGTGACCCTGCTGCTGCGCAGTACCCGGCACCTGGCCCTGACCGAGGCCGGCGAGCAGTTCCTGCAGCACTGCGTGCAGGCGCTGGACGCCGCCCAGGCGGCGATCGATGCCGCGCGCCGCGACCAGCACCAGCTGCAGGGCGTACTGCGCCTGACCACCACGCCGGAGTACGCCCAGCTACGCTTGATTCCTGCGTTGGAGGCGTTCCGTGCGCGGCACCCGGCCCTGCAGCTGCACCTGTCGACCTCACCGGCACCGGCCGACCTGATTCCCGAACGCTTCGACCTGGCGATCCGCCTCGGCCGCCTGCCGGACTCTGGACTGCATGCCAGCGAACTGGAACGCCATCCACTGTGCGCGGTGGCGGCTCCCTCCCTGCTGGCACGCCTGCCCTCTGCCGATGCTGCCGATGACCCCGTGCAGCTGGGTTCCCTGCCCCGCCTGGGCTACCCGCGTCTGGCCGATGTGCAGGTGGTGGCACCGGATGGCAGCGACGCCCTGTTTGCCACCAACCCGGGCAATGCGGTCGTGCGCGTAGATGGCGCCAGCAGCCTGCGCACCTTCGCCGTGGCCGGTGCCGGCGTCACCGTGCTGCCACGCTGGCTGATCGAGGACGATCTGGCCCTGGGTCGCCTACGGCCGGTGCTTCGCCAGCACCGCTTCCCGCAGCAGAGCGTGTACGCGGTCTACCCGCACAGCACTCAGCCCTCACCGAAGGTGCGGCAGCTGATTGATTTCCTGCGCGGGTGGTTTGGCAGCGCGCCTGTGTAGAGCCGAGCCCATGCTCGGCTGCTCGTCGGCTCAGCCTTGGCCGTTCATCAGCCGAGCGTGGGCTCGGCTCTACAGAAACACCTCAAACAAACACGGCCCCTTCCGGGGCCGTGTCTTCAGGCATCAGCGCAGCACCTGCTCCACCAGCTGCACGTCCACGCTCTGCAACGGCTCGGCGGCGTTGCGCGACAGCTGCACCTGGTAGGTGCCGCCGTCGATCTTCCACTGGCGGGCCTGCGCATCGTAGTGGGCCAGGGTCTTCGGCTCTGCTTCGATGCGGATGCGGCGCTGTTCGCCCGGCTGCAGGTTCACCTTGTCGTAGCCAATCAGGCGGATCGGCGTGGTGTTGCCGGCCGGCAGCTTCAGGTACAGCTGGGCCACGTCGGCACCGGCGCGCTTGCCGGTGTTGCGGATGTCGACGCTGGCGACCAGGCGCGAACCCTCCACGCTCACCTTCAGGTTTTCATAGGCGAACGAGGTGTAGGACAGGCCGTGGCCGAAGGCGAAGGTCGGGGTCAGGCCCTTGGCCGCCATCCACTTGTAGCCGACGTTGGCGCCTTCGATATCGAAATCGAACACATCATTGAACGGCTTGGCCGGCTTGAAGCCGAGGCCATCGATGTGCGGGCGCGGCAACTGCGATTCGTCCACCACCCAGGTCACCGGCAGGCGGCCGGACGGATTGACCTGGCCGGTCAGCAGCGCAGCAATGCCTTCTCCACCACGGATACCCGGGTACCAGGCCTGCAGCATCGCCGGCACCTGCGCCAGCCACGGGGTGCGCACCGGGCCGTTGGTTTCCAGCACCAGCACGGTCTTCGGGTTGGCCTTGGCCACCGCCGAGATCAGTGCGTCCTGGTTGTCCGGCAGCTGCATGTCCGGCAGGTCCACCGATTCGGCGGCCCACTGGGTGGCGAACACGATGGCCACGTCGGCCTGCGCGGCAGCCTTGGCCGCGGCGGCGGCGTTGGTGCCGTCCACGTACTCGATGGTCGCGTCCGGACGCGCTGCGCGCAGCGATTCCAGCGGCGAGGACGGGTGGAAGATCACCGGGCCCGGCCAGGTGGTCGGCAGCACGCCCGGCACCGCGTTGGTGCCCTTGGCGGTCACGCCCACCATCGACGAACCACCGCCGCCGATCACGCCCTTGTCGGCATGGCCGCCGATGATGACGATGCGCTTCACACTGTCGGCCAGCGGCAGCAGGTTGCCTTCATTGCGCAGCAGCACGCTGCCTTCTTCCACCGTGCGCTGGGCGACGGCAAAGCCGGCCTCGGCATCGACCTTCTGGTGTTGCGGCGGGTTGTCGAAATTGCCGTGCAGGAACATCGTGCGCAGGATGCGCGCCACCATGTCGTTCAGGCGCGCCTGCGGCACCACGCCGCCGTGCACGGCCAGGCGCAGCGGCTCATCGAAGAACACCGCCGCGTCGAACACTTCGCCGGCCGACTGCTGGTCCAGGCCGGCCAGCGCCGCCTTCGAACCGCTGTGCACGCCACCCCAGTCGGACATCACGAAACCGGGGAATTTCCATTCCTGCTTCAGCACCTGGTTCATCAGGTAGCCGTTCTCGCAGCCGTAGGTGCCGTTGATCTTGTTGTACGAGCACATCGCCACGCCCGGGCGGCCCGCTTCCAGTGCGATCTCGAAGGCCAGCAGGTCCGACTCGTGCATGGCCTGTTCGCCGATGCGCACGTCGTGGAAGTTGCGGCGGGTCTCCATGTCGTTCAGCGCGAAGTGCTTCATCGAGGAGATCACGTGCTGGCTCTGCACGCCCTGGATCAGCGCGCCGACCATCGAACCGGCCAGCAGCGGATCTTCACCGGCATATTCGAAGTTGCGGCCATTGCGCGGATCACGCTGCAGGTTGACGCTGCCCGACAGCAGGATGTTGAAGCGCTGCTGCCATGCCTCGCGGCCCATGGTCGCGCCACCGGCGAAGGCCACTTCGCGGTTCCAGCTGGAGGCGGTGGATGGGCCCGATGGCATCGCCGTGGCGAAATCACCCGGGCGGATGCCGCCCGGATTGGTCACGCCGACGCCAGCATCGGCCGACTGCTGCGACGGAATGCCCAGCCGCGCCACGCCCGGCACGAAACCGGCCGAACCGACCGCGCCTTCCGGCAGCGGGCCACCGTCCTTGCCCAGCCCGAAGTAGCTGTGCAGCATCTGGAACTTCTCGTCCTCGGTCATCGCCTTCAGCAACAGCGCAGCGCGCGCATCGGCGTTGAGGGTGGTGTCCATCCACGGTGTGTCGCCGTGCTTGTCGGCGGCATAGGCCAGGGTCAGCAGGGTGGCGCGCAGGGTGCTGCCTTCCACCTTGAACGGCGCACTGCTGGCGGCCTGGAAGCCGTCGCTGAAATAGCTGGCATCCGCTTCCAACGCCACACGCGCCGGATCGAAGCCTGCGGCCTTGGCCGATTCACCGGCCACCGCGCCGAGCAGCACCGCCGGTGCACCCAGCCGCGAACGGGTGACCAGCGCTGGCAGCTGCGCGGCACCTGCACCGGCATCGGTATAGACCGCCACGGTGTGGCGGCCGTCGTCCAGGCGCAGGTAGTTCAGGCCCAGCTGATCGGGGCCGGATTCAGCGGCGATCGGCAGCCGGGTCAGCACGGCCTGGCCGCGCTGGGTCTGGCCATCGTCCTTGCCCGCAGCAATGAAGCGGTACTCGTAGCCCAGGCCATCGGCCAGCACCTGCAGCGGATCGACCTGGCCGATGCCGCGCTGCACCTGGCGCACGCTCACCGCGTCCACCTGCAGGGTCTTCAGCTGGGCGGCCAAGGCCGGCATCGCCTCGGCGGTCGGGGCCTGTTCCAGGGTCAGCACAGTGAACGCGGCGGGGTCGGCCCAGGCCGGGGCGGCCAGTGCGGCAGACAGGGCCAGGGACAGTGCAAGCGGCTTTGTAAACGTTTTCATCGGCAGGCGTAATTCCGTTGCCAAGGCAATCGGTCCAGGGAAAGTGCCGCCGAAGGGTGCAGCGTTCATGCCGCGCAGGGGTTGCCAGGCAACCTCCCGCAGGCCGAAGGACGGGCCGGTCTGCGCCCGGGACCCTCCTCCCGGCGTGACAACCTGCCTGCCCGGGCCGCGCAGGGCGACCCAATCATGTGAAGATTGTGCGAGGGCGTTCACACCTGTCAACAGGACCTAAGTCACAGGGGCAACCCGGCCAGTGGTTATCAGGCCATCACCGGCGGTCATCAGTGCGCCGCGCGGGGCTGCCGATAATGGAGATCCCTGGCCACGAACCGAGCCCATGACCGTCCACCGCGACTTCGACCATCTCTGGCGTGACCGCTGCGATACGTCCAGCCAGCGCGCGCCGCGCGTGTTGATCCGGGTGTTCGTGGCCCCGGGTGAGCTGGAGCGCAGCGTGGCCTTCTATGAGCAGTTGCAGGGTGTGGTGGCCGATGCGGGGTTCCCGTTTCCGGAGGCAGGGCTGCGCCTGGCCATGGTCGGCGCCTTCCTGCTGATCGAGGGCAGCGAGGCGGCACTGGCACCGTTCACCTCGACCACGGGGACGCTGCTGGTCGATGACGTCCGGCCCTATCACGACAAATTGGTCGCCGCTGGCGCCGAGATCATCTTTCCGCTGCAGGTAGTCCCGACCGGGGCGGCGTTCAATGCGGTGCATCCCGATGGCACCGTGGTCGAGTACGTGCATCACCGGCCCGACCCGCACGGGCGCTGAGGGTGCGCACGGCCGGGCTGCGCACGGCACCCGCGGTAGTGCCGGCCGCTGGCCGGCAACCTCAGAAGCAACAGCCGAAGCAAAAGCGGGCTTCCTGTGGGATGGCGGGGTGGGTCCGGTTGCGGGGGACGCCGTGAATCCGTCCCTGGAGGCTCGGTCGCCGCTTGCCCGTGTGCGCTGTCCTGCGCACACGGCAAGACCTGGGTTGGGCGTCCTGCCCAACCCGCCCGAGGCATGCCTCGGGCCCATGGCGCTCACGCCCCCGCAACTGGACCCACCCCGCCTTCGACATATTTCTGCGAGCTGCCCGCTCTTCTGTAGAGCCGAGCCATGCTCGGCTCATGTGTCTCGGATCTCGAAATATTCGATTTCATCGCATGGGGTCAGATCCGTTTTCCGCAGGAAAACGGATCTGACCCCAGATTCATTTCGATCCAGCATGGCGTGCATCTACAATCCCTCCATGTCCTCCCTCGCCCTGCCCTGGAATGGCACGTTGCTGCTGGATGCGCACGCCGCCGTGCTTCACGGTCATGCCGGTGACAGCGCCGCGCATGCGCACTACGCCCATCAACTGCTGTTGAGCGACGGTACGCCCTGGCAGGTCGAAGTCGATGGCGTACGACAGCAAGGCCAACGGATGTGGCTGCCCTCCTTCCAGACGCACGCGATCCTGTCCGCGCCGGAAGCGGGCTGCACGGTGTTCCTCGAGCCGGTGCATGCCGATCCCGCACAGATCCAGCAGCACCTGCACGCGCTGCCGGGCAACGCGCTGGAGCTGCACGACTGGCTGCCACGGCTGAGCCGCCCGCAACCGCTGGACCGCCGCGTGCAGGCGGCATTGGCCCGCATCGCCCAGCACCTGCCCGGCCCGGTGCCGGCCGCCGACATCGCCGAGGCGGCGCATCTGTCGACCAGCCAGCTGCACCGGCGTTTCCAGTCTGACCTGGCGGTGACCCTGCGCGGCTGGGTGCTGTGGCAACGCTTGCGTGCCGCGCTCGCGCAGCACCTGCAGGGGCACAGCCTGACCGACAGTGCACATGCCGCCGGCTTCGCCGACCTGGCCCATCTGTCGCGCAGCCTGCGCCGCATGTTCGGCATCGGTGCCGCACAGCTGCAGGGCCTGCAGCTTCACGCGGCCTGACATGTTCGATCATTCGCGCCTGCGCAGGCCTTCGGGCAGCTCCGGCACCTCGCCATGTGGCAGCTCTCGGAACGGCGCCAGCAGCTGCCCGGGGTAATCGCGCGGATAGTCCGGCTGGCTGCCGATGCCGAGGTCGTGCTGACGCAGCCGATAGCCCGGCGCATCGAAGGCGGTCCCCAGCAGGTGATCCCAGACGGTCAGGAACAGGCCGAAGTTGACGTCGCCGGCGGTGCCGTAACGCATGTGATGGAAACGGTGCAGTGGCGCCCACGCCATCACCCGGCCCAGCACGCCGGGGCGCATGTCCACGTTGGAGTGCTGCAGCAGCAGCTGGATGGCGATGGCGAACGCCAGCACCGCAGCCACCGGCATCGGCAGGCCCAAAAGCAGCAGCGGCAGCACGCCGCCCACCGCTTCGGCGGCCTGGTGCAGTGGGTGTTTCATCAGCCCGTTGAAGCCATACATGCGGGTCACGCTGTGATGCACGGCATGCAGGCGCCACAACCAGCCGATACGATGGCTGGCGTAGTGCACCAGAGTGATACCCAGGTCGGCGCAGACGATGGCCAGCAGTACCTGCAGAACGAACGGCCACTGCATCGGCCACAGCTGCCACGGAACGAGCGCTGCCAGCAGCGGCACCGCTGCGATCGACAGCAGGTTCAGGCTTTCGTTGACCAGTGCATGCAGGGTGTCACGCAGGCTGTCGCCGTGGTCGTGGTTGAACACAGGGTCGTAGGGCCACGTGCGCTCGGCGGCGAACGAGACCGCGATGGCGACCGCCAGCAAGGCCAGCAGCCACAACGGATCACCGTGGCAGTGGCCGACCCAGACGACGGCAGTAGCAACGAAACCCAGCAGGAACAACGGGGCATACAGGCGCAGTATCCAGTGCTTCATGGGCAACCCGGAAAGTGAGGGGCCTGCATGCTGGCGCCGCGTGTGGGTTGCTGGCTTGAACAAACGGCGCAACCCTGCCGGCACCACGCTTCCCACATCCACGCATGGCGTGGTTCTACAATGATGCCCTCATCGCGCCCGGGACCGGCATGGATTCCTTCAACCTGATGCGCGCCTTCCGCCGCATCGTCGAACGCGGCGGGCTGGCCCGCGCCGCCGAAGACCTGGGCATGTCGCCTGCCGGGCTGAGCAAACAGCTGCGCACGCTGGAAACCCACCTGGGCGTGATACTGCTGCAGCGAACCACGCGACGCATGAGCCTGACCGAGACCGGCCACGCCTATTACCGCGAATGCTGCCGCCTGCTCGACGAGCTGGACGCGCTGGAACGCGGCATCGCCGAACAGCGCGGTGAGGTGGCCGGGCGCCTGCGCGTCAATGCGCCGCAGTCGTTCGCGCTGAGCACGCTGTCGCCGTTGCTGCCATGGTTCCTGCAGCAGCATCCGCAGCTGTCGTTGGACCTGGTGATGGAAGATCGCCTGGTCGATGCAATCGGTGAGGGTTTCGATGTGTCGCTGCGGCTGCGTGCCGAGCTGGATGATTCACGCCTGGTGGCACGCCGGCTGGCGTCGCTGCAGCAGGTGCTGTGCGCAGCCCCGTCCTACCTGCAGCAGCATCCGGCACCGCAGGCGGTGGACGATCTGCAGGTCCACAGCGTGCTGGCCTACAGCCTGTCCGACTCGCCCGGCAGCTGGCCGCTGCTCGGCCCGGATGGCCAGGTGACGATCACCCTGCCGGCGCGCGTCACCGTCAACAACAGCCTGCTGCTGCGCGACCTGCTGGTGGCCGGCATGGGTATCGGCGCCCTGCCCTCGTTCCTGGCGGCACCGGCGCTGGCCCGTGGCGAACTGCAGCAGGTGCTGCCCGACCACCGCTATCCGCCGCGCTTCGTGCATGCGGTCTACCCCACATCGCGCCATCTGCAGCCCAAGGTACGCGCCTTCATCGATTTCCTGCACGCCGAGCTGCCCGGCTGCGCCGGCCTGGATTCGTAACCGCCAGCGAAAACTGAGCTGCCCGCGGCGTGCTGTTTCGGCCACGCCGCGCTGCCTAATCTGCCGCCTCCCCTCTCACCGATGGCAGGCAGATGTCTTCCGTTCCTTCCCCCGCCACCGCCGCGCCGGTGGTCGATTTCTTCCACGACGTGGTCTGCGGCTGGTGCTTCGTGCTGGCCCCGCGCCTGAAGCAGGTCTCCGCCGAACTCGGCATCCAGGTGCGCCACCGCAGTTTCGTGCTGCAGGACTCGCGCGCGCAGATGGTCGAGGTGTTCGGCTCGATGGAGCGCGCCAAGGCGATCATCCTGCGCCACTGGACCGACTGCGCCGCGCATGAAGACACCGCGCGCATCGATATCGAAGGCATGCGCGCACAGGACTTCGAGTATCCGTCCGGCTGGCTGGGCGCACTGGCCTGCCAGGCCGCCGGCATGCTCGGTGGCAACGACGCCCATGGCGCGATGTTCGATGCCGTGCAGTGGGCGCACCTGCACCAGCACCGCAACATCGGCGACGCCGAAGTCCTGCTGGATATCGCCGAATCGCTGGGCCATCCACGTGGCGCCTTCGCTGACCACATGCGCAGCGACGCAGTACGCCAGCGCGTGCAGGCCGATCGTGCCGAAGCCGCTGGCCTCGGCATCCGTTCCATACCCACCGTGATCGGCGGCAACGGCCTGCGCCTGCAGACCCTGCCGCTGCCACACCTGCGCCAGGCCCTGGCGCACCTGGTCGCGGCCTGAGCCGCCCCCTCCCCCACCCTGCAAGGAGATTCCCCATGACCCCACGTACCCTGGCCACCGCGCTGGCCCTGCTGCTGGCCGGCACCGCAGCTTCCACCACCGTGTCCGCGCACGAACGCGTACCCTCCGGCCAGCAGGTCGGCACCAGCCCCTGGGGGCCGAAGGACGAGATCGGCCGCCTCAACCTGATCACCGAGGCCTCGCGTGCGGCGATCCTGTCGCGGGTCAGCGGCGGCAAGGCCTATGACCTGGCCACCGAGTACTACGTCGGCATGCCCAGCTGGCAGGATGCCGGCGACCCGCACTACCAGTTCTGGATGACCCACACCCCGCGCGGCACGGTGATGGATGATCCGATGGGCGTGGGCGAAACCATGAACCTCACCCGCAGCTACACCGGCACCGCGTTCTCGATGTACAGCCACACCGGCACCCACATCGATGCGCTGAACCACTTCGGCATCCATGGAAAGATCTGGAATGGCTTCGAGGCCGACAAACACCTCGGCGACCGTGGCTGGAAGGTCACCGGCATCGAGAAGTTCCCGCCGTTGATCGCGCGTGGCGTGCTGATCGACGTGGCCACCGCCAAGGGCGTGGACATGCTGCCGGACAGCTACCGCGTCACCCGCCAGGACCTGAAGGATGCGCTGGCACGCCAGAAGGTGAAACTGCAGCAGGGCGACGTGGTGCTGATCCGCACCGGCCGCATGCGCCTGTTCGAACAGCCCAAGGCCTACATGGCCAACCCGCCGGGCATGGGCCTGGACGCGGCGCGCTTCCTGATCGAGGACAGCGGCGCGATGATCGTCGGTGCCGACAACCTCAGCTTCGAGACCTTCCCCTCGGAGGTGTCCGACGACTACGTGCCGCTGCACACCTACCTGCTGGCCCAGCAGGGCGCGCCGATCATCGAGCTGGTGGCGCTGGACGAACTGGCCCACGACAAGGTCTACGAGTTCGCCTTCATCGGCGGCCCGCTGAAGATCCGCGGCGGCGATGCCGCACCGCTGCGCCCGGTCGCGTTGCCGGTCCGCCCCTGACCGGGGCCTGTGGGTGCCGACCTTGGTCGGCACTCCTTTACCCCCTTCAGCAACCTGAAATCCGACCCTCCGATTTCATTAGTAATTCTACTCACAAGGCGAGTAGCATGTCCGGTCTCAGCCCCTGATACCGGCCCGTCGATACTCGCGCCATGCCCGCCGTTTCCGCCCGTTCCTGCCGCTTCCAGCCTGCCCGGCGCCTCCCCTGGAGGACCGGCTGATGGGAGCCGTCGTCGCCCTCGACCGGCTGCTTGACGGCCGCCAGCTGTGGCGCGGCCCGGCCCGCCAGGGACCGACCAGTGACCATCTGGCCAGCGGCCACCCGGCACTGGACGCACGCCTGCCCGGCGGCGGCTGGCCGGCCAGCGGGCTGTGCGAAGTACTGCAGGCGGCGCCCGGGGTGGGTGAGCTGGCGCTGGTCTGGCCGGCGCTGGCCAAGCTGAGCCAGCGCGACCGGCCGATCGTGCTGGTCGCCCCGCCCTATCGCCCGCATGCCCCAGCCTGGGCAGCGGCCGGACTGGACCTGGCCCAGCTGCAGATCATCCACGCCGCACCGAAACAGGCCCTATGGGCCACCGAACAGTGCCTGCGCTCCGCCGCCTGCGCGGCGGTGCTGTGCTGGCCACACCAGGCCGATGACCGCTCACTGCGCCGGCTGCAGGTGGCTGCCGACAGCGGCCAGTGCCTGGGCTTCGTGTTCCGCGAGGCGCAGGCAGCACGCAATCCTTCCCCGGCCAGCCTGCGCCTGCAGCTCGACCACGGCCAGGTGCGGGTGCTGAAGTGCCGTGGCGGCCTGCCGCCAGCGCAGCCGTTGCCACTGGCCATCGCCCACTGAGGCCGCGCCATGCACTGGGCCTGCCTGTTGTTGCCGCAGCTGGCGCTGGACAGCGTGCTGCGCCTGCAGCCCGACCCGCAGCGGCCACTGGTGCTGCTGCAGGGGCCGGCACAGCGTCGCGTACTGCGTGCGGTCAGCCCGGCCGCCCGCGCAGCGGGGCTGCGCCCGGGCATGCTGCTGTCGGCTGCGCAGGTACTGGTGCAGGACCTGCATCTGCACGATTACGATCCCAACGCCGAACAGCAGACCCGGCAGCTGCTGGCCAGCTGGGCCTATGCCTACAGCTCGCAGGTCAGCCTCGATTTTCCGCACGCGCTGGTCATGGAAATCGGTGCCAGCCGCGCCCTGTTCGGCGACTGGCTGACGATCGAGCAGCGGCTGCGCAACGAACTGCATGAGCTTGGTTTCCGCCATCGCCTGGTGGCCGCACCCACCGCGCATGCCGCGCGCGTGCTGGCCAACGTTCACGACGGCCTCGGCATCGATGCGCAGCAGCTGCCAGCGGCACTGGCGCAGCTGCCCTTGCCTCGCTGTGGCCTGCCCAGCGAAGCAGTGACCGTACTCGGCCGTTCCGGCCTGCGCACGCTGGGTGCGGTGCTCGAGCTGCCGCGCGACAGCCTGGCCCGGCGCTTCGCACCGGACGTGCTGCAGCAACTGGATGCGCTGCGTGGGCTACCCACCGCGCCACTGCGCTACTACCAGCCACCGGACCGTTTCGATGCGCGCATCGAATTCGAATACGAGATCGAATCCAGCCAGGCCCTGCTGTTTCCGCTGCGTCGCCTGCTGCTGGACCTGGCCGCATTCCTGTGTTCGCGCGATGGCGGCGTGCAGCGCTTCGACCTGCATTTCGAGCACGACATGCTGCCGGCCAGCGTGCTGACCATCGGCCTGCTGGCGCCCGAGCGCGATCCCGCGCTGCTGTTCGAGATCGCACGCAACCGCATGGAAGCGTTTGCCCTGCCGGCCGGCAGCCGCGCACTGCGCCTGCAGGCCGAGCAGCTGCCACCGTTCGTGCCCGCCGCGCGTGACCTGTTCGATACCCGGCCGGCACAGGCGATGCCCTGGAACCAGCTGCGCGAGCGCCTGCGCGCGCGGCTGGGCGATGACGCCGTGCAGCCGCTGGCGGTGCAGGCCGACCATCGCCCCGAACGCGCCAGTGGCATCCAGCCGCCAGCCAAGCCTCCGTCGTACTGGCCACTGCGCCCCGGCTGGCTGCTGGACACGCCGCAACCACTGCGTGATCCGCGGCTGCGCATCGTCACCGGGCCGGAGCGGATCGAATCGGGCTGGTGGGATCAGGCCGATGCACGGCGCGACTATTACGTGGTGGAAACTGCTCACGGCCAGCGCGGCTGGGCCTTTCGTGAGCGCAACGACCCGCATGCGCCGTGGATGCTGCACGGCTGGTTCGGCTGAGCCACCATGCACAGCGAACTGCCCGGCTACGCCGAACTGCACTGCCTGTCGGCCTTCAGTTTCCAGCGTGGCGCCTCGATCGCCGAAGAACTGTTCGCGCGCGCCGCCGGCCAAGGCTATCGAGCGTTGGCGATCACCGACGAATGCTCGCTGGCCGGCATCGTACGCGCTTGGCAGGCGGCGAAGACGCATGGCGTGGCGCTGATTGTCGGCGCCGAATTCCAGGTCGAGGATGGGCCGAAACTGGCCCTGCTGTGCACCGACCAGGCCGCCTATACGGGGCTCTGCCAGTTGATCACCACCTGCCGGCGGCGGGCCGCCAAGGGCGAGTACCGCTGCCTGCGCGAGGACCTTCTCGGCCTGCCCGTCGGCCTGCTGTGCCTGTGGCTGGACCGGCAACCGGCCGCTACTGACCTGGAACTGCTGCGTGCCGGCTTCGATGATCGCCTGTGGCTGGCGGTGGAGCTGCACCACGAACACGACGATGCACGCCGCCTGCAACAGCTGCAGTCCTTCGGCGAACGCCATCGCCTGCCGCTGGTGGCCAGTGGTGATGTGCACATGCACGTACGCCGCCGCCGCGCCCTGCAGGACACGCTGACCGCGATCCGCCACCGCTGCAGTGTGGCCGAGGCCGGCTGGCGCCTGTTTCCCAACGGCGAGCGCCACCTGCGCCCGCGCACCGCGCTGGCCCAGCTGTACCCCCCTGAGCTGCTGGCCGAGACCCTGCGCATCGCCGAGCGCTGCCACTTCACCCTGGAACAGCTGCAGTACACCTATCCGCGTGAGCTGGTGCCCGAAGGGCATGATCCGGACAGCTGGCTGCGCGTGCTGGTCGAGCGTGGCATCCCGTGGCGCTGGAAGAACGGCATCCAGCCGGCACAGCGCGAGCAGATCGAACACGAACTTGCGTTGATCAAGCAGAAGAACTACGCCTCCTACTTCCTCACCGTGCAGGACATCGTGCGCTTCGCGCGCAGCCAGGACATCCTCTGCCAGGGCCGCGGCTCGGCGGCCAACTCCGCGGTGTGCTTCGTGCTGGGCGTGACCGAGATCGACCCGGCGCGCAGCAACCTGCTGTTCGAGCGCTTCATCTCCGCCGAGCGCGACGAGCCACCGGATATCGACATCGATTTCGAGCACGAGCGCCGCGAAGAAGTGCTGCAGTACGTGTTCAAGCGCTATGGCCGCGAACGCGCCGCCTTGACTGCGGTGGCGATCAGTTACCGTGGCCGCAGCGCGATCCGTGACGTGGCCCGTGCACTCGGCCTGCCGATGGACCAGGTCAACGAACTGGGCGCGGCGATGGACCACTGGGGCGGCCACGTACCACTGCCGGAGACCCTGCGCGAGCGCGGCTTTGATCCGGAAACACCGCTGATGCGGCGGCTGCTGGCACTGACCACCGAGCTGATCGATTTCCCGCGCCACCTGTCGCAGCACCCGGGCGGCTTCGTGATTTCAGAGCACCCGCTGTCGACGCTGGTACCGGTGGAAAACGCGGCGATGGCCGACCGCACCGTCGTCCAGTGGGACAAGGACGATCTGGATGCCACCGGCCTGATGAAGGTCGACTGCCTGGCGCTGGGCATGCTCACCGCCATCCGTAAATGCCTGGCGATGCTGCAGCAGCACGGCCTGCACAGTGGACGCATGGATGCGATCCCTGCCAAGGATACGAAGACCTACGACATGATCTGCGCCGCCGACACCATCGGCGTGTTCCAGATCGAATCGCGTGCGCAGATGGCGATGCTGCCACGCCTGCAGCCGCGCTGCTTCTACGATCTGGTGATCGAAGTGGCGATCGTGCGCCCCGGCCCGATCCAGGGTGACATGGTGCACCCCTATCTGGAACGGCGGAGGATCCTGCGCGAGCAAGGCCCGGAGGCACTGAACGATCCGGACAATCCGCTCTACCCACCGCAGCTGGAACGCGTGTTCGCGCGTACGCTGGGCGTGCCATTGTTCCAGGAACAGGTGATGCAGCTGGCAGTGGAAGCAGCAGGTTACACACCTGGGCAAGCCGATGCCCTGCGCCGCTCGATGGCGGCATGGAAGCGTCGTGGCGGCCTGGAACCGCATCGGGAGAAGTTGCTGGCCGGCATGTTGAAGAATGGCTTCAGCCGCGACTACGGCGAGCACCTGTTCGAGCAGATCAAGGGCTTCGGTGATTACGGTTTCCCGGAAAGCCATGCTGCCAGCTTCGCCCTGCTGACCTATAACAGCTGCTGGCTGAAGTGCCATCATCCCGCCGCGTTCACCGCCAGCCTGATCAACAGCCAGCCGCTGGGGTTCTACAGCCCCGACCAGCTGCTGCAGGATGCACGCCGCCATGGCATCGGCGTGCTGCCGGTGGACGTGCGCCACAGCGACTGGGACTGCACGCTGGATTTCAGCAAGGGACCGGCGGCGATCCGGCTCGGCCTGCGCCTGATCGATGGCTGCAACGAACCCGTCGTGCAGGCCATCATGCGCGAACGTGCGCAGCGCCCGTTCGACGATGTGGGCGACCTGTGCCAGCGCACCGCACTGGACCGCCGCCAGCAGGGCCTGCTGGCCGATGCCGGTGCACTGCGTGGGCTCAGTGGCCATCGCCATCGTGCACGCTGGGATATCTCCGGCGTGGAAAACCGGCTGCCACTGTTCGACCAGGCCCGCGCCACTGCCGAAGCCCGCGTGCCGTTGCCCCTGCCCAGCGCCTGGGAGGACATGCAGGCCGATTATCGCAGCACCGGCACCACACTTGGCCGCCACCCGATCTCGTTCCTGCGCGCGCAGCTGCGCAGCCGTGGCTGTCTGGACGCTGCACAACTGGCCGGGCATGGCCATGGCCGTCGCGTGCGCATCGCCGGCCTGGTACGCATGCGCCAGCGCCCGCAGACTGCCAGCGGCGTCACCTTCCTCACGCTCGAAGATGAGACCGGCATGGTCAACGCCGTGGTCTGGCGACACCTGGCCGATCGCCAGCACCGGGTGCTGGTCGATACCCAGCTGATGCAGATCGATGGCCGCCTGGAACGCGTCGATGGCGTGCAGCACGTCATCGTGCAGCGCATGCACTGCCTGGATGAACTGCTGCAGGGACTGCGCAGCCACAGCCGCGATTTCCACTGACGATACACAACGTCACACAACGAACTGGCCATTGCCGGTCCGCATCCGCTATCGTCGGCACATCCAAGGAAGGACGACCCGATGCCCCGTGCGCTGCTGCTGACCACCCTGGTGGTCTCGACCCTCGCCCTGCTGGTTTCCGGCTGGACCGCCTGGAGCCTGCATCGCAGCCAATCACCACAGCGCATCATCGAGGCGCGCGGGCTGGTCATCCACGATGCAAGCGGCCAGCCGCGGGTGATCCTCGGCGCACCGGTTCCCGATCCGCTCAGCCAGGGCCGCACCCAGGGGCCGCGTGCCACTGCCCTGTCAGGCCTGATCCTGCTCGGTCCCGATGGTTCCGAACGCGGCGGCTACGGTACCAGCGACCGCGGCGGCGAAGCCCTGCTGACCCTGGACGATGCCACCGGCACCACTGAAGTATTCAAGGTCGTCGCCAACCCGGACCGCGGCGCCAGCCTGATGGTCAAGCACCAGAACAACACCGGCGCCATGCTCACCTCCTGGCAGGGCAAGCCGGAGCTGATGTTCGTCGATGACAGCGGCCAGTCCTACTACGTGCGTCCCGGCGCCAACGCCGCGCCCTGATCTGCTTGTGTAGCGTCGAGCCATGTTCGACTGCTTCTATCAACAGCAGCCGAGCATGGCTCGGCTCTACAAAGGCGACGCAACGTCGAGCCTGGCTCGACGCTACAGAGCGAACACCGCCGCCAGGTCATCCGCCAGCTGCCGCAGCTGCGCTGCCCCCAGCGCAGCGCAGGTGATGCGCAGGCCATGCCCCGGCGCTGCCACCGAGAACACTTCGCCCGCGCGCACATGCCATCCACGCGAAGCCAGGGCCAGCACCTGCGGATGGCTGTCGGCCTGCAACGGCAGCCACAGGTTCAATCCTTCCATCGGCAACGGTGTCGGCAGGCCACGCGCATGCAGCAACTCCTGCAGCGAGCGCAGGCGCTGCTGGTAACGCTCACCTGCCGAAGCGATCTTCGCCCGCTGCGTTGCCGACGACAGCACCGAGGTCGCCGCATCCTGCAGCAGGTGACTGACCCAGCCGGTGCCGGACGCCAATCGCAGCCGCAGCCGCATCGCGGTCTCTTCATCGCAGGCCAGCCAGGCCAGCCGCAGGTCCGGGCCGAGCGGTTTGGACAACGAACGCAGCAGCGCCCAGCGCCGGCCATCCAGCGGCAGCACCGAGTGATAGGCCTGCTGCGAGAGCAGCGCGTAGTGATCGTCGATCAACACCGCCACCTGCGGGTAGGCCGCCAACAACTGCCGCAACGCCCGCGCCCGCTTCGCATCCAGGCTGGCCCCGGTCGGGTTGTGTGCCCGCGGGGTCAGCAACACCGCGCGTGCACCGGCCTCCAGTGCCTGCCGCAGCGAATCGACCTGCATGCCATGCGCGTCCACCGCCACCGGCAACGGCGCGTGGCCCACAGCGTTGAGCACGTTGAGGCTGCCGAGGAAGCACGGATCCTCCACCGCGATGCGATCCCCCGGCAGCAGCCACGCCGACAGCAGGCGTTCGATGCCATCGACCGCGCCATGGGTCAGTTCCAGCGCATAGCCCTCCGGGCAGTCGGCATCCAGCGAGGCGCGTGCCAGCGCCTCCAACCTCGGGTCGACCGTGCCCACGCCATACAGCCGTGGTGCGGCCGGGGCCAGGCGCAGGTTCGGCAGCAGGCGTGGATCCGGGTTGCCACCGGCCAGGTCCTGCAGGGCCAGCCCGGGCGTACTGCCTTCACGCGCCAGCGGCGGCGGCAGGCCACGCACCACCGTGCCGCGGCGGCCCGCCGTGCTGGCCAGGCCCGCCGCATCCAGGCGCTTGTAGGCAGCAGCCACGGTGTTGCGGTTCACTCCCAGCTGCTCGGCCAGTTCACGCACCGGCGGCAACACGCTGCCGGCCGGAAGGCGGCCCTTGCCGATGCCGTCGCGGATGCTGTCGAAGATCGACTCGGCGCTATGCCCGGTGATTTTCATTTTGTCCTATGCCAAAATATCTCTTGTCCTGTGCCAGTGTATCCCACCCTGGCCACCCTGCATTGGAGGTGCCCGCATGCCCCTTGCCGCTGCCGACTGGCCCGTCGCCCAGTCCGTTGAACAGATCGCCGCCAACCTGGTCACGGTGCGCCAACGCATCGCCGATGCCTGCGCCCGCGTCGGCCGGGACCCGGCCAGCGTGCGCCTGCTGCCGGTCAGCAAGACCGTCGATGACGCCCGCATCCGCATGGCGGTAGCCGCAGGCTGCCACGAACTGGGCGAGAACAAGGTGCAGGAGGCACAACGCAAGGCTGAAACGATGGCCGACCTGGGCGTGCACTGGTCGGTGATCGGCCATCTGCAGACCAACAAGGCGCGCTACGTGGCGCGCTTTGCCAGCGAGTTCCAGGCGCTGGACAGCCTGCGCGTAGCCGAGGCCCTGCAGCAGCGCCTGCAACTGGAAGACCGCACGCTGGATGTGTTCGTGCAGGTCAACACCTCGGCCGAACCGAGCAAGTACGGCCTGGAACCCGACGCGGTCGAGGCCTTCGTGCAGCAGCTGCCGGCCTTCGATCGCCTGCACGTGCGCGGCCTGATGACCCTGGCCATCTTCACCCCCGATGTCGAGCGCGTGCGCGCCTGCTTCGTGCGCCTGCGCGAACTGCGCGACCAGCTGCAACGCACCGCCCCGCCCGGCCTGGACCTGTCGCAGCTGTCGATGGGCATGTCCGGTGATTTCGAAGTGGCCATCGAGGAAGGTGCCACCGTGGTCCGCGTCGGCCAGGCCATCTTCGGTGCCCGTGCCACCCCGGACAGTTTCTACTGGCCGAACAGCGGAGCACCGGCATGAAGCACGCGGTTGTCCTGCAACACGTTGCCTTTGAAGACCTCGGCACCCTGAAACCGTTGCTGCTGGCGCAGGGCTGGCAGCTGCACGTGCTGCAGGCCGGCGTCGATGTGCTCGATGGCGCCGAAACCGCCGATCTGCTGGTCGTGCTGGGCGGTCCCATCAGTGCCAATGACACAGGGACCTATCCCTTCGTCAACGACAGCATTGCCCTGCTGCAGCGCCGGCTGCAGCGGCAGCGGCCGACCCTGGGCATCTGCCTGGGTGCACAGCTGATGGCGCGGGCACTCGGTGCCAGTGTCGCTCCCAGTGGTGGCAAGGAAATCGGCTTTGCGCCACTGCTGCTGACCGATGAAGGCCAGCGTTCTCCGCTGCAGTCCCTGCAGGGCATTCCGGTACTGCATTGGCATGGTGAAGCGTTCGAACTTCCGGCCGGTGCACGCCGCCTGGCCAGCACGCCGGCCTGCCGTCACCAGGCATTCGCCATCGGCAGCCACGCACTGGCCCTGCAATGCCATCCGGAACTGGACGCCCGCCAGTTCGAGCGTTGGCTGATCGGCCACACGCTGGAGCTGGCCCAGGCCGGCATCGATCCCAACGACCTGCGCGCGCAGGCGCGTCGCTATGGCGCACCACTGGCTGCGGCCGCCACCGCGATGTTCGACCATTGGCTGCAGGACCTGCCGGAGACACCACAATGAACTACCGATTGCAGATCCACCGCGATGGCGCCCACTGGGGTCACTTCGACTGCAGCGGCCCCGATGCCCTGCAACGCATGGACGCCATCGCCGCACAGCTGCCTGCCGATAAGGGCTTCCAGCTGAAACGGCAGAAAGGGGTCAGCGAAGAGCGCATCCTGTCCAGCAATGCCGATGGCCTGCGCGTACTGGCTTCGCAGATCCAGTACCGCGACATCTGACCCGACGATGGTAGTGCCGGCCGCTGGTCGGCATCCGACGGGAGAACAGGTTTGCCGGCCAGCGGCCGGCACTACCCTGGCTGTTCGCCCGCGTGCGAAGCTTCACGGATGCTGACCCTGCAACGCGGCAGCCACCACGGACTGCTCATCGCCCCGCGCTGGCCCTCCACCCGCATCCAACTGGAAGAAGAGGTACTGCAACGCCTGCTCGACGCGCAGGCAATGCTGCCTGCCGGGCTGCGCCTGCTGCTCACCCGAGGCTTCGAACCCAGCCACAGCCGTCTCGGTGGCTTCCGCCGCGTGGTGCGACGGCTCGGCATTGCGGTGTTCCGCACCTGCTACCCGCAGCGCCGCGATGAGATCGATGCCATCTTCGGTGCCAACGGCCACGACATCGATGGCCGTCATATCGATGTCTCACTGGTACTGCACGGCAAGCGGCTGCGGCTGCTGCCCCTGGGCGTGTTCACCCCACCGCGCTGGCAGGATCATCGCGTCGCCCATCATGCCGAAGCGGTCGCGCGGGTGAAGCGCAGCCTGCAGCATTGCGGCTTCGAGCTGCATCACAACCCCACCGAAGCCCTGCAGATCCACTGCGACTATCGCCCGCGCTGACGCCGCGGTGGCCCATGCATGCTGCGCCTCATGCCATAGATGCAAATGATTCTCTTTTGCTGTAAGGTGCAGCCGCTGCCCTTGCCGCCGCGGGCTGTTCCCTTTCCCAGTTGTCGCCCGCCCCGTGTCCACGCCTGTCGAACCGACGGATGTCGCGCAGCTGTGCGCGGCCCATTACCGGCCGCTGCACGCCCATGTCCGCCGCAAACTCCCGCAACACAGCGACGCTGATGACGTCGTCCAGGAAACCTGGCTGCGTGTCGTCAAAGTCGCCACCAGTGGCCTGCTGAGCAATGGCCGCGCCTATCTGTACCGCGTCGCCCACAACCTGATCGCCGATCACTACCGGCAACGCCAGCGCCGTCGCGAAGAGGTGCTGGATGACACGCAGTTGAATGCCATCGCCGATCCTGCGCCGCTGCCCGAGCAGCGACTGCTCGACGCCGAACAACTGCGCCACCTCGACGCGATCATCGCCGCGCTGCCACCGCGCTCGCGCCAGGTATTCCTGCTGGCGCGGGTGGAACAGTTGGCGCTGGCCGAGATCGGACGCCAGCTGGGCATCAGCCGGCAGACCGCGCACGGCCATCTGCTGCGCGCCCTCGTCGCCCTGCAGCAGGTGCCCGGCGCATGAGCCAGGACGCGATCGCGCGCGAAGCCGCACGCTGGTGGCTGGACGGGCACGACGGTGACCGCGACGAGAACGCGTTCGACCAGTGGTACCAGGCCGACCCCCGACATGCTGCGCAGTACCAGCATCTGCAGCACCTGTGGCAGGCCGGTGCGACGCTGCCCAGCCTGCAGCGGCAACAGCAGCGCAGGCAACGCCGTCGCCTGCGCGAAGCCGGCATTGCGGTTCTGTTGCTGTGCGCGCTGGGTCTCTACAGCCGCCATGCCTCGCCACCCGTGGCGCAGGTACTGCATACGGCCGCTGGCGAGATCCGCGAGGAAACTCTTCCGGATGGTTCGCATGTCCTGCTGTCACCTGGCAGCGAAGTGAAGGTACGCATCGATGGGCAGCGCCGCCAGCTTCAGCTGCAGCGCGGCCAGGCCTGGTTCCAGGTCGCCGCCGATGCCGACCGGCCCTTCCAGGTGCATACCCCACAGGGCACCGTCACTGCACTGGGGACCGCATTCGATCTTGCCGTGCAGGGCAACAGCAGTGTGGTCACCGTTACCGAGCATCGCGTGCGCGTGGACAACGGCAACGTCAGCATGCTGGCCGACGACGGCGAGCAGCTGCGCTTCGATGGGCAGGCAACAGCCCATGCAACAGCGGCTGCCCCCGGAACATTGGCCTGGCGCGAGCGGCGCCTGCACTGGGTCTCGGCCCCGCTGGCCGACGTCACGCAGGGCCTGGACCGCTGGCATGGCGGGCACACGTGGGTCGTCGGCGAGCAGCTGCGCCAGCAGCCGGTCACCCTGCTCGGCAGTGCCGACGGTGCAGCCCGCAATCGCGACCAGCTGGCCACGCAACTGCAGGTGCGCGTGCTGCGCCTCGGCGCGGGCATACAGGTGTGGCTGCCGCCACGCAAGGAACAGCGTGATGGACCCTGACATCCGGCCTGCGACGGCGTCTACCCAGGATGACGACGCTCTGCGTCAGCCCCTGGAGCCCCCGATGCTGTGCCCCCGCCCCCTTGTCCTCGCCCTGTCGCTGGCCTGCACCAGCGCCCTTCCGCTGCTGCCCGGCAGTGCCCACGCACAGACCGCCACACGTACCTACGATCTGCCCGCCCAGCCGCTGGCGGCCGCGCTGGACGCCTACAGCCGGCTGACCGGTGTCGATCTGGTGATCGGCGCGGCGCTGCCTGCCGGTCATTCGGCCCCTGCTCTGCGCGGTGACTTCGACGATGCGCAGGCCCTGTCGCGCCTGCTGGCAGGCAGCGGCCTGCGACCGCGCTTCGTCGATGCGCGTCGCGCCGCCCTGGAGCCGGCGCCGGCTGAACGCGCCGATGGCAGCCGTCGCACCGGCCCGCTGCGGGTGCAGGGCACTACCGCGCACGGCCATGCACCGGGTGCCGGCGCCAGCCAGTATGTACCAGCCACCCGCGATGGCTTTGCGCCCTCGGTCGGCAGCGAGCGCGTGGCGATGGCCGAACGCCAGGAAGGCAACAGCCTGCTGCGCTCGATGCCCGGCACCCACAGCTTCCATTCGCGCAGCCAGCCAGGCCTGCAGGTCAACATCCGCGGCATGACCGGTGCCGGCCGGGTCAACACCATGATCGACGGTGTCACCCAGACCTTCCGCAACAATGCCGGACATGGTTCGGGCGGTCCGTTCGCCTATGTCGATCCCTTCCTGCTGGCCGGTGTGGACGTGCAGCGCGGTGCGGTCGCTGGCGGTGACGGCGCTGGTACGCTGGCCGGCAGTGCCAACTTCCGCACCCTGGATATCGACGATCTGCTGGGTGAGGGCCGTGACTGGGGCCTGCGCGCCGGCTATCGCCATGGCAACAACGGCTATGGCAGCGGCCGCACCTTCGCCGGTGCATGGCGCCACAGCGAAGAAGGTGGCGACCGCCAGTTCGGCCTGCTGGCCGCCGCCAGCAGCAGCCGCAGCAGCGAATACGCGACCGCGCGTGGGCAGAAGAACAACGCCGACCCGGGCAGCCAGCAGCCCAGCAGCTGGCTGCTGAAAGCGCGCCTGCAGCCCAGCGACCAGCATCGGCTGGACCTGAGCCACATGCGTTACGAAAACGACTTCTACCACAACTACCCGTGGCAGATTTCTGCGCGCAACCAGCGCGCCAGCTACCACTACACGCCCTATTCGCCGTGGATCGACCTGCGTGCGACATTCGCCAGCAACAAGACCCGGCTGTTCTATCCGCCGGTGGAAGATTCCAGCTACATCGGCCGCCGTACCCACAGCAGCCTGAGCAGCTGGACCGTGGACAACACCAGCCGCTTCGACATCGGCGCACTGCAGGCGCGCTGGAACACCGGCATCAAGCACCAGTCGGACATCTATGTGGCCGATACGCCCATCCTGCGCGGTGCCAACCCGCAGGGTCGCAGCCAGCTGGACAGCGTATTCAGCACGCTGGAGCTGCAGTACGACATCTACGCGCTGACTGCCGGCCTGCGCCAGGACCGCTTCGGCATCCGTGGCCACATCCCGGTGTGCTCGGAAGTACCCGTCCAGTGCGCGGAGATCAATGGCGGCGACATCGACGTGCGTCGCAGCGAGCGCGCACTCAGCCCGAGCCTGGCGGTTTCACTGCAGGCCACCGACTGGCTGCAGCTGTTTGCCGAGGTCTCGCGCACATCACGGCCGCCGCGCGTGCAGGAGATGTTCTTCGAGAAGATCCCGCTGGAGGACGCCAGCGTCGCCGACGGCATCGGCGCCAATCCGTTCCTGCGCCGCGAGCGCTCGCGCAACCTGCAGTTCGGCGCCAACCTCAGCACCGACTCGCTGCTGGTCGACGGTGACCTGGCACAGCTGCGCATCACCCGCTTCGACAACCGCATCCGCGACTACATCAAGCCGCAGTACCTGCTGATCGTGCATCCGCCGGAAATAGAACCGCTGGTGGTGCGGATCGACAGCGATCCGCAGCTCAATGCCTGGACCGATGTGCTGGATGCAGATGACTTCACCGCCACGACCCGCTGGATGAACCATCCCGGCGTCGTGCGCATGCGCGGCATCGAGCTGGAGGCGCATTACGCCAGCGAGCACTACCACGCCACGCTCAGCTGGACCCACTCGCGCACCAGCGCACCGGCCATCGAGTTCGTCAACCTGGAAGACATCACCGCCCTGCCGGACCGCTACTGGACGCTGGACGTAGGCGGCCGCTGGTGGCAGCAGCGCGTGCAGGCCGGCCTGCGCGCCGAGTACTCCGGGCCCACCGAGGAAGGCTACGACTTCTTCCAGACCCGCAAGACCGGCGGCACCGGTGTGCTGCTGGACTTCTACGCCAGCTTCAAGCCACAGGCCAATACCACGCTGTGGCTGAACATCGAAAACCTGCAGAACAAGTCCTATGACAACAATGCCTCCATCGACAGCATCTTCAGCCCGATCCTGGACCGCGGCAACGGCCGTGGCCGCACCGTCTCGATGGGCGTCAATGTGGCGTTCTAGCCGCCGCTGGCTGCCCGTGTGCCTGCTCGCGCTGGCCGCAGTGGCTGGCGCGCAGCCCGTGCCCGGCACAGTGATCGACCTGGCCACTGGCCAGCACCTGGACGAAGCCGCATTCGTGACACGCGCGGCGGACGCCCAGCGGCTGCTGCTGGGTGAACGCCATGATCTCGCCGGAGACCACGCCGCCCAGCGCTGGCTGCTGCAGGCCCTGCAGCGGCAGCGCCCGCAAGGTTCACTGGTGCTGGAAATGATCGCCAGCGAGCGCCAGCCACGCCTGCAGCGGGCGCAGCGCTGGCTGGCCAAGGGCAACCAGGCCCAAGGTGCACGCCTGCAGGAACTGCTGGACTGGGATACGCGCTGGCCGTGGGCCGCGTATAGCGGGCTGGTACGGGAGGCTGCCGATGCAGGCACGCCGTTGTTCGGCGGCAACCTGTCGCGTGCCGAGGTCAACGCGCTGCTGGCCTCGACCGAGGGCGTGCGGTTCCCGGTGGCCGCTGCCCGCCAGCGCCTGTCGGCGGTGGTGCTTGCCCAGCACGCAGACGCGGCACCGATGCTGGAAGGGATGCTGGCCGTGCAACAGGCCCGCGATACGCGCATGGCGCGGGTGCTGCTCGATGCGCCCGCGCCGGCGCTGCTGGTAGCAGGTCGCTGGCATGTACTGCGCGGTACCGGTGTACCGGGCTACCTGTCACCGGATACGCCTGCGCTGGTGATCGCATTGGCTTCGCCGGGTGAAACCGTCGATGCGGCAGATGCCGATCTGCTGTGGGTGCTGGACGATGAGTGAGCGTGGCCAACACTGGCAGGCGATCGCGATCACCGTCGTCCTGCACCTGCTGCCACTGCTGCTTTTGGTGCACTGGGTCGCGATGCCGCCGATGCTGCCGCCGCCGGAGCAGGACGTGCGCATCAGCCTGCGCCTGCTGGCACCGGCCACGCCGCCACAGCCGGTAGAGGAGCGCCAGGCCGAAACCCCCAGCCAGGCGCAGCAGCCCCGCGCCTCGCAGCCCACGAAGTCACCGCCGCCGCCCAAGCCTACGGCGGCGCGCGAGGGAGAGCTGGCCGCCAGCGAAACGGGTGGGACGGGCCGCCAGCCACTGCCAGTCGCCCCGCCTGCGGCCGCGACCGATGCAAGTCCCGCACCGGCATCGATCACGGCCGCGCCGCCCGCTCCAGACGCGCCACCGGCAGACTTCCAGGCCGGCGCCGCCAGCGACCAGTGGGAAGCCCGCCTGATGGCGCGGCTGGAGCGTTACCGCTACTACCCTGCCGCCGCGCGCTCGCGCCGGCAGCAGGGCACTGCGTGGGTCAGGGCCAGCATCGACCGCGAAGGTCGCCTGCTGGCGCTGCGGCTGGAGCAGTCCAGTGGCCAGCCGATGCTCGATGACGCCGCGCTGCAGACCTTCCGTCGCGCGCAGCCGCTGCCGCCCATTCCCGATGAACTGAAGGCACCGCAGGAGCTGGTGGTGCCCGTGGAGTACTACCTGCGCTAGGCGCTGTGGAACTGCGAGGCAGTCTGCGACCTCAACCCGGGTTGAGGTCAAATACCCCCGGCGCAACAGAGCAGTCCGCCATGCGCAACGATCACACCGTGTTGTATCGCCGGGCCGATGCTCGGCTGCTCCATGCGATCGGCAGTTGTAGAGCCGAGCCCGTGCTCGGTTGCTCCATGCGAACGGCAGCCGAGCATGGGCTCGGCTCTACAGGGGAGCAGAACCCGGCCGGGCGAGGCCACTGCGCCAAAGAAGCAGTGCTACGTCCACGCCGGGTCGGCGGTAAAATCGATGGTCAGCCAGAACGTGCTGCCCCGCGCATCCAGGCGTACCGCGATTTCATCGCGCATCGCATCAACCTCGCCCACCGACCCCAGCGGCGTACCCGGGTCGGCCAGCACATGGATCTCGATGAAGCGCATCCGCCCCATCTTGGCCACGTGACTGGTGAAACCGGCATAACCGCGCTCGGCCACGAATGCCTGCATCACCTGCTGCACGCGCCGGTCCAGTTCATCCGGTGCCACCTGCAGCACTTCTCGCATGGCCTTCCACGCGCTGCGCGCCGGCACCGGCAGCACCGCCAGGCTGATCAACGCCAGCACGATCGAATCCAGGTACGGCACCCAGTGGTGCCATTCGCCCCCCTGCAGGGCCAGGGCCAGTACGAAGGCCAGTACCACCGCCAGGCTCATCAACCCACCCAGCAGCCAGCCACGCACGTCCAACCACAGCAGCGCCGAGCGCAGATGCCGCGCTTGCTGGGCGACAAACAGCGCCATCGCCAGGTTGCTGGCACTCAGCAGTGCCGCCCACCACAGCGCGGGCCCGAATTTCACTTCGTGCCCGCCCGTGGTCAAGCCAATCACCGCGTTGGCCAGCGCATACACGCAGGCCAGCGACAGGATCACCCCACCGAGTGCCTCGACCATTGGCTCCAGGTGCCAGTATCCGTACTGGAAGCGCGGGCTCTGTTCCCGCGCCACCAGCCGCAGCACCGACAACGACACCAGGGTCAGCGCGACGTCGACCAGGCTGTACACGCCGTCGAACAGGATGGCCTGCGATCCCACCAGCAAGCCACCGCCGAAGCCGACCGCGCTCACCGCCAGGGTGACCCCGATCGAGAACTTCAGGATGCGTTGCTCGCGCGCGGTATCCATCGTCCGCCGAAGGGCCGACCATTGCCGGTCAGGCCTTCAGCACCTCCACCTTGTACGAAACCGCATCACCCTCCTGCTCGATGATCAGCCCGTGCACGTCCGACTCGAAGCCCGGGAAACGAGCGTTCTGTTCGCGGGCGATGCGCAACGACTGGATGATCGGCTCGTCGCTGTCGCCGAAACGCTCACCCGGCATGATGGTCGGAATGCCCGGCGGGTACGGCACCAGCATGGTCGCAGCGACACGGCCACTGAGCTGCTCGATGTCGACCCGCTCGATCTCGCCCTTGACCAGATGGTTGTAGGCATCGGCCGGGGTCATCACCGGGGTCGGCAGATCCACGTACATCTCGCGCATCACCTTGGCCACCGCGAATTCCTGGTTGAACGCATGCAGTGCGTCGCACAGGTCGCGCAGGCCCCAATCAGCGTAGGCGTTCGGATAATCGGCGGCCAGCGTCGGCAGTGCCTGGCTCAGCGGGGCATTGCGGTCGTAGAGCTCCTTGAATGCCATCAGCTCGGTGACCAGGGTGCTCCACTTGCCCTTGGTGATGCCCATCGAGAACAGGAACAGCACCGAGTACAGGTTGGTCTTTTCCACGGTAATGCCGCGGCCCCACAGGAACTTGCTCAACACCGCCGCCGGAATGCCCAGCTTGCCCATGCTGCCGTCCATCGCCAGGCCCGGAGTCAGCAGGGTCACCTTGATCGGGTCGATCAGCACATAGTCGTCAACCAGGTTCTCGAAGCCATGCCAATGGGCGTCCGGCTGCAGGTACCACTCCTCGCGCTTGGCCACCAGCGGTGCCGGCGTATCGCCCTTGTCCAGGCTGCGCTCGACCTGGGTCGGCTGCCATACGCTGAACCACCAGTCGTCGCGACCGAGATCATCGCGGACGTGCAGCATTGCGCGGCGGAAGGCGATGGCTTCGTCATGCATTTCCTGCACCAGCGAGCGGCCAGCATCGCCTTCCATCATCTTCGAGGCCACGTCGCAGGCCGCGATCACCCCGTAGTGTGGGCTGGTCGAGGTGTGCATCATGAACGACTCGTTGAAGCGCTCGGCGTCCAGGTTGCGCTGTGCCGAGTTGCGCACGTGGATCATCGACGCCTGCGAGAACGCCGCCAGCAGCTTGTGGGTTGAATGCGTGGTGAAGATGATCGCATCCTGCTCACGCGGCTTGCCTTTGGCCATGCCGTAGTGGTTCTCGTAGAACGGATGGAACGCGGCGTAGGCGTACCAGGCCTCATCGAAGTGCAGGAAATCGACCGCGCTGCCGATCTCATCAGCGATCTTCTCGGCGTTGTAGCACAGGCCGTCATAGGTCGAGTTGGTTACCACTGCGATGCGCGGCTTGGAACCGGCCTGGTAGGCCTGGCTGGCCAGCGGGTTGGCAGCAATGCGCTGCTGCAGCGATTCCGGCGTGAACTGGTCCAGGCTGATCGGGCCGATGATGCCGTGCGCGTTGCGGCTGGGGGTGAAGTACACCGGCACCGCACCGGTCATGATCAGCGCGTGCAGCAGCGACTTGTGGCAATTGCGGTCGACAAACACCACGTCACCACGCGCCACCGTGCCATGCCAGACGATCTTGTTGGCGGTGGAGGTGCCGTTGGTGACGAAGAAGGTATGGTCGGCACCGAAGTTGCGCGCCGCCTCGTTCTCGGCGTCCTTGATCGGGCCGGTGTGGTCCAGCAGCGAGCCCAGCTCCGGCACCGAGATCGACAGGTCGCTGCGCAGGGTGTTCTCGCCGTAGAACTGATGGAATGCACGGCCGACCGGCGACTTGGTGAACGCCACGCCGCCGGCATGGCCCGGCGTATGCCAGGAATAGTTCGACTCCGCCGCATGATGGATCAGCGCCTTGAAGAACGGCGGCAGCAGGTTCTTCATGTAGTCTTCGGCCGCGCGCATCACCTGCCGCGAGATGAAGCTCTTGGTGTCTTCGAACAGGAAGATGAAGCCATGGATGTACTTGAGCAGCTTGCTCGGCACCTTCTCGATGGTGCGGCGCTCGCCGTACAGGAACACCGGCAGGTTGGCGCGGCGCGCACTCTGCTCGCGCAGGAAGGCAGTCAGGCGCTGGAACTCGCCATCCACCTCTTCGCTGCCATCGATCGAAATCAGCACTGCCGAGGCCGCTACGTAGGTGCGGGCGCCAGCACGGGCATCATCCAGGTTCAGGCCGCACAGCACGCGCTGGTCGTTGCTGCGCAGCTCTTCCACCAGGGCGCGGATCAGGATGCCGCCGATGCGCGGCGACTCGTAGTCGTTGTCGATGACAATGACCGGATAGTCCAGGGACTTGAAGTACACGTTGATTCTCCTTGTCGAACTCAGGAACGCTGGGCGCCGGCGCTGATGGCCGATGCCTCGCGGGCGCGCTGCCGCTGCTGGCGGCGCTCCTCGCTGAAGAAGGGATAGAACACGGTGATGAACAGCACGAACAGGAAGGCGTACTGCACGATGGTTCCCGACGAGCCGTAGATCGCCCACAGGCAGTACACAACGGTCAGGCTGGTCAGGGTCCAGAACGCACCGGTATGGACCAGGGTGTGCGAGCGCTCGACCACGAAGTAGCAGGCCACGCACGAGTAGATGTAGGGCAGCAGGGTCAGTACCACGGCGGCCGACGTGATGACGTCGAACTGGGCCGACGCGGTTTCCGAGGTGGAGGTGACCAGCACCGCCAGGGTCATCAGCACCGCTACGATCAGCACGCCCTTGACCGGCACGTCATCCTTGTTGGTCTTGCTGAAGATGCTCGGGAACAGCCCGTCGTCGGACGCCGCCTTGGCACTCTGTGCGGTCAGCAGGATCCAGCCACCCAGCGAACCCGCCGCGCCGATGAAGGCGCACAGGCTGACCAGCGCACCGCCCCAGCCACCGACGGCCTTGGCCGCAGCCAGCGCGAACGGCGCATCGGAGGTCTGCAGCTCGCCGTTGGGCACCATGCCCATGATCACCGAGGAACTGGCGATGTAGGCGATGGCAGCCAGGAACACACCGGCCAGGGTGGCACGGGCCACGTTCTTTTCCGGGTTTTCCACCACGCCGGCGGTGACCGAAGCGGATTCGACGCCGATGAAGGCCCACAGGGTCAATGCCGCAGCGCTGGAGATCGCGCCGAAGTTGGATTCACCGGACACGTTGTAGGCGCCCTTGAAGATGTCGGCATCGAAGAAGAACCAGCCGAAGATGGCGATGCCCAGGATCGGCACCAGTGCGAAGCTGGTGGTAACCGTCTGCACACGGCTGACGAAGGCCGGGCCGATCATGTTGGCGAAGCTCAGCGCCCACACCAGCACCAGCACCGCGATGCAGCGCACCAGTGGCTCGGACAGGATCGGGAAGAAGTAGCTGAAGTAGCCGACCGCCGCAATCGGGATGGCGACGTTGCCGATCCAGTTGGCGAACCAGTAGATCGTATTGGTCTGGAAGCCCATGTAGGGCCCGAACCAGTCGCGCGCATAGGCGTATGGACCGCCCGCCTTGGGCGCCAGCTTGCCCAGCTTGGCGAACACGAACGCCAGCAGCAGCGCACCGGCGGTGGTGATCAACCAGCCCCAGATCGAGGCGGTACCGATCTTGGCCAGGCTGGAGGGCAGCAGGAACACGCCTGAGCCCATCATGTTGCCGGCGACGAGGAAGGTGGCTCCGACCACCCCGATTTTCTTTGCTTCTGCCATGACAATCTCCTGTACTGGCATGAGCCCGGTGCGGCCGGGCGTGGGGACGGTTGCGCTGGCGTAACGCCGCTGGCGCTTACTTGATGAAGTTGTATTGCAGGCTGCCCTGCACCCGGACCGTGTCGCCGCGCGCGCCGCCCTGCTGTTCCAGGCGCCCGTACAGCAGCTCCATGCCCATCGTCCACGACGGTGCCGGGCTCCAGATCAGGTTGAACACGCCGTAGCGGCTCTGACGGAATGCGTCGGTCGCCAGTGCAGCATTCCGCTCCAGGGTCAGCTGGCCGACGATCAGGTTCGAACGCCACAGCTCGGACCAGTAATGGGTGTAGCCAAGGAAACCACCGTGCAGGTCCAGCGCATCAAGGCGGCCATCGGCACCGACCACCGCGTCCAGCCCGGAGCCGGTCAGGTCAGCGGTGTAACGGCTCAGGCCACGCCCACCGAGGGCACCGAACAGCAGCAGGTCGCGCTCACCCACCGACGCCGATCCGCTCAGCTGCAGGCCACCGGCCATGCGCCGGTCGCGCTCATCGTCACCGTCATAGGCCAGGCTGCGTGCCACCGCGCCCAGTTGCAGGTGGCCCCAGTCGCGCTCCATGCGCGCAGTCACCGTCACATCCGGCAGCCGGTTCACCGCCGCGCGCTCATCGCTGGCACCGGCAAGTTCAGTCTTAGGATCTTCGGCGGCAACAGTCAGGGTGTTGCCCTTGCCCATCGCAAAGCTGTGGTGGATGCCGGCCACCAGCAGATAGCCCGCACCACCCGGACCGGCAAAATCCAGCGTGTCAGGCAGGCTGTCCGGATCCATGAAGCTGGAATAGCCGTAGCCCGCGTAGGTATTGCCGAGCTGGCCATAGGCGTGTCGCAGGCGGAATTCGTAACCATCACTGCTGCCGAAGAAGTCGTTCTCCAGGTAGAAGCGCAGGTTCCCGTGCGAGGTCGGGCGCCGCCCCTCGAAACTGAAGCGGGTCTGCTTGGCATGGATGTTGAAATTGGACACGTCACGATGACGGCCGCCCACTGGCATCGACGAAGGAATGAACTGATCTTCGTCGCCGGCTGCGCGCGAATCGGCGATGGCATCGAGCTTGGCGTAGCCGCCGATGCGGATCACCGTATCGGTGCCGGGAATGGCGAAGAACCCCTTCAGATCCGGGTCGGTTGGGCCGGCCGCACTGTCCGGTCGCGATGCCGCGGTGGAAGGGTCGGCCACAGATTCACGCTGCGGCAGCACCGGTTGTGCCACGCCCGGCACCTGGGTGGGATGCAGCAGATGGGTAGCGCCTGCAGGTGCGGTCGCAGGCGCAGGGATCTGCGCGATGGCAGGCGCAACCGCGCCATTGCGCTGCTCAAGCCGATCCAGCCGCTGCTGCATGCCTTCCAGTACCTGACGCATGGCCGCGATCTCACGGCGCAGCGCCTGCGCGTCCTCCTTGTCATCAGCCTGTGCATATGCCGGCGTGATCGCCAATACGGTCAAGCAGGCCAGACTCAGTACCGCCACGCGCATTGCATCCTCCCTGGACGTCCATGTTCATCTCGCAGGCCGAACGCACGCATGCGCGGCTCCGGCCCCACGTTGCCGTTGCTGGAAATGCGGATACTGCGTCGACGGCGGCGGCCAGCCTGCGCACTGCAGGCAACAGGACGATGACACTGCCCTGCCCGCACCGACGTCGACTCCATCAAGGCCGCGCTGCCAAAGAGGTGGCGACCGCAGCGGTCTGGGTAACAAGCACGGAGTGAGAATGTCGTGAATGGCTGTGCCGGCCGACCCTGATCAGGGCGTGGCGAGCGCGGCATCCGTCGCGCAGTGACGCTGTATTCCATGCGTCACAGGCTAATCCGCCTGTCGTTTTTGGCCTTGATTGGAATCAAGGCGCGATGCTTGATGTCAGTCACGATTCAGACGTGACGATGAACCAACGTTGCGCAGGCCTGCAACCGGAAGGCCCGCCACAGAATGCGACAGGCCCGCATGCTGCCATGCGGGCCTGTGCAATGTTTCATGAGGCTGGCGCCACTCAGCGCGGGCCAAGCACCGTCTGCAGATCGGCACCCTGCGGCAGGCCCGCACGACGCTGTACCTGGCCCTGTGCGTCCTGGAACAGAATGCCCGGCGTGCCCTGGAAGCCCATTTCGATCATCAGTACCTGATTGGCATCGAGCTTGCCAGCAATCTCGCGGCTGATGTTCGGCAGCGCCTTGATGCCACCGCGATCAAAATCGTGCTCGTTCTGCAGCAGCGCTGCACTCGGGTCACGGGCTGCGAGGATGGCCGCCGCTTTGGCCGGGCTGTCCTCGCGGATGACGCCGACCATGATGTGACGCAACTGCACCTTGCCCGCATCGACCCACGGCCGTGCCGCTTCCCAGAACTTGTGGCAGTAAGGGCAGTTGGCATCGCTGAAGGTATAGACCACGCGCGGCGCATCGGCCTTGCCGTCACGTACCCAGGCGCTGGATTCCAGTTTGGTCCACATTTTGGCCGACATCGGCGAGGCCACCAGCTTCTCAACGGCCTCAGCGGCTACATCGTTGCCCTCCGCATCGAACAGGCTGCCGACCAGTACATGCTTGCCATCAGCAGTGACATAGGCCGCTGCCGGCTGCTGGCCGCCGACCACGCCGGCGAAACCTCGCAGGCCATCGGGGGCATCGAATTCGGCGACGACCTCGAACCCATGCTTCTCGATGCCCTTCAGTACCGCAGGGCGATCGCCCTTGTTGGCAGCGGCTGTGGCGCTCGCTGCCGGTGCCGCGGCGGTCTTGCCCGGCGGTGTCTGTGCCTGGCTGCAGGCGGCCAATGCCAGCAGGACCGGCAGCAACAGCACCGCCGGGGCGGTGCGCAGGGAAGTCGACAACATGGGAACTCCGTAGTGAGATGCCCGCGCAGGCTACCGCAGCCGGCGCAGTTTGTGTTCAAGACCAGCTGCCGTCAGTTCGCCGAGGTGCAGTTCACGCAGGCGCCCCTCGGCGTCGAAGAACAGGGTCGAGGGATAGGCCTGCACGCCCAGCACCGTGGATGCCGCAGCGTCATCGTCCAGCAATACGTTGCCCAGCAGGAGCCGTTCGCGCGCAACGAAACCCTGGACCTCCTCAAGGGTTTCACCCTGATTGAGGAACACGAACTGCACGTCCGCATGTGCCTGCTGTGCCGCTGCCAAGACCGGCATCTCACGCCTGCAGGGACCACACCAGCTGGCCCACAGGTTCAGCACCAGTGGCTTGCCACGAAACTGCTGCAGATCAACCCTTCCCCCTTGCAGATCAGCAACCTGCAATACCGGCAAGGGCATCTGCCGCTCCTGCCAGGCGGACAACAGCTGACTGCCGCCCGCCCATAGCAGCACACCTGCCAACGCCGCGCCCAGCACCGGGGCGCGCAACGCCGGCAATGGGCGCAACCTCCACAGTCCCCATGCCAATCCCGCAACCAGGACAACCACCAGGTGGTAGCCACCATCGGCAATCTGCAGAATGCTCCACGGCGCCTCGCGATACAGCGCGAAGTTCAAGGCCACGAAGCTGATGCGACCACACAGCAGGCCCACCAGCAGCATGTCCAGAACCATGCTGGGTGCGGAAGGCAGCGGCATGCCGTCCTTCCTGCGTGGCCAAAGACGCGCCACGGCCATCGCCAGCACTACGCACACGAGAATCAATACCACCGGCATCGGCACCGGCCCAACGCTCGACATCAGACCACCTGTTCAATCGTCCACTGACGGCATGGTCGAAGTGTCGCGCTCCGGTTGCAAGCCCGACGATGCTACCCGCATCAGGCCGCGCTGCGCCCCAGTTGCATCACCGACGGCGATTGCAGCCCGCGCAGACTGCCCGCCACCGACGGCATCAAGGGCCGCTCGCGGCGCTTGCTGCTGACGTGACGCCGATAGTTCGCCGGCGTCATGCCAACGATGCGCAGGAACAACCGGCGAAATGCACTCTGATCAGCGTAGCCGACGCCCCAGGCCACCTCATCGATACCCGCCCCCTGCTGCAACAGGGTCTGCGCCTTGGCGATGCGCAGCCGTTGGCAGTACTCGATCGGCCGCAGGCCGGTGGCCTTGAGGAACCGCCGCTGCAGTGTGCGCGGCTCCAACCCGGAGACTTCGCAGATCGCGGCAAGGGTGGCACCGCGTGCCGCTGTGGTGTGCAACCAGCGCTGTGCCTTCAACACATCACGATCGCCATGTGCGAAGTTGGCGCTGAAGCGTTCCAGATCCTGCTGGATCGTGGCGGGCACGGTGATGCCCAGTTGCTGCGCCACCGCACTGGCCACACCCTGCCCATGCAGCCGGTACAGCAGCCGCAGGCCCAGGAAGCGCCAGGCCTGGCCCCCGCCGACCGTCAGCAGGTCGCCGTCATCCACCAGCGCCCGCTCGCTCGGCACCCAGCTCGCGGCCTGCGCCTGCAGGCCTGGATGGCGCCCGAGATCGGGGCCACTGACCGTACGCCCGGCCAGCAATCCGGCCCGTGCCAGCACGCTGACGCCATCACTGGCGGCGGCCAGCAGGCTGCCGCCGTCATAGTGCGCGCGCAGCCAGTCCAGCAGCACCTCATCCGCGCGCAGGCACGCGCCGGCACTGATCTGGCCGGGAACCGCAATCACAGCCGGGATGGCCGCATCGAGCATTTCCGCACCCGCAATACGATGCACACCGGTCTGGCTGGCCGGCACGATCCAGCGGGTGACCAGCACCCGCTTGAACGGCCGGCGCTGCTGCTGGGCAAGGCGATTGGCAACGTGCGCCATTTCGGCCAGTACGGAGGCGGCAGACGGATCACCTCCCGGGTATTCAACCACCGCGATCTCGACGAATCCTTCGTTCCTGAATCCTTCCACAGACCACCTCCTCGGTTCGTTGCAGGCCATCGAACGGCCGGTTCAGGCGAAGGGTAGGAACTGGCCCATCGGCGGGGCTATGAAGAAAGTTGCAAAGTGCGCTGAATGCGCGCACCCGGTCCAAGCCTTGACTCTCGACCAGACTCCAGGCTTCACAATGGCAGGCAGCATCCGCAGGAATCCGCCATGAACATTGGACAACTGGCCCGCCAGGCGGGCGTGCCGATCGATACGGTGCGCTACTACGAACGACAGCAGCTGCTGCCGACCGCGGCCCGCTCGGCGGGTGGCTACCGCATCTTCGGCGAGCAGGATCTGCGCCGGCTGCGATTCATCCGCCGCGCCAAGGCGCTGGGCTTCAGCCTGGAAGAGATCGGCGAGCTGCTCGTACTGAGCGATCAGCACTCGCAGGACATGGGCAGCGTGCGCGACACCGCGCAGGCCCGCCTGCAGGACATCGCGCAACGGATGGCCGAGCTGCAGCGCATGCACACCGCACTTTCGCAGCTGGTCGACGCCTGCCCCGGTCACGGCACGCTGGACCAGTGCCCGATCCTGGCGGCACTGACCGACAACGTTGCACAGGCGAAAGGCGACTGACATCGGCTTCGCAACGCACGTGAAGAAAAGTGCAACAAATGCTTGCCAACCCCCTGGGGCAAGGCTATTATTTCGCTCCTCAGCGACGTGGGGCCATAGCTCAGCTGGGAGAGCGCCTGCATGGCATGCAGGAGGTCAGCGGTTCGATCCCGCTTGGCTCCACCACTTCGACATTAGGCCGTCGAAGGATCTACAACTTGAAGTTTTCGTGCGTCCCCATCGTCTAGAGGCCTAGGACATCACCCTTTCACGGTGGCGACCGGGGTTCGAATCCCCGTGGGGACGCCACTCATCACGAACAACGAGGACCCGGCCGATAACCGGGTCTTTTTTGTTCACCGCCTACCAGCATTCAGGTAGTGGCGTTGCGGTTCCCCTGCCCTCGTGGCCGCGGTTGAACCGGAACGAAAAAAGCTCAAAAAAAGCTTCCACAAACGTGAACACGCAGGTATGATAGGCGGCTCGGTAACACGGGGCCATAGCTCAGCTGGGAGAGCGCCTGCATGGCATGCAGGAGGTCAGCGGTTCGATCCCGCTTGGCTCCACCACTTCGACATTAGGCCGTCGAAGGATCTACAACTTGAAGTTTTCGTGCGTCCCCATCGTCTAGAGGCCTAGGACATCACCCTTTCACGGTGGCGACCGGGGTTCGAATCCCCGTGGGGACGCCAGTTTCAAAACGGACTCTGCTCCCGGCAGATCATCCGGAGTTTCATTGGGGCCATAGCTCAGCTGGGAGAGCGCCTGCATGGCATGCAGGAGGTCAGCGGTTCGATCCCGCTTGGCTCCACCACTTCGACATTAGGCCGTCGAAGGATCTACAACTTGAAGTTTTCGTGCGTCCCCATCGTCTAGAGGCCTAGGACATCACCCTTTCACGGTGGCGACCGGGGTTCGAATCCCCGTGGGGACGCCAATTCTTTAAAACCCCGGCTTCGGCCGGGGTTTTTCTTTGCCTGTGATTCCTGGGAAGGCCCGAGCCGCGCATGGCTGGCCTCAGCCTGGACACACCTCAGAACCGGCGATACATCCCGATCGATGCAGGTGCGGTAGGTGCGAAACCAAACTGCGCGTACAGCCGGTGCGCTTCACCATCTGCCAGAAGGCTGACGTATGCCGACGGCGGCAGGTTTGCCTGCATCCAGCCATCCAGGCGACGCATCACTTCCTTGCCCAGGCCCTGCCCCTGCAGGCGCGGCAACACGGCGATATCGCAGACCTGCAGGTGGCAGCCCCCATCGCCGACGATGCGCCCCATCGCCACCAGCTCGTTGCCCTGGTAGGCGCACACGCCATACAGGGTATTGGGCAGCGCGCGTGCCGCCGCCTCCTGGCTCTTGGCACTGAGGCCCGCCAGCACACGCAGCTGGCAATAGTCCTCGACCGTGGGCACGGCGTCGCGGAACTGGCAGGCGACGGAATCATTCATGCGCTTTCTCCCTGTAGGTCGGGCTATCCTGCCTCATCCATGTCGCAACTGCTGCGACCCGCGCCTGCAGAGTTCCCATGTGCTATTCCGCCCTGATCCGCGCCGACTACGCCAAGCTGGTGCGCGAGTTTGGCGCCATCCTGTCGCTGGAAGAATTCGCGGAGCTGTACGCGCACGATCCCGGCAAGAAGCGCCCCAGAACTCCCAAGGCCATGGATGACGGCTTCGCCGGTGCGCGCACCGAGAAAGGCCGCGACATCGTCGCGAAAATCCAGCAATGGCATGCGCAGGAGCGCCAGGATCTGGAAGCGGAGCTGGCCCGCCAGCGCGAGCGACGCGATATCGCCAACGCCACGCTGGCGACCCGCCCCACCCAGAAGGCACGCAACGACCTGCGCGTAGCCGGCAACCGCATCGATCGTGCGCAGGCCCGGCTGGAAGACCTGCACCGGGTGCAGCTGCTGCCGCGCGACAACCGCATTTTCCCTGGCACCTACGCACCGGTCATGGTCAGCGAGGGCGGCAAACGCGTGATCAAGCCGATGCGCTACCAGTGCCGGCTGCCGGACAAGCCGGTGCGCAACGACATCCTCTATCCCGGCACCTACAACGCGAGGCGCGACAGCCTGGAAGGCTATTGGCGCGGTGCGTTCGGCCTGCGCCACGGCGTGGTGGTGGTGCAGGCGTTCTATGAGCACGTACCGCGTCACGCCATCGCCGGCCGCACGCTGGGTGCCGATGAGAAGCAGCAGGACGTGGTGCTGGAGTTCCGGCCTGATCCCCCGCGCGATCTGCTGCTGGCCTGCCTGTGGGCGGAATGGGAAGGACCGGAAGGTCGCCTGCTGTCATTTGCCACCATCACCGACACGCCTCCGCACGACGTCGCCGCTGCGGGCCACGACCGCGGCGTCGTTCCCATCCGCAGGGAACACCTCGATGCCTGGCTCAATCCCGATCCGGATGATCTGGCGCGGCAGTACAGCATCCTCGACGACCGCGAAGAGATCCGCTACGTGTACGAAGAAGCCGGCTGAATACCGCGCACAGATGAAAAACCCCGCCTGGGCGGGGTTCATGGATCAGGGATTGCCGCCGCACATCGCCTCTTCGCAGAAGGCCTGTTCCTGCAGGCATTGTTCGACCTCACCACCCCGCGCGATGCAGCTCTTGTAGAGCTGGAAACAGGGCTGGCCGCACCACGCGGCAGAGGCCGTACCACCGAAGACCGCCATCGAAAGGACACCCGCAGCAACCATGCGCTTGATCCACTTCTTCATGCCACTCTCCTTGTAGGCCTGAGCATTCAGGCCCGGGCAGGATACGCCCACCGCTTCAGCATGCGCCAATCAGGCCCTGGCGCTGGCGCGAGCATGCGCCAATCAGGCCCTGGCGCTGGCGCGGCCCACTGCGCGTACCAGTGCCTGGCTCAGGTCTGCCGAGAGATACGGCTTGACCAGCAGCACGCCGGCCAGCATCGGCTCGGGCAGCTGCTCGGCCAGCATGCCTGTGGCCAGCACGAACGGCACGCCACGCGCCGACAGCGCCGCGGCCACCGGCTCGCTGGTTTCATTGCGGGCCAGGCGGTAATCAAGCAGGGCAACGTCCGGGGTCGACGCCTCCAGCAGGCGCAGTGCCTCAGCGACGCTCGCGGCCAGACCCACCACCGTTGCACCGGCATGCATCAGCTGCATCTGCAGCAGTGCGGCACTCATCTCGTCGTTCTCGACCACCAGCACCCTCAGGTCCTGCAACACTGTCATCGGCTACCACTCCTGGAGGCATTCAAGCCGCCGCAGTATAGCCACCACTGGGCCGAAGCCGACAGGACGCGCCCTGATCGGCCTCCCCACTATGAAAGCCGTGCCGACCTCGGTTACACTCGCACGCTGCCTGCCGGTGTGGCGGAATGGTATACGCAGCTGACTCAAAATCAGCCGGGGGTGACCCCATGAAGGTTCGAGTCCTTTCACCGGCACCACTGCATCAAAGGCCAGGTCCCCGACCTGGCCTTTTGCATTTTCAGGGCCCAGGCGCCAAAACTGGCGACGATGCCAACACCCGCGCTGCCCACGCTCCCCCCCTACCCTGTCCGCCCGGCTGCGTCCACTGCACGTGGATGACGCTGCCGCCTGGCCCCGTTATCTCTCGCTGCCGGGCGTGACAGGGCACACCAGCTGGGGCGACGTTTCCGAAAGGGCACTGCGACGCCAGATCGCCGCTTACCTGCCCACCGCAACGGACCCGCGCTGGGCGCTGGTGGGCGCCTGGATGTACGCCCGCGTCGAAGGCTCGGCGTCACCACGCTGAAACACAACTGCGACTTCCGGCAGGCTTTGGAATAGACGCAGCGCACACTTTTCTTGCAAGCCTCACGTGCTTCTGCCTATCGTGATCCCAGCCGGAGCTGGGGGCGGGGGAATGCATGACGTTGCGTGCGGCACTGTTTTTTCTGGTCACGCACGCGCTCGTCATTGCCTTTGTCGGCCCGCAGGACCCGGTCGGCTCCTACCTGATGCTGATCACCGCCCCGCTGCTGGCTGCACTGGCCTGCGTGCGGCGTGCACGTGACAGCCGCCAGGCAGCCTGCAAATGGCGGACGCTTGGCGCTGCCGTGGGCCTGTTCTCGCTGGCCCTGCTGGCCCTGCTGTACCGCAATGTGGCCGGCCTCGATCCTGCGCAGATGACCGTGTCTTCGCTGATCCTGTACGTGTTCTACCGGATTCCCCTGACCTACGTGGCCGCCAGCCCGGGCGGCGGCAACCGCTACATCCGCGCGGTGGACCTGCTGATCATCGCGTTGCTGTGGCTGTTGTACTACGGGCACACGCAGGCGATGGCGCATTTCAACACCGCATTGTGGACGCAGTGCCTGAACGCCATGAGCAGCGTACAGAACAGCCTGGTGTTCTGCTTCGCGCTGATCCGCTTCCTGGCCGAGGACAATCCCGACCGCCGCGATTTTTTCCGGACACTTGCGATCTACGCGCTGGGCTACTTCCTGTTGGCGTTCTACATCAGCACCTATCAACCGCAGCTGCCTGACGGCAACTGGGGGGACCTGCTGATCAGCGGGCTGTTCGTGGTGCTGGCCATCATGGCCGGCAGCAAGCGCCGCTATCCGGCGGTGGAGGTATCGCGCAGCCTGCGCCGCATCGTCGACGCCGGCGTGCCGTTGATGCTGCCCTTGCTGCTGATGATGGTGGCGCTGCTGGTCGCGCGCCTGCAGCCCACCCTGGCCACGGTGGGCTTCATTGGTGCCATGCTCGGCTATGCCCTGCGCAGCGTGCTGAGCCAGGTGGAGATCCAGCGCCAGCGCGATGAGCTGGAAACACTGGCGCGGCGTGACCCGTTGACCGGTCTGGGCAACCGCCGCAGCTTCGACGAATCACTCGGCAGTGCCCGCGGCCGCGCGCGCCGCCAGGGGCTCGGGCTGGCGGTACTGATGATCGACATCGACCACTTCAAACGGCTCAATGACACCTACGGCCACCCGGAAGGCGATCGCCGCCTGCAGTCGGTGGCCGCCATTCTTGATGGCTGCCTGCAACGGGGTGACGATCTGCTGGCCCGCTATGGCGGCGAAGAGTTCATCGCCGCCCTGCCCTCGCCCGATGCCACCCACGCCCTGGGCCTGGGCGAACGGCTGCGCGCTTCGGTCGAAGCCGCAGCCCTGCCCGCCCCCGAAGCCACCGTCACCATCAGCATCGGCGTGGCCTGGCAGGCACCGGGCGAAGACCGCGATCCGCGCGACCTGGTCGAACGCGCCGACCAGGCCCTGTATCGCGCCAAGCATGCCGGTCGCAACTGCGTACGCGGCGACACCGAGACCACGGCAGACCGGTCCGGGCGCCGCACCTAGACCGCGTGCAGCGCCGCCGCTCCATGCCGGTGCCCCGCGCCGCCCTGCACGCGGAAACTGGCTACGGTCTGCAGCAGCTGCGCCGACTGTTCTTCCATGCTGCGCGCCGCCGCCGACGCCTCCTCGACCAGGGCCGCGTTCTGCTGGGTGCCCTGATCGATCAGGTCGACCGCATGATTCATCTGCTGGATGTCATCGCTCTGCTGCTGCGAGGCAGCGCTGATTTCGGTCATCAGGTCGCTGACACGGCGCACGTTGGTCACGATTTCATCCATGGTGCGGCCCGCGCTCTCAACCTGCGCCGTGCCGGCGCCCACATTGGCAACCGACTCATCGATCAGGTGCTTGATCTCCTTGGCTGCGCTGGCCGAACGCTGCGACAGCTCGCGGATCTCGGTGGCAACCACGGCGAAGCCACGGCCATGTTCACCGGCACGCGCAGCCTCCACCGCTGCGTTCAGCGCGAGAATGTTGGTCTGGAAGGCGATGCCGTCGATCACCCCGATGATGTCGACGATGCGCCGCGACGAGGCATTGATCACCGCCATCGTCTCGACCACCTCGTGCACCACATTGCCGCCTCGCGCGGCGACGTCGGCCGCTCCACCGGCCAGCTGGCTGGCCTGGCGCGCGTTGGTGGCCGTGCGCTGCACGGTCTCGGCCAGGCCCTTCATCGACACGGCGGTTTCCTCCAGCGAGGCCGCCTGCTGTTCGGTGCGCTGCGAGAGGTCGCTGTTGCCCTGTGCGATTTCAGTCGCGCCGACTGCGATGGTGTCCGCAGCGAACTTGATCTGGCCGATGATGGCCGCCATCGCCTCGACCAGCGAATTCACGCCTTCGCACAGTTCGGCGATCGACCCGTTCTTGTCGGCGGTGGCCACGCGCTGGGTCAGGTCGCCCTGCTTGGCGGCAGCCACCACCTCGCGGGTCTGCGCCACGGCGCGCTGCATGGCCTGGTTCTCATGCACCTGCACGGTGATGTCGGTAGCGTACTTGACGACCTTGAACGGCTTGCCGTTGAGGTCCAGGATCGGGTTGTAGGATGCCTGGATCCAGACCTCGCGCCCGCCCTTGCCCAGGCGCCGATACTGCCCGGCGTCATACTCGCCACGCCCGAGTTTCTCCCAGAACTGGCGATATTCGACGCTGCTGCGATGCTCGGGCTCGACAAACAACGAATGGTGCTGCCCGCGCACCTCGTCCAGGCTGTAGCCGGTGGCGGCCAGGAAATTGTCATTGGCCGACAGGATGCGGCCATCCATGCTGAACTCGATCACCGCCTGCGACTTGGCGATCGCGGCCAGTTGCCCCGCCGAGTCGGCCGCCTGCAGCTTCTGCGCGGTGATGTCGGTCGCGAACTTGACCACCTTGTACGGCCGCCCCTGGCGGTCCAGCACCGGGTTGTACGAGGCCTGGATCCAGATCTCGCGCTGGCCCTTGCCGAAGCGGCGGTACTGTCCGGCGTCATATTCGCCGCGCCCCAAGCGCGCCCAGAAGTCGCGGTATTCAGCGCTGCGCGCCTGCTCGGGGTCGACGAACAGGGAATGATGCCCGCCCTGGATCTCCTCCAGCCGGTAGCCCATCGCCTGCAGGAAATTGTCATTGGCCTGCAGGATGGTGCCGTCGAGCGCGAACTCGATGACGGCCTGCACGCGATGCAGCGCGGCCACCTGCGCTTCCAGCTCGGTGCGGTCGGTCACCGCCTTCTCTGTGCGGGTGCGTTGCTGTGGCGCCAGTACGCCAAGCAGCGCACGCCACGGCGACCAACGGGTATGCAGCTCGGCCGGCGCCTGCGCGCCCGCCGTGAAGCCTGGAATGAGCATTGTCTGATCCTCGGTGTCCGGTAAGCGGTTGTGACCCGACGGGCGGGATGCCCGGCGGCAACATCAGTTGCCAGGGACTACAGGTGCCAACCGGCACCTCTCGAGCGACTGCCAAGAACGTCTGCTGCGGGTGCGATCGGCATCTGGAAGCGGCGGAACACACTGCGCGGACCGCCCATCGGGGGCAGTCTGGGGTCCTGCGGCGGGTGACTGGAGCGGGATCCAGAGGGAGTATCGGCGATGCCGTCGGCCGCTTTAGCGGGATTCCGCGACGTCCGTCGCAACTCCATGCATTGCAGCCGGAATGCGGTAGACGATTGCTGTGTACTTCACGCCCTGCTCACGTGCCACCGCCTGCCCACCGAGGGACTCAGCCAGTGAACGGCTGGACCGGTTCCGTTCCGCCACCGGGTAGCGGAACGCCGCACAGCGCAGGCGCTCGGAGGCCGCCGACCACACCGCCGCCACTGCTTCGCGGCCATAGCCGTGCCCATGCATCACTTCTGCGATCCAGATGCCCAGCTCGGGTTCTGCTTCCCCGGCTCGATGCAGGCCTGCCAGGCCAAGGAACACGTCATCCATGCGTCGGCGGATCGCGAACGTGATGTCGGTCCCGTCGGCAATGGTGGGCAGCCACGCCTGCCAGACAGCAGCAAATGCCTCCTCCGACGGAGGCGGCTCGAAGGCCATGTAGCGGGTCAGCCCGGGTGTGATTCCCGCAAATGCCTCGCCGGCGTCACCGGGCGTGAATGGCCGGAGGTGCAGCCGCGGACTGTCGATGGTCCAGTCGTCGAATGTCATGTTCTGCATTGCCTGAGCGCTGAGTACAGCATCGCTTAGCAGAAGGATGCAGCTCAAGGCAGAAAGGTTTACATGACCAATGCGGGATTTCCCAGCCGGAGAAAATGACCAGCATGAAGATCCCGCAGGACGCCTATCGACATGGAGATCGCATGTTCCCTCGCTTTGCCAGCCTTCTCTTCCTGGCCGTGTGCAGCAGCAGCGCGCTGGCCAACGACACCGCCTATCGACCGGCCTTCCACCCGGACCAGCTGAAGGGACCGCCCGCAGGACGCCCGAACGAAGTGCTGGTGCTGGGCAGCCCGCACCTGTCCAGCCTGCCGGAGACCTTCACGCCGGCGATGCTGGAACCTCTGCTGCAGCGCCTGGAAGCCTGGCGGCCCACCGCGATCGCAGTGGAGAACCTGTCCGGCCTGCAGTGTGACTTCATGCGCCGCAATCCAACCCGATACGCGGAGAGCGTAGCGGCCTACTGCGTCGATCCGGCCCCGGCGCAGGCCGCTACCGGCCTGGACGTGCCCAGTGCCAACGTGGAGATGGAACGCCTGCTTGCGGAGTGGCCGAAGGCGCCAACCGCTGCCCAACGACGCCGATTGGCCGCAGTCTTCCTGGCCGCGGGCGAGAGCAGCTCGGCAGTCGTCCAATGGCTGCGGCTGCCCAGGGAAGAGCGACGTGCTTCGGACAGCCTGACACCGGAGCTGGTGCGGTTCCTCGACACGCGCATGACCCGCCGCAACGAGGCCGGCCTGGTGGCCGGCGTCCTTGCCGCACGCCTGGGACTGGAGCGCCTGTGGTCGGTCGACGACCACACTGCGGATTCGCCAACACCGGAATCGCAGCAGAAGGCCTACGCTGCCGCCATACGCGGTGCCTGGGACAATTCCTTCGTCAAAGCGCGCAGGGCGGCCGATGAACGGCTCGAAGCCAATCTTGACCAAGCGGATGGGTTGCTCGCGATGTATCGCGCCTACAACGCCCCCGAAGCCGCGATGACGGCGTTCAACAGCGATTTCGGCGCGACGCTCGTCGAGCCCTCACCGGAAGGCTTCGGCCGCAACTACGTGGGCTACTGGGAAACCCGCAACCTGCGCATGGTCGCCAACATGCGCGACATACTGGGCCAGCATCCAGGCACCCGCATGCTGACCATCGTCGGTGCCTCGCACAAGGGCTACTACGAGGCTTACCTCAACCTGATGCACGACGTGCAGCTGGTCAGTTCGGATGAAGTTCTGCGCTGACGCAACATGACATGGGGGATGCGGTGACCATCCACCGCGTCACTCCACCGCGTTCCTGCCTGCCCGCCAGAGCACGATGCAGGCGGCACCGATGCAGGACAGCGTGAACACCAGCAGGGCGACCGCGCCGCCCTGCAGCACCGGCAGCAGGGCCTGCGCGTGCAGGTCGCCGCGCAGCTGTTCCGCACGCAGGCAGGCGGCCAGGGCCAGGCACCAACCGACCAGGGCCGGGGCGAAGGCACGCACCGTCACCGGGTTGCAGACATTCATGGGATCACCTGTACGAGGGGAAGTGCGCGGAGTATTCGCGCACGCCCTCTCACAGGCTGAGATCAGCCCTCGATCGGGTCGATGTCGTCGCCCGGCAGCTCACTGGCCTCGCCCTGCACCTTTACGTTGTTGCGACCCATTGCCTTGGCCCGGTAGCACTGGGCATCAGCCGCCGCTACAGCCTGGTCCACGCTCATCCCGCCCGCCAATGGCGCGATACCGATGCTGGCGCCCACATGCAGGCGATCCCGGTCCCACGGAATCGACAGCGATGCCAGGGTGTGCAGCAGTTCACCGCCGATGCGTGCTGCACGACGCGGCGTGCAGCCGGACAGGATCACCGCGAATTCGTCGCCGCCCAGCCGCGCCACCACGTCCGAATCGCGCACGCCGTGGCGCAGCACGCTGGCCACCGCCCACAGCACGGCATCGCCGGCCAGATGGCCCCAGGTATCGTTGACCGGCTTGAAGCGGTCCAGGTCGATGTACATCAACGAGGCGGCCTGGCCGGTACGCTCGACGCGGGTGATCGCCTGCTGCAGATGCACCTCGAAGCCGCGGCGGTTGCTCAGCTCGGTCAGCGGATCGATCTCGGCCAGATGGCGCGCCTCGCGCTGGCGCGCGCGCTGCTGGGTGTCATCGCGCAGCACCCACACTGCGCCCCGTACATGACCTTCATCATCACGCAGCCAGGCACGGGTCAGGTCAACCGGAATCGTGGCTGTGCCCAGGCGCAGCAACAGGTCGGCGTGCAGGTCCACTGCGTTGCTTTCCGGGTCCAGCAGCACGGAGACATCCAGCACTGAACCGGGTGCGTACTCGGTGGTCAGTGCCAGCACATCCTGCACCTTGTGCCCGGCCAGCGACAGCGCGCCATCACCGGCCAGGGTGCGCACCGCGGCGGCATTGGCGTAGTCGATGCGGCCATCCAGGCTGACACTGAGCACCAGGTCGGCCACCGCATCAAGCGTGATACGGCTGCGCTGCTCGCTCTCGAACAGGCGCTGCTCGCTGCTGCGCTGGGCGCTGATGTCCTGGATCTGCGACACAAAATGCAGCGGCTCGCCGTGCTCGGTGCGCACCAGCGACACCGACAGCCGTGCCCAGATCACCTTGCCGTCGCGATCGAGATAACGTTTTTCCAGGTGGTAGTGGCTGCGCCGCCCGGCCAGCAGGTCCTGCACCAGGGCCAGATCGGTCTGCAGGTCGTCGGGGTGGGTCAGGCGCTGGAAATCAACCTGCAGCAGTTCTTCGCGGGGGTAGCCCAGGATCCGGCACAGTGCGTCATTGACGTCCAGCCAGCGCCCTTCCAGCGACACCAGCGCCATGCCCAGCGCCGCCGACGTGAACGCACCGGCGAATTTCTCTGCCGACAGGCGTGCTTCGGCACGCGCCTGCAGGATCTCGGTAATGTCGATGGACATGCCGACATAGCCGATCCGCGCGCCGCCGGCACCATCCATGCGGCTGATCGACAGGCGCACCTGGCGTGGCTGGCCATCCTTGCGCCGCAGTGTCCACTGCCGTGAATAGGTCTGCTCATCGGCGCGGGCGCTGAGTGCTTCAAACGCGCCCGGCAGGCTTCCGTCCGCAGCCACCAGCGGACGCAGCCAGGCCGCCAGCTCGTCCGGATCGTGGAAATCACCCAGTCGCCGCTGGCCGACCACTTCTTCGGCGCTGTATCCCAGCAGGCGTTCCGCGCCGGTATTGAACAAGGTGATGGTGCCTTCGGTATCGGTCGCGATCACCGCCACCTCGTCGGACGCGTCGACCACGGCCTGCAATCGCTGCCGGCTCTCGGCCGCGTCCTGCCGCGCCTGCTGCAGCTCGGTCACGTCGGCGTGCGCACCGGCCATCCACAGCGGTTGCCCCTGCCCGTCCCATTCGAACACGCGGCCACGGTCGTGGATCCATATCCACTGGCCATTCTTGTGCCGCATGCGCAGCAGGCAGACATAGTTGTCGCTGCGGCCTTCGAAATGGTCCTCCAGTGCCGCATCGGACAGGACGATGTCGTCGGGGTGGACCAGCTTCAGGAACGTCTTCTGGCACACCGGCTCCAGCTCTTCCAGGCGATAGCCGACGATCTCCGCCCAGCGCGCATTGACCCGCATTTCGCCGGTCTGCACGTTCCATTCCCAGGTGCCGGCTGCGGTGCCGTCGATGATCATCGCCAGGCGACGGCGCTCCTCGGCCAGCTCCTGCAGGCGCCGTTCGAGCAGCCCGTTGCCGTTGCTTCCCTGGCCCGCCATCAACCCGCCCCGCTGCCCGCACAGGCGGGCAGCGGCCGCAGCACAACGCTGCAGCCCTCAACGAAGACAACGGGTCCTGCTGGCGTCATGGCCCTCCCCAGCGACAGCGGGGTGGCCGAACGCCTCCCCTCAAGCGCAAGTGTGCGCAATCACGGGGAAAACCGACAAGTCCCCCGCCACGAATCAAGCGTGACGGGGGACACGGTCCTCAACTGCGCTTGGCGCGGGCGAAGGCCTCGGCCAGGGCGTTGTTGGCCGGGGGCGCGGACACGGCGGGACGGCCACCATTGCCCTGGCCCCGGTTCGGCCCGCGGTTCGGGCCGCCTGCGTCGCGGCGCGCCCCCTGCCCGCGCTCATCGCGCTGGCCCGGGCGGCTGGTGGCCTGCCCGGGGGTGTCGTCCAGGCGCCGGGTCAGGGCGATGCGCTTGCGCGCCACGTCCACCTCCAGCACCTTGACCTTGACGATGTCGCCCGCCTTGACCACATCGCGCGGGTCCTTGACGTAGGTGTCGGACAACGCCGAGATGTGGATGAGGCCGTCCTGGTGGACGCCGATGTCGACGAACGCACCGAACGCGGCCACGTTGCTGACCACGCCTTCCAGGATCATGCCGGGCTTGAGGTCCTTGATCTCCTCCACGCCCTCGGCAAACCGCGCGGCCTTGAACTCCGGGCGCGGATCGCGGCCCGGCTTCTCCAGTTCCTTGAGGATGTCGCGCACGGTCGGCACGCCAAAGGTGGCGTCGGTGAACTGCTCGGCCTTCAGGCCGCGCAGGAAGCTGCCGTCGCCGATCAGCGCCTTGATCGGGCGCTCGGTGGCGGCCACGATCCGTTCCACCACCGGATACGCTTCCGGGTGCACCGAGGAGGCGTCCAGCGGCTGGTCGCCATCGGCGATGCGCAGGAAGCCGGCGCACTGCTCGAAGGTCTTGTCGCCCAGGCGCGGCACCTTGAGCAGATCCTTGCGGCGCTTGAACGGACCGTTTTCGTCACGGTGGCGGACGATGTTCTCGGCCACCGTCGAGGACAACCCCGAAACGCGCGACAGCAGCGCGGCCGACGCGGTGTTGACGTGCACGCCGACCGCGTTGACGCAGTCTTCCACCCGCGCGTCCAGCGCGCGCGCCAGGCGGTACTGGTCCACGTCGTGCTGGTACTGGCCCACGCCGATGGCCTTGGGTTCGATCTTGACCAGTTCGGCCAGCGGATCCTGCAGGCGGCGTGCGATCGACACCGCGCCACGGATCGACACGTCCAGGTCCGGGAACTCCTTCGCGGCGAACTCGGAGGCCGAGTACACCGAGGCGCCGGCTTCGCTGACCACGATCTTCTGCAGCTTGGCCTCGCCCAGCGCCTGGATCACTTCACCGGCCAGCTTGTCGGTTTCGCGGCTGGCGGTACCGTTGCCGATCGCGATCAGCTCCACGTTGTGCTTCATGCACAGCTGGCGGATCGTGGCCAGCGACTGGTCCCACTGGCGGCGTGGTTCGTGCGGGTAGATGGTGTCGGTGGCGACCAGCTTGCCGGTGGCGTCCACCACCGCGATCTTGCAGCCGGTGCGGATGCCCGGGTCCAGCCCGAGCACGGTCTTCGGGCCGGCCGGCGCAGCCAGCAGCAGGTCCTTGAGGTTGTCGCCGAACACGCTGATGGCCTCGGCCTCGGCCTTTTCGCGGGCCTGGTTGAACAGGTCCAGCAGCAGGTGCATGTGCAGCTTGGCGCGCCAGGTCAGGCGGCAGGCATCGAGCAGCCAGCGGTCGCCGGGGCGCCCGGCGTCACGGATACCGGCCTTGAACGCGACCCGGCCTTCGGCATACACGTGGCCCGCTTCGGCGTCGCTGCCCGGGTCCAGTTCGAGGAACAGGATGTCTTCGCGGCGCGCGCGGAACAGCGCCAGCAGCCGATGCGAGGGAATCTTCGCCAGCGACTCGGCATGTTCGAAGTAGTCGCGGTACTTGGCGCCCTGCTCTTCCTTGCCTTCGGCCACACGCGCACGGATCACGCCGGTGTCGCCCAGCCAGGCGCGCAGCTCGCCAACCAGCGCGGCGTCTTCGCCCCAGCGCTCCATCAGGATCGCGCGCGCGCCTTCCAGCGCGGCCTTGGTATCGGCCACGCCCTTGTCGCTGTCGACGAACCCGGCCGCGAACACCTGCGGGTCCAGCCCCGGGTCGGCCAGCAAGCCGTCGGCCAGTGGCTCCAGTCCGGCCTCGCGGGCGATCTGGGCGCGGGTGCGGCGCTTGGGCTTGTACGGCAGGTACAGGTCTTCCAGGCGCGACTTGGTGTCCGCGCCGAGGATGTCGTTGCGCAGTTCGTCGCTGAGCTTGCCCTGCTCGTCGATGCTGGCCAGCACTGCGGCGCGGCGATCTTCCAGCTCGCGCAGGTAGGTCAGGCGGGTTTCCAGGTTGCGCAGCTGGGTGTCGTCCAGCCCGCCGGTGACTTCCTTGCGGTAGCGCGCGATGAACGGAACGCTGGCGCCCTCATCGAGCAGCGCGATGGCAGACAGCGCCTGCGCCGGTTGGGCACCGATTTCAACGGCGATGGTATGGGCGATCTGCTGCGCGAGCTTGAGGTCTGGCATTGCGTCCGGCCGAAGCCACTATGCGGAAAACACCGATTGTGGCAACGCCGGGCGGCGGGGGAAACCCGTTGACATTGTGCGACCCGGTGGGTACCGACCGTGGGTCGGTATGCGTCAACGGTAATGGCGTGCCGCGCGCAGCTTCGCCGCGTCGTCGTTGAGCGACTCCAGCGCCATCACCCGGACCTTGCCAAAGCCCTGCAGCTCCATGAAGCGCTCGGTGTAGATCTCGGGGCCGATGTCAGTTTCGGCCTGCGATTTGCTGAATCCGTGGGGCACCAGGCCCTTGTCGCCATCCTTGCTACCACCGACATAAAGAACGATTGCCATGTGATGTGTTCCTCCAGAAACGTCATGCATGTCCAACAGGTCACAGCTTAGCGCGCCCAACCTGACTGGTGCGTCAGGAGGCTAATGACCTTTGCTTTCATGCAGATGACGCCGCGCGGGCCACCAGCCATGGCCGTTCAGCGCGTACAGGTCGGCCGCGCGCTCGAACGGGTTGCGTGCGCTGACCCCGCCGCACACCAGGTACACCGGCAGGTAGAACGGGCCCAGCACCAGGTACTGGAAGACGTGGGCGCGTTCATGGTCGTGCAGGGAGATCACCGGTTCGGTGCAGTGCCCGGCCTGGTGCGCGTAGGTGCGGCACGGCACGTCCAGGCGCGGGCCGGTGTGCAGGATCACGTTGCCCAGGGTGATCGCCCCACCCGGACCCCACGGATAGTCGCGGAACACCAGCGCGCAGTCGCGCCGGCTCCAGTACGGGCGGGCGCCGGCCAGCATGCCGAGCACGCCCCCCAGCACGCCCACCAGGGTGTTGGGCACGGTCCAGACCGCGCCCAGTCCCTGCAGCGCGCGCAGCGTCGTTGGATTCAGGTGCGTTCGGCCAGCCATGCCGAAATGGTACCCGGCACTTCGCGCTGGGCGCGGCCGGAGACATAGATGCCGATGTGGCCGCCGCGGAAGCTGCTTTCGGTGTAGTCGCTGCTGCCGATCCGGCCTTTCATGGCGCGTGACGCATCCGGCGGCACCAGGTGGTCCTGTTCGGCGTAGATGTTCAGCACCGGCAGGGTGACCTGGCGCAGGTCCACATGGTCTTCGCCGATCCGCACTCCGTCATGCATCAGCCCGTTGCCCTGGTAGAACTGCTTGATGAAGTCACGGAACGCTTCACCGGCCAGGTCGGGCGAGTCGAAGATCCATTTCTCCATGCGCAGGAAATCCTGCAGCGCGGCCTTGTCGTCGAGGATGTCGAGCAGGCCCACGTACTTCTGGATGTTGAGCCGGAACGGCTTGAGCATCAGGTAGCTGGCGTTCATCAGGTCGGCCGGGATGTTGCCCAGCGTGTCCACCAGCAGGTCCACGTCCACCTGACGCGCCCAGTGCGAGAGCATGTTGTCCGGGGTCTGGAAGTCGACCGGGGTGACCATGGTGATCAGGTTGGCCAGTTTGGGCTGGCGCAGCGCGGCATAGCACAGCGCGAACACCCCGCCCTGGCAGACGCCCAGCATGTTGATCGGCGCGCCATCGTTGGCCGCGACCAGATGGTCCACCGCGCCGTCGACGAACCGCAATAGATAGTCCTCCAGCGTCTGATAGCGCTCGGAACGGTCCGGGTAGCCCCAGTCCAGCACGTACACGTCGTGCCCCAGCGCCAGCAGGCGTTGCACCAGCGAGCGGTCGGCCTGCAGGTCGACCATGTACGGGCGGTTGACCAGCGCGTAGACGATCAGCAGCGGGGTCCGCTGCACCGGTGTTTCTTCGCCGACGAAGCGGTACAGGGTGACCTTGCCGTCGCGCCAGACTTCCTCGCGCGCGGTGGCGCCGTAGTCCACGTCCTCCACCGAAGGCAGCAGCTTCAGTCCGTCCATCAGCTTGCGCTGCATGGACAGGGTTTCCTGCAGGAGGTCTTCGGCGTTGAAGCCCAGCGGCCCCTTCATGGCGCTGCCTTGCGGGAGCGCGGTTTGGTCGTGGGCTTGGTGGGCTTGGCGGCCTTTGGCTTCGCTGCCCTCGGTTCGGCTGCCTTGGGCTTCGCCGTCCTGGCTGCCTTGGCACCCTTCGTCGGCGAGTCGGCGGCAGTCGGTTCCGGGCCGCTCTTGGCCGCCATGCGCCTTACCAGCCGCTCCAGCTCCGTGATGCGCCGGTGGGCAGCATCCATTTCGGTGCGGGTCGGCAGGCCGAACGCTTCGCACAGCCGCTCCACTTCCTGCTGCGCGGCGCTGCGCAGGCGCATCTGGGCATTGCCCAGCGAGGCGTAGACCTTCTGGAACGGTTCGGACAGCGCGACCTTGGCGTAGGCGTCTTCGGCCGCCTCGATCCACAGGTCGAACATGGCCCGCGCGCTGGTCAGCTGGTTGCCCGGCTGTTCGTGCTCGGCCAGCCGCTGCTCGAACAGGGCGAACGCGTCATCCAGCGCCTTTTTGATCTGGTCCACGTAGTCGCCGGCATGGCCCTGGAACTCCTGCTGCGCGCGCAGCAGCGCCTGCCAGCGCGCCTGGTGTTCGCGGCCGGGTCCGAACGCCGGGCTTTGCAACCACGGCCCGAAGTCCTGCTGCAGGCGCTCCAGCAGCGCCAGCAGGTCCGGCCCACCGGGCTGGGTGTGCCCACGCGCGCCCTGCAGCATCCACTTCAGCAGGCCGTCGCCCTGCCCTTCAACCGCTTCACGCCAGGCCTGGGCGATGTCGGCACTACTCGCATCCTGGCCTGCAAAGCGCGCGGCCACCTGCTGCATGGTGCCGTACCAGCCGCCCGCCTGCTCGCGGAAACGGTGCACGGCATCGTCCGACTGGCGGTTGCCCGGGCTGGACATCAGCTGGGCCCAGCCTTCGATGGTCTGCTGCCAGCTGCCCGGTGCCGCCGAGTCGCCGGACCCGGGGGCGGCCGCATGGCGCAGCGCGTCGCCCCAGGCGCTGAAGTACTGGCGTGCCAGCGCCTCGAAGTCGCCCGCGTCGTGTCCGCTGCCGGCGGTGCTCATGGCTTGGGAATGCGCAGGGTCTTGCTGATCATCAGCGACCCGGACAGCGCGAACAGCAGCACCAGCGGGTGCAGCTGCCACGGACCCAGCTGCCAGCGACCGAGCCACAGGTCGTGGCCGATCGCGCCCATGCTGGCGGCGATCGCCAGCACCACTACCAGCGCCAGGCTTGTCGGAATCGGCGTGCCTTCGAAGTACGGCACCTTGTCGCCTTCCCCCGCCAGCGCCTCGGCGGTGACGTTGTAGCGGGCCAGGCGGCTCACCCCGCAGCACACGAAGTAGCTCAGCACCAGCCAGTCCCAGCCGCCCTGCATGCCGCAGGCATAGGCCAGCGCCGCCGGGGCCACGCCGAAGGAGATCACGTCCGAAAGCGAGTCCAGCTCGCGGCCCAGGGTCGAGCTGGACTTGCGCCAGCGCGCAATCCGGCCATCCAGCGCGTCGAAGATGAAGGCCAGCGGGATCAGCGCCATGCCGAACAGCAGGTAGCTGCGCTCGCCGTCCTGCAGGAAGCGCATCGCCGCAAACACGGCGCCGGTGCCGCAGAACGCGTTGGCCAGGGTGAACCAGTCGGCCAGCTGGAACTCGCGCAGCATCGTGAAGTGACGTTTCATGGAAGCTCGGGTGGCGGCAATACGGAAAGAGTACCGCGAGCGGGCCAAACCGCGACAGCCTTCACGGACAGGCGCGCCTTCGCATGGCACTCACGCGACGCTGACCAGCGGTGAATTTTTCGCCACCCATCTTGACAGCCATGGGCACTGGCCGATGCCGGGTCTTATCCACAAACTTACGCACCGGTCATCCACATCCCCTGTGGATAACACGGCACTTCCCTACAGACGGGTATACGACCAACCCTGCATAACGCCATCGCGATACGGCATGACGCCGTGGAACGGACGGGGATCGGCGTCGAACACCATGGGCAGGAACTGGCGGTCGCCCTCCCACAGCGGCAGGGTCTCCAGCTTGTCCAGGTCCACCCATTCCAGGGTCCCTTCCGGGTTGGAGGTCAGCGGGGTGCCGGTGAAGTCGTCGATGACGAACACGAAACCGAACCAGTCCTCGCCCGCCTTGCCGAACCCTGGCCAGCTGAGGGTGCCGCGCATGCGCATGGTGCCGCACTCGATACCGGCCTCTTCCAGGATCTCGCGGCGCATGCCGGCGGCTACGTCCTCGTCGCGCTCGACCTTGCCGCCCAGGCCGTTGTACTTGCCCAGGTGCTGGTCGCCGGGGCGGGCGTTGCGGTGGATCATCAGGGCCTGGCGGCCATCCGGGGACAGCACGTAGCCCAGGGTGGCCACGATCGGGGTATAGGGCATCAGGTCAACCGGCTATCTGGGCGCGACGGGTATCGGCAGGTGCGGGCGCGGCGTCGTGGTCCCGCCGCAGGGTAGCCACGCCGTGGCCGCGCTCGGCCAGGTATTCCAGCCACTTGCCCAGGAACGTGTTCATGCGCATGCGGTGGCTGATCAGCTCGGCCGGCGGCGGGTACATGCCCACCACGTCCTGCCAGCGGCGACCTACATAGCAGTGGGTGGTCTCCGCTTGGCGGGCGTCGCGGTACAGCCGCACATAGGCAGACGGATCCGGCTGCCCGGTGACCGGGTCGGCGAAATCGTAGGTCAGGCGCAGTTCCACGGTGTACGGGTGGCACTCGATCACGTCGAGACGCACGTCCAGCCCGTCGCCGACCGAGGACACGTAACTGCCCTGCGCCAGGTCGGCCGGCTCGAACAGCCGGACCAGGTGGCGGTAGTTTTCGGCGTACAGCCCCATCAGCCAGCTCAGGCGGCTGAGACGGGGAATACGTTCGATGCGGGGCGATGCCTGGGCCATGTCTCGATCCTACACGTTGATCATCCAACGTGGGGGCGGATTGCCACCGGTCAACCGTCAATACAATTCGCGCTGCAACCCCAGCGTGGTCAACACTTTGCTCGAAATCTCCTCGATCGAGGTATGGGTGGTGCTCAGGGTCGGGATCCGCTCCATCCGGAACATGGTCTCGGCTGCGGCCACCTCGCGGCGGCAGGTCTCCAGGTTGGCGTAGCGCGAATTGGGCCGGCGCTCCTGGCGGATCTGCTGCAGCCGGTCAGGGTCGATGGTCAGCCCGAACAGCTTCTTGCGGTAGGGCCGCAGCCGGGCCGGCAGGCGGTCCTGCTCCAGGTCCTCGTCGGTCAGCGGGTAATTGGCCGCGCGCACCCCGTAATGCAGGGCCAGGTAGATGCAGGTCGGGGTCTTGCCGGCCCGCGATACCGCTACCAGGATCACGTCGGCGTCGTCGTAGTTGATGGCGATGCCGTCGTCGTGGGTCAGCGCGAAGTTCATCGCGTTGATGCGGCGGTGGTAGGTCTCGAAATCGACCATGCCGTGCGCCTGGCCGACCCGGGAATGCCGGTTGACCGCCAGTTCGCGCTCCAGCGGCTCGATGAAGGGGGCGAACACGTCCAGCATCAGCCCGCCGCTTTCGGCCAGGATCATGCTCAGGCCGCTGTCCACGCAGGAACTGACCACGATCGGCCGGACCTGGTAGCGCTCCCCCGCCGCCTTGATCCTTTCACAGGCTTCCCGCGCTTTTTCGGGGTCGTCTATGAACGACATCCGATCGGTGATGAAGCTGAATCCGGAGAACTGGGTGAGCAGGCTATGCCCAATGGTTTCAGCGGTGATACCGGTTCCATCGGATACGTAGAAGACCGGACGGATCGTCGACATACGGCGCTTAACCCCTCTGAAGCTGAAAAATGCCGACGATACAAGCTTGTGCCGACGGCGGTCAGACCGGCATCATATCGGCTTCTTCCTACGGACGTGGCCATTAAGCCCGCCTCGGGCGATGGCCAAACGGAGCATCGCGCTTGAACGAGAATATCCTGTGGTTGCACGAACTGCGCCTGGCCGACCTGGCCCGCGTAGGCGGCAAGAATTCGTCGCTTGGCGAAATGATCGGCAATCTTGCCGGTCTGGGGGTTTCTGTCCCCGGCGGTTACGCAACCACCGCTGAAGCCTTCAAGGACTTCATCGCACACAACGATCTTTCCAAGCGCATTTTCGACAAGCTGGCCACGCTGGACGTGGAAGATGTCGCCGCGCTCACCGCAGCCGGCAAGGAAATCCGCGGCTGGGTGATCGACGCCCCGCTGCAGCCGCAGCTGGACCAGGACATCCGCAGCGCCTATAAGCAGCTGTGCGACGAGAACGGCGGCGGCGACGTGGCCGTGGCCGTGCGCTCCTCGGCCACCGCTGAGGACCTGCCCGACGCTTCGTTCGCCGGCCAGCAGGAGACCTTCCTCAACGTCACCGGTGCCGACGACGTCGTGCACAAGGTCAAGGAAGTGTTCGCCTCGCTCTACAACGACCGTGCCATCGCCTACCGCGTGCACCACGGGTTCAAGCACGAAGACGTGTTCCTGTCCTCCGGCGTGCAGCTGATGGTGCGCTCGGGCGTGGGTTCGTCCGGCGTGCTGTTCACCCTGGACACCGAATCCGGCTTCCGTGACGTGGTGTTCGTGACCTCCAGCTTCGGCCTGGGCGAAATGGTCGTGCAGGGCGCGGTCAATCCCGACGAGTTCTACGTCTACAAGCCCACGCTGAACGCCGGCAAGCCGGCCATCCTGCGCCGCTCGCTCGGCAGCAAGGCGATCCGCATGGTCTATTCGGACGTCCCCGGTGAGCGCGTGCGCATCGAAGACACTCCGGTGGACCAGCGCAACACCTTCTCGATCAGCGACGAGGACGTGCAGGAACTGTCCAAGCAGGCGCTGGTCATCGAAAAGCACTACGGCCGCCCGATGGACATCGAGTGGGCCAAGGACGGTGTCAGCGGCAAGCTGTTCATCGTGCAGGCGCGCCCGGAAACGGTGAAGTCGCGCAGCCACGCCACCCAGATCGAGCGCTTCGCGCTGACCGAAAAGGGCGGCAACGTGCTGGCCGAAGGCCGTGCCGTCGGTGCCAAGATCGGTTCGGGCGTGGCCCGCGTGGTCAAGACGCTGGACGACATGAACCGCGTGCAGCCGGGCGACGTGCTGATCGCCGACATGACCGACCCGGACTGGGAACCGGTGATGAAGCGCGCTTCGGCCATCGTCACCAATCGCGGTGGCCGTACCTGCCACGCCGCGATCATCGCGCGCGAGCTGGGCGTGCCGGCCGTGGTCGGTTCGGGCAACGCCACCAAGGTCATCGAAGATGGCCAGCTGGTCACCGTCAGCTGCGCTGAAGGCGATACCGGCTTCATCTACGAGGGCAAGCTCGGCTTCGAGCGCACCACCACCGATCTGGGCAACATGCCGCCGGCACCGCTGAAGATCATGATGAACGTGGCCAACCCGGAACGTGCCTTCGACTTCGGCCAGCTGCCGAACGCCGGCATCGGCCTGGCCCGCCTGGAAATGATCATTGCCAGCCACATCGGCATCCACCCGAACGCGCTGCTGGAATACGACCGCCAGGATGCGGCGACCAAGAAGAAGATCGACGAGAAGATCGCCGGCTATTCCGATCCGGTCAGCTTCTACGTGGACCGCCTGGCCGAAGGCATCGCCACCCTCACCGCCTCGGTTGCACCGAACGCCGTGATCGTGCGCCTGTCGGACTTCAAGTCCAACGAGTACGCCAACCTGATCGGCGGCAGCAACTACGAGCCGCACGAAGAGAACCCGATGATCGGCTTCCGCGGCGCCAGCCGTTACGTCGACCCGAGCTTCTCGGCCGCCTTCGCGCTGGAGTGCAAGGCCGTGCTGCGCGTGCGCAACGAAATGGGCCTGGACAATCTGTGGGTCATGATTCCGTTCGTGCGCACCCTGGAAGAAGGCCGCAAGGTCATCGAGGTGCTGGAACAGAACGGCCTGAAGCAGGGTGAGAACGGCCTGAAGATCATCATGATGTGCGAAGTGCCGTCCAACGCACTGCTCGCCGATGAGTTCCTGGAAATCTTCGACGGCTTCTCGATCGGCTCCAACGACCTGACCCAGCTGACCCTGGGCCTGGACCGCGACTCGTCGATCGTCGCGCACCTGTTCGACGAGCGTAACCCGGCAGTGAAGAAGCTGCTGTCGATGGCCATCAAGGCAGCACGAGCCAAGGGCAAGTACGTCGGCATCTGCGGCCAGGGCCCGTCCGATCATCCGGATCTGGCCGAATGGCTGATGCAGGAAGGCATCGAGTCGGTGTCGCTGAACCCGGACACCGTGGTCGATACCTGGCTGCGCCTGGCCAAGTTGAAGGCCAAGGGCTGATAACGAAAAACCCCGCCTCGGCGGGGTTTTTTAATGGGTCTGTCCCCCGCCTCGGCGGGGTTTTTTGTTGGGTCACGCCATCACGGATTCCGCCACCGGATAATCGGTAAACCCAACTTCGGCGCCCCCGAAGAAGGTGGCCTTGTCCGGCGAATTCAACGCCAGACCCTGCTTCAACCGCTCGGGCAGATCCGGGTTGGCAATGAACGGCCGACCGAACCCGATCAGGTCCGCCCACCCCTTCGCCAAGGCTTCTTCAGCACGTTCAACGGTGTACTTGCCTGCGTAGATCAACGTGCCGCGATACACCATCCGCAGCGCTTCCTTGAACGCGACCGGCATCACCGGGGCATCCTCCCAGTCGGCTTCGGCGATGTGCAGGTAGCCCACGCCGATGCTGTCGAGGATGTGCGCGGCAGCGAGGTAGGTGGCCTGCGGAGTGTCGTCCACTGCGCCCTGCAGGGTGGTCAACGGGGCAAGGCGAACGCCGACGCGTTCGGCGCCCACTTCGGCGGCGACCGCTTCGGTCACCTCGCGCAGGAAGCGCAGGCGGTTCTGCAGCGAACCACCGTAGGCGTCGGTGCGCTGGTTGGCCTGCGAGTCGATGAACTGGTTGATCAGGTAGCCGTTGGCGCCGTGCAGCTCCACGCCGTCGAAACCGGCGTCGATGGCGCGGCGGGCAGCCACTGCGTACTCGCGCACGATCTGCGGAATCTCGCTGATATCCAGCGCACGCGGCAGGGAGTGCTGGACCATCTCCCCCACCCCACCCTGCGGGCCGGTGCCGTCGACGTCGACGAACACCTTCACGCCCTCGGCCTGCAGCGCCGAGGACGAGACCGGGGCAGCGCCACCGGGCTGCAGGTCCACGTGCGACACCCGGCCGACATGCCAGAGCTGGGCGAAGATGCGCCCACCGGCCGCGTGGACGGCGCCGGTGACGCCGCGCCAGCCGGCGACCTGGGCATCGTCGTGGATGCCCGGGGTCCAGGCATAGCCCTGCCCCTGCGGGCTGATCTGGGTGCCTTCGCTGACGATCAGGCCGGCCGAGGCGCGCTGGGCGTAGTACTGGGCCATCAGCGGCGTGGCGACATTGCCCGCGGCGGCGCGCGAGCGGGTCATGGGTGGCATCACGATGCGGTTGGGCAGCGTGAGCGCGCCGAGGCGGTAGGGGGTGAACAGCATGGGGGATCCTTGCGGGGAGACTGCGGCAAGGATGGGGATGGTGGCGGTCAGGGACCAGCCACATCAGGGCAAAACAGTTGTGCCGTGGGTGCAATGATCGACCAAGGCAGCCACGCAGGTCGTGGCTCTACCGCCGTAGATCAGGCCTTGCCGGCATCCCGTTGGCCCGCCAGCAGGTTGTAGGCGCTACGCACTGTTTCGTAGCCGTACTGCTTTTCGAGCCGGCGCACGATGAAGTGGCCGCGCGCCATGTCCTGGTAGTAGTCGGTGAACATGGTATTGAGGGTGGCGCCGGCGACCGCGCCGATGATCGGCACCGCCTGGGCGGCGAACTTCTCGGTGACCACCACGCCGAAGCGCGCGGCGACCTTTTCGACGATCTTGGCCAGCCACTTGCCGGCTTCCTTCGGGGTCAGGCCGATCATCACCCCGCCACCGCCGACTGCGGCGCCAGCGAGTTCGGCCGAGAGGTGGCGCATCACTTCGGCGGTGAAGCCGCGAGTGATGTAGTAGCCGGTTTCGCTGGCGTCGTCCTGGCCGGAATTGCCGCCCAGGGCGAAGACTTCCAGGCAGGCGTGGCGCGTGCCCATCTCGCTGAGGTCGAAGCCTTCGCTGCGCGCGACGTCGGCGACCGAGCGCATCATGATCGTGGTCGAGACCGGCAGTTCCAGGAACAGCGCGGTGAAGCCGAAGGCACCGCCAAGCGCGCCGGTGGCGGCAGCGGCGGCTTTGTGCCAGCGGGTGGACGCGGCTTTTCCGGGGGTGTTGTCCATGCTCCACAGCGCGGCCTGCGCCGACTTGAACAGCGCTGCTTCGACCGCGCCGTGGATCCGTTTGGACACCGACTGGGGCAGCTTCTTCACCGCGAACTCCAGCGGCGAACCGATCAGGTTGGCCATCTTGGCGGTGAGCGTGGGCGATTCGAGCAGTTCCACCGCCCGCTCGAGGTCGGCCCAGTCCTGGGAGGTGGGCACGATCTTCGCCTCGACGGGCGGCGGCAGGATGCGAACGATATGGCTCATGGGGCGATCATACCGCCAGCCGGGCTGAGCCCGGCTCTACGTCCTGAACGCCTTTAGGCGGGAAGACCCGACAGCGCGCCCATGAACTGGCGGTAATGGCGCAGCTCGGCGATCGAGTCGTGCACATCGCTCAGCGCGGTGTGGCTGGAGGTCTTGCCGACCCCGGCGGCCACCGTCGGCGCCCAGCGCCGGGCCAGTTCCTTGACCGTGGACACGTCCAGGTTGCGGTAGTGGAAGTACTTTTCCAGGCGCGGCATTTCACGGTGCAGGAAGCGGCGGTCCTGGCAGATGGAATTGCCGCACATCGGCGAAGCGCCGGCCTTGATCCACTGGGCCAGGAAGTTCACGGTCTGGGCTTCGGCCTGCGCCAACGTGACCTGGCTTTCCACCACGCGCTGCCACAGCCCGGAACGACGGTGCTGGTTGCGGTTCCATTCGTCCATGGCTTCCAGCCGCTCCACCGGATGGTGGATGGCGAACTCGGGACCTTCGGCCAGTACGTTCAACTGCGCGTCGGTGACCACGGTGGCGATCTCGATGATCGCGTCGTTGTCGGTGTCCAGACCGGTCATTTCCAGGTCGATCCAGATCAGTCGTTCGCCTTCTGCGCCGTTGTCCGCCATGTTTTCCAGCCTTTTTACGAAAAAGTGATGATACCGCGCGCCCGCCTCAGGGGAGCAGCAGCGGCGGTTTGCCGCGCTTGGCGCGGAAATAGTTGGTAAGGCGCGTACTGGCTTCCTTGGCCATCACGCCGCCGTGCAGCTCCACCCGGTGGTTATGGCGCGGATCGCCCAGCAGGTCGAACACGCTGCCGCAGGCGCCGGTCTTGGGGTCGGTGGCGGCGTACACCAGCCGCGCGACGCGCGCATGCACCACCGCCATCGCGCACATCGCGCACGGCTCCAGGGTCACGTAGAGCGTGCTGCCCAGCAGGCGGTGGTTGGCCAGCGCCCTGCCCGCCTGGCGCATCGCCACGATCTCGGCGTGGGCACTGGGGTCGTGGTCGGCGATGTTGAGGTTCCAGCCCTCGCCCAGCACCGTTCCATCGGCCCCGACCAGCACCGCACCGACCGGGATTTCGTTGAATTCGCGCTCAGCGCGTTCGGCCAGGGCCAGCGCATGCTGCATCCAGTGTTCGTCTTGGTCGTGCACCGGCACGCCCAGCGGCGGCGGTGCGGGCAGGCGCTCAACCATGGCCGTCGGCCTTGCGCACGAACGCCTCGAACGCGGCAAGGGTGGCCTCGCTGACATGGTGTTCGATGCCTTCGGCGTCGCGCCGTGCCGAGTCCGGGTCAACGCCCAGCGCCAGCAGGAACCGCTCCACGGTCTGGTGGCGGGCACGCATCTCCAAGGCCAACTGCTCACCGGCGGGGGTCAGGAACACGCCCCGATACGGTCGCTGGATCGCCCAGCCCTCCTTGACCAGCCGCTTGAGCGCCTTGGCCACGGTAGGCTGTGCCACGCCCAGCCGGGTCGCGATATCGACCTGGCGGGCCTCCCGACCGTCCGCGATCAGGTCCGCGATCAGCTCCACGTAGTCTTCCACCAGCTCCGAACGCCGCGCCTCGCGCACCTGCACGAACCCTTCCACATGGACTTGGGCATCGATCAGCGGCGTAGGCGTCTTGCGGGCGGTAGGCGACATGCAGCCATTCTAGCGTAGCAACGGGCCATGCCCGTCAGGGACCCTCGAATCAACCTTCCCGCCGCATCAACCCGGTCTCGAACACCACCTCCCCGTCCAGGTTGCGCGCGGCCAGGTTGCCGCCATGCGCGCGGGCGAACTCATGCGCAATGAACAGCCCCAGCCCCAACCCGCGGCTGTCATGGAAACTGGCCTTGAACGGCTCGAACAGACGCGGCAGCAACGCCTCGGGAATCTGCCCGGCGTTGCGCACCTGCAGTCGCAGCGAGTCGCCCGCCAGCCCACGCACCACCACCTGCACGGGCGCGTTGCCACCGTGCAGCACCGCGTTGCCGACCAGGTTGGAAAGCAGCTGGGCCAGCCGGTCCGGGTCGCCGTGCAGGCAGGTATCGCCTTCCACCTGCAGCTCGATGTGCGCCTGCGGGTGGGCACGGCTCATCTCGCTGACCACTGCCGCCGCCACCTCGGCCAGGTCGCATTCCACCTGCTGCAGGCGCAGGCCGCCGCTGCGGATGCGCGAGAAGTCGAGCAGCTGCTCCACCATCCGCGCCATGCGCACCGCGCTGTTCTCCAGGTGCACCAGGGTCTGCTGCGCGGACGGATCATCGGGCAGGTCCAGCGCCAGCTTGTCCGCGCACAGCAGGATCGCCGAGAGCGGAGTGCGCAGGTCGTGGGTGAGCACGGCCATCATCGTTTCGTTGAGCGTCAGCGCATGTTCGAGCGCCTGGTTGCGCGCCTTGAGCAGCTGCTTCTGCTGGTAGAGCTCGATGAACACGTTGACCTTGCTCATGATCACCTGCGGCTCGATCGGCTTGTGCAGGAAATCCACCGCGCCGCTCTCATAGCCCTTGAACGCGCGCACCGGGTCGTTCGGCGAGGCGGTCAGGAAGATGATCGGCACATCGCGGCTGCGCTGCGAACCGCGCATCAGTTCGGCCAGCGAGAAACCGTCGATCTCCGGCATGTGCACGTCCAGCAGCGCCAGCGCCACTTCGTGCTCCAGCAGCAGCTCCAGCGCCTCGGCGCCGGAAGCCGCGCACAGGATGTCCAGTCCATCGCGGCGCAGCAGCGCCTCCATGGCCACCAGGTTCTGCGGCACGTCGTCGACGATCAACAGGTTGACCCTGTCGGAGGTGGTCGCAGGGGTGGGCGCAATCAGGTTCATCGTGCAAGGCCTTTCATACGCGAACAAAGGGATTCAAGGGTCAACACCGCGTCGGCGCCGGCATGGGCCAGCGCCGCTGCCGGCATGATCGGGGAAAAGGCATCGTCAGGGCTCTGGATCCAGGCCTGGCCGCCCGCCTGGCGGACGGCGGCAACGCCGACGCTGCCGTCGTTGCTGGCGCCGGTGAGCAGGATCGCCAGCACACCGCTGCCGAACACGTCGGCCGCGCTTTCGAACAACGGGTCGATGGCCGGGCGCGAGAACAGCACCAGCGGATCCACCGACAGCGCGAGGCTGCTGCGATCCTCGACCAGCAAGTGGTAGTCGGCAGGCGCGAAGGTGACCGTGCCGGACACCAGCGCCTGCTTGTCTTCCGCCTCGCGCACCGGCAGCGCGCAGCCGCTGTCGAGCAGGTCGGCAATGCGACTGGGGCGGTCACGCGGCAGATGCAGCACCACCAGCACCGGCATCGGCAGGTCGGCCGGCAGCGCCGCCAACAGCTGCTGCAGCGCGCTGACGCCGCCGGCGGAGGCGCCGACGACGATCAGTTCAATGTTGGGCTGCACGGGTTCGGCGTTCATCAGGCCAGCTTCCGGTACAGGCGCTGTTCGCGGGCGCAGGCTTCGAATTCGTTGGCGTGCTCGCCGAACTGCAACGACTCCTTGCTGCCCAGGCCTAGGAAACCGCGATGCACCAGCGCCTCATGGAACAGGCCGATGGCGCGGTCCTGCAGGGCGCGCTGGAAGTAGATCAGCACATTGCGGCACGACACCAGGTGCACCTCGGAGAACACCGTGTCGGTGGCCAGGCTGTGGTCGGCGAACACGATGTTGCGCTTGAGCCGGCGGTCGAACACCACCCCGCCGTAGCCGGTGCTGTAGTAGTCCGACAGCGACCCGCTGCCACCGGCCTCCAGGTAGTTGCGGCTGAACTGGGCCAGCCGGTCCAGCGGGAACGCACCGGCTTCGGCGGCCTGCAGCGCCTCGGGGTTGATGTCGGTGGCGTAGATGATGGCGCGGTCGAGCAGGCCTTCCTCATGCAGCAGGATCGCCAGCGACCACACTTCTTCACCGGTGCTGCAGCCGGCGATCCACAGCTTGATCGACGGGTAGGTGCGCAGCACCGGGATGGCATGCTCACGCAGCATGCGGAAATACGCGGGGTCGCGGAACATCTCCGAAACCTGCACGGTGAAGTACTGCATCGCCTGGGCGAAGGTGTCCGGTTCGTGCAGCAGCCGGTGCTGCAGCGCGCCCATGCTGTCGCAGTCGAAGCGTGCCATGGCGTGCCGCATGCGCCGCCGCAGCGACGCCAGCGCGTAGTCGCGGAAGTCATAGTGGTAGCGCTGATACACCGCCTCCAGCAGCAGCTTCAGCTCCAGGTCGAACAGCTCCGACTCGTTCATCGGCGCGAGCACCACACACGGCACAGCGAGACCAGCTTGTCCACGTCGATGGGCTTGGCGATGTAGTCGTTGGCACCGGCCTGCAGGCAGTGCTCGCGGTCGTCAGGCATGGCCTTGGCGGTCAGCGCGATGATCGGCAGGTCGCGCCAGCGGTTGTCGCGGCGGATCTCTCGCATCGCGGTCAGGCCATCCATCTCCGGCATCATGATGTCCATCAGCACCAGGTCGATGTCCGGACCCAGCCGCTCCAGCGCTTCGCGGCCATTGCGGGCGATTTCCAGCTTCACCCCCAGCGGTTCAAGCACGCTGGACAGCGCAAAGATGTTGCGCACGTCGTCCTCGGCCAGCAGCACGGTACGACCGTCCAGCACCGCGTCGCGACGGCGCGCTTCGCGCAGCAGGCGCTGCTGGTCGCTGGGCAGCGAGGCTTCCACGCTGTGCAGGAACAGCGTCACCTCGTCGAGCAGGCGCTCGGGCGAGCGCGCGCCCTTGATGATGATGCTCTTGGAATAGCGGCGCAGGCGCTGCTCTTCGTCGCGGGTCAGCGCACGCCCGGTGTAGACGATCACCGGCGGGAAGCCCAGTGCCTCGTTGCCGGCCATGTGTTCGAGCAGGTCGTAGCCGGTGCCGTCGGGCAGCGCCAGGTCGGTCACCATGCAGTCGAAGGTGGAACTGGACAGCTCGGCGATCGCCTCGGCGAGGGTCCCCACGGCCGTGATTTCCAGCTGGTCGCGGCCGAGCAGCAGCTGCAGGTTGGAACGCAGCGCGCTGTCGTCCTCGACGATCAGCAGGCGGCGCACGTCGCGCTCGTTGGTCGCTTCCAGCTGTTGGATCGCCTCCACCAGGCGCTCGCGCGTGGCGGGCTTGATGACATAGCCGATGGCGCCCAGCTCCATCGCAACCTGCGAGCGCTCCAGCCCGGACACCACGTGCACCGGGATATGGCGCGTGGCCGGGTCGCGCTTGAGCCGTTCCAGCACGCTCAGGCCGGACACATCGGGCAGGCCGATGTCGAGCAGGATGCCGTTCGGGCGCAGCTCTGCGGCCAGCGCCAAGGCTTCTTCGGCGGTCTGCGCGACCACGCAGTCGAAGTCCAGCTCATGCGCCATGCCGACCAGCGCTTCGGCGAAGGCCACATCGTCCTCCACTACCAGGATCATGCGCCCGGCGCGGCTGCGGCGACCGCGGTCGTCGACCACGCGTGGCCCCTTCGGCGCCACCGGTGCGTCATGGCCCGTACCGAACAGCGGCGCGGCGGCCGCGGGCTTTGGCGTCGGTGCCAGGCGCACGTCCGGCGCGGCGGCCAACGGCGCCGGGCTCGCACCGGCTGCCAGCGGAAGTTCCAGGGTGAAGCAGCTGCCACGCCCCGGTTCGCTCGACACGGAAATGTCGCCGCCCATGCGCGAGGCCAGGTCGCGCGAGATCGACAGGCCCAGGCCGGTGCCACCGTAGCGACGGCGGGTACTGCCATCGGCCTGGCGGAATGCCTCGAAGATCACCTCGGTCTGCGCCTTGGCGATGCCGATGCCGGTATCGCTTACCGCGAACTGGATCCGCCCTGCCCCGTTGCCACGCACCACCAGCGAGACGCTGCCGTGCTCGGTGAACTTGACCGCATTGGCCAGCAGGTTCTTCAGGATCTGCTGCAGGCGCTGACCGTCGGCGACCATCTGCGTGGGCGCGTCGTCCTCGGCGCGGATGTCCAGCGCCAGGCCCTTCTGCTCGGCCAGCGGCTCGAACGTTTCCTTCAGGCGCTGCAGCACGCTCGACACCGCCAGGTTCTCTTCAGCCAGTTCGACATGGCCGGCTTCGATCCGCGACAGGTCCAGAATGTCGTTGATCAACGCCAGCAGGTCGTTGTTGGAGGAGTGGATGGCCTGCGCGTACTTGACCTGCTCGGTGGTGAGCGTGCCTTCCTTGTTGTCGGACAGCAGCTTGGCCAGGATCAGCGCACTGTTGAGCGGCGTGCGCAGCTCGTGCGACATGTTGGCCAGGAACTCGGACTTGTAGCGCGAGCTGGCCTCCAGCTCGCGGCTGTTCTGCACCAGCTGCCCCTGCGCGATCAGCAGTGCCTGCTGGCGCGCCTCCATTTCATGGGTGCGCTCTTCCAGCTGTACGTTGGTCTGTTCCAGCTCGGCCTGCTGCTGTTCAAGGTTGGCCTGCGAGTGCAGCAGGCTGCGGCTCTGTTCTTCAAGCTCCTCGTTGGCGACCCGCAGCTCTTCCTGCTGGGTCTGCAGTTCTTCGCTCTGGCGCTGGGTTTCTTCCAGCAGTTCCACCAGCTGGGCGCGCAGCAATGCGGTGCGCATCGCCATGCCGACCGGCTCAGCCACCTGCACCAGCAATTCCAGTTCCAGCGAGCGTGCCGGGGAGGCGCCGGCACGGCCCAGTTCGATCAGGCCGATCACCACGCCATCGGCGGTGATCGGACCGAGCAGGCGCTGGTGCACCACGGTGCGGCCCAGCGCGGTCTCGATTTCCAGCGGGCTCTCGCCCTCTTCCAGCCGCCGCGGCGTGCCGGTGCGCAGCACTTCGCCCCACTGCCCGGCAGCGGCCGGCAGCGATTCGGGAAGGTGCGCCGGCAGCGCGGCGCCACCCACCAGCACCAGTCGCTCGCCCTGCAGGCGGTAAAGCGCGCCGACATCCGCGTTCAGGCGGGCAAACAGCGAGCGCATCGCCGCGTCAGCGAGGGTCTTCGGCTCGGGATCGCCGCGCAGGCTCACGGTTACATCGTTCTCGCCCTCCTGCAGCCACAGCGCGTCGGCGGCCGTGCGCCGCGCCTGGATCGCCTTGACCACCGTCAGCGCCATCAACAGGAAGGAAACGCCGCCGATGGTGCGGTTGACGAAGGAAAACGCCGAATTGGTACTGGCCGGGGCAAGGTGATACCCCACCGAGAGCAGGACGCAGGAGCCCAGCGCCACCAGTACCGGCACTTCCAGGCGGCGCTGGAACAGCGTGATCGCCACCGCCATGAAGTAGGTCAGCCACACCGCATAGCCCAGCGGTACCACCAGTTCCAGGCCGATGGTCAGGCCCATCAGGCCGGCGGATGCCAGCCAGATCCAGCGGTCGCGAGCAGTCGGAGCAGCATTCATCCAGACAATTCCAGCGTGAAAAGGGGTTCGATGTTAACCGAACAGTGAATGCGTGCGTTATCCGCCAGTTGGCGACGCAATCAACCCCTTTGTTGACACTATCTTCACATGATCGCTTCTACGGTTCTGGCCCTTACCGGGGGAGTAGAACCGTCGCCGTGGTCCAGGCCGTCACCGACATCGCGCCAGTGGCTGATGATCGCCTGCAGTTGCAGTTGTTGATCGATCACGTCTCTGACCACGCGATCTACATGCTCGACGCGCAGGGCTGCATCCGCAGCTGGAACCGCGGCTGCGAGCGGGTCAAGGGCTATACCGCCGAAGAGGCGTGTGGCCAGCACGTCGGGTTGTTCTACGGTGCCGAAGACCGCGCTCAACAGGTGCCGCAGCAGACCCTGGCCCAGGTGGAAGCCCAAGGCCGCTTCGTCGGCGAAGGCTGGCGCGTGCGCCGCAGCGGCGAGCGCTTCCGCGCCAGCGAGGTCATCGAGGCAGTACGTCACGCGGACGGCACCCTGCTCGGCTTCGTCAAGGTCACCCAGGACATCACCGAGCGCTATCAGGCCCAGCGCCTGCTGCAGGACGCCCAGCGTGCCCGCGAACAGCTCCAGCAGTTCGAAGGTGTGGGCCGCCTGACCCGTGGCCTGGCGCACGAATTCAACAACCTGCTGACCACGATCGGGACGGCGCTCGACCTGATCGCGGCGCAGCCGACGGCCGGCGCCCGTACCCGTGAACTGACCGAGCTGGCCCAGGCCGCCGCCGACCGCGGTTCCCTGCTGACCCGCCAGCTGCTTGCGTTCTCGGCGGACCAGACCCTGATCCGGGAGCCGCTGCAGGTGGCGCAGCTGTTGCAGGACGAGCTTCCGTCGCTCCAGCGCGCCTGCCCGCCCAACATTCTGCTGCGTACGGAAGTGCCTTTCGACCTACCTCGAATCGCCACCGATGGCGTACAGTTGCATACCGCCGTGCTGAACCTGCTGCTGAACAGCTGCGAGGCGATGCCACAGGGCGGAACCGTCACTCTCAGTGCCCGGGTCGAGCAGCGCCTCGCCCCGGACCTGGCTACGCCCACCCAGCGCCGTTACGTTGCCATTGCGGTCACCGATGTTGGCAGCGGCATGCCGCCGGACGTGGCCGAACGCGCCAGCGAGCCGTTCTTCACGACCAAGGAGGTCGGCAAGGGCAGCGGGCTGGGGTTGAGCCAGGTGTTCGGTTTCGTGTCCCAGTGCGACGGCTTCGTCGATGTCCAGACCGCCCTTGGTCGCGGCACCACGGTTCGTTTGTTGTTACCTGCCCTTGAGGAATCCGCACATGTCTGAGCCCCTTCGCGTTTTGATGGTCGAAGACCAGGCAGACCTGCGCGAGATGATCGGCACGGCGCTGCGGGACTTCGGCATCGACGTGCACACCGCCAACGACGGCCCGGACGCCCTGAAGGTCATCGAGGAGTCCGGTGAGTTCCATGTCGTGTTCAGTGACGTCAACATGCCCAACAACATGAGTGGACTGGAGTTGAGCGCACACGTGGCCGAAGCGCTTCCGAATGCGCGGATGATCCTGTCTTCGGGGTATGCGCGGTCGCAGCTGCCGCCGCTGCCGGACAACGTCGATTTCATTGCCAAGCCCTACCGCCTTCGGCAGCTGGTGGAGCTCTTGAAGGGCACGTCGCCGACTGCCTGATCGGCCTGCCGGTGTGAATGCTTCATACCTGAACGGATTACTTCACGCGGACGCTGCAACTGCGGCGGGATAGTACCTGTGTATTCCGTATGACAGGACGCACCGGATGCTCGACCGCAGCCAGGATCTTGAACGTGTCGCGCTGATCGAAGCGCTCAACGTGATGGACCCAGCCTTGGGCCGTTCGCTGGACCCGATCACCGAACTGGCGGCGTTTACCTTCGGTACGCCGATCGCGCTGATCTCGATCGTGGACGCCGATTCCCAGCAGTTCATCTCGCGGGTCGGGCTGGCGTTGGAACGCACCGACCGCCACCACTCGATCTGCTCGTGCGCGCTGGAATCCAGCGGCATCCTGCAGATCGGCGACCTGCGCGAGGACCCGCGGTTCAGCGACAACCCCATTGTGACCGGCCCCGAGCGCATGCGCTTCTATGCCGGCGCCCCGCTGGTGACCCGCAATGGCATCGCACTGGGCACGCTGTGCCTGATGGACCGCGAACCGCGCGAACTGTCGGTCAACGAGCAACGGCAACTGCAGACCCTGGCGCGGATCGTGGTCAACCAGATGGAGCTGACCATGTCGGTCGGGCGACGCGAGCCGATCAGCGGCCTGCCCAACCGCCAGCAGTTCCAGGCCGATCTGAGCGTTCTGAGCCGACGCGACGGCGCCAGCCGCTTCACCGGCGTGCTGCTGGACGCGTTCGACCTGCAGAGCGCCAACGACGCCGGTCAGGCGCTGGGCCTCAAACCGGTGGAATCGCTGTTGCGCCAGGCGGCGCTGCGCGTGCAGGAAGTCGTCGCCGGCGACGTGCAGGTCTACCACGTGGCCTCGACCCGGTTCGCCTTCGTGCTGCGCGACCATACCCACGACCAGACCGAGTCGCTGATGGGTCGGCTGCGCGAACGCATGCGTCGGCCCTTGATGGTGGGCAGCATCCCGATGTCGCCGCAATTCCATGCCGGCCTGTGCGATTTCCATGCCGATCCTGACGAGGCCAACGACCTGCTGCGCAAATGCATGGTGGCGTTGAACCATGCGCTGCACACCGACGCATGCCTTTGCTGGTATTCGGCCGACCGCGACGCGCACCTGCGGCGCCGCTACCGCCTGGCCTCCGACGCGGCACGCGGACTGGCCCAGGACCAGTTCAGCCTGGTCTACCAGCCGCGCTACGACCTGTCCGACGACCAGCCGGTGTCGGCCGAGGCGCTGCTGCGCTGGACGCATCCGATGCTGGGGCCGGTCAGCCCCGGCGAGTTCATCCCGGTACTCGAGTGCACGGCATTGATGCCGCAGTTGAGCCAATGGGTGATCGAACATGCCTTCGCCCAGGCGGCGCGCTGGCAGCAACTGCTGCCGGGCTTCGCGCTGTCGATCAACCTGTCCCCGCGCGATTTCGACAACGAGCAGCTGTGGACCGGCATGGCCGAGCGGCTGCGCCAGCATGGACTGACGCCGTCACAGATCGAGGTGGAAATCACTGAAGGCCAATGGCTGCACAGCCATCCAGCCGCCCTGCCCCAGCTGCGCGCGATGGCCGCAGCCGGCGTGCGCATCGCGATCGATGATTTCGGCAGTGGCTACAGCAACTTCGGGTACCTGAGCGAAGTGCCGATCAGTCATATCAAGGTGGACCAGAGCCTGGTCACCGGCCTGGCGCGCTCGCGGACCGCGCGACTGAAGGTCGAAGCGATCATCAAGCTGGCCCATCAGCTCGGCTACCGCACGGTGGCGGAAGGGGTGGAGCATGAGGGTGAACTCTCCCTGCTACGCCTGTGGGGCTGCAACGAGGCGCAGGGCTACTACCTGGCGCGGCCGATGAGTGCCGACGCGGTCACCCAGCTGGTGTTGGCGCACCGTGCGGGTCCGCCGTTGGAGCCGGACGGCGATTAGGCCACCGGGCGTACGTCCGCACTGCGATAATCGCGCCTTCCCCGCCACGGTAATACCCATGTCCGACCTTCCCGCCCTGCCCGAGATCGCCCCCGGCCACTACCGCCATTTCAAAGGTGGCGAGTATGAGGTGATCGGCGTGGTCCGCAACAGCGAAACCCTCCAACCGATGGTGCTGTACCGCGCCTTGTACGGCGAGCACGGCCTATGGGTAAGGCCGTACGACATGTTCTGCGCAACGGTGGAAGTAGACGGCGCAACCCAACCAAGATTCGCCCCTACCGTTTGATAATGCCGCCGATTGCCGCACGATGGCGCCCCGGTAGGGCCACGCCTTCCGTGGCTGAAATCACGCACCAAGCGCGAACCGCCCCACACCATAGAACTTCTCGACGGCAGGCATGCTGCAATCCGCGTAGACCTGCTTGGTAAGAGAACGCGGCCATTAGGATCAGCGTCGCGAGGATCAAGCTCATGCTGCCCTGCTGCATGGCCTGACTGGTCATGCCGTCGCTCATTGCGTCATCGAGGAAGAAGCCGTTGGTAAGTGACGACACCCAGAACGCTGCCGACACCTGGATCACGATATCCAGTGCGATGGAGACCATCGCCTGTTGTGCCCCCATCGAGAACATGGTGCCGATGCTGTAGAACAGCCGCTTCCGGAACAACTGTTCTGGCTGGTGCAACAGCGCCCACTTGCAGTCAATCGGGCAGTGAGTTTGGCGGGGATTGCGGCACTAGAACGATTTGAACTCGGACATGCTACACGCCGAATAGGACACGGTGCATTCTCCACCGCCATTCTCGCGCTCGCAGTCACGAACTGCCAACTCCTTCGCCTGTTCAATCGTCTCCGCATGCGCGGCAATGGAAGTGCCGCCAGCTATAACGCCAGAAGAACTGCCGGGATCCGCGATTGCGGCGCATTGGTTGTAGTAAGCGAGTCGAACTTCGCATTTATTTCCGCCCTGCTTCCTGCACTCATCCATCGCAAGCGCAGATGCAGCGCGCTTTGACTTCTGGGAAACAGCAGCCCCGGTCGCGAGAGGCGCACCAGGACTGGGGGACTTGTCTTCAGCAATTGCACCCCATCGCGTTTCCCACTTCCCGGTGGGTCGAGGAGAAACGCCATTCACGCCCGCCCCGCCACCTGGAATAGGCGCGCAACCTTGTACGCCTTGCCCTCCGATCGGGTACTGGCCTGGGGGACAGCTGCCCTCTGCAAATGCCACAGAGGGGACGAGCATAAACAGGGCGAACAAGAGCTTGCTTGGCATTCCAGAACCTCCACCTTTCGTGTCAATGCAGGGCGGCCTCACCCGCTTCATCGTGAATCAGCGTTGCCGTACTTTCCAGATCCGCTGGCCGTGCTTCCGGCTTCAGAAGTGCTCCTCACGGTCGGTTGCACAATCTGCCCCACAGCGCCCTCATCACTATTTTTTGTCTGCGGTGGAGTATAAGAACCCGGCGGCTGGCCCTGCGGGCCTACGACCAGGAACCTGCGCCGCAATCCAACCACCACTTGCCCGCACCGCCCGACCGGGTAGCGACACGCCATGCGTGTCCTTGGGAACGCCGGACAAGCCACGTGCAACGACTTGCCATGCATGTTGAAGATCTCCGTGGGACACGCGTGGCGTCTCGCTACGCTTGCATCTTCTCGAATCTCAGCTCTGCGGAGGCCGCCATGCCTCACGATTTGCCACAGCCACGCAGGGCGTGGCTCTACCGGAACGACTTGAACTCCGACATGCTGCACGCAGAGTAGACAATTTCGCACCTCTGACCGGTCGACTGGCAACGTTCCGACGCCATCTGCTTGGCCTTTTCTTCGGTCTGAGCCCGCACAATGCTGGAAAGCGATGCACCCGACTCCCGCGCATCATGGGTCGGGTCAGCAATGGCCACGCACTGATTGTAGTACGCGATGCGAACCTCACATCGCGTGCCGCCGCCGCGTTTGCACTCATCAATGGCGAGTTGGGTAGCAGCCTTCCCTGACTTCTGCGATACCGCCACACCGGTCGCTGTTGGACCCTTTGGATTCGCCGCATTCTGGCCTTCGGCAACCGCACCCCAACGGGTCTCCCACTTGCCCGTGGGCACGGATCGGGGAGCCTCACCGCTCCCGGAAACGGGAATCGGTGCGCAGCCTTGAATACCTTGGCCGCCGATGGGGTAGGAACCTGCAGGGCAGGCACCCTCAGCCAGCGCCAAGCCCGGCGACAGAACCAGAAGCAGAACCAGAAGGGCCTTCTTCATAGTGAAACGATAGGTCCAGATTATTTTCAGTAAGACTCGAACTGGGGCTTAGCACAGTCCGAATAGATCACCTTGCAACCTACGCCGCCGTCAGCCGCGCATCGATCCTTCGAGACGATCTCGGCTCTCTCTTTGCTCTCTCCCCGACCGAAGCTTGTGCCGCCAGCGCCCGAAGTCGGAACGGTTGCCGCACCGCATTGGTTCTTGAACGTAAATGCCACCTTGCAAGATCGTCCCCCGCTTTTTGCGCAGGCAGCCTCCGCTTCCTTTGACGCATCCGCCTTGGCAAGCTTACCTACGGAAGCACCCGCTGCCCCATCAGGCGAAATCGCAAACGCGCCCCACGTCTTGTGCCACACACCGGTCGGTCGCGGAGACGCGCTCCCGGATCCCGAGCCTGGAATTGGGGCACAACCTTGCACCCCCTGTCCACCAACAGGGTACTGACCAGGCGGACATGCCCCCTCGGCAAACGCGGATCCAACGGAAGAGACCAAGAACAAAGTAGCCAACACGCGAATGCTACGAGTAACAGTAGTCGCTGCCCGGTCGTACGATGGGTTGCGTGTCATTTGGACCTCCTATTGAGTATTCGCGGCACCGTACTTACCAGCAGGTTGACCTGAGTCATTGCCAGAGGCCGTGTAGACCGAAGAGGACACTCGCGCGCCAGAGCCGTCACTGGTTTCCGCTCTGGTCGGCGCAGGCGCCGGCGGCGTATACGAACCCGGCGGCTGGCCCTGCGGGCCTGCGGCAGCCGAGCCGCCTATCTGGGAATATGCAAGGAAGCTGCCCAAGGTTCCCTGGAGGAAGAACGCGGCCAAGCCGTGTAGTGACACGCCATGCGTGTCCCACGGAGATCGTCATCATCCACACCAACTTGTAACCCTTGCGTGTCCGATGTTCCACGGACACGCATGGCGTGTCGCTACGCTAAAACTTCTCGAAGGCAGGCATGCTGCAATCCGCGTAGACCTGCGTGCAACTGGAGCTTCCAGCCTTTTTGCACGACTCGGTGGCGCGCTGCAGAGCGATTTCCTTCGTCGCACCAGTATTCAGCTTCGTACCAAGCGACTTGTCCGCTTGGATCACCGCCGCGCACTGGTTCTTGAAAGTGAGACCGGCCTTGCAATCGGTGGCCCCCCACTGTGCACACTTTTCAATGGCACCGGCCACGGCTTCGTCCTTCGACATCTTCCCTACGACAGCACCTGCATCGCCGGACTTGGAGAAGGCAACAGCTCCCCACGTCTTATGCCAGCGACCCGTAGGGACCGCGTCACTGCTTCCACCAGTGCCACCACCAATTGGCGCGCACCCTCCTACACCCTGTCCCCCAACCGGGTACTGGCCAGGAGGACATCGTCCTTCTGCCGCTCCTTGAAATGACACGGACGACAGTAGTACCGACGCCATCAGCGTCAGTATCCACTCACCACGGATTTGCATGGACCAGCGCAGTTTGATGCTCTTCATAAAGCCCCTCGACAATCAGTTGATCAACCAGCAAGTCCGCGCTGGCCAGTCTGCGCAGGAGGAGGCGTTGCATCAGAGCCGAACCGGTTGACGTTGGTATTGACAGCTTCATTGCTGGTGTTGACCTGCTGCGGCGCCGGCGGCGTATAAGAACCCGGCGGCTGGCCCTGCGGGCCTGCGGCTGCCGAGCCGCCTATCTGGGAATATGCCATGAAGCTGCCCAGTGTTCCCTGGAAGAAGAACGCGGCCATTGGGGGTGCGGTCAGGATCAGCGTCGTGAGGATCAAGCCCATGCCGCCCTGCTGCATGGCCTGGCTTGTCATGCCGTCGCTCATTGCGTCATCGAGGAAGAAGCTGTTGATCAGTGACGATGTCCAGAACGCTGCCGACACGCGGATCACCATGTCCAGCGCGATGGAGACCATCGCTGAAAGTACCGCCATCGAGAACATGGTGCCAATGCCGTAGAACAGCCACTTCTGGAACAGCTGCTTGGTCTGGTCGAACAGCAGGCACAGGATGAACAGCGGACCGAAGCCGATGAACAGTGCAATGGCCACCTGGTAGAGCAGCAGCATTGCACCGGCTGTAACCGCCGGTCCACCGGTGCCGATGCCGATGAACCACATCGCGCGGCTCTTTTCCTGCTGCAGCCCACCGTCATCAAGCACCTTGATGGCGTCGATGCTGGACAGGGCCACCTGCATCCACGCCAGGCTCTTGTCGATCTGGTCAGAGGCGGTGCCGCCCTCCCCGGTGACTACGCGGGTAATCAGGCCGCCCACGTCCTTGGTAAGGAAATCGCTCACGCTTGTGCCAAACATGGCCATACTGGTGGCCACGCTGATGATCAACGCCGCGCGGGCCATGTTGGTGACCAGCGCCATCATCGAGTCACGGCTCTGGCCGGTGACGATGCGATAGCCCTGTATCAGCACCCACAGAGTCATCAGGACCAGGGCAATGCCGCCCACCCAGGCCATCATGCGGCCCATCATTTCAATGCCGAAATCGTTGATCCGCTCGCGCAGGTAATCAAGAATCAGCTTGAAGAAGACGAAGTCGCCTATCGACTGGACACGCACGGCGTAGCCCAGCAGATCCTGCAATCCGCCCGAGAAGTCAAAAACGTTGGCAATCGACCTGATCGACATTTCCACAATCCCTTGGTGATGCTGCTACAACTTTGGGCCCGGCATTACTTTGCAGACCCGCTGAACCGGCCTGTGTGGATCACTTGACGCTGAGTGCACCCTTCAGCGCCGCGGTCTTGACCAGTGTTCCAATGATCTGATTGGTGGTATCACCCTTGAGCGCATTCTCGGCCACCACCTTCTGGTTGGCTTCCATCACTTCGATGTAGGCATCGTAAGAGCGCATCCGGGACTGCCAGATCTGCGACTGCACGGCCAGGTCATTGGCCATGCGCAACGCCTCGCTGTCGGTGCCCTGCACGTTGCCCTGACTGTTGCTGAAGATGCGCAGGTTGAAGATGCGGGTCAACGAAGACTGCATCAGCGGGACCGACTCCGCCATGAAGGTAACCGCCTCGTTGTACTTCCGATTCTGCATCATGCGGATGTTCACGCATATCTGTGTCTGCTGCGCCTTGAAATCCGCCTTGGGGTTAAACACGAACGTCTTGAACAGGCCGGTCAGGCTGAGGTCGGTGTCGCCACCGCAACTCTGCTTGACCAGATAGTTCTCCGGAACTTTAGTCAGCACTGCGCCTTGCGGCATCGCGAAATTATTCATGACGGCCTGCACCTGCACCAAGGCCTGTGCATACTGCTCAAGGGTTCGAATCCAGCGCGTGCGCTGCTCCACGTACTCGGCCGCGTCCTGTGCCTTCGAGGCATACGCAGTGATCTCCGCCTTGTAGGTGTTGATCTGGTTCATGATCTGCTGGTACACACTGGGGCCCACTTCCACCACGGGCATGGTGTAAGCCGGCGCGGGCGCGTTGCACATCAGCACGGTCACCAGCGACAGGGCCGCCAGGCGGAAGCTGAAGTGGCGGCGGCGGGTCTTGTTCTCGTTCATGGCGTTGTCCATAAAGGTCTCCATCGAATCAGGCAACTGCGTCCTGGCGGGTCCCGGCGGGCTTTCCGGAGCCCTTGCGCTTGCTGTAGAACTCGCTGAGCCACTGTTCCGGGGTGAGGTCGGCCTGCGATACCTTCTCGCGCCGGGCGGCGTCGAGCAGTACGCGGTGCATTACGTCGATATTGTCGGTGGAGGCCGAAATCACCGACAGGATGTCGTCCATGCCGCGCAGGTTGAGCTGGCACACGCTGGCCGCGTGGCCCTGCTTGACCAGGAAGCAGCGCGAGCGCTCGTCCAGGGCGGTGACCACCTTGAACTCGCTTTCGGTCAGCTTCAGGCCGTCGATGTAGTCCGAGCGGCTGGCATTGGGATTGGGCAGCAGGATCAAGGTGGCGGTCTGCTCGATCAGGGCTGCGGCGATGTCGCTCTTCAGCGCGTCCTCCGGGCTCTGGGTAGCGAAGATGCCCATACCGTTCTGCTTACGGATGGTCTTCTGCTTGTTCTTGGCGAACTCCTTCAAACCGCCCTCGCCGTCCAGGATCTTCCAGAACTCGTCCATCACGTAGATCAGCGGACGGCCGTCGATCAGCGATTCCAGGCGGTGCAGCAGGTAGTTGATCACCGGCACGCGCACTTCGGGGTTGTCGATGATGTCGGTGTAGTCGAAGCCGATGATGTTGGCGCGGCTCAGGTCCACCGTATCCACCGGGTTGTCGAACACCCAGCCCAGCGAGTTGCCCGAGGTCCACTTGCGCAGGCGCGCGTACAGGCCGTCGTCGCCCATGTTGGGCAAGCTCTTCTGGAAGTTGGTCATGCTGCGCAGGTGCATGGGGGTATCGAGCATGTTCTCTACGCCGCGGAAGATGTCTTCCTCCTCGCGGGCGCTGTATTCGTGCTTGTTGGCCAGCACCTTGATCAGATCGGCCAGGAACTGCACGTTGGCTTCGTTGTTCTCGCACTGGAACGGGTTGAAGCCGGTGGCCTGGCCGTTCTCCAGCGCCAGGTAGTTGCCGCCGCACGCGCGGACGAAGATCTCCGCGCCGCGGTCCTTGTCGAAGAAGAAGATGGTCGGCGACGGGTCGTACTTCTGCACCTGGCTGAGCAGGAAGTTGATCAGCGCGGTTTTACCGGTACCGGACTTGCCGATCACCATGGTGTTGGCGATGGCCTTCTCACCCAGTGAGTTCTCCGACGGGTGGGTCGCGTGGAAATTGAAATAGTACGGCTGGCCGTTGGTGGTCTGCAGCGTGGTCACGCAGTCGCCCCACGGGTTGTTGTGCTGCTTGCCGGTGGCGAAGTTGTGCAGCGGCGACAGGCCCAGGAAATTCAATGAGCTGATGTTGGCCAGGCGGGTGCGGTAGCGCCAGTTGGCCGGGAACTGCGAGTAGAACGAGGCGGTGACCGCCAGGTCTTCCTTGGTCGACACGAAACCCGCGTTGGAGAGCTCGGCGCGGGTGGTGGCGATGTTCTGCGACAGCTTCTCTTGGCTGTCGGCATAGACGGCCATGATGAAGTGGTACTCGCCCAGCACGAAATTGCCCGACGACAGCTGGTCCATCGCCTGGTCCAGCTCGACGATCTGGCTGACGGCCTTGTCGCCGGACGAAATCATCATGCCCTTGGTACGGTCCAGCACCTTGAGCGCGTCCTGCCGCCCCATCGGGCTGAAGGAATGGGTGATGACGTATTCGAAATCGAGGTACTTGAGGCCATTGAGCACCCCCGGATAAGTGCCTTCGGCGTATTCCTTGATGTTGAGGATGGCGCCGAAATGGTTCACGCCGTTCGGCGTATTGATCACGAAGTCGCCGGTCTTGGCCGAGAACATGTGCCGGCTGATCGGCAGGTAGTCCTTGACCGGGGCGGACAGCACCGGAACCGGCTCGTCCACCCGGTTGAGCAGGTAGCCGAAGAACTCCAGCGTCTCGGAGAACACCATGCCGTTCTTGGCTTCGTACATGCCCATGCGGTACGGCGAGTAGTCGCGGATCACCGCTTCCACGTTGCCGGCCATTTCCAGCAGCTTGGCCACCGCTTGGTCCTGCTCGGCCTGAAGCTGGGTGATGCTGGAGGACTTGTCCATGAAGCGCTTACCGGACACCACCGGACGGTAGATCATGGTCAGGTACAGCTCGTTCTGCATGATGCGCTGCGAGCCGAGCATGCCCATGTACTGGTCGGACACATCCTGGTTGAAGCGCTGACTGAACTTGCTGCTGCCCTTGAGCTGACGCCGACGGCGGATGTCATGCACCCAGAACGCGACATTGACGAAGTCCGGCGCTCGCAGCGTCTGCAGCAGGCGGTTGAAGGTGTTGTGGCGGTGTTCCAGCTCCCAGTCCTCGCGGCCCACGAACGGCAGGCCTTCCAGGTGCCAGGTCAGCAGGAAGTCTCCACCCGTGGTCTTGACGACCGTCGGCGCCACATGGGACGACAGGGGAATGAACTCGCTGATCGAGGTGTCGGGGCTGAACATGACCGGTTCCAATGGATGCTGCGGGGATGACGCGGGTGATGCACCGGGCAGGTGGCGGGGGCCACCTGCCCGGGGATGCTGCATGCCGTCTTCAGGCCGACGGCGGTGGCTTGTCGCGGTAATGGTTGGGCGTAAACACCCACATGCCGTTGTGCTGTTCCAGATTGCGTGCGCGGAACTTGAACTGCAGGCGCAGACCGATCAGACGGAAGATCATTTCATCGCGCTTGGCCATCTGCCGGAGGATGAAGATGGCGATCGGAATGGTGATCAGCAGCCGCATGTCGATGTACATGCTCAGCAGCAACAAGCCGCCTGCGACCAGGAAGAACGGGACGTACGGGACGCCCAGGAACATCGCCGGTCGGGTGCAGCCGCGGAACAGGACGTTCTTATGCACGGTAGTACTGGACGGCGTTCATGATGGACGTGACGGTGGTCTGGCACGAGCTGGAATTGCCGTCGCCCAGCAGCATCTTGGCGATCTGGCCAGCCGCACCGATCAGCAGGCCGCCGATCAGGATCGGGGCCACGTCACCGATGCGCTTGTGGGCGAAGGCGATCTGGTAACCGGCGAAGATCACCGCAATGGTGACCACGGCGATCGAGGCGATGTTCAGCAGGCCGTTGATGTTGGAGAAGAAGCCGCAGACCTTGGTGTCGGTGCCACCGAAGTTGGTGGCCTGGGCAAACACGTCCGGCACGAAGACGGCGGTGGCGAAGGCGACGGCCATCAGGGCGGTCTTCAGCGAGCGCTGGGCCTGGGCAAAATCGAGGTTGGTACGCTTCATGGTTGGTTTCCTTGTTGATGGTCTAACACGACTGAATCGGCCCTTCAGAACACGAAGGCTGCATCCCCGGCGGGGACGTTCTGTACCGGCATCGCCTGCGCAGGGAGGGCCTGCGACGGCAAGGCCACCGGTGCGTTGCGCTCACTCCACGGGCGCACCACGACCGGGCCCGCAGCGTTCTGCGGCATCGGCGGGGCAGCCACGCTGGGGAGCGCGACAGGTTGCGGTGCGAGCTCGGCCTCTGGCTGGCGCTGGGGCACTACCCGCGCCATGGCGCCGGTCAGCACCTGCGACAGCGCCGTGTCCGCAGTGCGAAGCACGTCGCGACGCACCATGGCGCCGGTGGAGGGATACACCTCATAAGCGCGCGCCGGATCCACCGGCACTGCGGCCTGCGCATAGGCGGGCGCGGATGCCTGCATGCCCTGCACGCGCGCACCCACCACGCCCTGCGCCTGCCCGCTGAACTGCGGGTGGTGGGCTACATCGACCACGCGGCGCTCGGCGCGGCTGACCACATCGATCGGCACGGCGCCATTGGCTGCCACCAGGCTGCCGCGCTGACGGGCGATGGAAGCGAATACCTTCTGCACATACCCGTGGCGGTAACCGGTGGTGAAGTTGCCCGAGTAGTAGCAGCTGAACGACTTGCCCCAGTCCTTGCCCGAGCGGCCGTAGCACTCGGCGAGGATGCGCGAGGCGGCCTGCAGGTTCGGGCACTGCTGGAAGGCCTTTTCGTACGAGTCGAGCCCGTACTTGACCAGGTTGTAGCGGTTGACCTGGGCCAGCCCGACCGAGAAGTTGTAGCCCTTCTCTTCCAGCATGCGCACGGTGGCCAGCGCCTCGTCCAGCTGCTTGGGCTGGCGCACCAGCGCACCACCGACCACGCCGATGGCGTAGGGGTTGCGGGAGGATTCGACGTTGATCACGTGCTGCATCACGTCCATCGACACGGCCATTTCCGGGCAGGCCATCATTTCCAGACCAGGCAGCATCAGGCGTCCCTCCCCGTGGCGGCCAGCGCCCGTTCGGGGCTGAAATCAATACCGGTGATGTAGCGGCTGCCGGCATGCGCCTTGATATGCACCACCACGTCGATGGTCATCATCAGCAGGCGCTTGATCACCGAGAACTCCAGACCCGAGCCTTCGGCAGAAGCCTTCACCATCAGGCCCAGCTGGTCCCAGGTCTGCTCCGGGCTGCCGGCGTGGCAGCTGGTGATCGAGCCGGGGTGGCCGGACGCGCAGTTGCGGATGAAGTAGAACGCCTCATCGCCACGGAGCTCGGCCAGGATGATGCGGTCCGGCTTCATGCGCAGGCAGGCTTCCATGCAGCTCTTGGCGGTGACATTGCTCGCGCTCTGCCCGCCCTTGGAGTACAGCAGGTGCACCACGTTGGGCTGGCTGATGAACAGCTCGCGTGCATCTTCGATGGTCACCAGGCGCTCGTTGGCCGGAATGTGGTTGACCAGCGACTTCATGAAGGTGGTCTTGCCGCTGCCGGTAGCACCGGAGACCACGATGTTCTTGCGGTACTGCACCGCCTTGCGGAAGAACTCGGCGTAATCCCGGTTCTGGCGCAGGGCCAACAACTCCTGGTCCTGTTCGCTCAGCGAAGCGCCCTGCTCCAGGATCTGGTTGAAGAAACCGTCCCTCTGGTACTGCTCCAGGGTCTTGGTGTGCTTGGACGGCAGCCGGATGGTGATCGACACCTTGCCCGCGTCGCATGCCGGCGGAATCACGAACTGGGCACGCTGGCCGGTCGGGAAGGTCAGCGACACCACCGGATCGACGTCGGTGATGCGCTGGCCGGTGTTGCTTTCATTGACCACGGCGGTACAGAACTGGCGCGCACGCTCGTAGGTCAGCGTGGGAACTTCCACACGCTGCCATCCGTCACGCGTTTCCAGGTACACCTCGCCCGGACGGTTGATGCAGATTTCCGTCACGTCGGGCGAGGTCATGTACGTGTGTATGCCCAGGACCTCGTACTGGTACCTGAGAAACTCACTGGAAACGTCGGCTACAGGGGCCACTTCGGCGTCCATGTTCTGTCCAGGCGGTCAGCGGCGGCGCGGCAGCACGTCGCTGAAATCGACGTCCTTGGCCACGTAGACACTGACCACGGTGCCTTGGTTGATGGTGACGGTGGGCGGGCGACGCTCGCTCAGCGCTTCGTTGGCCAGGCGCTCCATGCTGCGCGCGGTGGCACTTTCATACGGCGACTGCACGGCAAAGCCGTTGCTGGCGATCTCGGTGGTCTCCGGGCCGTGTTCGGCGGCGGCGTACTTGAAGGCGTCGGCGATCAGGCTGATCATCAGCGCGGAGGCGATGCGGCTGCCCCAGTGCGCGCTGTAGTCGCCCGGGTGGCCGGCACCACCGAGCTGGTCGATGCCCGGGCTGGACATGGCCACGTCGATGCCGTTGGGCGTGGTGATGCGGTCCCATACCACTTCCACACGCTTGCCCTTCGGGCCGCCACCGTAGGCGCCGTAGATCTTCGAACCCTTCGGCAGCAGCAGACTGCGACCGTTGATCGAGTACACCGGTTCGGTCAGCAGGCACGAAGTGAAGCCGGCCACGTCGGTGATGATGCGGGTCTCAAGCACGCAACGCAGGTAGGTACCGCGCACCAGCAGCGCATCCGGGCTGCGGATGAAGCTGGCGTTGGAGACATCCTCCACGTCCGGTCCACGGCGGACCTTCGCCGGTGCCGGCTGCTGCGCGCCGGGCAGCTGCGCCATCATGGCGCGGGTGTACTCGTCATCCGGGCGACCGCCCAGTCCGCCACCCGCCATCTCGGCACCGGCACCACCCTGCATGCCGCCACCTACGCCGCTGCCGGACGCCATGCGACGGTCGAGCAGCGAGGGTTGGCGCGGTTCGTTGGACATGTCCATGTCCGACGGAATCGCCGGAGGGGTGCGGTACGGGTTGTCCTGCGCCGGCGGCGGCAACGGCGGCAGCATTTCAATCGGCTGCGCGTCGGCCATCGGCGGCTGCGGCACGACCGGCGGCGCGGTCGGCAGCTCCGGGGTAGATACGCGGGCCTGTTCGTTGACCTTGGCTGGACCGTCCTGGTCATCACTGCTCTTGCGCAGCAGCAGGAAGCCCATGGCGATGACCAGCACCAGGATGCCGCCGAGGAACAGCAGCGCCTTGCGGTTCAGGCGCTGCTCTTCGGCCGAACGCAGCTGCGGCGCGGCAGCGTCCAGGTTGGGGTTGTTGTCGGCCACGTTCTGCCCGTAGTACGGGTTGCCGGTGGGCTCATGCGGCTCGTTGCCGGGAGTGTTCTGCTGGCTCATTTCTTCACGTTCCTTCGCAGGCCGACGACGTTGTCACCGTGGCGGATCACCAGGTAGGGATAGGTGCCGTGCACGATGAGCGCATTGCCTTCCACCGTGGTGTTGACCACGAAGTCCTCACCGTATTCGCTTTCGCGGCCGAACACCGCCGGGAAGATACCGGTCTTGTACTCCGGCGACGCCGGCAGTTTCAGGTAGGTGAAACGGCCATCGTCATAGGCGTTGACCGGGATCAGCCAACCCATCTTCTTCGCGCGGCGGGTCGAATAGGAGTAGTCGAAGTTGTACTGGCGGTCCTTGGCCAGCTCAGAACTGAGCAGCGGCTTGACCTCTTCATCCACGGCCTGCTGGGCGGTACCGAACTCGGTGTCGCTCGGGTAGCGGAACGCGATCTTGTACTGCACACCGGCACGCCGCGCCTGTTCCAGCTGGCGCCAATCGGTGGCCACCACCTTCAGTTCGAAGATGTACGAATGGGTCTCGGTGCGCACCATCATGTTGGTGTCGACGTCGACATTCTTCGGCTTGAGATAGAACACGTTCTCGCGACGGGTCAGTTCCCAGCCGCTGCTGAAGCCGGTGCTGTAGTCGAGGATCTTCTCATTCGGGCTCAGCTCGATCTGGGTGGTCAGGCCCAGGCCGGTGCGCACCGGGTAGATGCGGTCCTGTTCGTATTCGTAGTGGTCCACCACCTGGGCCTGCGCCGATGCGCTGGCCATGGCCATGATCGGCACCAGGGCCAATGCGGCCCATCCAATATTGCGACTACTCATCGGTTGCTTGCTCCCTCAGCAGTTCCGGTGGAAACGTTTCGTGCCGGCGCGTTGGCCGGTTGCCGCGGCGCGACCTGTCCTGGTATTGCCTGGCCGGGCACTACCTGCCCGGGTATCTGTTGCTGCATCGGCTGGGCCGGGATCGGTTGGCCGGGCACGGTCATCTGGCCGGGAACCGGCTGGGCCGGTACCTGCTGGCCCGGCACCAGCGTTTGCCCGGGTGCCGGAACGGCCACCGGCTGCCCGGTGTTCGGATCGATCATGGTCGCCGCAGCGGGATTGTTCGGGTCGTACACCGGCACCGCAGCTGCAGCTGCAGCCTGTGCGGCGGCCTGCGCCGCAGCGGCCTGGTTCGCCTGGCTGGTCATCGATGCGTCATCGGGCACCGGTACGCCGCGCGCGTAGTCGCTGTCGACGCGGTACTCGGTGACCTGGAACGCAAGCGGATTGAGCACGCGATCCTGTTCGGACAAGGCCAGATCGGTGCGGTACTCGAACCGCATCGTCACCAGCTTGTTGTCCAGGAACTGCATCGCGCCCGTGGTCTTGTCGAGCAGGCTGCGCTGGATGCGTACCGAGGCACCGCGGAAGCTGCCGTTGCCCTCTGCCGCCAGCGGCGTGATGCTCAGGATCTTGACCCGGATCGCCTTGTTGGTGCCGTACACGTACACCGGGTTCTGCGGGTTGTTGTTCGCATAGCGCTGGCGCTGGGTCGCAGCCACCGGTTCGGACGACATCGTGAACACCAGGTCCCAGTCGCGCAGGCCCATCACCGCCGAATCGAACGACTCACGCGCCATCACGTATTGGGCGACATTGCTGCGGTTGATCGCTTCGTTGGCGGTAATCGATTCGGCACCGAAGGTGCCGCCGAGACGCGCCACGGTGGCATTGCCGGTGTAGGCATCGGCCATCACCAGGAACGGCACCTTCTCCTTGAGCGGCAGCATGTAGTAGTAGCCGCCAGCCAATGCCAGCGACATCACCAGCGAACCGGTCGCCACCCACCACGCGCGACGCTCACTGCGGCGCGCCATGTCGGCAACGGTCAACTCGTAGCTCACCGCCTTGGCGACCGCCTGGTCGACCTTCGGGTTGTTGCCTGCGTCCTTCTTTCGGAACATGGGGTCATCCGTACTGCTGGAACATCAAGGGGATCAGCTGCCGCTGGCGCTGCTGGCACTGCCGGTGGCCGCAGTCGGCGCAGCCGCCGACGCGGTCTGCACCACGATCTGGTTGCCCACGATGGACACCATCACACCCTGCCCCGCATACGCGGCGCTGAGGTCGATCATGGCCTGCTGCGGGTTGGTGGTACCGATCGTGGACACCGCGCCATACAGCGTGTAATCGGAGCTGATGCGGTAGTCGAGCGTCATGCCCGAGTCCTTGGCCCAGCGTTCAAGCATGGTCTTCAAGGTGCCATCCATCGGCGAAGCCTGGTACACGTAGCTGGTGTACAGCGGAATTTCCATCGTGGTGCTGGCGAAGCGGTTCACCGGCTTCCAGCGACCACCGAAGTCGGGCGCAGGTGCGGTAGCGCAGCCGGCGAGCAACAGCACGGCAGATGCGACGGCGACGCCGATGGATCCCTTGAACAATGACGCTTGCTTCATACGAACTTCCCTATGGCGTACGGAATAGCGGTTTTCAGCCTGAAAATAGGCAAAACTAAAGCGTGTCGACGCCCACGGCGGGCTCAACCAGTCAACGTCGGATGTGAGTTGAAACACTTTTCAACGGTGACATCGGGCCCCAGCCCGCCTGGTGTGCATTCGCCCCGAACGCCTGTCCGGCCCCTGCGCCTGCACACCCAACCCGAGAAAAGCCATCCATGTTCCTCTTACTGCTTCAGTGCATGTCGCCACACACTGTTCTTGACGACGTTCTCATGACGCATGGAACGTCCATCACAAATACGATGCCACAGCTTCGCGTCAAATCAACGTCAAATGCGACAACTTTTTAACCTTCACACGCAGTTTTTTTGACGTGCATCACATGCGTTCACGTGCAGCGCTCACAGCGCCAGCATCGGTACATCGGTCTTCGGCAACAGACGCGATGTGAAATGGCGGTCCTTGTAGTACTTGATCTTGTCGCACTTCACGGGATGCGGAATGCCTTCGTACAGGAACACTTCGTGGTCGTTGCCCATGGCCTTGAGCTCCTGCGGCAGCATCAGTGCGCGGCGCTCCTCGGTGAAGTTGTGGGTCTTTTCACGCGCGTGGGTGACGTTCTTCTTTCGCACGGTGGTGTAGCCAAGCATTTCCGAATAGTCGTTGGCGTCCTGCTGCTCGCGCGGCGCGTACAGGATCTGCAGCGCGTGGTTGGTGATGATGGTGCGCGAGACGTCCCTGCCATAGGTGGCGTCCAGCTGGGCCATGCTCTGGATGATCGGCAGCAGCCGCACGTTGTAACCGGCCATGTAGGACACCGCCGATGCGATGATGTCGACCTTGCCGATCGCGGTGAATTCGTCCATCAACAGCAGCACCTGGTACTTCAGGTCCGGATTGGACTTGGGCAGTTCCTTGGTGTTGAGGTTGATGATCTGGCTGAAGAACAGGTTGATGATCAGGCGGCTCTCGGCCAGCTTGTTGGGCTGGATGCCGATGTAGATGGTCATCTTCTTCCGGCGCAGGTCGGTGAGCAGGAAGTCGTTGGCGCTGGTGGCCTTGTCCAGCACCGGGTTGATCCAGGCGTTCAGGGGTTCCTTGAAGGTGCCCATGATGGACGCGAAGGTTTCGTCCGCCTGCGACAACAGGTTGGCGAATGCCGCGCGGGCGTTGCCGCTGAGGAACTTCTGCTCGGACAAGGCCTTGAGATACTTGCGCAGGTCGCTGCCGTCGCCGGTTGCCAGGCGGAACACCGCGCCGAGGGTAGGATCGCCCTGCCCGCCCGGGAAGCCCTGCTGGCGCTCGTCGTCGCGGTTCTCGAACAGGTACAGCGTGAAGGCCATGAACGCGTTGCGTGCCTGGCTGATCCAGAATTTCTGGTCGTCCGAGCCGTCCGGGTACAGCATCGCGGCAATGCTCATCAGCTCCGAGACGCGGAAGGCAGGGTCGTTGGAGACGTAGCTGAGCGGATTCCAGCGATGGGTGCGGCGATCTTCCGCGAACGGGTTGAACAGGAACACCTCATGGCCCTGGCTGGCGCGCCAACCACTGGTGAGGTCGAAGTTCTCCTGCTTGATGTCCAGCACCACCACCGACTCGCCGTACTCCAGCAGGTTCGGAATCACCACGCCCACGCCCTTGCCGGAACGGGTGGGTGCCGCCAGGATGACGAACTGCTGGCCACTGAGGCGCACCAGCTTGCCGCCGAAGCTGCCCACCACGATGCCGTTGTCGGTCTTCTTGAACAGGCCATGCCGGGCAAGGTCCGCGCCTTCGGCGAAGCGCGCATCTCCGTGCAGCGACTTCTTCTTCGGCTTGAGCAGGAAGAACATCGCACCCAGAAGTACCAGCACCGGCAGACCGAAACCGATCACGCCGGCGGCTTTGATCTTGGTCAGGTACGGCGCAACCGCAGGCTGGTCCATCGCCTGGACGTATTGAAGATAGGTATTCCACTTGAACAGCCCGGTATCCAGACCCAGCAGCAGCAGCGTGAGGTATCCGGAGAGACAGTGGCCAACAAGTGCGGTCAACAGGACTGCGACAGCGATGACGACGGGTTTCTGCGTGGACAAACGTGATCCTCCATGACGCGCCATTGAAGGCGCTACGACGTGCGTTGGCACCATCTCGGTGCGCCGCACGCTGCGTGCATTCCAACTACCGACAGACCCGCAATGCGACTGCGCACACACATTCAGGTCGATGTCATTGACGCGCATCCTAATGCACGTTTGCAGCGCTGCCAATCAGAAATTACTGGTAATACGCCTGTAAATACAGGTGTATTCGCATCAACGGTGCGCGCAGCGGAACAATGGAACAAGATCATGATCAACGCGTCGTGTCGCGCATGCGAATTCATTTGTCTTCTTCACATCGCATCACATTGCAGTGCTGTAGACGCGCGCGAAGTTGTGAAATCTGATGAGCAAAACTGTGCGCGCGATCACAGCCGTTTATCAATGTGTAGAAGAACGCGCAGCGTGGCGATGAAAAAACAGATCCGCTTTGATGCAGATGGAGATGCGCGTCGAGCACAAGCGTCTTTTTTTCAGTGAAGATAATGTGAAGATAATGTGACGGAGCATTTCACCCGACGACCTCGCCAGTGCCCTGATCCACAGCATTCCAGCGGCGACGACGCGCCCTGCGAGCGCATGTTGCGCTGCAGCAGTACAATGACGCGCCACGTACTTTGCCCTTTTGCCCCATGAGCCCCACCAACCTCCCCTTGGCCGCGCGGCTGTCTGCCCGTGAGCGCACGCTGATCATCCTGGCCCTGTCGCTGGGCGGCTTTGCCATCGGCACCAGCGAATTCGCCAGCATGGGCCTGATGCTGGAGATCAGCCGCGGGCTGTCGATCAGCGAGACCCAGGTCGGCCACCTGATCAGTGCCTACGCCATTGGCGTGGTCGTGGGTGCCCCGGTGCTGGCCTTCGCCGGTGCCGGCTACGCGCGGCGGACCCTGCTGCTGGCGCTGATGGGCTTCTATGCGGTGGGCAACCTGGCCAGCGCGCTGGCGCCGGACTACACCACCATGTTGATCGCCCGCTTCGTGGCCGGCCTGCCGCACGGCGCCTACTTCGGCGTGGCGATGCTGGTGGCCGCAGCGATCAGCCCGCCCGCGCAGCGCGGTGCCGCCGTGTCCAAGGTGTTGCTCGGCCTTTCGGTGGCGATCCTGATCGGCAATCCGCTCACCACCTGGCTGGGCCAGCAGCTCAGCTGGCGGACCGCGTTCGCGCTGGTCAGCGTGCTCGCCATTGCCACCGTGGTGATGATCGCGCGCTTCCTGCTGCCGGACCCGGACGAGGTACGCACCTCGCCGATGCGCGAACTGCGCGCCTTCAACAAGCCGCAGGTGTGGCTCGCCCTGGCGATCGGCTCGGTCGGTTTCGCCGGCATGTTCTGCGTCTTTACCTACCTCGCCCCGACCCTGGTGCAGGTGACCGGCCTGGCCGAGTCGTGGATGCCGGTGGCCGTGGGCATCTTCGGCATCGGTGCGATCATCGGCAACGTCGCCGGCGGCTGGTTGGTGGACCGCTTCCAGTTCCGCGCCGCCGCCATCGTGCTGGTGTGGTCGATCGTGGTGCTGCTGGCCTACCCGCTGGCGGCCAACTCGGTGTGGACCATCTTCCCGATGATCGTCGCCGTCGGCACCATGGGCGCCCTGGCCGCCGTGCTGCAGACCCGCCTGATGGACGTCGCCGGCGAAGCGCAGACCCTGGCCGCCGCCTCGAACCACGCCGCGTTCAACACCGCCAACGCACTGGGCCCGTGGTTCGGCGGCATGGCCATCGGCGCCGGCTTCAGCCCGGCGGTGACCGGCTATGTGGGCGCAGCCACCGCCGTGGGTGGCCTGCTGCTGTGGGGTGTGGCGGTGCTGGTGCAGCGGCAGTCGCGCGGCAACGAGGCGGTTGCCTGCGAACGCTGATTCAACGGGCGGTCGCTGCATTGAACAAGCCCCGCTTCGGCGGGGCTTGTTCGTTATGGACACTGCTGGGCGGTAGCGCCGGGCTCTGCCCGGCTGCACGCCGACGCGGCATTTCCGATCGGATTTTCCTATCATGGCAATCCCTTCAAACGCTCGCCCGGCGCCACGCCGACGACCGCCCCGCTTTCCTGGATGTACAGATGACGCACGACTGGTCCCCCTCCCCTTGGGGCCGCCGCCTCTCGCGCTCGCCGGACTGGCGACTGCGCCGGGTCGATGACCGGTTCGAGCTGACCGTGGAAGATGAGCTGTATTCGCTGCCGGTCAGTGCCTCCACGGCATGGCGCGTGCGTCGCGGCCCGGTGTGGTCCACGCTCAGCATCGCCACTGAAGACGGCGACCTGCGGCTGGGAGGCCTTGCTGCTGCCCCGGCGCGTGAGCTGCAGGCGCTGTGGGCGGCAAGCGCGCATGCCCATCAGCAGGACCAGCGGCTGGACGACGCCAACGCTGCGCTCGCGCAGATCCGCCGCTGGCTGGACCAGGTCGACGCCGCGCAGGAACTCGCCGATGCGCAGCAGCGCTGGTTTACCCTTGAGCAACAACAGAACCTCCTGGAGGATCGCCCGCACTTGTCGCTGGATGGCGATGCACTGTGGGCGATCTTCGACGACCCGACCCTGCGACTCCAGTTGCACGGTGCCCCCGCAGCGATTGAAGACGATCTGCAGCGCTGGGCGGACGACTGGGAGACGCAGTGGGCGTCACGCAATGACGCGCACCTTCAACAGGAACGTGAGGCCGTCGCCCCGCTGCTGGCCGAGGTCGAACGCCGGCCGCTGAGCGAGGAACAGATCCGCGCCGTACTCAGCTTCGAAAGCCGCATGCTGCTGGTGGCGGCCGCCGGCTCCGGCAAGACCTCGACCATGGTGGCCAAGGCGGCCTACGCGGTGCAGCGCGGCCTGATGGCGCCGGATCAGATCGTGATGCTGGCCTTCAACAAGGAGGCGGCCACCGAGCTGCAGCAGCGCACCGCCGCCGCATTCGAACGACTCGGCCTGCCAACAGGCGAGGTCAACGCCTGCACCTTCCACGCGCTGGGCCGCCAGATCATCGGCAAGGTGACCGGCCGCATGCCCGAGGTACCGTCGTGGGCGGTGGATGCCGCGCAGGGCTTCGACCAGCTGGCCGACATCATCGACCGCCTCAAGGACCGCTCGCTGCATTTCCGCACCCAGTGGGACATGTTCCGGCTGGTGTTCGCGCGCGACCTGCCGCCCCAGGGTGAAACGACCCCGGCCGACGGCTGGGATAGCGACGGCAACCGCTACGTGCGTAGCCTGCGCGGCGAGCGGGTCGGCAATATCGAAGAGTGCGTGATCGCCGACTGGCTGTTCTACAACGGCGTGGACTACACCTACGAGCCGCACCCGTCGCTGGATACCGGCACCGACATCTGGCAGCCGGGCTGCGCGGACTTCTTCTACCCCGGCACCACGCTGTACCACGTGCACCATGCCGACGGCAGGGGCGACAGCTCCCCCTCGCATGCGCGCTCAAGCGATGCGGTGCAACTGCGCACCACCGCCGCGCAACTTCGCAGCGGCGAGCTGTTCGACGCGCTGGCCGAAGCGCTCACCGCGCAGCGCTGGGAACTGGACCCGAATCCGGACCGCGAGCTGCCCGCCGAGGGCGCCAAGCCGATGCCGGACAGCGACCTGATCGGCCTGCTGCGCACCTTCATCAGCCATGCCAAGAGCAATGGACTGGCTCCTGCCGACCTGGCCGAGCGCCTGCGCGAACTGCCCGAGGACCGGTTCAAGCACCGCTATCGACTGTTCCTGGAACTGGCCACGCCGATCCTGCATGCCTGGGACGATGCCTTGGCTGCAGAGAACGCGATCGACTTCGAAGACATGCTCAACCAGGCCGCCGAATACCTGGAACAGGGCCGTTACGCATCGCCGTACCGACTGGTCATGGCCGACGAATTCCAGGATGCCTCGCGCGCCCGCGCACGGCTGTGCAAAGCGCTGGTGCAGGCACCGGGTCGCCACCTGTTCGCGGTCGGCGACGACTGGCAGTCGATCAACCGGTTCGCCGGTGCGGATGTGAGCGTGATGACCGGATTTACCGAGACCTTCGGCCCCTCGCAGGTACTGCAGCTGTCGCAGACCTTCCGCTGCCCGCAGGCGCTGTGCGATGCGTCCAGCCGCTTCATCTCGAAAAACCCGGCGCAGATCGCCAAGCAGGTGCGCTCGGCCACTCCGGCGCAGGGCCCGGTGCTGCAGGCGTTCCAGGTGGCCTCGCGCGACCGCCTGCAGGATGCGATCTACCAGTACCTGCAGCGCCTGCAGCAGCAGCTGCAGAGCGGTGCGATTGCGCCCGGTCGCAACGGTCGCCTCTCCGTGTTCGTACTGGGGCGCTACAACGCCGACCGCGCCTACCTGCCCACGCACTGGGCGCAGCGCTTCGGCGCGCAGTTGGAGCTCAGCTTCCTCACCGCGCACCGCGCCAAGGGTGCCGAGGCCGACATCGTGATCCTGCCTTCGATGCTGGAGCGCAGCTTCCCCAGCGCCCGTACCGATGACCCGGTATTGGGCCTGGCGATGCCGCATGCGGACACCTACCCGCTGAGCGAAGAGCGCCGCCTGTTCTATGTGGCGCTGACCCGTGCACGGCGCTCGGTAGCGATGTTCACCGTACAGGGCAAGCGCTCGCCGTTCCTCACTGAGCTGGTGCACGACGGCGCGGTGGAGATCACCGCCACCACCGGCGAGCCGATCCGCGAGCAAGCCTGCCCGGTGTGCGACGGCGGGGTGATCGTGCAGCGCAGTGGGCCATATGGGGAGTTCGCATCGTGCTCCGGCTTCCCGCGATGCCAGTACAAGCCGAAGCAGGCTGCACACGCCACCGCGTTGCGCTAGTCGAGCAGGCCCAGCAGCGAGCGGTGCACGGCCACGCCGACCAATGCACCCTCGCCCACCGCCAAGGCGATGCTGCCCGCCATGCGCCCGGCATCGCCGCAGGTGAAGACGCCGGGCACGGTGGTCTGCTTGGCGGAATCGGCGACGATGCAGCCTGCATCCAACAGCTCGCAGCCGAGCTGTTCGGCCAGGTCACAGGAGAGGCGTGACTGGGGGAGCAGGAACAGCGCGTCCAGGACGACCTTGCGGCCATCGCTGAGCACCACGGTGGCTTCGTCTGCGACGTGCTGGATGGTTGTTGATTCGATGGTGGCGCCACATTCGTCCAGCCGCTCGCGCTTTTCCGGATCGATGCCATCGGGATTGCAGCAGAACAAGGTGATAGTTCCCCAGTCGCACAGCAGCAGCGCCTGGCCGACGCCACCGTCTTCGGAACACCCGATGATGCCGATGTTCCCTTCGTAGATCTCATAGCCGTGGCAGTACGGGCAATGGAACACGCTGCGGCCCCAGCGCTCGGCGAGGCCATCAATGTCGGGAAGCGTGTCGGTGACGCCATGGGCGAGGACCAGGCGGTCGCCGATGAAGATGCTGCCGTCGTCGCAGCCCACTTCAAAGGACACCCCTTCCTCCAGCACCTTGGCGCGGGTCGCCCTGCCCTCGTGCCACGTCAGGGTTGGGTAGGCCAACAGCTCCGCGCGCGCCTTGGCGGCGATCTCGGCCGGGGGAAGGCCTTCCCTGGCGATGAAGCCGTGCGCAGCGAGCGAGTTGCGATTGCGTGGCTGGCCAGAATCAATCACCAGCACCTTGCGGCGGGCGCGAACCAACTGCAGCGCGGCCGACATGCCGGCATAGCTGCCGCCGATGATGATGGCGTCGAAATGCTGTGGCGAATTGGAGCTCATGGGGGCCGGCTGCTTGGAGGGAGTGCCGCCACAGAGCATACGAAGCACCTGTGAAGCGCCGATCACACCTCGCCGCAGGCCCTGACATGCACAGCCTGCGGGCACCCACGGCAAAACGTCCTCACGGGCCCCCTGCGAAAATAGCCACATGAGCCCGGACCCCTCCCCTCCCCACGGCGACGCACCGCTGCTGTCGCGGACCGCCTGGCGCCGCCGGGCCGCCCTCTGGGGCGGCGCGGTCGCGGTGGCCTTGGTGGCGATCCTGTTCGCCAAGGCCAGCGATGCGGCCTTCCGGGTGTTCCAGTCGGTCATCGCGCACTCGGTATGGTGGGCACTACTGCTCACACCCACCGTGTTCGCCGTGCTTGCGTGGCTGACCAGTGGCGCCCTCAAGCCCACTCGCGGTAGCGGTATTCCGCAGGTCATTGCTGCGTTGGACACGCCTACCGAAGCCTTCCGCAACGAGAACCTGTCGCTGAAGGTCTCCGCTGGCAAGCTTGCGTTGACCACGCTGTCGTTGCTCGGCGGCGCTTCGGTTGGGCGCGAAGGCCCCACCGTGCATGTCGGCGCCAGCCTGATGTATGTGTTTGGACGCTTGGCGGGATTTCGCGATCCGAAAGAGCTTTCGCATTTCCTGCTCGCGGGTGGGGCTGCCGGTATTGCAGCCGCCTTCAACACGCCGCTGGCGGGCATCGTGTTCGCGATCGAGGAGCTGAGTGGGCGATTCGAACATCGCTTTTCCGGGACGCTGCTCACTGCGGTCATCGTGGGCGGTGTTGTATCGCTCGGGCTGCTGGGCAGCTACACCTACTTCGGCAAAGTCACCGCGTTCCTGCCGCTGGGACAGGCGTGGCTGGCCATCCTTCTGTGCGGCTCGGTCGCCGGTTTGCTAGGCGGGTTGTTCGCCAAGGCCGCGCTGCTGACCATGGAAGGCAAGCCAGCGTGGCTGGGCGCCCTGCGGCGGCGCCATCCGGTGCTGCTGGCCGCCGGGTGTGGCGTGGCACTTGTGCTGCTCGCCGCCGCCTTCGGTAATGGCGCCTTCGGGACCGGCTACGAGCAGGCCCGTGGCCTGGTTCAGGGCAACCCGACCGTGGGCCATGAGTTCGGGGTGATGAAGATCCTCGCCAACCTGGTTTCCTACATCGCCGGCATTCCCGGCGGCCTGTTCTCGCCTGCGCTGGCGGTGGGGGCTGGTATCGGCCATAACTTGGCTGCGCTGATGCCGGGCGTGGATGGGCGCGTGTTCGTACTGCTGGGCATGTGTGCCTATCTGACCGGCGTGACCCAGGCGCCGCTGACCTCGGCAGTGATTTCGCTGGAGCTTACGGATAGCAGCGACATGCTGCTGCCGATCCTGGCGACGGTGCTCCTGGCACGCGGGGTGTCGGGGCTGGTGTGCAGGGTGCCGATTTATAGGGGGATGGCGAATCAGCTATTGAAGCAGGTAGAGCCCGCCACCCCCGTAAAGTGAAGCGGACCTTCGCACTGCTCTTCCTTCGATGATCCGCCGTCTCACTTCGCGATCCCTCGACACAAGCGTTCTGATTGAAACCTCATTTTCGATCAACACGATCAATCGCGTGACGCCAACGGGGCTGCTGCGTGTGCTGATTCCGTCACTGGTCATACACCGACAGCGCGACAGTGACATGCTGCCTGTTCGTCCGGGAGACCATCGATGCGGGTAACGGGTAGCTTTCTTGCAGCAACTGCCGTCACGCTAAAGGTAGGCGTGGTGTTCTGGGTGCTGGTGGCCTGGCGTACACCGGGCGGCGAGCCTTGGGACGCGCCTGCGTTCTGGACAGTGGTCTATCCCATTGCACTAGGCATCGCCGCAGTGCTGGGCGCCCTTTTTCCCCGGAAGTCGTGGCTGTGGGGCCTGTTGCTCATGGTCTTGCAGGTGCCGGTGGTGACCGTGATGTCGGGCTTTGGCCCGTTGTTGCTGGCAGGATTGCTATACGCCCTGGTGCTGGCTGTGCCAGCGATGGCTATCGCGGCGGCTGCCGGGGCGTTGCGTCGCCGCTTCCATCCGGTGGCTTGATCTTTTTGCATTTGCGTCGTGTACGAGATAGCCACGCAGGGCGTGGCTCTACCGTGGGTGCGAACACAAAAAGGGACTACATGTTAATATTTCTCATTCCCATCTAGCCCTCCCCTCCCTGCCCCCGATGACCCGCCCACCGCTTCGTCTCTCTGCCCTGGGCCTGGCCCTGACCTTCGCCTCCATCTCAGCCCACGCGGCTCCGCCCTCTTCTGAAGACGTACGGCAGCTGGATGCAGTGCAGGTACTGGGCCGCGCCCAGACCCTCTACAGAGTGGATGACGCCGCAGTAGGCACGCGCACGGACACGCCATTGGAGTTCGTGCCGCAGTCCATCCAGGTGGTCCCGCGCGAGCTGATTGAAGACCAGGCGGCCCGGCAGGTCACCGACCTTTACCGCAGCATCAGCGGCATCAGTTTCTTCAGCTATGCAGGCGTGACGCTGCGAGGCTTCCGCCAGGAGAACGTGCTGTATGACGGCATGCGCGGTGACCCCTATGCCGGCTTTTCGGTGCCGCAGCTGTTCAACATCGAGCGCGTGGAAGTCCTGAAGGGGCCGGCCGGCGCCCTGTATGGCGGCGGCGATGCCGGCGGCGTCATCAACTACGTGACGCGCAAGCCCAAGGCCGTAACCGAACGCCGTGTCGAACTGCAGGCTGGCAACAACGATTTCCGTGCGGGGTCGATCGAGGCCACCGGGCCGCTGAACGCAGCTGGCAGCGTGCGCTACCGCGCCGGGCTGTATGGCGACACCGAACAGGGCGTGCGCTGGAACGCGGACAGCGAAAGCGTGATCGGCGATGCCTCGCTGGCCTTCGACGTGGGCGACACCGGGGAATTGACCCTGCAGTTCACCGACATCACCCAGAACCTGGGCGGCAACCGCCTGCGTGGCGTGCCGGTGGACGACAACGGCAGTTTCCTGACCGACCGCCGCTGGAACCACAACGAAGCCACCGACTTTCTCGATATGCGTGCCAAGGTGGCGCTGGCCCAGTACCGCTTCTCGCCCAGCACCAATCTGGACGTGGATTTCGGCGCACGCTGGTTCGAGAACAACGAACATCAGATCTACCACGAGCCGATGGGCCTGATCGACCGCAACCGCGACGGCGTGCCCGAGTGGATGACCCGCCAGCTGCGCAACCAGATTCGCGACAACGACGCCTTCACCGCCAACGGCAATGCGGTGTGGCGCGTCAGCACCGGCAGCATCGAGCACAAGGTGCTGTTCGGTGCCGATGTGTACCAGCAGGATGCCGACTTCACCGCGCAGACCGCCAACAGCGCCGACCTGGCGCGAGGCGCTGGTCCAGTGCCCGGCATCGATCTGTTCAACCCGGTGTACGGCGCAAGCTCGTGGCGCGACTACAACCTGGCCGCCCTGCCCTGGCGCGGCACGAGCACGCGCAGCAAGCGCTACGGCGGCTACCTGCAGGACGAACTGACGCTGACCCCGCGCTGGCATGTGCTGGCCGGACTGCGCTGGGACGGGTTCAAGGACGATGACCGCATCGCCGGCACCAGCGTGGACGGCAACGACATCAGCTGGCGGTTGGGCAGCACCTATACCGTCCGGGAAGGCATCAACGTCTACGCCAACATCGCCAGCGGCTTCATGCCGCAGAGCGCGGGCAACCAGAGCGCCGATTCAGGCGGCCCGTTCGATGCCGAGCGCAGCAAGCAGTGGGAAGTCGGCCTGAAGTCCCTGCTGGCCGAGCGTGTGACCCTGAATCTGGCCGCGTACCGGATCGACCGCAGCAACATCGTGCAGGCCACCGGCGAGGTTGTGGACGGCGTCAACCAACTGGCCGCCCTTGGCCTGGTGCGCAGCACGGGCATGGAGCTGGATCTGCTGGCCGATGTCACCGAACACTGGGTGCTCAACCTGACCTACGCCTACAACGATGCGCGGGTGAAGGATGCCGGCAGCAACGGCATTACCAATGCCTCCGGCGATCGCTTCGCCAATGCGCCACAGAACAAACTCGGCCTGTGGACACGCTACGACCTGCCGGCGATCAATTCCGCCATCGGCTTCGGCGCGGACTACGTGGATGAGCGCCTCAGCCTGGATGGCCAGCGGGTCAAGCCGTACACCGTGTTCGACATGAGCTGGAAGACGCAGTGGCAGAAGTGGCAGTTCCAGGCCAACGTCAAGAACCTGTTCGACAAGGTCTATGCCGCCAGCGGGTTCACCGAGCGCACCGGCCACTTCCCGGGTGAGCCTCGCCGCGTGTACGTGCAAGCTGCCTACTCCTTCTAAGACCTCCCATGCGTCAGCCTTCGCCAACGCACCCCGACCGCCCTGCAGCCAGCGGGAGCAAGCGCCGACTGTGGTTCGACCTGCACAGTTGGCTCGGCCTGAAGCTCTGCCTGTTCATGGGCTTTGTCTGCCTCACCGGTACGCTGGCGGTGTTCTCGCAGGAGATCGACTGGCTGCTGCACTCGCCGATGCGCGTGGCCGACGGGGGTGAGCAGGCAGGCTGGGGCCCGGTCATCCATGCCGCCCAGGCGGCACATCCGGACTGGGAGCTGGAAGGTATCACCGCCGGCCATACGCGCCTGTTCGCTGCGCGCGCGCAGATGCGCTTGCCCGATGGCAAGCGTCGGTTTGTGTGGATCAACCCGTATACCGCGCAGGTGACTGGCGACACGGGCTGGTTCAATACGCAGCGGCTGCTGCGCAACACGCACCGGCACCTGATGCTGCCGGTGGCGTGGGGCGTGCCACTGGTGACTGCCCTGTCCATCCCGTTGCTGCTGTCGTTGTTGAGCAGCCTGTACATCTACAAGAAGTGGTGGCGCGGTTTCCTCAAATGGCCCGACGCCTCGCGGCCGCGCCGCCTATGGGGGGATGTGCATCGCCTGGCCGGGGTGTGGTCGCTCTGGTTCCTGCTGCTGATCGGGGTGACTGGGGCGTGGTATCTGATCGAATCACTGGGGGGCGATGCGCCTGCGGCGCCGACCATGCGATTTACCAAGGGCGATGAGCGCGTTTCCGCCGTGGACCCGGCCGCCGTTGACGCTGCGGTACAGACCATCCGCACCCAATGGCCCCGCCTTGAACTGCTCGGCGGTATTCCCGCACGCGATGGTGGAAGCATCCTGTTTATGGGTAAGGCAGAGGCCTGGCTGGTGCGGGAACGGGCGAACAACATTGCCGTGGACCTGCATACCGGGAAAGTGATGGGCATGCATGACGGGCGTGCGCTGGCGGTTCATCAGCGCATTGCCGAGATGGCTGACCCGTTGCACTTCGGGAGCTTCGGGGGTTGGCCGATTCGGCTGATCTGGTTCCTGGCCGGTACGCTGTTGACCGGGTTGTGCTTTACCGGGGTGTATCTCTACGGGCTTCGTACGGTAGATTCGCTGCGGTCGGCAGCCAAGAGGCGGCAGAAATGAGTCAGGAAAAACTACCCGGTCCTTGGCGCGCGGCGTGGAACGGTATGGGGCGTTGGCGCTGGTTGTGGTTGGTGCTGCTGTTGGTGTGGGCCTCGTTGGTGCCGTTGGAGGTTATGCGGTAGCAGTGCGGGAACTCTTGACCATCAAGAGCGCTCCCTAGGCCAAATATTCACAGCTCTTCGAATGAAGCCCAGATCGCCTAAGCCTAGTGCAGGTGACGCAGACTGTCCCGACACCGGCCAGCCACGCTCTTCAGCGCGGCCAAACCAATGCCGCCACGCGTACCGTTCGCTGCTGCATGTAGCGCAGCATAGCTGTCGCTGATTCCTCCACCAATGAGCTCTCTTCATAAGCGCCTGTTCCTACGGCCGTCAATGCGGTGATCAAACACAAGTTCGTGGTCGCCACCGCGTTGACGGTCGTCTGGAACAGGATCGATGCAGGCACACGGGCCCCGATTTGGCCGCTATGATCCTCATACATCACACGAATGGCCTTTCCACCATGGACTAAGCCGCAAAGGGGATCCCACGAATTGTTCACCGTGCGTGCGAGCTTTTGAGGACCATCGTCCTGAGCGATGCGCGCAATGGCCGACTCTACCTCCTCTGCCAACTCTTTCACCGCAATGGCTACCCATTTCCCTTTCTGACTCTTTCTTCGGGGACCTCGATCTTCCTGAAGAAAGTCTTCAAACTGCTCGTCGTCGGCAAGGAACTGGACAAAAACCGCTCGCAGAAACTGCTCTATCTGGGAGCGATGCATTGCCAGAGCCACTGCCGGGAGGTCTATGGGGTGGGTTTCCAAAAGGAACAGCAACGCCCGGCCATAATCCATTGACGCCCGCAACAGTTGGAAGGCCACTCGGTGGCGTTCGCTGTTCGTTGGAATGGCGATACGGGCCACGCAAGACATGTTAACTTCCAAGCTGACCTTCGCCTCGCTGGCCTCGCGCGAGATATCCGACGCTGCGGCCTGCCGCTTTGCGGCGGAAGAGTGCAAAACTCTCCGAATCGCGCCACTCAACAGATCGCTAGTCAAGTCATTCTCCCAACATTCGCGCATGCAAAAGATCCCTCGCGCTGCCGCGGCCGCAGCGCAAGCGACTCAGAGAAACCTTAGACTGAGTCCTGGATAAAGTTGTAATCATCCGGATCAACAGCCCAGCGACTATTCTGCGTCTTCTGGACCTCCCAAACCCTAGCGACGCACTCAATACCAGATTGGTCTGAAAGCGAGCATGCAGTCAGGAGCCTTGTTCGGAATGCGGTCGTTACGGGAACCTTATTGCGAAGAAGGCGTACCGCCGATTTCATGGATGGGCTTGCTGATAGATCCCGGACATTCCAATGCTCCGAAGATTCAGATTTCAACTTATCCAGAAGAGCCTTGTCCTTTCCACGAGTGTCTGTCGTTGCATCCCACGATTCCTTCGTGGACAAGAGTGCCACGAACGAAAATGACTCGGAGAGCGTATAGAGGGCTGCTGCCCTCAATAGGTCTTTGATTAGATCACGACGCCTGTTACTCGCGTTGCACTTGTCTTTATGGCGCCACCACTTCAGCTCCGCTCCGCCAACCAGCGGCTCGCTCTGCCCGGAAACCCTGTAGATCATAAGGTCAACGCTCGAATCGAGCCATCCGTCTGGCTCCACCTCCCGCTTTAGCAACCAAGCATTCTTATGCTTGGATCCAATTGCTGCTGCGGCAACTATCAGTCCATCGCGAAGCGTTATCTCGCCGACTCCCTTTATAGATGAAGTGGAAAGCCCATGTGCTGCATGCGAACAGAGCATCCATGCTATGGCGCGAGCAAGCTCCGCTTGTTGACTTGAGTTCACTGAAAACTCCATTTCCTAGACTGACAATCGAAATACAGCGCTCTATGAAGCGGCGGCGACTCGAATGAATGACTCGCGCCTCACTTCTTTCGGGTAGCGAGCTTATAGACGCCCCACGCCCCCGCGCCAGCGAGAATTGCTCCACCGACGGCCCACCCAATGACGGGTATGGCAGCGGAAGTGGCAGCAGTAGCTGCGATGGTTCCGACACCTCCCGCCATTCCAGCACCGCCTGCAGCTATCGCGCCTCCTCCAGCCGTCGCAAGTGCCCCGGTTGTTGCTGCAGCCCCAGCTCCAGCGCCTGCTGATGCTAGAGCTGCAGTCGCTGCAGCTTGAGCTGCAGTTGCGACCGTTGTTACCCCTATTGCGGCTCCCGCCCCTGCACCCGCGGTAGCACCAACACCTGCCGCAACCGCTTGGCCGATCGCATCATTTTCTCTTGAAACAGTCACATGTTCTCCCTTTCATATTCGCATGAATCTGATGAACCAACGGGCTGGACGTAGCCCCGATGCACGGCACAACCATGAGGACTTGGTACTTGCCATCGAAAGCTGAGCGTTAGCCAACCCACGCCCTCAATATTCGCTTCTGAATGCTATGCGATTCAGTTTCCAAAAGATGCATCGAGACCGCGCAGGGCCTCGGCAATACGTCGCAGCGTCGGCTCTTCGAAGTCTTCCCGATCTTCCTCTTCGTGGGTTCCCTTGTTCAATGACATCCATGCCAAAGAATTCGCTCTCACATTGACTATCGCATCCAAGTGATCCTGCCTGGCGATCCAGGCCCCATCCAAGACCCCGGCGCTAACTCCCTTGTTGATAGCGCTCAGCAACACCTGGACAATGTTGCTCAAATCCGCCGGAGCGCCAGGCCTTCGAGTCCTTAATGAAAGCTCGGCAAGGCCCGGTGCAGTGTCGGCTAACTTCTTCCATGTCCTGGTGACCAAGCTCTCAAGTGCTTGACGGCAACACGACAGTGCCGCTCGCGAATCAAAGTCAGCAATGTGCGACTCCGCTCGCTCGATGTAGCTCCGCGTCTTTCCCCCTGACACGATCGGATGGTGATCGCCACGATGGTGTCGCAGAACGTAAAGCGGCGCCCCCTTCGTGTGATTGTTGAATATGTCCTTGATGAACTCGGGGCTATGACACGTCACAATTAGCTGCTTTTTCTTCAATGCCGGATGGCCAAACAGCGTCACGCGGATACCCTCGCGGTGTTCGTGATCGATCGCGTTGACGGCATCGTCAAGAAGAACTGTTGGAAGATTGAGCTTGATGTTCTTAGCTAACAGAATTGACAACCCCAAACACCTAAGGTGCCCCTCGCTCAGAATAGCCAAAGCGTTGTGGAAACGATCTGGATCGCGCGCGAATGCGATCTCAAGCGGCGCGCCGCCCCTCAGTGGAAGACGGAGTGTATGGATTAGATCATCTGCGTGGTCATGCGCATTGAAACTGTTGTAAAGGTCGACAGTGATCTCATTGATGTCGGCCATGAGGTGCTCAGGCAAAGCTGCCAAATAGGCCCTCAACAGGGTCAAGAAGGTGTCGTACGCTTCCTTTATTTGCATCTCAACATCGTGAGCAGCTGCCTCGTCTACCACCTCCAGCATCAATGGGCCAGTGTTATTGGCAAATGCCGCGACCCGCTCCCGAGCTGACGCCACTTCTGCGTCGAACTGGCGCTGCTGACCCGCGATTGAGGCCAACTGCGTCCTCGCCGCTTGCAACTTTTCGGCCTCTGCCTCCAAGGATTGTCGCTCGATGCGCTTTTCCGTAAGACTTGCGTCAATACGCTTCAGCTCACGAGCTGCCGCTAGCAATTGACGCCAGCCTTGCCTATCCGCGTTTGCTAACAGTTGCTCTATCGGTGACAAATTGCCGACATTGGGGAGCTTCGCGATATGTTCGATCGCTTTCCTTAGCGCGATGTCTAGCGCGCCTTGGCTCCGCATGACCAGTCGCTCTAACCTGTCCGCTTCTGCCTCGAGTCGGGAAAGTTCACTAAGCGCCACCAAGCCAGCTGTTGCGCGACCGAAAGGATTAGTAGTCGTCTGGTCCAGAGGAGTCTCACACGCCGGGCAGCGATCTGCACTTTCCTTTTGGAGCGAAACGATAGAGTGATACAACTCCCGGTATGACACCTCCTGAGCCCTTGCTACCAGTGCTCCCTGTGTTGCGAACAGCTCTTGGGTCAGATCGCGATGTTCTCGCCGCAAAGCGATCAAGTGCTCAGGACAAATTCCCGTCTCGGCAATCAAAGGTGTTGCCAAAGTCGCACGAATCTCTTGAAGGCGCCCCGGGACCTCCGTGGTTCCGATACGCGCTTTCAGTCCTAGATAGTCAAGACCAAGCTCGAAATCGGCGGCCACTTGGGCACGCTGCGCGTCTAGGGTCGCGTGAGTGGTAGCTTCGGAGGCAATCTTGGCCTCATCGGCCTGGATTGCGACGCGTCGCTGCGCCAGGTCTGCAGCTTTGGGGAGAGCCAAGTTGAGTTGTCGATCCAAACTTCCGCCAAAACCCGCCACAAAATCATTAAAAGCAGTTAGGCCGAACAGTGCCGCCAGCATGGACGCAGCTTCAGCCGGCCTACGCGCTCCTATACGAGCGAACGACTCAATACGGTTGCGCTCGATGATGATGAAACGATGGCGCTCTTCATTCGGCGTGACTCGATGCTCCTCCACGCCGTGCTTTGCAACAAGCACGGGTAATTGATGGCTACCTTCATGGGCGTTGTCAAAGTAGCGCCGAGCATCTACTGCTCGCTCATCGGCCTCTTCGATGCGACCGAGCAGCGCAAGTTCAAGCGCCTCACAGAGACTGCTCTTACCAGTCCCGTTGGCACCCAGAACGAGCACCGCTTGATGGTCAAGGTCGAAGACCTCCTGCCGGCGAAATCCTCGAAAGGGTCCAATTTCCAGTCGAGACAGACGGGTCCATCCTAGCTCTGACTGGGCCGCCGGGGCTGTCTGAGTTCTTTCAGGAAGCGGGCGCAACATACCGGCGCGAATCAAGGGAGTAATCAGCCGAGTTCGCTGACCTCCCGCATGGGTGGTTCGCGCTATCTGACTCAGACTAGCCTCAACCACCGAGGATATTTTTAGAACTGCTTCGGCCGGTCCCTGTTCTGCCAGCCATTGCTCAAACCGGTAAAAATCATCGTAAAGCGCCATCTTGGCTCCCCCGTTCCATAGGGCAAGAGTAAGTGAAAGGTAACGTTCCCGCCACACGGGCATGGCTCGCGCCGCGCGGGGCGTGCCTTAAGGCATTCCTCGCTACAGTACTGCAGCGATTCTCCTGCCCTTTTCCATCGCCAACTCGCAAGTGTGGAGCTAGGGAAAGCGAGAGATTCCGTATGCCACTCAATTTTTCTTTGGCGGTGAGTGCGCGGCTGGGAGTGGCGTGATGCCCATCGTCAAGATCGAGCTCAACGAAAATAGTCCGTAGCCCGCATGCCACACCAAGTGTTTCGAGCTCTTGCTCGATAGGCGTCCCGACGCCAGCCCCAACCAGTCACAAAATTAATTGCGTCAACGATTTACATGGGGATTGGCGGAGAGAGTGGGATTCGAACCCACGGAAGGAATTACCCTTCGCCGGTTTTCAAGACCGGTGCCTTAAACCGCTCGGCCATCTCTCCGTATAGGTGACGCTTCCGCACCTACCCGCTGCAGTCATTGCAACCGCAGCGCTCCGGTCAGGGTGTGGTCCTGGCCGGCATGGCTCCCAGCCTTCGGCCGGGGCGCCATTCTCGCATTTTCACACCGGCTCTGCCCAGCACTGGCGCAGCGAGCCTTCGGGATCAGCCCGCATCCACCGCCAGCGCCCCAAGCGCACTCGCCCGGATCTTCTCCTTGGCCCGCTCGCACGCCCCACCACAGTCAAGGCGCGAGGCCTCCAACTGCGGCGGCAGGTGCTCTGCCAGGAAGTCGATGAACACCCGCACTGCCGGCAGCAGGCCGCGGCGGGAGGCGAACACGGCGTGGCAGATGCCTTGCGGCAGCGACCATTCCGGCAGCACCACTTCCAGCTCGCCGCTGCGCACGGCGTCGGCGCAGACGGTTTCCGGCAGCATGGTGATGCCGAAGCCGTCCTTGACCATGCTCTGCAGCAGCGGGAAGTCGAACCCGGCCACGCGCGGCTGCAGGTCGACGCGGCGCACTGCGCCTTCCGGGCCGTGCAGTTCCCAGCGCTGGCGGGCTTCGTCTTCGCTGATGCTCAGGGTGACGTGGTTGGCCAGCTCGTCCGGGTCTTTCGGGCGGCCGGCGCGGTCCAGGTACTTCGGGCTGGCGACCAGCAGTTCCTGCACCTGGCCGAAGCTGCGCATGACCAGGCTGCCGTCGTCGTCCAGCCGCGAGCGCACGCGCAGGGCGACGTCATAGCCTTCATTGATGATGTCGACGCGGCGGTTGCTGATGTTCAGCTGCAGGCGCACCTTGGGGTACTGGGCCAGGAACTTGGGCAGCAGCTTGGGCAGCTGCATCTGTGCCAACGAGACCGGCACGCTGGCGCGGACCAGGCCACGCGGTTCGGCGCTGAGCCGGTCCACGACCTCGCGGGCGGCCTGCGCTTCGGCGAGCATGGTCTGCGCGTGGCGGTGCACGCTGGTGCCGACGTCGGTGACCGCGAAGCGGCGCGTGGAGCGCTGCAGCAGGCGCACGCCCAGGTCGGTTTCGAGCTGGCTGATACGGCGGCTCAGGCGGGATTTGGGGATGCCCAGGGCGCGTTCGGCCGCAGCGAAGCCGCCGTGATCCACCACCATGGCAAAGTAGTAAAGGTCGTTGAGGTCGTGCATACCGAAGTTCCAGATATAGAACAATACGTGGTATTCAACCACCTTTATCCCAGAGACGCAACAACCTAACCTGCTCTCCGTCGGCGGCGCCTTGACCGCCCTTCCCCGGATACAGGTGATTGCCATGAAGCTTCTTCACATTGATGCCAGCGTGCTGGGCGACAACTCGGTTTCCCGTCAGCTCTCCGCAGCCGTGGTCGCACGGTTCAATGAGACCGTTGAGAACCTCGATGTAACCTACCGCGATCTTGATCGTAATCCCATTCCCCATTTGAGTAGTGGTTCGCTGGCCCAGGCCGATGCGGCCGAGGCGACCGAAGCCGAAGCGGTGATGCAGCAGTTCCTGGCGGCGGACGTGATCGTGATCGGCGCGCCGATGTACAACTTCAGCATTCCCTCGACGCTGAAGGCGTGGATCGACCGCGTGGCCGTGGCCGGGCGCACCTTCAAGTACACCGAGAATGGCCCGGTGGGCCTGGCCGGTGGCAAGCGCGTGATCATCGCCAGCTCGCGTGGCGGCATCTATACCGATTCGCCGGCCGACTTCCAGGAGCCGTTCCTGCGCCAGGTGTTCGCCTTCATGGGCATCGACAACGTGGAGTTCGTGCGCGCTGAAGGCATTGCGTATTCGCCGACCCATCGCGAAGAAGCGATTGCGGCCGCGCTGGCCAGCCTGCCGGCGGCCGAGTTCGAAGAGCTGGCCGAGGCCTGAGTGTTCCAGGGCAGGCGTTGAGTCCTCGTCGGACGCCCTGCCCGGGCCGGAGATCCCCTCCCCCATCCGGCCCACCCTGCGGCCCCGCTATTGCGGGGCCGTTTCTTTTTCGCTTACGCGATCTTTTCGAGGCCGCCCATGTAGGGCTTGAGCGCGTCCGGTACGGTGATGCTGCCGTCGGCGTTCTGGTAGTTCTCCATCACCGCGATCATGGCGCGGCCTACGGCCACGCCCGAGCCATTGAGGGTGTGCACCAGTTCCGGCTTGCCGGTTTCCGGGTTGCGCCAGCGCGCCTGCATGCGACGCGCCTGGAAGTCGCCGCAGTTGGAGCAGGAAGAGATTTCGCGGTAGGTGTCCTGCGAGGGCAGCCACACTTCCAGGTCGTAGGTCTTGATCGCGGAGAAGCCCATGTCGCCGGTGCACAGCAGCACCTTGCGGTACGGCAGGCCGAGCTTTTCCAGCACCACTTCGGCGGCCCGGGTCATGCGCTGGTGTTCGGCTTCGCTGTCGGCCGGGGCGCACACGGTGACCAGCTCGACCTTTTCGAACTGGTGCTGGCGGATCATGCCGCGCACGTCGCGGCCGCCGCTGCCGGCTTCGGCACGGAAGCACAGCGAGTGGGCGGTCATGCTGAGCGGCAGGCGCTCGGCGTCGATGATCTCGTCGCGGACGATATTGGTCAGCGACACTTCCGAGGTCGGGATCAGGTAGCGGGTGGACTCGCCCACCGCGGTCTTGAACAGGTCGTCCTCGAACTTCGGCAGCTGGCCGGTGCCGCGCAGCGATTCGGGATTGACCAGCACCGGCACGTTGGTTTCGTCGTAGCCGTGTTCGTTGGTGTGCAGGTCAAGCATGAACTGGGCCAGGGCGCGGTGCAGGCGGGCCACCGGGCCACGCAGCACGGTGAAACGCGAGCCGGACAGCTTGGCGCCGGCTTCGCCGTCCAGGCCGTGGTTGCGGGCGCCCAGTTCGACGTGGTCGAGCACCGGGAAGTCGAAGCTGCGCGGGGTGCCCCAGCGCTTCTGCTCGACGTTCTCGGATTCGTCCTTGCCGAACGGGACGTCGTCGGCCGGGACGTTGGGGATGCCCATAGAAATGGCTTCGATCTTGTCGCGCAGCTCGTCCAGGGCCACTTCCGAGGCCTTCAGTTCGTCGGCGAAGCCGGCCACTTCGGCCATGATCGCGGCGACGTCCTCGCCCTTGGCCTTGGCCTGGCCGATCGCCTTGGAGCGGCTGTTGCGCAGGCTCTGCAGTTCCTGGGTGCGGATCTGGATGCGCTTGCGGTCGGCTTCCAGCGACTCCAGCCCGGAGACGTCCAGCTCGAAACCGCGCGTGGAGCGCAGGCGTTCGGCAAGTTCGGCGGGCTGTTGGCGAAGCAGGGCTGGATCAAGCATGGCGTTTGGGGGCTGTTTACGGGTCTGGAGGGGGATTATCGCCTGTAATCGGCTTTTCTGCCGCGCGGTTCATTCCCGCCATGGCAGAATCGGGGGGTTCACCTTGGTATGGCTCATGTCCGCTTCCCGTTCCTCGTCTGGCAAGAACATCACCTTCCAGCTGCCCCGCCGCAGCCTTTTCATCTCCGCCATCGCCTTTGGCGTGGGCGTGCTGCTGTTCCTGGTGGTGTGGCTGAGCAGCCGCAACAACGACTTCTACAAGGCCGGGCCGGCCCAGACCCCGCAGGAAGTGGCGGAGGTGGAGCCCCTGCCCGAGCCGCTGGCGGCCGCGGCCGGTTCCAGCGACATGCCCGATGCCAAGCCGGTCCCGGTGGACGAGGAACGACCGCAGCTGGTCGAGACCGCCCCGCCCCCGCCGCCCGCCGCGGCGCCCGCTCCTGCTCCGGAGGCCGCGCCGGTGGCGATGGCCGCCGGTGACCGCCCGCAGCCGATTGCCGAGCAGTCGCCCCCGCCCACCTACCCGCCTGCGGCGTTGCGCAATGGCGTGGAAGGCAGCGTGGTGGTGCGCGTGGATGTGGACCCCAGCGGCGTGCCGATGGACGTGACCGTGATCCAGCGCAGCGGGTCGCGCGATCTGGACCGCGCCGCCGCCGATGCGGTGCGCCGCTGGCGGTTCCTGCCGGCGCAGGCCAATGGCCAGCCGGTACAGGGGAGCATTGAAGTGCCGTTCGATTTCAAAGCGCAATGAAATTGTGCGGATAGGCACCGGCCCCAGCCGGTACTCGCTATAGCTTGTCTTCACCGCGTTACGCCGGCGTAGATGCGCGCATCACCTCGATGAACCTCATCGGGAATGCAGTCGTCGCGTTGACGCTTCGGTGACACATATTCAACTGGACCCGGGCAACACTGGCGTCGTCACATCGACACCAGGAGTTCACCATGAGTGTTACCCATACCCATGAGATGCCCACTTCGCCGCAGCACCAGCGCGACGTCATTGATGCGTCCGAGCGTCGGCGTACTTCGCCGGTGTTGTGGATTGCGCTGATTGTCGCGATGTTCGCCGCTGCGCTGGTGTGGCTGCGTTATGCCAACCCGGATGAAACGGCGATGGCGCCCGTGGGCGAGCGCATGCTGCCTGCTACTGAGACGCCCGTAGCCACCACCCCGGCACCTGCGACGCGACAGGCTGCACCGGCCACCACCCAGCGCCGTGCAGCGCCGGCCGTGCGTGATCGCGATGCGCGTCCGTTGAGCAGCAATGCGAAGCCGGAGTACCCGCGTTCGGCGCTGCGTAGCGGTGTGGAAGGCAGTGTGATTGCCAGCCTCAACGTGGATACGCGTGGCCAGGTGACCGATGCCAACATCGTGCAGCGTAGTGGCGGCCGTGACCGCGATCTGGACCGTGCGGTGCTGACCACGGTGCGCGATTGGAAGTTCGAACCGGCGATGCAGGATGGTCGCGCGGTGGCGAGCGTGGTGCGCGTGCCGGTGGATTTCAAGACCGCTCAGCGGTAATCGATCAGAAAACGGCGGGGGAGCCGGGGAGCCGACCGATTGGTCGGCTCCCATTTTTTTGCGCGAAGAGCAGCCGGGCAGAGCCCGGCGCTACGGGTATGGCGGCCGTGCGACCGGCGGTAGAGCCGGGCTCTGCCCGGCTTGTTGTGTCAGGCGAGGTTGAACCCTGCCCCACGCGCAATACCATCAAAGTTCGGGAACGACGTCGCCACGTTGGCGATGTCGTTGATCCGCACTTCGCCACTGCTCAACTGCCCGGCGATCGAAAACGCCATGGCAATGCGATGGTCGCCGTGGCTCTCGATGGTACCGCTGCCCAGCTCGTGACCGCCGTGGATGGTGGCACCGTCGTCGGCTTCGTCCACCTGCACGCCCAGGCTGCGCAGGCCGGTGGCCATGGCGGCGAGGCGGTCGGATTCCTTGACGCGCAGCTCGGCCGCGCCACGCACCACCGTGTTGCCCTGTGCCGCCGCAGCGGCTACGAACAACGCGGGGAATTCGTCGATCATGTCCGGCACCAGCGCTTCGGGAATCTCGGCGCCGTGCAGCGGTGCGTAGCGCACGACCAGGTCGGCCACGGCCTCCCCGCCCTGCTCGGCGTGGTTCTCTTCGCGGATGTCGGCGCCCATCAGGCGCAGCGCGGCCAGCAGGCCGGTGCGGCGCGGGTTGAGGCCGACCTGGCGCAGGCGCAGTTCCGAGCCCGGAATGATGCTGGCGGCGACCAGGAAGAACGCGGCCGAGGAGAAGTCGGCCGGCACCGCGATGTCGGTCGCGCGCAGCCGCTGGCCGCCACGCAGGCGGGCCTTGCCGGGCGAGAAGTCGATTTCCACGCCGAACGCGCGCAGCATGCGTTCGCTGTAGTCGCGGGTCGGATGCGGTTCCCTCACGGCGGTTTCGCCGTGGGCGTACAGCCCGGCGAGCAGCACGGCCGACTTGACCTGGGCGCTGGCGACCGGCGACACGAAGTCGATGCCGTGCAGCGGCTGGCCACCGTGCACGCGCAGCGGCGGGGTGCCGTCGGATTCGGTGTCGATCTTCGCACCCATCTGCGCGAGCGGGCCGGTCACGCGGCGCATCGGGCGACCGGACAGCGATTCGTCGCCGACCAGCACCGCGTCGAACGGCTGCGCGGCCAGCAGGCCGGCGAGCAGGCGCATGCCGGTACCGGCGTTGCCACAGTCCAGCGGCGCGCTGGGCGCCTGCAGGCCGTCCACGCCGACGCCGTGCACGATGCGCTGTGAGGGCGACGGCGTTTCAATGCGCACGCCCAGCTGCGAGAAGATCGCGGCGGTGGCGCGGGTGTCTTCGCCTTCAAGGAAGCCGTCGATGTGCGAAACGCCGTCGGCCAGGGCGGCGAACATCACCGCGCGGTGCGAGACGGACTTGTCGCCGGGAATGGTCAGGGTGCCCTGCAGGGGCTGCCCCTTGCGGGCGATCCAGGAAGCGGAAGCGGTCATCGGTGAATCCTGTAAAAGCGGAAGAACAGCGGGATCAGGGCACGGCGACCGGGTAGGAACCCAGCACCTTGATCTGTGCCGAGTGCGCCTTGAGTTCGGCCAGCGCGGCCTGCATCGCTTCGTCGTCGATGTGGCCGGCCAGGTCGATGAAGAAGCCGTATTCCCACTTGGCGTTGTGCGAGGGCCGCGATTCGATGCGGTTCATGCTGATGCCGTGGCGCGCGAACGGGCTGAGCACGTCGAACAACGCGCCAGGCTTGTCGTGGATGAAGACGAGCACCGAGGTACGGTCGTGGCCGGAGGTCGGGAAGAACTGGCGGCCGATCACCAGGAAGCGGGTGGTGTTGTCGGCGTCGTTCTGGATCGGCTTGGTGACCACCTTCTTCAGACCGTACACGTGCCCTGCACTCTCGCCACCAATGGCGGCCGCGTCGTCGGCATTGCGCGCACGGCGCGCGCCTTCGGCGTTGCTGGAGACCGGCACCTTCTCCGCCTTGGGCAGGTTGGCGCGCATCCAGGACGAGGTCTGCATGAACGACTGCGGGTGGCCGTACACGCGTTCCACATCTTCAAGCCGGCCGCTGCGCGACATCAGGTACTGCTGCACGCGCAGTTCGACTTCGCCGCAGATCTTCAGGTTGGAAGTGAGGAACATGTCCAGGGTGATCTGGATGGTGCCCTGCCCGGAGTTTTCCACCGGCACGACACCGAAATCGGCGTTGCCCGCTTCCACTTCCTGGAACACTTCTTCGATGCTGGCCAGCGGCAGGCCCAGCGCCGAGCGGCCGAAGTGCTTGAGCACGGCCTGCTGGCTGAAGGTGCCTTCCGGGCCGAGGTAGCCGATCTTCAGCGGCTCCTGCTGGGCCAGGCAGGCCGACATGATTTCGCGGAACACATGCACCAGCACTTCGTCGCTGAGCGGGCCTTCGTTGCGGTCGACCACCATGCGCAGCACCTGCGCTTCGCGCTCGGGGCGGTAGTAGTCGACGGCGGCGGCGAGCTTGCCCTTGGCCTTGCCGACCTGGTGGGCGAACTGTGCGCGCTCGGCGATCAGTGCCTGGATGCTGCGGTCGATGTGGTCGATCTTGGCGCGCACGTCGGAGAGCACCGGGGCGGCGACGGCGGGAACGGCGTCGGCCTTCTTGCTCTTCGGCTTGGCGGCAGGTGCCTTGGGCTTGGCGGGTTTGGTGGCCATGGGGGTTCCAGGTTTAAAACGAGTACGTCGAACGAAAGCGTCAGCCGTTGCGCTGTTGGAAGTCGCGCATGAAGGCGACCAGCGCGTGCGCGCCTTCCACAGGCAGCGCGTTGTACAGCGAGGCACGGATGCCGCCGACCGCCTTGTGGCCCTTCAGCGCCAGCAGGCCGGCCGCCTTGGATTCACTGACGAAACGCGCGGTGAGGGTTTCGTCGGGCAGGAAGAACGGAATGTTCATGCGCGACCGCGCGGCCGGCACCACTTCGTTGCGGTAGAAACCGCCGGAGGCGTCGATGGCGCCGTAGACCAGTGCGGACTTGGCGGCGTTGCGGCGGGCGAATTCTTCCACGCCGCCTTCGGCCAGCATCCACTTGAAGACCAGGCCGGCCAGGTACCAGTTCCAGGTCGGCGGGGTGTTGAGCATGGAGTCGCGTGCGACGTGCGAACGGTAGTCGAAGATGTCCGCGCGCGGCTGGCCACTGCGTTCGAGCAGGTCGCGGCGCACGATCACCACCGAGACCCCGACCGGGCCGAGGTTCTTCTGCGCGCCGGCGTAGATCAGGCCATAGCGCGAGACGTCCAGCGGCTCGCTGGCAATGGAAGAGCTGAAGTCGGCGAACAGGGGCACGCTGCCCACGTCCGGGGTGTCACGGAACTCGACGCCGTGGATGGTTTCGTTGGCGGTGATGTGCACGTAGGCGGCATCGTCGGACAACTGCCACTGGCTGCGCGGCGGAATGTCGTGGAAGCCGTTGGCCTCGCTGCTGGCGGCCACGTTGACCCGCACGTAGGGGCTGACCTGCTTGATCGCGGTCTTGCCCCAGTGCCCGGTGAGCACGTAGTCCACGGTCTGGCCGGGGCTGGCGAAGTTCAGGGCCAGCAGGGCCTGCTGGGTGGTGGCGCCGCCGGCCAGGAACATCACCGCATAGTCGTCGGGAATGCCGATGAGGCGGCGCAGGTCGGCCTCGGCCTCGGCGGCCACGGCCATGAACTCCGGGCCGCGGTGGCTCATTTCGACAATGGAGGCGCCAGCGCCGTTCCATTCCAACATTTCCGCCTGCGCCTGGCGCAGGACCGATTCCGGCAGGGTTGCAGGGCCGGCACTGAAATTGAACGCGCGCGTCATGTCACACCTATGGGGCAAGACCCCTAGTATGCCGCAGCGCACCAGCCTTTAGGCCTTGCAGCACAAGGCGAAATTGGTTGCTTTTGAATCTATCGGCTCAGCGCGCGCCGAACCACAGCAGCAGGCTGAGCAGGGCGGCCAGCAACAACGCGCTGCCCAGCAGCCAGGGCCAGCGGCTGACCCGTGCCGGCTTGACCGGCGCTTCCACCGCGCTGGGCAGGTCGAGCAGTTCGTCTTCCTCATGGCTGACCACGCGCTTGCGCCCGTCGTGTGGCACTTCCAGCACGAAGCGATGTTGCGCGTCGAAGACCAGCTGGTCGCCCGCTTGCAGCCAGCAATGGCGCACGCTGACGCCATTGACCCGGGTGGATTCGCCTGCGCCCAGGTCGCGCAGCAGCAGGCGGTCGCCGTGCCGTTCGATGCGCGCGTGCTGTTCGGCGAACGCCGGATCGTCGATGACGATGTCCGATTCGAGCCCGCGCCCGATTACACGCGGACGGTCCAGGGTGAAGCTGCGGCCGTGGTGCTGGCCGCCGACCCCGCGCAGCAGGCGCTGGTCGTCGCCGCCCTCATCGCTGCGCGACGGCGCGTGATTGAGGACCTCGCATTCGCCCTGCACCACCATTTCCACGCCGTCGGCATAGACCGCGTCGCCGGGGCGCAGCAGCGCCATCCGCCGCACGGGCCGGCCGTTGACGTGGATGCCGCGCATGCCGCTGGCGACCTGCAGCCACAGGCCGCGGTCGTCCAGGCAGAACTGGGCCAGCAGCAACGTGCCGGCGGCGTCACCGCCGAGGCGCACCCCGCCCGAGGCGTGGCGCACGATGCGCTGCACCCCCGGCTTCAACGGCTGGTCGGGGTGTTGGCGATGGGTGAAGTGAACAAGCAGGTTCTGCACGCGGCGCAGCCTAGCAGGTTGGATGTCAGGGAGGATAGAAGTGTGCACAATGCACGCCCGTTTGCCGCAACCGCCTGCCAGGAGCCCGCCATGTCCAAGATCGATATCACCCACGCCCACGCCCTGCCCGCCGAGGCAGTCCGCACGGCCGTGGAGGGCATGGTGGCCAAGCTCACCGAGAAGTACGGCGTGACCTCCAGCTGGGCCGGTGATGCGTTGAAGTTCAACGGGTCCGGCGTCGAGGGCCTGATCGAACTGCTGCCGGGCAATGTGCACGTCATTGCCGATCTGGGCTTCCCGGTGTCGATGATGAAAGGCATGGTGGAAGAGCAGATCCGCAACGCCCTGCGCGAAAAGCTGGGCTGAACCGCAGGCGCGGTCCGGCCGCGCCATCACGCCGCGCAATCGAAGCGCTGGGTAGGATCCGGGGGTGGCCACTCACAGGATCGCCCCATGAACGCACACGACGACTACGATGACCGCACCGGCGAAAAGCCCTCGATGCAGGACCAGGCCGAGCGCTTTTCGCGCAAGCTGACCGATTCGGCGCAGCAGATCTGGCTGGCCGGGCTCGGCGCATTTGGACGCGCCCAAGCGGAAGGCAGCCGCGTTTTCGAGAACCTGGTCCGCGAAGGCGAGACCATCGACGCACGCAACCGTGAGCAGGCCGGGGATGCCCCGCGCTGGCGCGACAACGTCGAGGAACACCTCGGCGAGGCCCGCGAAAAGGCGTCCGGTACCTGGGACAAGGTCGAGAAGGCCTTCGACGACCGTGTCCAGGGCGTGCTCAAGCGCCTGAACATTCCGACCGCCGAGGACGTGGCCACGCTCAATGCCCGCATCGACGCGTTGACCACCCGGCTCAACCGGGCCGAAGCGCGAAATGCGTCGCCCAATGCCGACCCGCTGCCGGGCAGCCACCAGTCGCCCACGTCCGATGCCTGATTGTTGCAAAGCAGCACAGCTTTGTTGACAATCGAAACCGACCCGCCAGTGCTTGCTCGCCGTTTGTTCCCTCCCCTCACGGCATAGGACTGGCGGGTTTTTCGTGCCTGCCTGGGTTCGGCTGAAAGTGAGACTTCCGTCATCGGGGTCTGAGACCGCCGCCTCTTTTTGGCGAAAACGACATCGCACAGACAGCTACGGGCGCATATAGACTGTCCGCCTGTACCCCCGTGTTCATCTCTAGGCCCCATGTTCTCCTGGATTCTGGCTCTCCTTCTGGCTGTCGTTGTCTGGTCCCTCGCCGCTGCCTACTTCTGGCTGGTGAAACGCCGCCGGAAGGAGACCAAGCTCGGGCTCAACGCCTTGGCCGGCATGCACTGGCGGGATTTCTCCGAGATCGTCCGGCGCGCCCTGCACGAGCAGCGCGGGCTGCAGGACATCACCGGCGAGCCCGACGACAGCCGTGAGCCGAGCAGCGACTTCTTGATGCAGGACGCGAAGCACCAGCGCTACCTGGTGTCCTGCAAGCATGGCCGGGCCTACCGGATCGGCACGGCGGCGGTGAACGAGCTGGGCGCCGCGGCGCGCCTGGCCGGTGCCCGCGGCGGCATCCTGATCACCGAGGGCCGGATCGAGCGCGACGGCCGCGCCACCGCCGACAAGCAGAGCGTGGAGGTGCTGGACGGCACCCTGCTGTGGCCGATGCTGCAGCCCTACCTGCCCGGCGACGTGGAAAGCCGGGTCAAGAACGAGGCGCGGCGCGAGGCGGTGCGGCGAATTTCGATCGCCGCACTGGGCTCGCTGACGCTGGGGCTGATCGTGGGGATGGGGTATCTGACCTCGCGCCTGGACCAGGACGCAGGGGCTTCCGATGGCGCGTCCGTCGCGCCTACCCCGGCTGCCACGCCTGCGGTAACACCCGTTGCTCCTGCGACCCCACCGTCGTCAGGCGTGGCCGAAGGCGCAGCAGCCTCGCGGCCGGTCGCAGATACGCCAGCCCCGGCCCCGACGCCGGCACCCACCCAGGCGCCGCGCAGCAACGACCCGAACAGCATCCTGGGTACCGTGGCCGATCCGGACGCAGAGACGCTGGCGCGCTACCAGCGCGAACTCTCAGCGCTGGTGGGCCAGCAGACCGGCGTGCTCAATGCGTTCTGGCAGACCCGCCAGACACTGGCAGTGAACCGCTCGGCCGAGATCGATGAGATCTGGCCGCAGATCTGCCACCAGGTGAAGCGTTATCCGGCGCTGCGCACGGTGCGCATCCAGTTGAACCCGCGCCTGGGTACGGAAGAGCCGGTGCGCTGGCGCCAGTGCGCCACCTCGTAACCGTCACCGCGCGCCGGGCGCGAACTTCGCTACCAGGTCCCATGCGTCGCCCAGGAACATCTGGCGTACGCAGGTGATCGGCTGTTCGCCGCGCCACGTGAGGCGGTCGATGACCAGGCAGGCGGTACCGGGCTTGACCTCCAGCAACGCCGCCGCGGCGGCGTCCGCGCCCCAAGCGCTGATCCGGTGCTGGGCACGGGTCCACGACACGTTCTGCAACAGCCAGCTGCCCGGCGCGGTGGTGGAGAAATCCACGGCCAGCACTTCAGGCACGCCGACCGGGCTGATCAACCGGTGCTCCAGCGCCAGCGGCCTGCCATCGGCACGGTGCAGGCAGCGGATCGCCAGCAGCTTCTGCTCGCCCGACAGCGCCACTTCTTCGCTGGCCGCCGGGTTCGGCGCACGGTACGCCCGCTCCAGCAGCTGGTAACCGTACTCATGGCCACGGGCGCCGACCGCCATCGCGATGTCGGGGATTTCCAGTGCAACCTGCTCCAGGTGCGGCGGCTGCCGCGCCACGAACGAACCGGCGCGACGGCGGCGCTCGATCATGCCGCTCTCGGCCAGTGCGGTGAGCACCTTGTTGACCGTCATCCGCGAGCAGCCGTACAGCTCCATCAGTTCGTGCTCGTACGGAATGCGGAACCCCGGCGCCCATTCCCCACTGAGAATGCGGCTCTCCAGATCGGCACGGATGCGCTGGTTGAGGGTTTCGGCTTTCTTGCCCGTCACGCGGAAGTCCTGGAATGAATGTCAGTTCGCGGCGTTCAACACGCCACGCAGGGCCTGGGCAAAACGCGCGGCCACGGCGTCGCGCTGCAGGTGGCGACCGTGGCGGACCAGCTCGCGCCCCCCGCGCCAGACCGATCGAACGGCGCCATTACGGGCGGCGAACACCCAGCTGTCAAGCAAGGCGTCGCCGTCGCGCGCGATCATGGCCGGGTGCTGCGGGTCCAGTTCGACCACGTCGGCCGGTGCACCCGGCTGCAGGCCGCAGCCCACGCCCAGCGCCTGCGCGGCGCCGTGCAGCGACTGCTCGAACAGCCAGCGCCCCGTGGACACGCCTTCCTGCGGGGCAAGCACGTTGCGCCCGCGAAGCTGCAGGCGCTGCCCGTATTCGAGCAGGCGCAGCTCTTCGGCCGCGTCGATCAGCACATTGGAATCCGAGCCCACGCCGAAGCGTCCACCGCCCCGCGCGAACACCTGCATCGGGAACAGGCCGTCGCCCAGGTTGGCTTCGGTGATCGGGCACAGCCCCACCACCGCGCGACTGGCCAGCATGCGCTGCACTTCGTCGTCATCCACGTGGGTGGCATGCACCAGGCACCAGCGTTCGTCGACGGCGGCGTGCTCGTACAGCCAGCGCACCGGGCGCAGCCCGCTCCACGCCACGCATGCGTCGACCTCGCGGGTCTGCTCGGCGATATGGATGTGCACCGGGCCGCGGTTGAGCGGCAGCAACGCGGCCAGCTCCTCGCCGGTGACCGCGCGCAGGCTGTGCGGGGCGATGCCCAGCACCGCGTCTTCCTGGCCACGCAGGGCCTGGCGGCAACCGTCAAGCAGCTGGGCGAAGCCGTCCACATCGTGCAGCAGGCGACGCTGCGCCGGGTTCGGCGGCGCGCCACCGAAATCGGCATGCGCGTAGAACACCGGCAGCAGGGTCAGGCCTATGCCGCTGCCCTGCGCGGCAGCGGCGATGCGCGCGGCCATTTCGGCGCGGTCCGCATACGGGGTGCCGTCCGGCGCATGGTGCAGGTAGTGGAACTCGCCCACGCGGGTGAAGCCCGATTCAAGCATCTCCACGTAGGCCTGCTCTGCGATGGCCTGCACCGCTTCCGGCTGCAGGTGGGCCAGGAAGCGGTACATCAGCTCGCGCCAGCTCCAGAAGCTGTCGCCGCTGCGCCCGCCGATTTCGGTCAGCCCGGCCATGCCGCGCTGGAAGGCGTGGCTGTGCAGGTTGCCCAACCCGGGCAGCGCGATCGCGAGCGCGGTGTCGCCGGGCTGCGCGTCCACGCCGGACGCCACCGTCCGTACGGTGCCGCCGGCACAGACAATGCGCACATTGCGGGCCCAGCCCTCCGGCAACAGGGCGTGGTCGGCGTGGAACGCGAGGATTGGAGCGGGGGTGGCTGGCATCACTGGACATCCCGGAAGTGGCGCCTATATTGTATAGACATATAAGCCGCTGTGGTTGCTGCCATGCACTGTGACACCCTCTGGACCCACGCCCACCTGATCACTGTCGACGGCCCCGGCCTGGGCGTGATCCACGACGGGGTGATCGCGGCCACCGATGGCCGCATCGTGCACGTGGGCCCGGCCGCTTCGGGCGCGCACCTGCAACCCGCGCAGCGGGTGGACTGCGGCGGCCGCTGGATCAGCCCCGGGCTGGTCGACTGCCACACCCACCTGGTCTACGCCGGCAACCGCGCCAACGAATTCGAACAGCGCCTGCAGGGCGTGAGCTACGCCGACATCGCCCGCGCCGGAGGCGGCATCGTCAGCACCGTGCGCGCGACCCGGGCTGCCAGCGAGGCCGAACTGCTTGCCGCCAGCCTGCCACGGCTGGACGCGATGCTGGCCGAAGGCATCACCACCGTTGAAATCAAATCCGGTTACGGCCTGACCCTCGAGGATGAGACCAAGCAGCTGCGCGTGGCCGCCGAGCTGGCACGGCAGCGCGCGGTGGAGATCGTGCCGACCTTCCTCGGCGCGCATGCGGTACCGCCGGGGCGCGAGGCGCAGGCGTACATCGACGAAGTCTGCAACGTGATGATTCCAACGGTGGCGGCGCAAGGGTTGGCCGAAGCCGTGGATGTGTTCTGCGAGAACATCGCCTTCAGTGCCGCGCAGGCCGAACAGGTTTTCGTGGCCGCCAAGGCCAACGGGCTGGCAGTGAAGATCCATGCCGAACAGCTCAGCAACCAGCATGGCGCGGCATTGGCGGCGCGGCACGGCGCGCTGTCGGCCGACCATATCGAACACCTGGACGCCGACGGCATTGCCGCGATGCAGGCGGCCGGCACCGTAGCGGTGCTGCTGCCGGGCGCGTTCTACTTCACCCGCGACACCACCCTGCCCCCGATCGCCGCGCTGCGTGCGGCCGGCGTGCCGCTGGCGCTGGCCACCGACAGCAACCCGGGCACCTCGCCGCTGACCAGTCCGCTGCTGGCGATGAACATGGGCGCCACCCTGTTCCGCCTGACCGTGGATGAGTGCATCGCCGGCTTCACCCGTGAAGCGGCGCGCGCACTGGGCCATGGCGAGCGTATCGGCCGCCTGGCCGTCGGCATGGACTGCGATCTGGCGATCTGGGACATCGACGCCCCCGCCGACCTGGTCTATCGCATTGGATTCAACCCGCTGCACGCGCGCGTGGTGCGCGGACAGCCCGACCTGCCTGCCTCCTGGAGCAACACATGAGCAACACCCTGGTTCTTCGCCCCGGCCATGTCACTCTCGCCCAGTGGCGGCAGGTCTATCGCGGTGCACCGCTGGCACTGGACCCCGGCGCGCTGCCGGTGGTGCGCGCCAGTGCCGCCGCCGTCGCTGCCATCGTCGCCAAGGGTGCGCCGGTGTATGGCATCAACACCGGCTTCGGCAAGCTGGCCAGCGTGCGCATCGAACGCGAGGACCTGGCCACCCTGCAGCGCAATATCGTGCTCTCGCATGCTGCTGGCGTGGGCGAACCGATGCCGGCCAACGTGGTGCGGCTGATGATGGCGCTGAAGCTGGTCAGCCTCGCGCAGGGCGCTTCCGGCGTGCGCGAGGAAACCCTGCTGCTGCTCGAAGCGATGCTGGTCAGGGGCGTGCTGCCGGTGGTACCGGCGCAGGGTTCGGTCGGCGCCTCGGGCGACCTCGCGCCGCTCTCGCATCTGGCCAGCGTGATGCTGGGCGTCGGCGAAGCGTTCATTGGTGACCAACGCCTGCCCGCAACCGACGCACTGGCGCGTGCCGGCCTGCAGCCGATCGAACTGGGCGCGAAGGAAGGCCTGGCGCTGCTCAACGGCACCCAGTTCTCCACCGCCTATGCGCTGGCCGGCCTGTTCGAAATCGAAACCGTATTCCAGGCCGCGCTGGTCACCGGTGCGTTGTCGGTGGAAGCGGCCAAGGGTTCTGACACGCCGTTCGACCCCCGCATCCACGCCATCCGCGGCCAGCGCGGGCAGATCGCCACAGCGGCCACGCTGCGCACCCTGATGCAGGGCTCGGACATCCGCGAATCACACCGTGACAACGACGTGCGCGTGCAGGACCCGTACTGCCTGCGCTGCCAGCCGCAGGTGATGGGCGCGGCGTTCGACGTGATGCGCCAGGCCGCGACCACGCTGGCGATCGAAGCCAACGGCGTGTCCGACAACCCGCTGGTGTTCACCGACACCAATGAGGCGCTCAGCGGCGGCAACTTCCACGCCGAACCGGTGGCCTTCGCCGCCGACATGCTGGCCATGGCGGTGTGCGAGATCGGCTCGATCAGCGAACGCCGCACCGCGATGCTGGTGGACCCGGCGCTGTCGGGCCTGCCCGCGTTCCTCACTCCGAAGCCTGGCCTCAATTCCGGCTTCATGATTCCGCAGGTGACCGCGGCCGCGCTGGTCTCGGAAAACAAGCAGCGCGCCTACCCGGCCAGCGTGGATTCCATTCCCACTTCTGCCAACCAGGAAGACCACGTATCGATGGCCGCACACGGCGCGCGCCGCCTGCTGCAGATGGCCGAGAACGCAGCGAATGTGGTGGGGATCGAACTGCTGGCCGCCGCGCAGGGCTGCGACTTCCACACCGGGCTGCGCTCCAGCGACGCGCTGGAAAGCGTGCGCCAGCGCCTGCGCGCGCAGGTGCCGACGCTGCAGGACGACCGATATTTCCATCCGGACATGGTCGCCGCGACGGAACTGGTACGCAGCGGCGCACTGGCCGAAGGGCTGGCCGAGGTGCTGCCGCAGGTGGAGCCGCTGGCATGAACGCCCACCCGGACTGGCTGCAGGTGCATGAAGGCGATGCACCGCTGATCGTCAGCTTCCCGCACACCGGGACCGAGCTGCCCGACGCGTTGGTCGACAATTTCGTGTCGCCGTGGCTGGCCCGCCGCGACGCGGACTGGTGGGTGCATGAGCTGTACGACTTCGCGCAGCGCATCGGCGCGACCACGGTGCGCTCGGCGATCTCGCGTTCGGTGATCGACCTCAACCGCGACCCTAGCGGGGTGTCGCTGTACCCCGGCCAGAACACCACCGGGCTGTGCCCGCTGACCACGTTCGACAACCAGCCGCTGTACCACCCCGGGCGCGAGCCGGACGCGGCGGCCATCGCGCAACGCCGCGATACCTGGTTCATGCCGTACCACGACGCACTGGCCGCGCAGATCGCGCGGCTGCGCGAGCGCCACGGCACCGTGGTGGTGTATGACGCGCATTCGATCCGCTCGCGTATTCCGCACCTGTTCGACGGTGAGCTGCCGCAGTTCAACCTGGGCACGGCCGGTCCGTCCGGGGCGCCGGACACGTCCTGCGACAACGCACTGAGCGACGTGGTCGAGAACATCTGCGGCTTCAGTGGTTTGTCGCATGTGCGCAATGGTCGCTTCAAGGGCGGCTGGATCACCCGCCACTACAGCGACATTCCCGGTGGCGTGCACAGCCTGCAGATGGAGCTGGCCTGCCGTGGCTACATGCACGAGCCGGAACTCGTGGACGTGCACAGCTGGCCTACCCCGCTCGACCCCGACCACGCTGCACCGCTGCGCCAGACCCTGCAGCAGGTGCTCAACGCCTGCCTCGAATTCGCGAACTCCCGGAGTGCTGCATGAGCCGTCACGATTCCACCCGCACCATCATCGCCCCCACCGGCACCACGCTCACCGCCAAAAGCTGGCTGACTGAAGCGCCGCTGCGCATGCTGATGAACAATCTGCATCCGGACGTGGCCGAGCGCCCGCAGGAACTGGTGGTGTACGGCGGCATCGGCCGCGCCGCGCGCGACTGGGAAAGCTATGACGCGATCGTGGAGACGCTGACCCGTCTGGAAGACGACCAGACGTTGCTGGTGCAGTCGGGCAAGCCGGTCGGCGTGTTCCGCACGCATGCCGACGCACCGCGCGTGCTGATCGCCAACTCCAACCTGGTGCCGCGCTGGGCCAACTGGGACCACTTCAACGAGCTGGATAAGAAGGGGCTGGCGATGTACGGCCAGATGACCGCTGGCAGCTGGATCTACATCGGCGCGCAGGGCATCGTGCAGGGCACCTACGAAACCTTCGTGGAAATGGGCCGCCAGCACTACAACGGCAGCCTGGCCGGCAAGTGGCTGTTCACCGGAGGGCTGGGCGGCATGGGCGGCGCGCAGCCGCTGGCCGCGGTGATGGCCGGCGCCTCGTGCCTGGCCGTGGAGTGCCGGAAGAGCAGCATCGAAATGCGCCTGCGTACCGGCTACCTGGACACCTGGACCGACAACCTGGACGAGGCGCTGCGCCTGATCGAGGAGTCGTGCACGGCCAAGAAGCCGCTGTCGGTCGGCCTGCTCGGCAACGTGGCCGACGTGCTGGACGAACTGCTGCTGCGCGGGGTCAAGCCGGACCTGCTGACCGACCAGACCTCCGCGCACGACCCGGTCAACGGCTACCTTCCGCAGGACTGGACCGTGGAGGAGTGGGACGAGAAGCGCGTTTCCGCCCCGAAGGAAGTGGAAAAGGCCGCGCGCGCCTCGATGGCGAACCACGTGCTGGCCATGCTCGGCTTCCATGCGCTCGGCGTGCCGACCGTGGACTACGGCAACAACCTGCGCCAGATGGCGCTGGAAGAAGGCGTGGCCAATGCGTTCGACTTCCCCGGCTTCGTTCCCGCCTACATCCGCCCGCTGTTCTGCCGCGGCATCGGCCCGTTCCGCTGGGCCGCGCTGAGCGGCGATCCGGAAGACATCGCCAAGACCGACGCCAAGGTCAAGGAACTGATTCCGGACAACCCGCACCTGCACCGCTGGCTGGACATGGCCGCCGAGAAGATCAAGTTCCAGGGCCTGCCCGCGCGCATCTGCTGGGTCGGCCTGGGCGACCGCGACCGGTTGGGCCTGGCGTTCAACGACATGGTCGCCAACGGTGAGCTGAAGGCACCGGTGGTGATCGGCCGCGATCACCTGGACAGCGGCAGCGTGGCCTCGCCCAACCGCGAAACCGAAGCGATGGCCGACGGCTCCGACGCGGTCTCGGACTGGCCGCTGCTCAACGCCCTGCTCAACACCGCCAGCGGCGCGACCTGGGTGTCGCTGCACCACGGCGGCGGCGTCGGCATGGGCTTCTCGCAGCATTCGGGCATGGTGATCGTGTGCGATGGCACCGAGGCCGCTGCCAAGCGCATCGCGCGCGTGCTGTGGAACGACCCGGCCACCGGCGTGATGCGGCATGCAGACGCGGGCTACGAGATCGCCATCGAATGTGCGAAGGAAAAGGGGTTGGACCTGCCGGGCATTCTTTAAGGCAGGATCCGCTGTCCGCAATCCGACATCGCCACCGCCCCACGGTCGTCCCGGCCGTGGGGTTCACGCCGGACCGACCCACGCGACTTAGCCTCTGCACCATTCCTGCAACAGGAGGTGCGGATGGCCGGGCGACGCGTTCGAAACGTGGGTATGCTCCATGCACTGCTGCTGGGCCCGCCCTGCGCCTTGGGTGCCGAGCCTCCGGCGGCGTCCATCGACCCGGTCACGCTGGACCGCATCACCGTGGTGGGCCGCCAGCAGAACCTGCTGGGCGTTGCCACCACTGCCTCGGAAGGCAGCCTGGACCGCCAGGAGCTTGAGCGACGACCGCGCCTGCGCCCCGGCGACATGGCCGAGTTCATTCCCGGCGTCGCCGCAACCCAGCACTCCGGCTCGGGCAAGGCGAACCAGTACTTCCTGCGCGGGTTCAACCTGGACCACGGTACCGACTTCGCGCAGTACCTCGAGGACATGCCGATCAACCTGCGCAGCCATGGCCACGGCCAGGGCTATTCGGACCTCAGCTTCATCATGCCGGAACTGGTCGACGCGCTCAGCTATCGCAAAGGCCCGTACTACATCGACGTGGGCGACTTTTCCTCGGCGGGATCGGCGCGCTACGTGCTGGCCGACGGCATGCCGCGGGGACTGCTGCAGTTGGAAGCTGGCCAGGGCGGCTATCGTCGGGTGGTGGCCGCCGACAGCGGTACGTTCGGCAACGTGACCGTGACCGGTGCGCTGGAGCTGCAGGGGTACGACGGGCAGTGGGACGATATCGACGAGGATGTGGACAAGAAGAATGCGCTGCTGCGGGTGTCCGCGCCGCTCGGTAACGGCCAGGCGCATGCGCTGCTGATGGCCTATGACAACCGCTGGAATTCGCCGGATCAGATTCCTGCCCGGGCGGTTGCCGAGGGCCTGATCTCCGAGCGCGGTTCCATCGATACCACCCTGGGTGGCGATTCCCGCCGCCATTCCCTGTCGGCGGGCTGGCAAGGCGGATGGCTGGGCGGTGAGACGCGGGTCAGTGCGTACTGGATCGACTACGACCTCTCGCTCTGGTCCAACTTCACCTACTTTCTGGATGATCCGGACAACGGCGATCAGTTCCGCCAGTTCGATGATCGCACCGTCACCGGGTTTCGTGCGGACCAGCAGTGGGAAGGCGAGCGCTGGAGGGTGCAGGCCGGGCTGGAAGGTCGTCGCGATGACATCGGTGCGGTGGGGCTTGCGCACACGGTCGAGCGCCGGATGCTGGACTACATCCGCAATGACCGGGTCGACGAGCGCAGCCTGGGCGCCTGGTTGGGTGGTTCCTATCGCATCACCGACACGCTGCGCATCAACGGCGGTCTGCGCCGCGACCACTACGACTTCGAGGTGGATGCACTGCAGCCGGAAAACAGCGGCGACGCGGACGACAGCATCACCTCCGCCAAAGCGGGGCTGGCGTGGCGCGTGGCCGACCCGGTCGAGCTCTATGCCAGCTGGGGACAAGGATTCCACTCTAACGATGCGCGCGGTACCACCCTGCACATCGACCCGGTGTCTGGCGACGCGGCAGACCCTGTCACACCGCTGGTGCGTTCCCGTGGCAGCGAGCTGGGCGTACGTTGGTTCCAGACCGAGCAGTTCCAGACGACGCTGGCGCTGTGGCAGCTGGAGCTGGATTCGGAGCTGCTGTTCGTGGGCGATGCAGGCAACACTGAAGCGACGCGACCCAGCAAGCGCAAAGGTGCCGAGCTCACCGCTTACTGGTTCGCGCATCCGCTGTGGAATCTGGAGCTGGAAGCCGCCTACACCGACGCCCGCTTCTCTGACTACGATCCTGCAGGAGACGCCATACCCGGCGCGGTGCCGTGGGTGGTGTCGGCAGGCTGGAACGCGGAATGGGGACACGGGTGGCACTCCAGCCTGCGCTTGCGTTATCTGGGGGCGTATCCGCTGATTGAGGACGCCAGTGTCGAATCAGACGGCGCCATCATCGCCAACCTTGCAGTTGGGAAGCGGTGGAAAAACTGGGGCGTGGAATTGGACGTGCTCAACCTGTTCGATTCGAACGACCACGACATCGATTATTTCTACGCCTCGCGTCTGCCTGGCGAGCCGGATGAGGGTGTCGAGGATCTTCATTTCCACGTGTTCGAGCCGAAGACAGTGAGGCTGCGGCTGACGTACAGTTTCTGACCCTGGCAGGCCTGACGCTGGCCGGTATGACCATTCCCGATATGACGTTGCCGGTGCACCCTCGCCGGTAGAGTCGCACCCCAGTCGACTGCCGACGGCAATCCCGCGCCCGGCGATGGCGTTGCAATGATCGACATCGCGGCTCCGTCCGACGCGAGATTGCATGGGTCCGTGCGTTAAGGAAGTCGCCAACGCGGTCGGCGGTCGTTTGGGAACCGACCCTACCGATCCATGCCACCCTACGCCGGTGCCGGGTGACGGCGGGCGCGCAACCTGTTAACTTTCGCGCCCTCAACGCGGTTTACAGGTCGTCGCGCCTGCCGCTGCCCGCTCCGTAATGGTTCCAGACGCATGCCTGTCCTTCGTTCGTTGTACCGCCCCACCCTGTCCCCCCTGCCGCTGGCCCTGTGCATTGCCCTGACGGCGACCGCGCAGGCCGCTCCGGCTGATGCACCCACCACCCTGGAGGCGGTGAAGGTCACCGCCGCCAGCGATGCCGACCAGGCGCGTGCCGCGCTCAAGCGCGTGCCCGGCGCGGGCAACGTGATCGACCTGGCGCAGGCCGACGGCCGCCTGGCCGGTACCGCTGATGTGCTGGCCTACCAGCCCGGCATCAGTGCGCAGTCGCCCGGCAATGAAGGCACCAAGGTGTCCATCCGCGGCTCCGGCATCAACCGTGGCCCGGGCGCGCACGCCTCCGGCATTTCCGTTTCGCTGGATGGCCTGCCGCTGACCGGCCCGGGCGGCACGCCGTACGAACTGCTGGAGCCGCTGTGGCTGAGCCGCGTGGACGTGCTGCGCGGGGCCAACGGCTTCGAACGTGGCGCGCTGGCGCTGGGCGGTGCGATCAACTACGTCAGCCGCAGCGGGCGCGATGCGGCCGGGCTGGAGCTGCAGTACGAAGCCGGCAGCCGCGGCTACCAGAAGCGCAGCGTCGGCTACGGCGGCATCGCCGGCAGCGTCGACTACTACCTGGCCTATACCGATACCGAGTACGACGGCTACCAGCAGCACGCCGCCGGCGACGGCAAGGGTGCGATGGCGAACGTGGGCTGGCAGATCAACCCGCAGCTGGAAACGCGCTTTTTCCTGCGCTACCGCGAAACCAACCACGAAACGCCGGGGCGCCTGACCCGCGACCAGATCCGCAACGATCCGCGCGCCGCCAACCCGGCCAACCTCGCCATCGATGCGCGCCGCCCACAGCCGGGCAGCACCTGGCTGGGCAACATGACCACGCTGCAGATCGATGACGACTCCTCGCTGCAGGCCGGGCTGGTGTACCACCACTACCCGATGGACCTCAACGAGAGCCTCTACCGGCAGCAGCTGGACTACACCAACCTCAATGCCACGCTCGACTACCGGCGCGCGCATGCGCTGCTGGGCCGCGACAGCGTGACCACGGTGGGGCTGCGCGTGACCCACGACCTCGACGCGGACGTGCGAGAAACCCTGCGCTTCCCCAGCAACGGCTATCCGGCCGGCACCCACACGCGCGACTTCTCGCATCACGGCACCAACAGTTCGCTGCACGTGAGCAACGCGCTGGCCGTGAACGAACGCCTGCGCGTGCAGACCGGGCTGGCCCTGATCAACACGCGCAAGGATGTGCAGGTCACCTGGCCGGCCACGCCGGAGCGCTTGAAGGGCAGCAACTGGGATTACGCACCGCGCCTGGGATTCACTTGGCAGCAGAGCGCCACTACCCAGTGGTTCGGCAACCTCAGCCGTTCGGTGGAACCGGCGCACCCGTGGTCGATGATCTGGGGCAGCAACCGCTACTTCGCGCCGGGCAACGGCGCGTCGAGCGGGCGCCAGCGCGCGCCGGTGGACCTGCAGAACCAGACCGCGACCACGCTGGAACTGGGTGCGCGTGGCGAGAGCGTGCTGGGTCGCTGGGAACTGACCGGGTACTACGCGCAGGTGCGGCATGAGCTGCTCAGCGTGGAGGTGGCACCGGTGCCGAACCTGTTCGTGGCTGAGAACAATGCCAGCCCGACCGTGCACCGCGGCATCGAGGCCGGGCTGGACAGCACGTTGTGGGAAGGCGGCGACGGTCGCCTGTCGCTGCGCCAGGCGTATACCTTCAGCGACTTCCGTTACCGCCACGATGCGCGCTTCGGCGACAACCGTCTGCCGGGCCTGCCGCGCCACTACTACCAGGGCGAGCTGCGCTTCGATCATCCGGGTGGGTTCTACGCGGCGCTCAACACCGAGTACGCCTCGTCGATGTTCGTGGACTATGCGAACAGTTTCCGCGCCGACAGCCATCTGATCTTCGGTACGCGGGTGGGTTTCGACGCGCCGGGTGGCCGTTGGCAGGCGTGGGTGGAGATGCGCAACATCGGCGACAAGCATTACGCGGCTACGGTGACGCCGGGCTACAACGATGCAGGGAAGGATGTGGCGCGGTCTACGCCGGGGGATGGGCTGGGTGTTTATGGGGGGGTGCGCTGGCGGTTCTGACACGCGTGGCGTGTCACTACACGGTGTGCCCAAGGTACGTTTGCCAGTAGAAATACGGGTGTGGGGGGCGATGTGCTGGTGGAGACTGAGGCTTCCCTGGCCGCCCTGCGGAGCTTCCCGTGAACCAGCTTGCTTCTACCCTCGCCTGCTCCCTTGTGATCTGCCTGGGCGTTGTTGCCTCCGCCCATGCGCAGAAGGTCGGTGATACCGCCGCGCAGCGCTTTGCCGCCCTGGACAAGAATGGCGATGGGCGGGTCAGCGATGACGAGTACGACGGCGCGGCGCTGTTCCGCCTGTTGGATGGCGACCGCAATTACAAGGTCACCGTCGAGGATATCCAGGAGGTGGTGGGCCCGGACCGCGATGGCCAGCTCACCGCGGCCGACCGGATCCGGGTGGCCGATCTGAACGGCGATGGCGAACTCACCGAGGAAGAGGTGTCGCGCGTGGCCGACATGCGGTTCCAGTCGCTGGACGTGGACCATGACAACAACCTGACCTTTGCTGAATTCCAATCCGGGTTCTGGCGGCCCTGAGCCGCTCTTAGGGCAGCGAGGTGGAGTGGGCTTGACCTGGATCAACCCCGACGCCAGCGTACTGTCTAGGCTGGAATTCCCCTCCCTGGAATTCCTCCATGAACATCCTACTGGGCCTGCTGCCCTTCCTGGTGTTTGCCATCGCCGCGCGCCTGTTCGGCACCTCCGGTGCCCTGTGCGCGGCCGCCCTGACCGCGCTGATCCTGTGCGCGCGTGACTGGACCGGCCCACGCCGGCATTGCGGAGTGCTTGAACTGGTCTCGCTGATCGTGTTCGGTGGCCTGGCCGTGTACGCCGGCCTGACCCGACCGGCATGGCCGGTGATGGGCGTGCGGCTGGCGGTTGATACGGTGCTGCTGCTGGTGATGCTGGCATCGCTGCTGATCGGCCGCCCCTTCACGCTGGGCTATGCCCGGCCGGAAGGCGATCCGGCCGCGTGGCTGACACCGCGCTTCATCCGCGGGCATTACGTGGTGTCCGGTGTGTGGACCGCAGCGGTGGCGGCGATAGTGGCCGCCGACGCGCTGGTGCTGGTGTGGCCCAATGCGCTGATCGTCGGCGTGGCGGTGATCGTCACCGCCCTGCTCGCGGCCAGCCGTTTCACCTCCCGTTACGCAGCTTCCCTGCGCACCTGATCGAGGTCCGCCTCGGCGGCCGCCATTGCCTGCAGGCGTTCGCGGCCGCGCACTTCCACTTCGCGGCCGTCGAGCGCGACCAGGCCTTCGGCCTGGAAGCGGCGCAGCAACCGGCTGAGCGTTTCCGGCGCCAGCCGCAGGTAACTGGCGATATCCATGCGTGACATGGTCAGCTGCCAACGGCTGGCCGAGTAGCCGCGTGCGGCCATGCGGTCGGCCATGCCGATCAGGAACGCGGCCAGGCGCTCGTCGGCGCTGTTGTTGCACGAGAGCTGCGTGGCCCGGGCGATGTCGCGGCTGAGCAGCCGGAACAGCTTGGCCTGCAGCTGCGGCATGCGTGCCGACAGCGAGGCCGCCACCCGGAACGGCAGCCGGCAGGTGGTCACCGTGTCCAGCGCGATGGCGTTGCACGGGTGGCGCTCTTCATCGATCGCGCTGAGCCCGAGGATGTCGCCCGGCATGTGGAAGCCCAGGGTCTGCTCGCGGCCTTCGCGGTCGATTGAATAGGTCTTTACCGTGCCCAGCCGGATCACCGAGATGTACTGGAACGGGTCGCCCTGGCGGAACAGGAAACTACCGGTGTGGACCGGTGCGGTGTGCTCGATGAGGCCGTCGAGCTCGTGCAGGTTGCCTGCCTCCAGGGAACCGGGAAAACAGTCCGAGACCAACGGGCAGGACTGACATTCGCGGCAGCGCGCCGACGGCGCACCAGAACGGGTACTCATGACACGTAACTCCAGCACTACAGCGTCGCCCGGTATCCGGGCACTGGCAGGACTGGATATGCCTGCCGCCTTCCCCCTGTCTGATGCGCAGAACAAAAAGCGATAAGGCGGGCCGTCGTGGAGGCGTGGTGCCGGTCGGCCGGACCGGCAGTGGTTGCCGGTGGGTGCGGCACCGCAGGGGGCGGTGGCGCGCGTAATCCAACATGTGGACTACGGTTCCATAATATTTATTGGAACAGCGTTCCGCAATATGAGAAACCTCAGTATTTCTACTGGTTCTGCGTATTCAGGAGGGGATATGCCGTGGCTTGACCCAGGTCAAGAAGCCGCATCTGGCAATCCCTACTGTGTGCTCACCGGCCGCGCTGACGCGGATCACGGAACCCCAACCCTTTCGGAGTAATCGCATGAACCGCATGACCCGCCTCGCCCCCTTCGCCCTGTTCGGCGCCCTTGTACTGGCCGGTGCTGCCCAAGCCGAGCCGGTGGTCAACATCGGCGAACGCCATGGCGACCTGCGCGCCGCGCAGGAACATATCGTGCAGGCTTACCAGCTGGTGGCTGCGGCCCAGCAGAACAATGACGACCGCCTTGGAGGCCACGCCGGACGCGCCCGCGAGCTGTTGGCGCAGGCGGATGCAGAGCTGCGCCAGGCGGCGAACTCCGCCAACAACAACGGCCGCCCCTGATTGGCGGCGTGCACGATATGGCAACACGTCAACGCGGCCCACGGGCCGCGTTTTTTTTTGCCCAACGCAATGCGTTACCCTCAGCGCCGCGGCACCCCCGCTACCCGCGCGCGCGGCGAGGTACGCGCCAGGTCACCCACGATCTGCGTGGCCACCTGCGCTTCATCGGCCGTGCGCCCGAAGTGATCCACATACCGACCGTTGCGGTCGAGCAGGAACACGAACGTGGAGTGATCCATCATGTATTGGCCCGGCTTCCCGTAGGGCACCTTCTTGTAGTACACGTGGTAACGATCGGTAATTGCCGTGATCTGCGCCGGCGTTCCGGTCAGTCCCACCATGTCGGGCCCGAACAGCGACACGTAGTTCTTCATCTTCGCCGGCGTATCGCGTTCCGGATCGATGCTGACGAACACCGGCGTCAACGATGGCCCGCCCGCCTTCTGCACGCGCCGCGCGATGCGCTGCACGCGGGCCAGGTCGGTCGGGCATACGTCCGGGCAGCTGGTGAAACCGAAATACAGCAGCACCGGCTTGCCGTGGAAGCTGCGGTCGGTCACCGCCTGGCCGTTCTGGTCGGTCAGCTTGAACGGCCCACCGATCAGGCTCTGGTTCTGCGCCGCCAGCGGCTGCATCGACAGCAGCAGCAAGGACAACGACACGGCCGGGACGAACGCCGGCCACAGGGTCCGCAGCATGTCAGTGCGCTCCTTCATAGGTCAGCGCGAAACCGACCAGGTTGGAATCCTGTCCGGCCTGCGCCTGGCTGCCCACCGAGAACGCCATGGTCAGCTGGCCGGTGACCCGGTAGCCCATGCTCAGTTCGTTGAGGTAATCGTGCCGCCCTGCCCCGGGCGCCCACGGACGCCGCTTGTCGGTACGGGTGGCGCCGAATACCCAGCGCCCATAGTCCACCGTCACCGAGGTGGTGAGGTAGCGGGTATCGTTGCCGGCCACCGCATCCTCATTCTGCACGTCGGCGTACTCCACCAGCGGCACCACGTCGAAGTAGCGGCCACGCAGCGTGCTGTCCAGGTCCGCGCTCGATGCCGGCGCCCAGATGTAGCGCGCCGAGACCACGCTGATGATCTCGTCATCCGCGGGGCCGGTATCCGGCTGCGCCACGCCGGCGCGGTTGCGCATGTAACCCGCTTCCAGCTCCAGGAACGGCAGTGCCGGAATCGAATTCCAGTTCACGGTGAGCGCGTACGAGTCCAGCTTGCCGGTGTTGGCCGGTCCGCCGTCCGAGCGCTGCGCGCGCCCGCCACTGCGCAGGAACGGCCGACTGAGTTCGGTGGTATCGGCGGTGTAGAGGTTCACTCCACCCTGCACCATGCCGGCCTTCTGCCCGAACCAGCGATAGGCATAGGTGGCGCCGAGCATGCCGCCGAGGTCGTATGTCGACACGAAATCGTTGGTGTACAGCCCGGGTGCGGCGTCCATGGCGCGCCCGAACGGCACCTGCAGTTTGCCGACCTGCAGCTGCGTGTGCTGGGTGAGCTTGTAGTAGTTCAGTTCGTTGATCACCAGCCCGACGTCACCAAAGGTCCGCTTCTCGCCGGTGGCCGGCGGGTTGATCGGATTGAGTTCGGTCGACAGCCGGATCTGGTCATTCGGGCTGAAGCGTACGTAGAAGCTGCTCTGGATGTCCGGGTAGAAGTCGGTGGTGTTGCGCGGCGCAGGCGTGTCTTCGGCGTGGCTGTAGTCGTACTGCAGCACCGCGCTGTAGTCCATGCCGACGTTCGGGTAGTAGCCCTTGTCGGCACGCGCTTCAGTGGAGACCAGGCCCAGCCCGGCGGTCACGCCCAGCATGAGGGCGGTTCGGCGCACGGCGTTCATCAGCGCACCTCCGCAGGCAGCTGCACATTGGTGGGCAGCACGAACTCACGGCCGGTGTTCTGCAGGTAGCTGCAGGTCTGGTTGTCGCCATAGATGCCGCCGAGCGGAGCCAGCTTCACCGCCTGCTCGTAGTCTTCCGGCCGCACCACCTGCACCACCTGCATCATGCCGCCGTCCTCGTGTTCGAGGATGTGGCAGTGGTAGACGAACTTGCCCAGCATCACCGGGTCCTTGAACGGAATGCGCAGGGTGATCGAGCCGCGCGTGGGTATGTACACCGTGTCGCGGTAGCCGCTGAACGGCACCGGCTTGTCGTTGATCGCCACCACCTGGAAGTCGGTCTGGTGGATATGGAACTGGTGCAGCTCCTGCGACGGGTTGTACAGGCGCCACTCTTCCACATCGCCGAGCTTGACCGTGGTGTTGACCCGGCGCGGGTCGAAGCGCTCGCCATTGATCATGAACGCGTCGCCGTCGGTGGGCGAGTCCTGGAACGCGAACTGGCGGACGTTGGCGACGGGCACGTTGCGCAGGTCCTGCGCTGCCGGGTAGGCACTGGTGATGGATCGGGTGGGCACCGGCGCGCCGGACGAGCGCAGCGTGGCGATGCGTGCGCCCTTGTACTGGTCACCGGCCGCGCCGGTGTTGCCGGCGGCCAGCTCGACCGGATGGTCGCCGGCGGCCGGGCCCACCACCAGCACGCTGAAGCGCGCCGACGGCCCGATCAGCAGCTCGTCGGTCATCACCTTTTTGGTCACGGTGTTGCCGTCGCGGGAGAGGATCTGCACGTCCTGTCCGTTGATGCGCACGCGGAAGTACTGGTTGGCGGAAATGTTGAGCAGGTGCCACAGCTGGGTTTCGCCGGGCTGGATGTCGATCACCGGGTCGGCCTGCCCATTCACGGTGCGGATCGACGGTGCACTGGTCACGATCGCGCTGGCCAGCTTGCCGGTGCTGGTCTTCTGGAAGTTGCGCAGGACCAGCACCCGCTCCTGGATGCCCTTCAGCTCCGGGAACGGGTCGAGGATGCCGTCGACCAGGATCGGCCCGGCGATGCCCGATTCCACCTGGCGCTGGGCGCCGCCGTGGAAATGGCTGTGGTACCAGTACGCTCCCGGGCTGTGGTCCGGCGGCAGCTTGAACCGGTACAGGCCCTGCTGGTGCGGGCCGACTTCGCGGAAGATGCTGTCGCCCGAATCCAGTGGCGTCACCGTCATGCCGTGGAAATGCAGGTTGGTCTTTTCGTCCATCTGGTTGTCCAGGGTCACCGCGATGGTGCCGCCCGGCTTCGTCCGGATCAGCGGCGCGTCGTAGTTGCCGTTGAACACCAGCGCGCGGTACGGCTGGCCGCCCACGGAGACCTGCGACATCGCCGCGCGCAGCGTGCCCTGGCTGACCCCGTCGGCGCCGTACCGGATCTCGACCGGCGGCTGCAGCGGCGCCCCGGGGGTGCTGCGTTCGGCCGGTGCCTGCGCGACGGTGGCGCCGGTGCACAGCAGCGCGACCACCAGGGCCACGGCATAGAGGTCATGCACGCGCCGCAGCCGGTTCGCGCGTGAAGGAGTGGGAGCAGTGGCTGGGGCGTCCATGGCGATACCTGTAGGGGAAACGGGAACGAGCGGCTTCGGCGTCAGGTGCCGGCAACCGCCCAGGTGATGAAGGCGGTGGCGACGGTGCTCAGCACCAGCCCGACCAGGAACAGCCAGTCGGCGGCCCATTCAAGGACGCGGTTGCGCTTGCGGCGACGGGTGCGCAGCGCCCAGTAGGCGGTCAGGCACGAGGCCAGGTAGATCAGCGAGTTGATGCACAGCAGGTCGTCGCCGAAGGTGTCGACCTTGCGCAGCACGCTCACCACGTGCAGCACGCCGACCACGGTCATGCAGACCCCGATCATCGCGGCCGAGGTGGTGAAGATGTGCACGCACATGTCCTCGTCGAGGCCGGGCGTATGCATCGGGGGCACAGGTTTGCGTGGGGCTGGAGGCATGCCGATCTCGCTGACGGGACGGGGGGCATGCGCACGGTAGCGGCGGCCGGAGGCCGGCCACATGACCCAGATCAAGTCAACGCAACTTCAGCCGGTCAGCGGCCGATCAGGCCACGCCACCGTCCACCGTGAAGGTCTGCCCGGTGCACAGCGCACTTTCGTCGGCGCACAGCCACAGCGCCATCTCGGCGATGTCGGCCGGCCGCAGGTGGGTCTTCAGGCACTGCCGCTCCAGGTAGCGTGCGGACTTGCCCGGGTCGGCGGCGGCCTTCGCCAGCTGCCGCTGGGTGAGTACCCAGCCCGGCGCGATCGCATTCACACGGATGCCATCGGTGCCCAGCTCGCGAGCCAGGCTGCGGGTCAGCCCTTCCACGGCCGATTTGAGCGTGCAGTACACCGGCACACCGGACACGCCGATCCGCCACGCCACCGAACCGAGGTTGACGATGGCGCCCTGCCCGGCCGCCCGCATCGGCACGGACAGCGCCTGGGCGAGGAAGAACTGGTGACGCAGGTTGACCGCCACGCGGTCGTCCCAGTCGGCCGGAGTGACCTCGCCCAGCGGCTGGGCCTGGTCGTTGCCGGCGTTGTTGATGAGCGCATGCGGCGTGCGCCCGCCGAGCAGGCCCTTCACTGCCGCCAGCGACGCCTCGACGTCGCGCAGGTCGCAGACCGCGTGCGCCGGTGGGGCCATGCCACGTGCCACCAGCGCTGCCACCGTGCGCTGCGCCGCGTCGGCATCGATGTCAACGAAGCACACCTGGCTGCCCTGCAGCGCGAAGGCTTCCACGATGGCCGCGCCGATGCCCGACGCGCCCCCGCTGACCACCACCACCTTGCCCGCAAGCGAGGGGTACCGGGCCATGTCAGCCGCCGTAGCCGCGCACCGGCGCGCCGGCCACATCGACGTCCAGAGCCAGCAGGCTGCCCGAGAGCGGCGCGGCAGCCAGCTGGGTGGCCGACAGGCGGATCCGCGCGGTGGTGATGTACAGCGTCTTCAACTGTGGACCGCCGAACGCCAGGTTGGTGGGGCGTGGCACCGGCAGGTCGATGCTGCGCACGACGGTGCCGTCCGGCGCCAGCCGCTTGATCGCCCAGCCATCCCACATCGCGCACCACACATGGCCCTGCGCGTCGACCGCCAGGCCGTCGGGCATGCCCTCGGAGTCGCTGAAGATGGCGAACACGCGCTTGTTCGAGACGCGGCCGGTGTCCAGCGCGTAGTCGTACACGTAAACGGTGCGGCGACCGGAGTCGGCCAGGTAGAAGCGGGTGTTGTCCGGGCTCCAGCCGAGCCCGTTGCAGATGTGGAAGCCGCTTTCGATCTCGTCAAGCACGCCGTCGGTGTCAAGCCGGTACAGCGCGCCGCGCTCGGGCGTGGCATCGATGGCCAGTGTGCCGGCCCATAGACGGCCAAGCGCATCGCACTTGCCGTCGTTGAAGCGGCGCCCGCTCATGTGCAGGGGCGCAGCAATCGGATGCATCCCGCCACCGGGCAGGTCCAGCACGCGGAATCCGCTCTGGGTGGCGGCGATGAAACCACCCGAGGTACGCGGTACCACCACGCCGACCAGCTCGCCCAGCGGCGTGGATCGCGTGTCCCCGGTAGCCAGGTTGGAGATGTTGACCGACGGCGCCAGGATGTCCACCCACAGCAGCGAGCGTCCATCGCCGAGCCAGTGCGGGCTCTCGGCCAGGAATGCGCTGTGCGGGATCACGCAGCGCACGTCGTGGTCCACGGCGTGGCTGGGCGTGACCGAGGTGCTGATCGACATGAAGGTTTCCCCCACGTTGCCGGCAATGCGCCGCGCCGCTTCGATGACGTCGCGGCCCAGCGCATGCAGGCGTTCCAGCGGCAGCCGGAACGACGGGCCACTGATGCTGACCGCGCCGATGGCTTCGCCGCGGTGGTCCAGGATCGGCGCCGCCACGCCGCTGACACCGAGTGCGGATTCCTCGACCGACACCGCGTAACCGCGTGCCTTGATCAGGTCCATTTCGCGCTGCAGGTCGGCCAGGTCGAGGATCGAATGCGGGGTCAGCGCGGCCAGCGGTCCACCGCTGAGATATCGCTGCAGTTCTTCGGGCGGGCGATGCGACATCACCGCCTTGCCGATCGAGGTCGCCACCGCCGGCAGGCGGCTGCCCACGCCGTTTGCCAGGCGCATCGCCTGCACGTGGTCGCGCTGGTCGATGATCAGGATGTCGCGACCTTCCAGGATGCCCAGCCGGGTCGTTTCCTGCGCGAGTTCGCGCAGCCGCAGCAACTCCGGTTCGGCGGCACTGCGCAGGTCGAAATCGCTCCACACCTGGTGCGCCATCTCGAACAGGCGCGTACCCAGGCGATAGGTCTGGCTCGCCTCGTCCACGCGCACCAGCCGGTATTCGATCAGCGTCTGCAGTATCCGGTGCAGCGTGCTCTTGGGCAGTCCGGAATAGCGCCCGAGTTCGCTAAAGGGCAGCGGGTGCGGGGCGTCGGCGATCAGGGTGAGCAGGCTCAGGCCCTTGGACAGCGCCTGCGCACCGGGAATGGCAAAACGCGGGTCGCCGTCGTCCACGGCCTCGGCGAGGTCGTCGCGGGATGCGGAGTGCCTGGTTCGCGCCATGATCGCTGTCCGGGGCTGGGGCCGACGCTGCCGATCCTAAATTTTAGAACGGCGTTCCGCAAGTTGGCGTACTCGTGTGCAAACCGTTGCAGTACGGTGGAGGATACTGAACAGGCAGTAGTTTTACTGGTCGGTTTTCAGCTGAACACGCCTGTGCAGCGACGCAGGTCACGTTACAGAATGAATCCGAACCACCGTTCACGGAGTGGCACATGCCATGGCGGTCGCTGGAGATGGCCCTGTTCACGGTGCTGGTGCAGCCGGCAGCGGCGGCATTCGCGCGGGAGGATCCCACCGCCCGCGCCACGCCCTCGGCCACGACCCTGGACCGGATCACGGTGACCGCGCAGCACCGCGAAGAGAACGTGCAACGCATCGCGCTGGCGGTCTCGGTCGTGGACGGGCAAGCCCTGCAGCGTCGCCAGGCGATCGATATCAGCCGACTGCAGGCGTTGGTGCCCAGCGTGACGTTTTCGTCGGGCAACGAGCTGCGCAACAACGCCATCCGCATCCGCGGCGTCGGCACCGACGTGTTTTCGACCGGGGTAGAACCCAGCATCGCCACCGTGGTGGACGGTGTAGTCCTGCAACGTCCTGGCGCGGCCTTCAGCGATCTGCTCGACGTTGAACGCGTGGAGGTGCTGCGCGGTCCGCAGGGCACCTTGTTCGGCAAGAACGCGTCGGCCGGGGTGATCCAGGTGATCACCCGGGCGCCGGACTTCGAACGCCGCAGCGGATCCCTGTCTGCCCTGCTCGCACAGGACAACGAGCAGCGGCTGGAGGGTGCCGTATCCGGTCCGCTCAGCGACCAGCTGGCCTACCGGCTGGCGGCGTTCGAGCGCAGCCGCGATGGCGACGTCGACAACCTGCACGACGGGCGTTTGCTCAACGACCAGCGTGCGTATGGCCTGCGCGGCAAGCTGCAGTGGCGCTCGGCCGACCGGCGCTCGGACGTGACCCTCAGCGCGGATCTGAGCCGGCTCGATGCCGATTGCTGCGCGCTGCCGTTGACACAGGCGACCACGGATCCCCGCGCACTGCCGACCGGCACCGCCGTCGGCCGAAACAACAACCAGGTCAACAACGACGTGGTGCCGTTCGTGCGACAGAAGAACGCCGGCGCGGCACTGACCGCACGGACTGCGCTGGGCAGGCACACGTTGACCAGCATCACCGGCTGGCGCCGCTTCGACAACGACAGCAACGTGGACCTGGACGACACCCAGGCGCAGCTGGTCACGCGCAATTTCAACATCGAATCCAGCCGGACCTTCACCCAGGAACTGCGGCTGGCCTCGCCCACCGACGCTGCGTTCGACTACCTGCTGGGTGCTTATTACTTCGACGGTACGGTCCACAACGCGCTCGACCGTCGCGGCCTCAACATCGGCGCAACCACTGCGATCGCGGCAGATGGCCGCGTGGTCCCACGCGTGCCCGGCGACCAGGCCGTGCTGGCCGGGCATTCGGACGTGGACAGCCGCAACGCCGCGATGTTCGGCCAGGCCAACTGGCGCCCGCGCGAACGGCTGACCCTGACCGCCGGGCTGCGCCTGCTTACCGAACGCCAGCGGCTGCGCTTCGTGCGGCCGCAGGATGCGCGCTTCAACGGTGCCGACCAATCCGCCACGCTGCCGGCGTTCGGGCCGGTCAGCGGTCGCTACCGCGACAGCGCCAGCATCGGCCGGCTCAGCGCCAGCTATGCGTTCACCCCGGTCGTCACCGGTTACCTGGGCTGGGGCACCGGCTACAAGGGCGAAGGCCTGGCCGCCACGCTGGGGCTGACTGCGGCCCAGTTCGCGCAGCTGCCCGCGCCTGCCGAAACCTCCGAACTGTTCGAGGCCGGGCTGAAAAGCACCTGGCTCGACAACGCACTTATGTTGAACCTGACCGGCTTCCGCACCCGCATCGACGACTACCAGGCACAGACCTACAGCGCCACGCAGGGGCTGTTCCTGCTGACCAGTGCCGGCGGCGTGGCCATCGACGGGGTGGAGCTGGAATTCATCGCGCGCCCGCACGCGTACTTCAGCCTCAGCGGCGGGGTGACGTGGCTGGATGCGCGCTTCGACGGCGTGCCCAACGGCCCCTGCTACACCGGCCAGACGGCCGCGCAGGGTTGCCTTCCGACCGGCACCGGCGGTGCGTTCGTGCAGGACCTGGACGGCAAGCCGTTCATGAACGCGCCACGCTGGCGCAGCGTGCTGGGCGCGCGCTACGACGCGCCGCTGACCGCGACGATGGATGTCTATGTCCAGGGCGACTACCGCTGGCAGGACGCAGTGGTGTTCGACATCAGCCAGAACCCACGGATGACCCAGCGCGCGTATGGCATCGTCGACCTTTCGGCAGGATTGATCTTCGCCGATGGCAGGGTCGAGCTGGGCGTGTACGTGCACAACCTGGCCGACACCCGCTATGCCGCCAACATCATGCCGGTGAGTACCGCTGGGGGTGCCAATGCGTATGCGCAGCAACTGCCGGGAGATTTCCGCCGACGTGCCGGCCTCAGCCTGCGCATGAACTTCTGACGATGGCGCCGATCGATTTCGTGGTGCTGGCCGCCTACCTGATCGGCACGCTGCTGATCGGCCTGCGCTACGCCGGACGCAACCGACGCTCGCGCGACATGTTCGCTGCGGGTGGTCGTTCGCCGTGGTGGGTGTCCGGGCTGAGCGGGTTCATGACCCTCAAGTCGGCCGGCACCTTCGTGGTCTGGGGCGGACTAGCCTATCGCGAAGGCGTGGTCGCCATTGCGATCAACACCTGCATCGGCATTGCGGGCCTGCTGGTGGGCAGCTTCGTCGCAGGACGCTGGCGGCGCACGGGCGTGACCACACCGGCCGAGTTCGTGCAGCTTCGCTTCGGGCCGCAGGCGGTGCAGCTGTATACCTGGGCCATGATGGGCATGCGCATCGTCTCCACCGGGGTGGCGCTGTACGCGCTGTCGGTGATGCTGGTGGCACTGGTACCACTGGAACCGGGCCACCTGCTGCGCGACGACGCGACCGGGCATCTCTCGCTTGCCGTGGCGATTGGCATCTTCGGGGCGGTCGTGGTGGCCTACACGGTCACCGGCGGACTGTGGGCGGTGCTGATGACCGACGTGCTGCAGTTCATCGTGCTGCAGCTGGCGGTGCTGTTCGTGATTCCCCTGCTGTGGTGGCAGCTGCACAGCGGGGTGCCGCTGGCACCGGTGCCGGATACCTTCTTCCAACCCTTCTCAAGCCAATACACGCTGTGGTTCATGGCAGGCTGGGTCGCGGTGCACTTTTTCCTGGTCGGCGCAGAATGGGCCTTCGCACAACGCTACATCTGCGTACCGACCGAACGCGACGCGCGCTGGAGCGCGTGGTTGTTCGGCGCGCTGTACCTGATCAGCCCGACCCTGTGGCTGACCCCACCGATCCTGTACCGCATGCTGCAATCGGACGCGGACCCCGAACAGGCCTACATCCTGGCCAGCCAGCTGGTGCTGCCGGCGGGCATGCTGGGCCTGATGATGGCGGCCATGTTCTCGGCCACGGCAAGTGCAATCAGCGGGCAGATCAACGTGTTTGCCGGCGTGCTCACCGAACAGTTCTACCGGCGTCTGCGCCCGGAGGCGAGCGAGCGCCGCCTGGTCGGCGCTGGGCGCCTGTTCGCACTGCTGATCGGCGCGGCGTTGATCGCGGTGGCGCTGTGCGTGCCCAGCATGGGCGGTGCGGAGAAGATCGTACTCACGTTGACCGGCATGCTGCTCGGTCCGTTGATGGCGCCGACCCTCTGGGGCCTGCTCAGTGGCCGGATCGGAACGCGCACGGTGTTCGCTACCGCCGGCATCAGCTTCATCGCCGGCGTGCTGGTGCGGGTGGGCATGGATCTGGGGTGGCTCGCCACCCGCGCGCCCGCGCGCTGGATACAGGACAACCCCCGGCTCACCGACGTACTGGTGGGAGCGGTGTTGCCGGTGCTGATCCTGTCGGTATCGCACGTCATTGCGAAGGGTCCCGCGCCGCAATGGCAGCGCGTGCGGGCGCGCATCGACGCCTACGCACCGACGCCGATGACGACCGTCGACGCGAACGATCACGCGCCGGCGCGCACCGTTGCGATCTCCCTCACCGTGACCGGCCTACTGACGCTGGCGCTGATCGCGTTCAACGACAGTGGCCGCATGGCGCTTCTGGTGTTTGGCGCGACCCTGCTGCTGATCGCCGCCTTGGCCTGGCGGCGGGTGGTGCGCCAGCTGCGTGCGCAGCTCCCTGGCTGAACCCTCGCGGCCGTGTTCGTGGCGCTTGACCTGGGTCAAGTGACGGCCCGGCCCGCGCTCGTAATGTCCTCCCCCAGCGATGGCAGCGGCGGACGAACCCTCTCCCCGTCTCCGCTGCCCTCGCCCCCAACCCCTTTTCGGAGACAGCAATGAAGCGTTTTTCCCTCGGAGTGGCGATGCTGCTCCTTCTGCCCTGGTGCGCACTGAGCGCCCAGGCCGCTCCCGCAAGCGCAAAGGCAGCGGCGCCCGCCGGCAATGTCGAACCGATGCCGGCCGCCAACTGGCTGTTCGTGCAGACCGGCAACGGCTTCCAGTCCGACGGCAAGACCATGACCCTGAAGGGCGTGGGCGAGCAGACCCTGATGTTCACCGACCGCCCCGAACGCATGACCGGCGATGTGTCCACCGCGAAGTTCGTCAGCTACTGGGGCAGCGGCAAGGACGATTTCCAGAAGGACCCGCCGAACGCAACGGTCTCCACCGTGGTCAACGGCAAGACCGACCTGGCTGTGGTCGAGCTCACCAACCCGCGCCTGAGCGCCGGCAACCTGACCTATGACATCCGCGTGCTGGGCGGCACCCTGCCCGACGTCGGCCAGCATGCCAGCGTGTTCATCGACTGGTGGTACGGCCCGGCGATGTATGGCCCGCGTCCGTGGGGCTGGGGCGGCGGTCCGCACCCGTATCCGGGTGGTCGTTGCTGGCGCGGCCCGTACGGCCACCTGCACTGCCAGCCCTGGTGGGGCTACTGAGCCGGTTCGCTGGTTAACCCTCAAAGCCGTACGCATCGCGTGCGGCTTTTTTCTGGCAAGGTGGGCACGCGATCCCGGCCCGCCCAATGGAAAGCATCATGTGGAATGAATTCAGCCATGCCTTTCTGGTGATCTTCACCAGCCTGCTGCCGGTGATCAATCCTCCGGGCGCGGCGCTGATGGTGCTCGGACTGCTGCCCGATGCCTCGCAGACGCAACGTGCGCGGGTGGCGCGCGCGGTGGCATTCAACAGCCTGGTAATGCTGGCGGTGTCGATCAGCATCGGTGCCTGGGTGTTGTCCTTTTTCGGCATCTCGATTCCGGTACTGCGCCTGGCCGGTGGCCTGGTGATCGCAGCCACGGGATGGCGGCTGCTCAATGCGCCCGCGCAACCGGAGCGGGTCTCGCTGACCGGTGCGGCCCAGGCCGAGGCACGCCAGGATCTGGACCTCGACGCCTCGGTCGAGTCGCAGACCTTCTATCCGTTCACCCTGCCCCTGACCGTCGGCCCTGGCGCCATCGCCGTGGCAACCGCCGTGGGCACCACCTCGCCCGAACAGGGCCCGGAGGTGGTGCACGTGGTGGCAGCCGCGAGCGCGCTGGTAGCGCTATGCGCGCTGATCTACCTGTGCATGCGCTACGCCGGCCGGCTGCAGGCCCTGCTCGGCCGCACCGGCATGCAGGTGATGCTGCGCCTGCTGGCGTTCGTGATCCTGTGCATCGGCGTGCAGATCGGCTGGTTGGGCCTTTCTGAACTGCTCGGGCTGCCCGCGCCACACTGATCGTTCCGGCTTGACCCAGGTCAAGAAGCACCGCGCGCATCGCCCTAGTCTGTGCGCACTCCCTTCCTGGATCGCTTGCCATGCCCCCGCTTCCTACCGTTCTCGTTTCCGGCGCCGGTGTCGCCGGCCTTGCCACCGCCTGGTGGCTGCGCCACTTCGGCTTCCCCGTCACCGTGGTGGAGAAGGCGCCGCTGCTGCGCGATGGTGGCCATGCGGTGGATATCCGCGGCGTGGCGCTGGAGGTGGTCAAGGCCATGGGCCTGCACGACACACTGCAGGCACAGCGCACCCGCCTGCGCGGGATGAGCATGCTGGACCGCCAGGGCGAACCGGTCAGCGTGGATGACAGCCGCACCTTCAGCGGCGGCAAGCTCGACAGCGCCGACATCGAAATTTTCCGCGACACGTTGTGCCGGGTGCTGGCCGAGGCGATTGGTGACCGTGCCGACATCTGCTTCGACGAACACATCACGGCGCTGACGCCCGGCTTGAACGGCGTGACCGCAAGTTTCGCGCGCCAGCTGTCGCGCACCTACGATGTGGTGATCGGTGCGGACGGCGTGTACTCGCCGGTCCGCCGGCATGCCGTGCAGCCGGGCGACGACTGCCTGCTGCCGCTCGGCGGCGCGCTGGCGTTCTACAGCGCCCCCAACCTGTTGCCGCTGGACGGCCGCGAAGGCATGTACCGCGACGCCGAACTGGGCGTGGTGGTCTACCCCGATGCCAGTGGGCGCGAGCTGCGCGTTGGTGCCGGATTCGGTGCGGAGGTCGACAGCGCACTGCGCCACGATGTAGCCGCGCAGAAGGCGCTCACCCGCACGCAACTGCGCGGATTGGGGGGGCGCTGGCAACCGCTGGTGGATGCGGTGGACAGTACCGACGCGTTCTATTTCGGCGAACTGGTGCAGGTGAAACTGCCATGCTGGTCGAAGGGTCGGGTCGCGCTGGTGGGTGACGCGGCGCATTGCGCGTCACCGTTTTCAGGCCAGGGCACCAGCCTGGCGCTGGTCGGCGCGTTCGTGCTGGCCCGCGAACTGGCCAACACACCGACCACGCCGGAAGCCGCGTTCGCCCGTTACGAAGCGCGCATGCGCGCCTTCGTCGACCTCAACCAGGCGCTGGTGGACATGAACCGCCAAGGCCCGGTGCCGGACACGCAGATGGCGGCAGCCGCCAACGGCATCGATCTGCCCGACCTGCGCGCCGCATGAGCATCCGCCCGCGCCAACCGATATCCTCCCGCCCCTGCCTGCCCTGCTGGTGTTTCCCATGCCCCTGATGACGACGTCACGCGGTCCTGCCCATTGGACCGAAACCGCTTCCCCCGCCGATGCACCGCCGGTGGTGCTGATCCATGGACTGGGCGGCGACGCCACGTTCTGGGTCGCCGAACAACACGCGCTCGCCGACCGCTTCCGGGTGCTGGCGGTAGACCTGCGCGGTTCCGGCAAAACGCCGGGGGGCACCGCGCCCTTCTCGATTGAAGACCTCGCGCAGGATGTCCTGGCGATCATGGACGCAGCCGGCATCGATGCCGCCCACGTGGTGGGCTTCTCGATGGGAGGAACGGTGGCGCAGGCACTGGCATTGGCCGCGCCGCAGCGGGTGCGCAGCCTGGTGCTGGCCGCTACCTTCGCGCATACCGGCACCCAGGCCGCGCTGTTCCTGAAGGCGATCGGCGCGGTCTACGCCAGTGGTGCCACGCCGAAGCAGATCTTTGAGCTGGTGTTGCCGTGGCTGTTCTCGGACCGCTTCCTGTCCAGCCCGGCGGCCGCCCCGTATCTGGATTACCCGGAGAACGCCGACGACGAACAGGACCGCGACGACTGGCTGCGCCTGCTGCAGTCAATGCTGGCGTTCGACGGTCGTCCTGCCCTGTCGCGGTTGCGCGTGCCGACCCTGGTGATCGGCGGCGATGAAGACCGTCTGGCCCCGCAGGAAGGCGTGCATGCGCTGGTCGCCGGCCTGCCGCAGGCCACGCTGTGCATGCTGCCAGGCGGGCACCTGATGAACGTCGAGTCGCTGCAACGCTTCGTGGACGCGCTGGCCACGCACTTCCTGGCCCGCGCGGCCACTTCGGAAATCAGACCAGCGATGCCAGCTTGAAGTAAGGCAGGTACATCGCAAACAGCGCGCTGACAGCACCGAGCACGCCCGCACCCAAGCCGAACACGCCGGCGGCGATGCGCACATACGGCGTGGTCCGCACGAACAGCGCAGCGCCGACCAGCACCGGCGCCAGCCAGGCCACTCCCCAGGCCTGGCTGAACACCTGGGTGATCCATGGCAACGGCTGGCCGGCCGCGCCGAACAGATCGACGTAGTACGGCATCGCCAACAGACCGAACGCCGTCACGATCACGGCCATGGCCGCGCTCGCGAACAGGCCGAGCCACGGCAGCACGGCGGCACTGCGCAACAGCAGTGGATGCAGGGTGTTGATCATTCCGGTCCGTAGGAAGGCGGCAGCGTGGCCGTGCCCCACTGCGTGTTGCGCGTGGACCCCAGCTCGAAGTCGAGCGTACCGCCTTTCTGCACGAAGCTGGCGGGCAGCCAGCTGGCGTCGCTGGGCGCGCCATTCACGCGCAGCGCCTGCACGTACGGCGCATCCATCGCCGCGCCGTTGGCGTTGACGGTCAGCGTGGCACCCGGACGCTGGATCACCGCCTTGCGGAACAGCGGGCTGCCAATCACCAGGTCGGCGCGACCCGGATACAGCGGGTACAGGCCGAGCGCGGACCACACGTACCACGAGGACATCTGGCCGAGGTCGTCGTTGCCGGGCATGCCTTCCGGTGCGTTGGTCCAGATCTGGCGCATCGCCTGGCGCACGGTTTCCTGGGTCTTCCACGGCTGCCCGACGAAGTTGTACAGCCACGGCGCGGCAACCGATGGTTCGTTGTCCAGTTCGGCATGCAACGGGCCGGACTTGGTGACGGCCCAGTCGCCATTCTCCCTGCGGAAGAACGCATCCAGGCGCTGGATCGCTGCGTCGCGCCCGCCCAGCGTGGCGATCAGCCCCGCCGGGTCGAACGGCACCATCCACAGGTACTGCGCGCCGCTGCCTTCCACGAACTCCTCGTCCGAGGCGGGATCGAATGCCGGCCAGCTGCCGTCGGCGTTGCGCGGCTGGATGTAGCCGGCCTGCGCGGTGGCCTTCGGGTTGTAGAGGTTGCGCCACCAGCCGGAGCGTTCGCGGAACTGCGCTGCGCCCTGCTTGTCGCCGGCAGCGCTGGCCAGCTCGGCCAGGCCAAAATCGGCCGCGGCCATTTCCAGCGTGTCCGAGGCGGTACCCCAGCCCGGCGCACCCACCGGCATGTACTTCAGCGCCATCCACCGGTCCAGGCCCGGGCGCTGGCCCACGCACAGCACCGGGCAACCCCGGCGGCTGAGATCGCGTTCGGTCGGCACGGTGGCGGCCTGCTTGAGCGAGGCGTACGCGCGCTTCAGGTCGAAGCTGCGTCCACCGAAGGCATGGATCGCGGCCACCGACGGCGGCGACGGATCGCCGTTCATCACGCCGGTGGCGCCGGTGAGGTGGGTCCAGCGGTCCCACACACCGCCATTCTGGTCGGCCTGGTTGAGCAGCGACTGCGCGATGTCCGAGCCCACCTGCGGCTGCAGCAGGGTCACCAGCTGCAGCTGCGAGCGGTACACGTCCCAACCGGAGTAGTTGGCGTACTGCGCGCGCTGGCCTTTCGACAACGCGTGGACCTTGCCGTCCATGCCGCGGTAACGACCGTCGCCGTCGCTGAAGAGGTTCGGCGCGAGCAGTGCGTGGTACAGCGCGGTGTAGAACACGGTGCGCTCGTCAGGCGTGCCGCCTTCCACGCGTACCTGGCCCAGCGTTTTGTTCCATTCGGCGCGGGTTGCCGCCTGGGTCTTGGCCACGGTGGTACCGGCCGGGCTTTCGCGGCGCAGGTTGGCGCGCGCGCCGGCTTCATCGACATAGGAGATGCCGATGCGTGCGGTCACGGTGGGGCTGCGCTTGGGGTCGAACTGGATCCAGCCGCCTGCGCCCTTGCCGACGGGCGGGTGGCCCTGCGTGCCGTAGCTGGTGCCACCGCCGCCTTCGCGCGCGCCGGGCTGCACGGTGTCGTCGCGCCACGTGCCACCGACCTCGAACGGCTGGTCGAACTCCGCCACGAAATGCAGGGTGTAATAACTCTCGCGGCGGTCTTCGGCGAGGTAGCCGCAGAAGTTGCCGGCGGTCACCGAACCGCGCACGGTGCGCGTGGCCGGGTCGATCACGATGCTGGAATCGGTGCTGCCCACCTCGCTGTCGGAGGTGCGGAACAGCAGGTTGGCCGGCTTGTCGGCGGGGAACTGGAACTGGCCCACGGCGGTGCGCGCGGTGGCGCCGAGATTGACCACCACGCCGTTGTCGAGTGTCAGCGTATAGGCGCCGGGGCTGGCGCTTTCGCGTTTGTGGTCGAGCACGCTGGCGTAGCGCAGTGCAGCGTCGGCCGAGGACGGGGACAGCTCCACCTTGCTGGTGACCGGCATGATCGGGATATCGCCACTGGCGCCGGTGCAGCCGGTGCCGGACACGTGGGTCAGGCTGAAGCCGCGCACGCCATTGCCGCGCCACTCGTAGCCGCCGGGCGCCGCAAACGCGAAGCGCTTGCCCGGCAGCGGGGTCATCTCAGGGCTGAAGGCGACCATGCCGAACGGCACCGACGGGCCCGGATACACATTGCCGGCGTTGGTGGTGCCGATGAACGGATTGACCTCGGCGGCGAGGTCGGCGGCCTGCAGGGCGCAGGGCGCGGCGGTCAGGACAAGCGAAGCAGCAGCCAGCATCGTACGGTGCACTACGGACTCCCAAGTTGCGCCACGGCCAGCGCGGAGACCTCGATTGTATCGATCTAAATCGCACCCGGAATAGGACAAAAGGCATGCTGCTGCGGGCGACGGACCGTGCGCATGGTGACCCTTCAGTGCGACGGTTTGCGATCGTCGCGATCGCTGATCGCACCTTCGATGCTGTCCTTGGGGGCGTCGACGCGTTTCAGGAAGTCGCGCAGCATCACGTCGCGGCAGTCTTCGACGGATTGCCCGTCGCGTTCTGCGAACATGCGCGCGGCATGCTCGAACAGATCCGACAGCAGTTCGCCGAAGTCTTCGGCACCGCCGCCCAGGTCGGAATTGAGGCTGACGTGCAGCGACTTATTCGCTGCCCACAGCCGGAGGATTTCGAATGCCTCCGGGTCACTGAGAACACCATCGGGAACGCGCAGCTCATCGGTATACATGGCGGATCTTCCTTGGGGCGGTCCACCCCTGCGGGCCGCTCTCGGGTCACGGTAAGATGGGCCCGCTCGTTCCGTCAATGGATGCCCTTTTGCGTACCGTCCACGCGCTCCGTTACATCACCCCGCTCCGCGAGGGGGGCTCCCTGCCTGCCGTGGTCGAGACCGACGACGAAGGCATGGTCGTGCTCAAGTTCCGGGGTGCCGGCCAAGGCCCGAAGGCGCTGATTGCCGAGCTGATCGCCGGTGAGATGGCACGAACCCTGGGGCTGCCGATTCCCGAGATCATGTTCGTGGAGCTGGACCGCGAGTTCGCGCGCACCGAGCCCGATCCGGAGATCCAGGACCTGATCCGTGCCAGCGAAGGGCTGAACCTGGGCAGCGATTACCTGCCCGGCGCGATCAATTACGACCCGGCCGCGATGCCGGTGGACGCCGACCTGGCCTCGCGCATCGTGTGGCTCGACGCGTTCATCAGCAATGTCGACCGCACCGCGCGCAACCCGAACCTGATGGTGTGGCATCGCAAGCTTTACCTGATCGACCATGGTGCGGCGATGTACTTCCATCATGATTGGGCCAACGCGGGTGACGCCTGCGAAAAGCCCTTCGTGCTGATCCGCGACCAGGTGCTGCTGCCGTTCGCGTCGAAGATTGCCGAGGTGGATGCCGAACTGGCCGCGCTGCTGCCGGACGCGGAGATCGAGCGGATCGTGGGGTTGGTGCCGGACAGCTGGCTGGTGGACGAGCCGGCGTTCGAGAGCCCTGCCGCGTATCGCCAGGGGTACGTCGATTACCTGAAGTGCCGCCTGCAGGCGCGCGCCGCGTTCGTACAGGAGGCCGTCCGTGCCCACGCTGCATACGTATGACTATGCGGTCATCCGCGTGGTACCGCGGGTGGAGCGCGAAGAGTTCATCAACGTCGGGGTGATCGTGTCCTGCCCGGGGGCGAAACACCTGCAGGCCGCGATTGAGATCGACCCGGCGCGGATGCAGGCGTTCGCGCCGTCGCTGGATGTGGAGGCGCTGCAACCGTGGCTGGATGCGATTGTTGCGATCTGTCGCGGTGATGCGACGGCCGGCCCCATTGCGCAGTTGCCGGCGCGCGCGCGTTTCCATTTCCTGACCGCCAAGCGCAGCTCCATCGTGCAGATGTCGAGCACCCATGTGGGGCGCACCGCCGATCCGCAGGGCGTGGTCGAACATCTGATGCGGAAGATGGTGCGGGTGGTCTGATTTACCGCCCCGCTTTCGGCAACGCATACGCCATCACGTAATCCCCAGGCGCGGTTTCCATGAAGTGGTGGCCGCCGGCCATGATCACCACGTACTGGCGGCCGTTGTATTCGTAGATCATCGGGTTGGCCTGGCCGCCGGCCGGCAGCTTGGCGTGCCACAGCTCCTTGCCGGTTTTCAGGTCGATCGCGCGCAGCAGGTTGTCGGTGGCGGCGGCGATGAAGATCAGGCCGCTGGCGGTGATCGCGGAACCGCCATTGTTGGGTGTGCCGATCTCGATCGGCAGGCCGGAACGGATGCCGAACGGGCCATTGCCGCGCGCACTGCCGAACGGACGGTCCCAGAGCAGCTTGCCGCTGCGCAGGTCGATGGCACGGATACCGCCGTACGGCGGTTGTTTGCACAGCAGCCTGGTGAATGGCAGGCGCCACCCGGCGTTGACGTCGATGGCGTACGGGGTGCCGGTCTGCGGGTCCCCTGCCCCTTCGGCACCGCCACGGTCGGCGCGCACCATTTCGCGCGGCACCCAGCCTTTGCGGTCGGCCTCGGCGCGCGGCACCAGGCGGTTGTAGTTGGGCATGTCGTTGTAGTTGGCCACGATCACGCCGTGGCGCGGATCCACGGCAACGCTGCCCCAGTCCGAGCCGCCGTTGTAACCGGGATACTCGATGGAATGCCGGTCGGCCGTGGGCGGCGTGTAGAACCCCTGGTAACTGGCGTTGCGGAACTGGATGCGGCAGACCAGCTGGTCGATCGGGGTGATGCCCCACATGTCGCGCTCGGTCAGGTCCGGCTTGCGCAGCGTGTGGTACAGCGAAAACAGCTGGGTCGGACTGCGCTGGTCCGGCTCCACGCCACCACCGGGGACGGCGCGCTCTTCGGCCGGGGTCAGCAGCTCACCGGTGCGGCGGTCGAGCACATACAGGTCGCCCTGCTTGGTCGGCAGCAGCAGCGCCGGCACCTTGCCGGCCGCGGTCGGGAAGTCGACCAGCGTGGCCTGCGAACCCAGGTCGTAATCCCAGACGTCCTTGCGCACCGCCTGGAAATACCAGACCGGCTTGCCGGTGGTGACGTCCAGTGCGACCAGAGAGGTGGCGTAGCGGTTCTGGTTTTCGGTACGCGACCCGCTCCAGTAGTCGCCCGCCGCGTTGCCCATCGGCAGGTACACCAGCCCCAGCTGTTCGTCGCCGGTGGCGGTGGTCCACATGTTCGGGGTGCCGCGCGTGTAGGTCTGGCCCTGCGGCGGCAGGCCGCTGCGCTCGGGCGCGTCCATGTCCCAGGCCCAGCGCAGCTTGCCGGTCTCCGCGTCGTAGGCCTGGATCACCCCGGACGGTGCGTCGCGGCGCTGGCCGTCGAGCACCTGGTGGCCGGTGACGATCACCCCGCGCACGATCGCCGGCGGCGAGGTGATCGACACGTAACCCGGCGGCACTTCGCCCATGCCGAGCGTGATGTCGACCTGGCCGTTGTTGCCGAAGCCCGGGCACGGCCGGCCGGTGGCGGCGTCGACCGCGATCAGGCGACCGTCGAGCGTGCCTTCGATGATGCGCGCGGCGCACAGCGCGCGGTTGCCCGGCGCGAGCGGACGCGAGCCGAGGCTGGGCGATGCTTCGGGCAGGGCCAGGTCGGCGGCGACGTCGGCCAGCACCGGGTCGACCTGCTGCACGCCGGGCACTTCGTAGTACGCCACGCCGCGGCAGGCGGCGGTGTACGGAATGCTGGCGTCCTTCACCTTCGGGTTGAAACGCCAGCGCTCCTTGCCGGTGGCGGCATCCAGCGCGACCAGCTGGTTGCGCGCGGTGCACAGGTACAGCGTGTCGCCGACCTTGAGCGGCGTGGTTTCGGCGCCCCAGCGCTTCTTCGGCAGGTCGCCGGTGCGGAACTGCCAGGCCAGCTCGAGCGTGCCCACGTTGGCCGGAGTGATCTGCTGCAGCGGCGAATAGCGGGTGGCGGCGTTGCTGCGGCCCCAGGCGGTCCAATCACCAGGTGCGGGTTCGTCGGCCGGCTGCGGACTCGCTTCACGGGTGGGTGCGAGACCGGTACCAGTGAGGTCGACCGGGAACGCCTGGGTGCCCGCCACGGCGCCGTGCGGCACGAAGGCCAGGGCGAACGCCGCCACGAACACGATCCCGAGCGCGCCGGCGAGCGTGCGCGACACCCGCCGCGGCACCGGCGTGCGCAGGGTCGGCAGCAACAGCGCGAGCAGGAAACCCAGCGCGGTCACCAGGCCGAGCCGCGGCACCCAGCGCCAGTAATTACTGCCCGACTCCCACCAGGTCCACGCCAGCGTGCCGGCAAACACCAGCAGGTAGGCCCAGGCACCGCTGCGGCGGTTACCCCAGAGCAGGACGCCGGCGACCAGCAGGCCGGCACCAGCCAGCGCGTAGTACCAGGAGCCGCCGAGCTGCACCAGCCAGACGCCGAGGCCGCCGAGGACCAGGCCGAGGATCAGCAGGAGGATCGCGAGCACGGTGATCAGCGGGTGGCGCGCGGGCGCCACTAGGGACGGTTCGGACGACGCTGCAGCGGACATCGGTGTTCTCCCCGGTACGGCGGAACCCTGGATGCTGCCGGCCTCCCCCTGCTGGCCGGTTTTTTGAAGCTTATGCCCGTTGGGGTGTGAATGTCGTGCGTATTTTTTCGTTGCGCCAGAAACGAACAACGCCGGCTTTCGGCCGGCGTTGTTTTTGGTGCTCTGCGGTTCGATCAACCCTGCGGGTTTTCGTCACCGGTAGCTGGCGCCACTACCGCATCGACCGGCGTTGCCGCGGTCTCTGCTTCGTCCTCGACGTCGTCTATGGAGGCATCCATCCGCTCGACCGCCTGCAGCTTCTCGTCCTTGGACAGGCGGATCAGGGTCACGCCTTGGGTGTTTCGGCCCACGCGCGAGATTTCCGAGCCGCGGGTACGCACCAGGGTGCCGCCGTCGGAGATCAGCAGGACCTCGTCGCGCGAGCCCATCAGCACGGCGCTGACCAGCTTGCCGTTGCGCTCGGTGGTCTGGATGCCGATCACGCCCTGGGTACCACGGCCCTTGCGCGGGTAATCCGGCAGCGGGGTGCGCTTGCCGTAGCCGTTCTCGGTCGCGGTCAGGATGTACAGCATGCTGTCGTCGTCGCCACCTTCGATCACGGCATCGCCGTTCTCGACCGCGGTTTCTTCGACCTGCACGTCGTCTTCGTTCTCGTCATCGCTGCCGCCGGCACGCTCGGCCACGATCAGGCTGACCACTTCCTCGCCCTTGGCCATCTTGATGCCGCGCACGCCGGTGGCGGTACGACCCATCGAACGAACGCGGTCTTCGCCGAAGCGCACGGTCTTGCCGTTGGAGGCGAACAGCAGGATGTCGCGGTCGCCGTCGGTCAGGCCGACACCGACCAGCGCATCGCCCTCGTCGAGGTTGATGGCGATCTTGCCGCGCGCCAGGCGGAATGCGAACTCGCTGAGCGGGGTCTTCTTGACCGTGCCGTTGCGGGTGGCGAAGAACACGAACTGGCCTTCGGCGTACTCACGGACCGGCAGCACGGCCTGCACGCGCTCACCGTTTTCGAGCGGGATCCAGTTGATGATCGGACGACCCCGTGCATTCGAACCGGCTTCGGGCAGCTGGTGCACCGGCAGCCAGAACACCTTGCCCGAACTGGTGAAGGTCAGCAGCGTGTCGTGCGTGTTGACCAGCCACAGCTGCTCGATGAAATCCTCTTCCTTGGTCGCCGCCGCACTGCGGCCACGGCCGCCACGGCGCTGCGCGCGGTACACGCTCACCGGCTGGCGCTTCACGTAACCGGCGTGCGACACGGTGACCACCACGTCTTCCGGCGCGATCAGGTCGAGGATGTCCAGGTCTTCTTCGCTGTGGCGGATCTCGGTACGACGCTCGTCGCCGAACTCGGCCTTGACGCTGACCAGCTCTTCGCGGATCACCTGCAGCAGGCGGTCGGGGTCTTCCAGGATGTGGATCAGCCCAGCGATCACTTCCAGCAGCTGCTTGTACTCGTCGGTCAGGCGGTCCTGCTCCAGCCCGGTCAGGCGGTGCAGGCGCATTTCCAGGATCTGGGTGGCCTGGATCTCGGTCAGCTGGTAGCCGCCCTCGATCAGGCCCACGCCCTTGGGCAGGTCTTCCGGACGCGAGGCTTCGGCACCGGCGGCGCCCAGCATCGCACCGACCAGGCCCGGCTCCCACACGCGCGCCAGCATGCGCTCGCGTGCTTCGTTCGGGTTCGGCGAGGTCTTGATCAGTTCGATCATCTCGTCGATGTTGGCCAGCGCGACGGTCAAGCCTTCCAGCACGTGGGCACGGGCACGCGCCTTGCGCAGCTCGAACACGGTGCGGCGGGTGACCACTTCGCGACGGTGGCGGACGAACGCCTCCAGCATCTGCTTGAGGTTCATCAACTGCGGGCGGCCATCGACCAGCGCCACCATGTTGATGCCGAACACCGATTCCATCTGCGTCTGCTGGTACAGGTTGTTCAGCACAACCTCGGCAGATTCACCGCGCTTGATCTCGATGTAGATGCGCATGCCGTCCTTGTCGGACTCATCGCGCAGCTCGCTGATGCCTTCGATCTTCTTTTCCTTGACCAGCTCGGCGATCTTCTCGATCAGACGCGCCTTGTTCACCTGGTAAGGAATCTCGGTGACGATGATCGATTCGCGGCCGTTGTCGGCCACTTCGATATCGGCCTTGGCACGGATGCGCACGCGGCCACGGCCGGTGCGGTAGCCGGCGACGATGCCGGCGGTGCCATTGATGATGCCGGCGGTCGGGAAATCCGGACCCGGGATGTATTCCATCAGGCCGTCGACGTCGATTTCCGGGTTGTCGATCAGCGCGATGCAGGCGTTGATCGATTCGCTCAGATTGTGCGGCGGGATGTTGGTCGCCATGCCCACCGCGATACCGGCCGAACCATTGACCAGCAGGTTCGGGAACCGGGTCGGCATGACCGTCGGCTCCAGTTCCTTTTCGTCGTAGTTGGGCTGGAAATCGACGGTTTCCTTGTCGATGTCGGCCATCAGCTCATGCGCGAGGCGCGACATGCGCGCTTCGGTGTATCGCATCGCTGCGGCGGAGTCGCCGTCGATGGAGCCGAAGTTACCCTGGCCATCGACCAGCATGTAGCGCAGCGAGAACGGCTGTGCCAGGCGCACCAGCGTGTCGTACACCGACTGATCGCCATGCGGGTGGTACTTACCGATGACGTCACCGACGATACGCGCCGACTTGAAGTAGGGCTTGTTGCTGTGCGCGTTCAGTTCATTCATCGCGAACAGCACGCGGCGATGCACCGGCTTGAGGCCGTCGCGCGCATCCGGGAGCGCGCGGCCCACGATCACGCTCATGGCGTAATCGAGGTAGCTCTTGCGCATCTCGTCTTCCAGGTTGACCTGGATGATTTCCTTGGCGTTTTCTGCCATTCGGGTTCCGTTGTCTGGTAGCGGTCCAGTCCGTCGCGCCGGCCCTTTCGGGGCGGCGGCGCCGGAATCTCGATTAACTGACGGAGTCTACCACAAACGGGGGTGTTTAGCCGCTGTTTACGGGGTTTTTACCGGCGTAAATCAGGGACTTACAGTCATTCCTATGGGATTAGCCGAAGGCGGGCTGCATGTTGGCTGCGGTGGGGCTGAGGATCACGCCCTTCTCGGTCACGATGGCGTCGATCAGCTCGCCCGGGGTGACGTCGAACACCGGGTTCCAGGCGGCGATGCCCTCGGCCACCGTACGGGTGCCGCCGACGCCGTACAGCTCGCCCGGGTCGCGCTGTTCGATCTCGATCTGCGTGCCGTCGGCGGTGTCCATGTCCACCGTGGAAGACGGCGCCACCACCATGAACTTGACCCCGTGGTGGCGGGCCGCGATCGCCAGCTGGTAGGTGCCGATCTTGTTGGCGGTATCGCCGTTGGCGCAGATGCGGTCGGCGCCCACGATCACCCACTGCACCGCACCGGTCTTCATCAGGTGCGAGGCGGCCGAGTCGGCGATCAGGGTGGCGTCGATGCCGTCCTGCTGCAGCTCCCACACGGTCAGGCGCGCGCCCTGCAGCCACGGCCGGGTTTCGCCGGCGAACACCCGGCCGATGCGGTGCTGGGCCATGCCCGCGCGGATCACGCCCAGCGCGGTACCAAAGCCGGCGGTCGCCAGCGAGCCGGTATTGCAGTGGGTCAGCACGCCGCTACCGGCATCGATCAGGCCGGCGCCCAGCGCGCCCATGTGGCGGTTGGCAGCCAAATCCTCTTCGGCGATGGCCTGGGCCTCATCGGCCAGCACCTGCGCCCAGTCGGCACCGGCCGGGGCCAACGCACGGCGCATGCGGGCCAGCGCCCAGGCAAGGTTGACGGCGGTCGGGCGCGAGGCATTCAGGCGCTGCAGGGCGGGCTCGAGCTTTGCCAGCGCCTGGGCGCCGTCGTCGGCCTGGACCTGCCGTGCGGCCAGCACCACGCCCCAGGCGGCGGCAATACCGATCGCCGGCGCGCCACGCACGGTCAGCGCGTGGATGGCTTCGGCCACCGCATCGCTGTCCCGGCATTCCACATGCTCCACCACGAACGGCAGCTTGCGCTGGTCGAGCAGCTGCAGGGAGTCGCCGGTCCACAGGATCGGGCGGATGTGGTCGTAGCGGGCGTAGTCGATATCGGGGGATGCGTTCATGGACCTATTGTAACGGCTCAGTTGACGCGGAATTCTGCCCGGCAGCCGTTGTCGACCCACACCCCGCGCGTGTCCCAGCCCCAGCTGCGACCTTCTTCGCAGGGGCTGCCGGAGAGCTGCTTGACCAGGACCGCGCTTTTGCTGATCCCGGCGCCGCAGAACCGGCGCTGACGGGACTTGGATTCGCACACCAGGGTGCGCGGCACGTTGAGGAAGCCGCTGCCATCGGCCGCGCCTACTTCAAAATCGCCCTGGCAGCCGCGGGTGACCCAGATCTCGTTGCGCTTGACACCCCAGCTGTGGCCTTCGCGGCACGGCAACGCACCCAGCTGGCGCAGCAGGCGCACCGGTGCGCCCTGCAGGATCACCGGACAGCTGGTCGGGCGGCCGTTGGACTCGCAGCGCACCACGCGCCGCACGTTGCGACCGGGATCCGTTTCGGCCTTGGAGGCAGCACGACTGCGGAATTCGGCCCGGCAGCCCAACGTGACCCAGACGCCGGTGCGGTCGGTGCCCCATTCCGAACCGCGGACGCAGCTGTTGTCGGAAAGCTGACGGACCAGGTCGACGCCGTTGGCCACCGGCATGTCGCAGTGCACCCACTCCATGTCGCGCGACTGGCAGCGCACGACCTGCGCGCTGTAGCCGGTCTCGGCCTGGGCAACGGATGGAAGCATGCCGGCGCACAGCACTAGGCTCAATGCAGGCAGCGTCCAGCGCGGCGCGCCCCATTCGGGCAGGCGCCACGTCGTTGCCGACGGCGTTGTTCCAGCGCCTTGCCCCTGCCTCATCACTACCCTTCCCGCCGCCACTGAACGATTACGTCGACACCATCCGACATCGGGTGTGATCAGAGCATCATCATGCGCAACGCGCAAGACAGGCGCAGGGCGATGTACGCGCGTTCAGGCCTGCGCGAAGTCGAACGCAAGCACGTCGGCGATACGTCCGGTGCGGTTCATCGCCATCAACAGCCGGTCCACGCCGACTGCCACGCCGGCGCAGTCCGGCAGTGACGGCAACGCCTCGATGAGGTGTTCATCCACCGGTGGCAGCACCGCGCCGCGTGCGCGCCGCAGTGCGTGGTCGCGCTCGAAGCGGGCGCGCTGTTCGGTCGCATCGTTCAACTCGTGGTAGCCGTTGGCCAGCTCGACCGCGCCGAGGTACAGCTCGAACCGTTCGGCCAGCGGCGGCGTACCCGGGCGCACCCGCGCGAGTGCCGCCTGGCTGGCCGGCCAGTCATGCACCACGGTCATGCCGTCGTCGCTGAAATGCGGCTGGATGCAGTGGGTCATCAGCAGGTCCAGCCAGTCGTCGCGGGTCAGCCCGTCGGGGTCGATGCGCACGTCGGCCAGCGGTGCCCGCAGTTCCGCGTCGGTGGCTTCGAACGGGTCCAGCCCGACGTGCTGACGGTACAGGCTGCGGTAGTCCAGCACGTCCAGCCGGGCCTCGCGCTGCACCAGTGCCAGCGCGGCACGCACCAGCGCAGCGGTTTCCTCGATCAGGCGGTGGTGGTCCCAACCGACCCGGTACCACTCGAGCATGGTGAACTCCGGGTTGTGACGGCCGCCGGCCTCGCCGTTGCGGAACACCCGGCCGAGCTCATAGCAGTCGCCAACGCCGGCCGCGAGCAGTCGCTTGAGCGGGTATTCCGGTGAGGTGCGCAGCCAGCGTTGCGCGGTGCCGGCATCGACGTGGCCGCTGAAACGGGTGTGGAAGCTGTCGATGTTGGGTTCGGTGTTGCCCGCTGCCGACAGTATCGGCGTCTCCACTTCCAGCACGTTGCGTTCGGCAAAGAAGCTGCGGATCAGCGCGTTCAACGCGGCGCGCTGGCGCAGTGCGGCGATCACGCGCGCGCGTCCCGCAGGCGCTTGGCCAGCTGCAGGGTGAGCAGGCTGCGGGTGTCGTCGACATAGCCGGTGGCCAGGTACAGACGGCGTGCCAGTTCGTTGTGGTGGTTCACTTCCAGGCGCATGCGTTCCACGCCGCGCGCGTTGGCGCGCTGTTCGAGGATGGCCAGCGCCTGCTTGCCGCGCCCGCGGCCGCGTGCGGCGTGGCTCAGGTACAGCTCGTCGAGCAGCGCGAAGTGGCCGCCCTGCTCCAGGCTGAAGCCCATCGCCAGCGCCGCGTGGCCGACCACTTCACCGGTTTCGGACAACCACAGCAGCACCTCACCGTTGCGCGGGTCTTCGAGCAGCGCGGCCAGCGCGCGGCGCACGCGTGCTTCCTCGAAGTCCAGGTGGTCTTCGGCGTAGAACGCGCGCATCAGGCCGATCACCAGTTCGGTGTCGGCGACGGTGGCAAGGCGGAAGTCGAGGGGTGCGGTCTGCATGGGGTGTCCTTTGCAACGGGGTTCAACGGTGGCCACACGGCGTGGGGTGACGTCATCGGGCGAGGAACGTTACCAGACGATCTTCATCCCATACCTCGATGCCCAGTTCATTGGCCTTGGTCAACTTCGACCCTGCATCCGTCCCCGCCACCACGAACGAAGTCTTCTTCGACACGCTGCCGGCCACCTTCGCACCCAGCGCTTCCAGCCGCTCCTTGGCCTCATCGCGGGTCATCTGCGCCAGCGTGCCGGTCAGCACCACGGTCTGGCCGTCCAGCGGACCGGCGGCCTGTTCCGAAGCTTCCGGGGCGCGCTCCAGCAGTGTGCGCCGGTAGTCGTCGGCCTTGAGCAGCATCGGGCCGTTGCCGTTGCTGTCCAGCCACTCGGCAACGCCCAGCGCCACCTCGTTGGGCAGGCCGGCCGCCACCAGCTGCACCGGCTCGGCATCCAGCACCGATGCCGCGTCGGGCAGCATCGCGGTCAACTTCTCCGCACGCAGGCGGGTGATGCCGGGAATCTCCGCTTCGACCAGCAGCTGGGCGAAATCCAGCCCGTCGCGCAGTTTCGCGCTGGGCGGGTGGGCATCGCTGATGCGCACCTGGCCGACCTGCAGCAGTGCGTCTATCGCCTCCTGGTTGCCGGGCTGTTCGAAGAAGTGACCGAGCGAACGTGCCACTTCACCGCCGATGTCCGGCACGCGCTTGAACAACGGCCACGGCAGGTGGCGGATCAGTTCCAGGTCACCGAACCAGGTCGCCAGCGCCTTGGCCGTGCTTTCGCCGACGTGTTCGATGCCCAGTGCGAACAGCAGGCGCTCCAGCGTTGTCGTGCGGCTGGCATCGATCGCGGCAATCAGGTTGTCCGCCCACTTGGTGGCGATCTTCTTCGTGTTCCATTCGAACGCGGCGGGCAACGACAGGGCACGCGCGCGCCAGCCTTCATCGCCGGCGTCCAGCGCCAGCACGTCGCGCAGGTACTGGCCACTGCCCTCCGGTGGCAGATGCAGGCCGATCTGGCTGGCCAATGCCTGCGGCGATTCGGCGTCCAGCACCAGCTTCAACTGCAGCAGCTGATCGCGGGTCAGGCGGTACAGGTCGGCCACGCCGCGCACGATACCGGCGTCGACCAGGGTTTCGATGTACTTGCCGCCCAGCCCGTCGATGTCCATCGCGCGGCGCGAGGCAAAATGCGCAATGGCTTCCTTGCGCTGCGCCGGGCAGCTCAGTTCGCCCGAGCAGCGCCACGCTGCGGCGCCTTCCTCGCGCACGATTTCCGAACCGCAGACCGGGCACTGGGTCGGCATGCGCCACGCGGTGGTACCGGCCGGGCGACGCTCGGCGATCACGCTCACCACTTCGGGAATCACGTCGCCAGCGCGGCGCACGATCACCGTGTCGCCCACCCGGACATCGAGGCGTTCAATCTGGTCGGCGTTGTGCAGGGTCGCGTTGGAAACGATCACCCCGGCCACGGCCACCGGGTGCAGGCGCGCCACCGGGGTGGCGGCGCCGGTGCGACCGATCTGGATCTCGATGGCCTCCACCGTGGTGGTCTGTTCCTGCGCCGGGAACTTGTGCGCGATGGCCCACCGCGGCGCGCGCGAGACGAAGCCCATCTGCTCCTGGCCGGCACGGTCGTCCAGCTTGTACACCACGCCGTCGATGTCGAAGGCCAGCCCGTCGCGGCGCTCGCCGATGTCACGGTAATAGGCGAGCAGGCCGTCACTGCCCTCCACCACCTGGCACAGCTCGCTGACCGGGAAACCCCAGGCCTTGAGCTGGGCCAGCGTGGCCGAATGGGTCGGCGGCAGTTCGCCGCCCTGCACTTCGCCGGTGCCGTACGCGTAGAAACTCAGCTTGCGGCGCGCACTGAGCTTGGGGTCCAGCTGGCGCAGCGAACCGGCCGCGGCATTGCGCGGGTTGGCCAGCACCTTGCCTTCATGCAGGCGCGCGTCGGCGTTGTAGGCCTCGAAGTCGGCGCGCGCCATGTACACCTCGCCGCGCACTTCCAGCACCTGCGGCCAGCCGCTGCCCTGCAGGGTGTGCGGAATGACCTTGATCTGGCGAAGGTTGGCGCTGACGTCCTCGCCGGTGCTGCCGTCGCCGCGGGTGGCGCCCTGCACGAAGCGGCCGTCTTCGTAACGAAGGCTGATCGCCAGGCCGTCGAGCTTGGGTTCGGCCGAGAAGAACAGCGCATCGCGGCGCAGGCGCTCGCCGATGCGGCGCACGAAGTCCTGCACTTCTTCGTCGCTGAAGGCATTGCCCAGCGACAGCATGGGCACTGCGTGGCGTACCTCGGCGAAGCGCGAGGAGGCCTTGCCGCCGACCCGCTGGGTCGGGGAGTCGTTCTGGACCAGGTCCGGGTGCGCCTGTTCGAGCGCTTCCAGGTCGCGCACCAGGCGGTCGTAATCGGCATCCGGAATCAGCTGCTCGTCGCGCTCGTAGTACGCCTTGCCGGCCTCGTCGATCTGGCGGCGCAGGGCCTCGGCACGTTGGGCGGGGCTGGGACTCATGCGGCAGACATCCTGGAGGGGTGGTGAATTTTAACGGATCGGAGCCCGACGAAATGTCGCCGATGTCGCTTGCCTGGCACGCGGCGTGGCGCTAGCGTGCCGCCATTGTCCAGCCTTCGGTGTTCCCGCCATGTCATCGCCCGTTGCGTCCCGCCGTTCCTTCCTGCAGCTGGCCGGTACCGGGCTGGCCCTGTCCGGCATCGGCCTGGCGCCGGCTGCTGCCGCGTCCAGCGTGGTCCTGCCGACGCGGGCCGCGCCGGTGGGCAGCGTGCTGCTGAATTTCAACGAAAGTCCCTACGGCCCCGCGCCGGCCGCGCAGGCGGCGGCGCGGGTGATCATCGCGGAGAGCGGGCGCTACCTGTTCCCGCTTGCCGGCGAGCTACGCAACCTGTTTGCCGAACAGGAAGGCATCAGCACCGACCGTGTCCGTCTGTACCCCGGTTCCAGCGAGCCGTTGAATCGTGCGGCGGTGGTCTGGACCTCGGCGACGGCCGGCCTGGTGGTGGCCGACCCGACATTTGAAGCCTTGGGCGACCTGGCGGCCGCGCGCGGCGCCACGGTGGCGAAGGTACCGCTGCGCGCCGATGGCGCGCATGACGTGCATGCCATGGTCGAGGCGGCACGGCGGGTCAATGCGGGCCTGCTGTACCTGTGCAATCCCAACAACCCGACCGGCTCGATCACTCCGGCGGCCGACGTGGCCTGGCTGCTGGCCAACAAGCCGAAGCAGACCCGGCTGCTGGTCGACGAAGCCTATCTGCAGTTCAGCGTGCAGCCGTCGGTGATCGCGCAGGTGATGCAGCGCGACGACGTGATCGTGCTGCGCACGTTCTCGAAGCTGTACGGCATGGCCGGGCTGCGCCTGGGCGTGGCGGCGGCGCATCCGGACCGGCTGCGCGAGCTCGCCAGCCTGGGCGACAACCCGCTGCCGGTCACTGCATTGGCGGCCGGCCTGGCCAGCCTGCGCGAGCCGGGCCTGGTGGCGCAGCGGCGCGGGCAGAACACGCAGGTGCGGCAGACCACGGTGGACTGGCTGGAGAAGCGTGGTTTCCGCTGCCTGCCGAGCGAAGCGAACTGCTTCATGGTCGACGTGCAGCGCGACGGCGCCGGGTTCGCCAAGGCGATGGCGGAACGCGGCGTGGTGATCGGCCGAAGCTGGCCGATCTGGCCGAAGATCGTGCGGGTCAGCGTGGGAACGGAAGCAGAGATGGAGGCGTTCCGCACCGCGTTCGCGGCGGTGGTCGGCGCAGAGCGGTAGGGCCGGTTTCCGAACGGCCGCCGATAACGGTGATCGGCACGGTGACGCATGGACCCCGGTTGGAAACGCGTTTTTTCGATCCGGGGTCATGCCGAAATGGGGTAATCACCGCCATCGGCGGTCGATTGGGATGCGACCCTACCAGCGTGTCCCTTCATTTGTTGGGACACCCGTTGCGGTGCCCCTTCCCATTACCAACGCGGCGCTTTCGTCAGAGGCGGTGCCTGGTGCTGGCGGTCATACGCGCGCAGTTCGTCGCGGATATGCGCGACGCGCTGGCGGCCCAGGCTGGCGCGGCTGTCGTCCAGCACCTCGCCGCCGAGCAGTTCGCCCATGCGCTCTACGGTGGGCAGCATTTTTTCCCAGGCATCCAGCGCGCTCAGCGGCGCCGGCAGGGTCAGGAAGAACGCGATCGCGGGGGTTTCCAATTCGCGGATGTTGGCCATGTCGAAGCTGCCTGGCTTCATGATGTTGGCCATCGAGAAGATCGGCCCGCGCTCGGGGTGGCCTTCGACCAGACGGTGGAACACGTTCATGTGGCCAAATACGAGGCCGGTCTTTTCGGCCGCCACCACGATGTCTTCGCCGCGCAGCTTTTCGCCGGCACGGGCGGCGACGAACAGCGACACGATCTTGTCGAAGTCCTGGGTGGCGCGCTTGCCGAGGTCGCTGGCCGGGCCGTCAACCTCGGGCAGGCCGAGTTCGGGCTGGGTCACGCCGTCGTCGCCGGCAACGCCCTCGGCACCGGGCTCGGTCTCGCCCAGCAGCGGCTCGCGGCGCTGACCGGTGCCCTCGCCGCTTTCCACGCGGCGGCCCTGCGACTTCTTCCGCGGCTGGCCAAACAGGAAGATCGCAGCAATCAGCAGCAGGCCGGCGGCCAGGATGCCGATGCGGAGCAGTGCCATGTCGGACATTCGAAGGGTCTCCAGCTAAATACGTTCAGGTAAGCATGGCACGTCAGGCCGCGCCCGCCAATCGTGCCGCCTCTTCCAGGTCCACGCTGACCAGGCGGCTGACGCCCGGTTCGCGCATCGTCACGCCCGAGAGCTGGTGCGCCGCCTCCATCGTGGCCTTGTTGTGGCTGACGAACAGGAACTGCACCTTCTCGCTCATTTCCTTGACCATGTTGGCGAGGCGGCCGACATTGGCTTCATCCAATGGCGCGTCCACTTCGTCCAGCAGGCAGAACGGGGCCGGGTTGAGCTGGAAGATCGCAAACACCAGCGCCACCGCGGTCATCGCCTTCTCGCCGCCGGACAGCAGCGAGATGCTGGACACCCGCTTGCCGGGCGGGCGCGCCATGATGGTCACACCCGTGTCGAGAAGGTCTTCACCGGTCAGTTCGAGGTAGGCATGGCCGCCGCCGAACAGGCGCGGGTACAGCTGCTGCACGCCGGCGTTGACGCGGTCGAAGGTGTCCTTGAAGCGGCCGCGGGTTTCGCGGTCGATCTTGCGGATGGCGTCTTCCAGGGTCTCCAGCGCGGTGGTCAGGTCGGTGTTCTGCGCGTCCAGGTACTCCGAGCGCTGCGAGGCCTCGCCGTATTCCTGGATCGCTGCCAGGTTGACCGGCTCGAGCCGGCGCATGCGCCCGTCGATCTGGTGCACGGTCTGTTCCCAGTCGCTGATGCGGGCATCTTCGGGCAGGGTGTTGATCACGTCCTGCAGCACGAAGCCGGCCTTCTCCACCGAGGCGGTCAGCTGGTCGGCGCTGAGCACAAGCGCCTGCTGGTCGAGCTTGCGCTGGGAAATGCGCTCGCGCTGGGCCAGGGCCTGTTCGTCGCGCTGGTGGCGGGTCTGTTCGAAACTGCGCAGTTCGGCGTCGATGCTTTCCAGCAGGGTACGGGCTTCGCCCAGCACGCGGTCGGCACGCACGCGTTCGCCGAGCGCGTTCTGGTGTTCGGCTTCCAGCGCATGCACCGGCGAGTCGCCTTCGTCGAGCTGGGAGTGCAGTTCGCCGAGGCGCGAATCGAGCTGGCCGCGCTGGGTGCTCATGCGCTCCAGCGCCTGGCTCAGCGAGGCGACCTGGGTGCGCTGGGACTCCAGGGTAAGGGCCAGCGAGTGGGCGCTGTCGCGCACGTTGCGCGCGGCTTCGCGGGCGCGGTCGCGGGCATCGCCGAGTTGGCGGCGCTCGCTTTCCAGCGCCTCGCGGGTGGATTCGAGGTCGCCCATGCTGTTGACCGCGTCGTCCAGGCGGCCGCGGGCTTCGCGGACCTGTTCGCGGCTGGCGTCGAGGTTTTCCAGCAGCTGGGAAAGCTCGCCTTCGATACGGTCGATACGGGTGCGCGCGGCGTCGACCTTGCCCTGCTGGCTCTGCAGCTGACCACCGAGTTCGGAGACGCTGCGGTGGGCCAGGTACAGCTGGCGCTGTGCGTCTTCGCGCTGCTGTTCGCCGGCCAGCAACTGGTCACGGAATGCGGCGAGGCGGTTTTCCAGTTCGGCTTCGCGTTCCTGCAGGGTGTCGATCTGCTCGCGCAGGCTGACGATCTCGCGTTCGCGCAGCAGTGCGCCCTGCTTGGCGGCGCCCGAGCGCGAGACGCGGACCCAGCCTTCGCCGAGGCGTTCGCCGCCACGGGTAATCACCGAATCGCCGTCGGCCAGGGTGGCCTGCAGGGCACGGGCCTGCTCGAGGTCTTCAGCGGCATGCAGGCGGGCCAGCAGGCGGCGGATGGCGGTGGGGCCCTGCACCTTGGCGGCCAGCGAGGTCGGGGCGACCTGCAGCGGGCTGGTGTCGGCAGAGACAAGCGCGATACGCCCGTCGCCGAGCTCGGCCAGGGCACCCACCAGCTGTTCAGGGGCGTCGACCAGCACGCCTTCGATGAGCTGGCCAAGCGCGCTTTCGACGGCGTTTTCCCAGCCGTTCTCGACGCTGAGGCGTTCGCCGACGCGGGCACCGGAGTCGAGGCCGTGCTGCTTGAGCCAGGCCACGGCAGCGCCCTGTTCCTGGCCGAGGGCGGCCTGCTGCAGGGTTTCGAGCGAGGACAGGCGGCCGCGCGCGGCCTGGGCCTGCTTGCGGATGTCGGCCAGTTCGGTCTGGCCGGTGCGCTGGCGGTCCTGCAGGCCGGCGACGGCTTCCTTGCGCGCTTCGACCTGTTCGGTCAGGCCGTCGAGCGAGGCCTTCTGGGTTTCGTGCTGGAGCTGCAGTTCTTCGAAGGCTTCGGCCAGTGCGTCGAGGTCGAGCCCGACGCGTTCGGCGCTGAGCGCTTCGCGGCGGCGGTCGGCTTCGAGCACCTGGCGGTCGAGGTAGTCGACGCGGGTGCGTTCGACTTCGCCGGCGCGCGAGGCTTCGGAGGTGGTGCGGGTATGCGATTCCCAGCGCGCCTGCCAGTCGGCCAGTTTGGCTTCGGCGTCGCGCAGGGCTTCCTGCTTGATCTCGTTTTCTTCCTGCAGCTGTTCGAGCTGCGGCTCGGCCAGGTCGACGGCGTCGCGCAGGACGGTCAGCTTGGCTTCGTCGCCGCTGATGTGCTGGCCGAGTTCGGCGAGGGCCTGCGAGGTTTCGTCACGGGCCTTGTGCAGGCGCTGGGACATTTCGCGCTGGTGCTGGATCTGCTGTTCGAGCCGGGCCAGGGTGCTGCCGACCTGGTAGACCTCGGCCTGGGCGGTGCTGAGGGCGTCGGCGGCTTCTTCGCGACGGACGCGGCTGGTCTCGATGCGGGCTTCGGCGTCGCGCTGTTCGGCGATGAACTGCTGCAGGCGGGTTTCTTCCTGCGAGAGGGCTTCGCGCAGGCTGCCGAGGCGGGCGTCGAGATTGCGGTATTCAAGGGCCTTCCACTCGGCGTCCTTGACCCGGCGCTCTTCCTGCAGGCCCTGGTACTGTTCGGCCTGGCGGGCCTGGCGCTTGAGGTGTTCGAGCTGTTTGCCGATTTCCTCGCGCAGGTCGTTGAGGCGGTCGAGGTTCTCGCGGGTGTGGCGGATGCGGGTTTCGGTTTCCTTGCGGCGTTCCTTGTACTTGGAAATGCCGGCGGCTTCTTCGAGGTAGACGCGCAGGTCTTCGGGGCGGGCTTCGATGATCTGGCTGATCATGCCCTGTTCGATGATGGAGTAGCTGCGCGGGCCGAGGCCGGTGCCGAGGAACAGGTCGGTGATGTCGCGGCGGCGGCACTTGGTGCCGTTGAGATAGTAGTTGCTGCTGCCGTCGCGGCTGACGGTACGCTTGACCGAGATTTCGTTGAACGAGGCGTACTCGCCGGAAATGGTGTGGTCGGTATTGTCGAAGATCAGTTCGACGGTGGCCTGCGAGACGGGCTTGCGCGCGGAGGAGCCGGAGAAGATGACGTCGGTGAGCGAGTCGCCACGCAGGCGGCTGGCGGAGCTTTCGCCCATGACCCAGCGCACGGCATCGATGATGTTGGACTTGCCACAGCCATTGGGCCCGACCACGCCGGTCATGTTGGTGGGCAGATGCAGGGTGGTGGGATCAACAAACGACTTGAAGCCGGAGAGCTTGATCGTGGACAGACGCATGGCGTAGAGGGCTTCCGGACAGTCGCGATGGCCCGAGTATAACGGGGCGGCTGTTCCACGGGCGTTCGGGGCAACTGCAGAGCGGCGTCTCGGTTCTACGTGCAGGGGCGGCCGCCGGGCAGCCCCGCTCCGGGACACGCCGTGAACCCATCCATGGGGGCTGCTAGAAAACATCCATGTTTTCTAGCGTCCCTCCGGGGGCTACCCGGCGGCCGCCCCCATACATGGTCGTGTGCGGTACGAAAGAGCAGCCGGGCAGAGCCCGGCTCTACCGCCTTTTGGTGACTCACCTGCCAATTGTCTGAGGGTCGGCGGGGGTGGGTATGTGGGGGAATGAGCCGCATGGATGCGGCGACTTAGCCCCCATGGATGGGTTTACGGCGTCCCCCACATACCCACCCCCGACGGCCCTGACCAAGCGAACGTTGCACCCTGCAGCTGTTCGCCTGAATCCAACAGCAGCCGGGCAAAGCCCGGCTCTACCAGCCTCGAAGCCCCAAAACAAAAACGGGCACCCTTGCGGGTACCCGTTTCAGCGATCACGGCCTTGCGGCTGGGATCAGGCTTCGGCGACCACGACCACCTGGACGGTGGTTTCGACGTCGGCGTGCAGGTGGATGACCACCTCGAACTCGCCGACGTTGCGGAAGGCGCCTTCGCCCAGGATCACTTCGCTCTTCTCGATCGGCAGGCCGGCCTTGGTGAAGGCTTCGGCGATGTCGCGCGGGCCGACCGAACCGTACAGCTTGCCTTCGGTCGAAGCGTTGGCGGCGATGGTGACGCTCTTGCCTTCCAGCGCAGCCTTGCGGCCTTCGGCTTCAGCGTGGACCGACGCAGCCTTGGCTTCGTAGTCGGCGCGCTTGGCTTCGAATTCGGCGGTGTTGGCGGCGGTGGCCGGAACGGCCTTGCCGGTCGGGACGAGGAAGTTGCGGCCGTAGCCCGGCTTCACGTCGACCAGGTCGCCCAGGACGCCGAGGTTGGTGACCTTCTGAAGAAGAATCAGCTTCATGGTGTTGCTCCAAAAATGTATTCGTTAGCGGGGAAGACCCCGCAGCGGATGGCTGTCCGAATATCGAACCGTGAAAGGGGCGACCGCAGGCCGCCCGCCTTCATCAGACGTCGTGGTTGTCGGTGTACGGAATCAGGGCCAGGAAACGGGCGCGCTTGACGGCCGTTGCCAGCTGGCGCTGGTACTTCGACTTGGTACCGGTCACGCGGCTCGGCACGATCTTGCCGTTCTCGGTGAGGTACTGGCGCAGGGTGTTGAGATCCTTGTAGTCGATCTCCTTGACACCTTCGGCCGTGAACTTGCAGAACTTGCGGCGACGGAAGAACTTGGACATGTGCGTGCTCCTTAGGCGGCGGAAGCGGCGTCGTCGCCGGCTTCGTTGTCAGCGGTGTTGGCGGCTTCGCCTTCTTCGTCGTCACGACGACGACGTTCGCCACGCTCGGGCTTGTCGCCCTTCTCGTCCTTGCTCTTCATGATCAGCGACTGCTCGGTGTCGGCCGCATCGCGGACCAGCACCAGGTTGCGCAGCACGGCGTCGTTGAACTTGAAGCTTTCGGTCAGTTCGGTCAGAACGGCCTGGTCCACTTCGATGTTCATCAGCACGTAATGTGCCTTGACCAGGTTCTGGATCGGGTACGCCAGCTGGCGACGGCCCCAGTCTTCCAGGCGGTGGATGGTGCCGTTACCGGTTTCGACCAGCGACTTGTAGCGCTCGATCATGGCCGGAACCTGCTCGCTCTGGTCCGGGTGGACCATGAACACGACTTCGTAATGACGACTCATGTGTGTATACCTTTCGGATGTGGCCCTCTCGGGCCGGACAGCCCCCCGCAGGTGAACGCGGTGGAGCAAGGGTTCCTGCCGGAAAACGGGCAGGAAGCCGCGCATTATCGCAGCAGACGGGGTTCCGGGCAAGCCGGGCGGCCGTCGGGCCGCCCCGGGGGCCGGATCAGGCCTTGTCGGCCTCGGTGGTGAAGCTCTCGCCGCAGCCGCATTCGGCGGTGGCGTTCGGGTTCCTGAACGTGAACGTCTCGCTCAGGCCCTGCTTGCCGAAGTCGATCTCGGTGCCATCGACCAGGGCCAGGCTGTCGGCATCCACGTAGATGCGCACCCCGTCCTGCTCGAACACGGTGTCGCCCTCGCGCTGGTCGCGGGCCAGGTCGGTGATGTGGCCCCAGCCCGAACAGCCGGTGCGGGTCACGCCGAAACGCAGGCCCAGCGCGTCCGGGGTCTGGGCCACGAACTTCTGGACACGGGCGAAGGCTACAGGGGTAAGGGTGACAGCCATGACGGACTACTCCAGTGGATCGGACACATTATAGGTCTACGGCCCAGTCAGAAATGCCTCGCAAGCAGAACGCTGCAACCGTTAAACTCCTCGTTCAGAGATCGAGTCGATCAACAGAGGATTCAAGTCATGACGGTGGTCAGCGTTGAACATGCGCTTGCCGGGAAGATCCCGGAAGGCGGCGAGGCAACAGTACGGGGCTGGGTGCGCACGGTGCGCGGGTCTGCGGCGCTGGCCTTCGTCAATGTCACCGACGGCTCCTGCTTCGCCCCCATCCAGGTGGTGGCCAATGACACGCTGGGCAACTTCGACGAGATCAAGGCACTTACTCCGGGCTGCTCGGTGATCGCCCGCGGCACCCTGGTCAAGTCGCAGGGCAAGGGCCAGTCGTTCGAAATCCAGGCCAGCGACATCGAGATCGTCGGCCTGGTCGAAGACCCGCTGACCTACCCGATCCAGCCCAAGCCGATGAGCGCTGAGTTCCTGCGTGAAGTGGCCCACCTGCGCCCGCGCACCAACCTGTTCGGCGCAGTCACCCGCATCCGCAACTGCCTGGCCCAGGCCGTGCACCGGTTCTTCCACCAGAACGGCTTCAACTGGATCAGCACCCCGATTATCACCACCTCCGACGCCGAAGGCGCCGGGCAGATGTTCCGTGTCTCCACCCTGGACATGGTCAACCTGCCGCGCGACGCGCAGGGCAAGGTCGACTTCAGCCGCGACTTCTTCGGCAAGGAAACCTTCCTGACCGTGTCCGGCCAGCTCAACGTCGAGGCCTACTGCCTCGCGCTGAGCAAGGTGTACACCTTCGGCCCGACCTTCCGTGCCGAGAACTCCAACACCACCCGCCACCTGGCCGAATTCTGGATGATCGAGCCGGAGATCGCCTTCGCCGACCTGGCCGAAGACGCCCGCCTGGCCGAGCAGTTCCTGAAGTACCTGTTCCGCGCGGTGCTCGACGAGCGTGGCGACGATCTGGCGTTCCTGGCCGAGCGCGTCGACAAGAACGCGATCACCAAGTTGGAAGGCTTCATCAACGCGCCGTTCGAGCAGATCGACTACACCGAGGCGGTGAAGCTGCTGCAGAATTCGGGCAAGAAGTTCGACTTCCCGGTCGAGTGGGGCCTGGACCTGCAGACCGAACACGAGCGCTGGTTGACCGAAGAACACATCGGCCGCCCGGTGGTGGTGACCAACTACCCCGAGCACATCAAGGCGTTCTACATGCGCCTGAACGACGACGGCAAGACCGTCGCGGCGATGGACGTGCTGGCCCCGGGCATCGGCGAGATCATCGGCGGCAGCCAGCGTGAAGAGCGCCTGGACGTGCTGGACGCGCGCATGGCGCAGTTCGGCCTGGACCCGGCGCACTACGGCTGGTACCGCGATTTCCGTCGCTACGGTTCGGTGCCGCACGCCGGTTTCGGCCTCGGCTTCGAGCGCCTGGTGGTGTACGTGTGCGGGCTGGGCAACATCCGCGACGCCATCCCCTACCCGCGCGCACCGGGCAGCGCCGAGTTCTGATTCCCACCACGGAGGCACGCCCATGACCCTGTTCCTCGCGCTGTGCTTCGTCGGCGTGGCGATCGCCGGGTTCAGTGCCTTCGTGATTTTCTGGCCGCTGACCCTGGTCCACATCCGCGACCGCCACCCTGCCCTGGCCAACCGCTTCGGCAGTGGCGCCTTCCTGCGCCCGGACGCGCTGCGCTGGCTGCTGGGTCGCGACTACCGCGGCACCCCCGACCGCTCGCTGTCGGGGCTGGCCGCGCCGGCCTGGCTGTCGCTGCTCACCCTGCTGGCCGGACTGGGCATGGCTGCCCTGCTCTGGCTGCTTTCGATGGTACTGACATGAACGATATTTCCGCCGTACGCGATTCCTGGTGGCTCGCAAGCCTGGGCAACACGCTCATCTGGGCACGCCTCCGCGTGCGCGCCGCCGGCACCGCCGAGGTGCTCGACAGCGACGGCAACACGCTTAGCTACGACAGCGAAGACACCGCGCGTTCGCAGCTGTTCGACGCCGAGTTCGTCGAGTTCGACGGGCTGGACGAGGAAGACGCGCTGGTGCGCGGCTTCAGCCTGCATGAAGTGCAGCCGCCGCACGCCGACGACGATGACGGCCTGAAGGGCCAGATGGTACGGAACCTGGGCGCGCGCGCCTGACCCCACGATGTTCATCCCGTCCGACTTCGTTGCGACCGACCTGACCTGGCTGGACCGGCTGCTGGCGCGCGATGCGTTCGTCACCCTGGTCACCACCGGCGCCGACGGCCTGCCGCAGGTCACCCTGCTGCCGGTGGTGTACCGGCGCGACGGCGACGCCATCCTGATCGAAGGGCACTTGGCGCGCGCCAACCCGCAGGCCGGCCATGCCGGGCCGGCGCTGATGCTCGTTCACGGTCCGCACGCGTATCTGTCGCCGGGCTGGTACCCGGACAAGGACAGCGCGGGCCGGGTTCCGACCTGGAACTACGCCGCCGCCGAACTGCGCGGTGCACTGGAGCCGGTCACCGACCCGGGCGAGCTGATGGACATGCTGGACGCGCTGAGCGCGGTCAACGAAGCCAGCGTCGGCAACGACTGGCGGCTGGACCGCGACGACGTCCGCCAGACCCGCATGTTGAAAGGCATCGTCGGCTTCCGTTTCCGCCCGGGCCAGGTGCAGATCAAGCTCAAGCTGAGCCAGAACCATCCCGAGGCCAACCAGCTGTCGGTGATCGATTCCCTGGAGGGCTCCGGCTCCCCCGCTTCCCAGGACCTGGCGCAGTGGATGCGCCAGGTACGCGAGCAGCCCGCCCGCGGCGGCTGACCCACCCCACCTCACGGGACACCGTAAACGATGAAAGACATCCACAAGCTGCTGCAGAACAACCGCGACTGGGCCGACCGGATCGAGAAGGAGGACCCCGAGTTCTTCCACCAGCTGGCCAAGCAGCAGCACCCGGAATACCTGTGGATCGGCTGTTCCGATTCGCGCGTGCCGGCCAACCAGATCATCGGCATGGCCCCGGGCGAAGTGTTCGTACACCGCAATATCGCCAATGTTGTCGTGCACACCGACCTGAACTGCCTGAGCGTGATCCAGTACGCGGTGGACCAGCTGAAGATCAAGCACATCCTGATCGTCGGCCACTACGGCTGCGGCGGCGTGCATGCCAGCCTGAACAACACCCGCGTAGGCCTGGCCGACAACTGGCTGCGCCATGTCAGCGACGTGGCACAGAAGCATGAGGCCATTCTCGACGCGATCGACGATCCCGACCTGAAGCACGCGCGCCTGTGCGAACTCAACGTGATCGAGCAGGTGGTCAACGCCTGCCGCTCGACCATCGTGCAGGATGCCTGGGCACGCGGCCAGAAGCTGATGGTGCACGGCTGGGTCTACAGCCTGAAGGACGGCCGCGTGCGCGAGATGGGCATTGACGTCGGTGCGCCGGAAGACCTGGCCCCGGCCTACGCAACGGCCCTTGCGCACGTGCCGCGCCGCGGCAAACGCGACTGACCTTCACCCACGGAACCGACCATGCTGCCCTCGCCGATCAACCTGCTTGGCTGGATCGAAGAAAACCGCCACCTGCTCAAGCCGCCGGTGGGCAACAAGATGATCGAGAACGGCGACTTCATCATCATGGTGGTCGGCGGGCCGAACAGCCGCACCGACTTCCATTACGACGAAGGTCCAGAGTGGTTCTACCAGCTCGAAGGAGAAATGCTGCTCAAGGTGCAGGAAGACGGCGCGGTGCGCGACATCCCGATCCGCGCCGGCGAGATCTTCCTGCTGCCGGGCAAGGTGCCGCATTCCCCGCGTCGTCCCCCCGGCGGGATCGGACTGGTGGTCGAACGCAAGCGCCTGGCGCATGAAAAGGACGGCGTGATGTGGTTCTGCGAACGCTGCAACCACAAGCTCTACGAAGAATATTTCACCCTGCAGAACATCGAAACCGACCTGCCCAGGCTGTTCGCCCGCTACCAGGCCGACGTGGACATGCGCACCTGCGACAACTGCGGCCATATCGACCCCCTGCCGGCCGCCTGACCCCGCATTATCGGATTCGTGCCATATACAGCTCGCATGGATAGACTGCGGTCTCATAGTCAACTCTGATCGCCCCATGTCCGAGCTCCTCAGCCGCACCCATGCCACCGCCCTGGACGCCGCCGACCCGCTGCGCGCCCTGCGCGCCGAGTTCGTGTTCCCGCAGCACAACCACCGCGACCAGACCTACTTCGTGGGCAACTCGCTGGGCCTGCAGCCCCGGGCGGCCAGGTCCGCTGTGCAGGAGGTGATGGACAAATGGGGGGCGCTGGCGGTGGAGGGCCACTTCACCGGCGACACCCAGTGGCTGGGCTACCACCGGCTGGTCAACGCGCAGCTGGCCCGCATGGTCGGCGCGCTACCCAGCGAAGTGGTCGCGATGAATACGCTGAGCGTGAACCTGCACCTGATGATGGTCAGCTTCTATCGCCCGACCGCCGAGCGTCCGGTGATCCTGATGGAGGCCGGCGCGTTCCCCACCGACCGGCACGCGGTGGAGTCGCAGATCCGCTTCCACGGCTTCGACCCGGCCACGGACCTGGTCGAAGTGCAGCCCGATGAACCCAACGGCACGATCTCGCTGGCCGCGATCGAGCGCGCCATCGCCGAACACGGCCCGCGCCTGGCGCTGGTGCTGTGGCCCGGCGTGCAGTACCGCAGCGGCCAGGTGTTCGACCTTGACGCCATCACCCGCATGGCGCGCCTGCAGGGTGCACGGGTCGGCTTCGACCTGGCCCATTCGGTCGGCAACGTGCCGCTGCAGCTGCACGACATCGCCCCGGACTTCGCGGTCTGGTGCCACTACAAGTACCTCAACAGTGGCCCCGGCGCGGTGGCCGGCTGCTTCGTGCACGAACGCCACCACCGCGACGCCACCCTTCCCCGGTTCGCCGGCTGGTGGGGGCACGAGGAAGCCACCCGGTTCAAGATGGCACCGCAGTTCGTCCCGGCGGTGGGTGCCGAAGGCTGGCAGCTGAGCAACCCGCCGGTGCTGGGCCTGGCGCCGTTGCGCGCTGCGCTGGACGTGGTCGACAAGGCCGGCGGTATCGAGGCGATGCGTACCAAGTCATTGCAGCTCACCGGCCTGCTCGACGCGCTGGTCCGTGCCCGGCTGGCGGGCGTGCTTGAGGTGCTTACTCCGGCCGAACCCGAGCGCCGCGGCTGCCAGCTCTCGCTGCGCGTGGTCGGTGGCCGCGAGCGCGGCCGCAACCTGTTCGAATACCTGCAGACCGTGGGCGTGCTGGGCGACTGGCGTGAGCCGGACGTGATCCGCATTTCGCCCACTCCGCTGTACAACCGTTACCTCGACCTGCATCACTTCGTCGAAGAAGTGGAATCCTGGGCGGGCCTGTAAGCCTGCCCTTCCCTGCGTGGACCCTGACTTGATCGCATCTGCACACCGCTCCCTGAGCATCATCGGCGCCGGCCTGGCCGGCTCCCTGCTGGCCATCCTGCTGTCCCGCCAGGGTTGGCGGATCACCTTGTACGAACGCCGCGGCGACCCCCGTATCAGCGATTACGAGAGCGGCCGCTCGATCAACCTGGCCCTGGCCGAGCGCGGACGCAACGCGCTGCGCCAGGCCGGGGTCGAAGACGCGGTCATGGCCAAGGCGGTGATGATGCGCGGGCGCATGGTCCATCCCCGCCAGGGTGAGCCGCAGCTGCAGCGTTATGGCCGCGACGACAGCGAAGTGATCTGGTCGATCCACCGCAAGGACCTCAACACCACCCTGCTGCAGCTGGCCGAAGACGCCGGCGCGCAGGTGCACTTCCACCGCCGCCTGCATACGGTGGACTTCGATGCCGGCTACGCGCGCTTCATCGACGACCGCAACGACCACCCGCACGACATCCGCTTCGACACCCTGATCGGCGCCGACGGCGCCGGCTCGGCGCTGCGCGCGGCGATGAACCGCAAACATCCGCTGGACGAGCGCATCGAGTTCCTTGACCACTCCTACAAGGAGCTGGAGATCCCGCCCACCGAGGACGGCGGGTTCCGCATCGAAGCCAACGCGCTGCACATCTGGCCGCGCGGCAACTACATGTGCATTGCGCTGCCCAATGACGAGGGCACCTTCACCGTCACCCTGTTCCTGCCCAACGAAGGCACTCCGAGCTTCGCCACCACCAACAGCGGTGCCGAAGCCGAAGCCCTGTTCGCGCGCGATTTCCCGGATGCGCTGGCGCTGATCCCGAACCTGCGCCGCGACTGGGAAGAGCACCCCCCGGGCCTGCTCGGCACCCTGCACCTGCGTCAGTGGCACCTGCAGGGCCGCGCGGTGCTGCTGGGCGATGCGGCGCACGCGATGGTGCCGTTCCACGGCCAGGGCATGAACTGCGCGTTCGAAGACTGCGTGGCGCTGGCCCGCCACCTGCAGGAACAGGACTCGCTGGCCGCCGCGTTCGCCGCGTTCGAAGCCGAGCGCAAGCCGAATGCCGAAGCGATCCAGCAGATGGCGCTGGAAAACTACCTCGAAATGCGTGACCGCGTCGCCGACCCCGCATTCCTGCTGCAGCGCGAGCTGGAACAGGCGCTGCAGGCACGCTGGCCGACCCGGTTCGTGCCGCACTACACCATGGTCACTTTCCTGCACACGCCGTATGCGGTGGCGCTGGAGCGTACCGAACTGCAGCGGAAAATCCTGCAGGACGCCACCAGCGGTCACGAAACGCTGGAGCACATCGACTGGGCGGCATTGGAACGTGTCGTGCACGCGCAGCTGCCGGTGCTGGAGGGCGCGCACTGATGGCCGACAGCTACCTGTTCTACGACCTCGAAACCTTCGGCCAGGACCCGCGCCGCACCCGCATCGCGCAGTTCGCGGCGATCCGCACCGATGCCGATCTCAACCCGATCGACGAACCGGTCAGCTTCTACGTGAAGCCGGCCGACGACCTGCTGCCATCGCCGGTGGCAACGCTGATCACCGGCATCACCCCGCAGCATGCCCTGGCCGAAGGCGTCAGCGAGGCCGAGGCATTCGCGCGCATCAACGACCTGATGGCACGCCCCGGCACCTGCACGCTGGGCTACAACACGCTGCGCTTCGACGACGAGTTCGTCCGCCACGGATTGTTCCGCAACTTCTTCGACCCGTACGAGCGCGAGTGGCGCAACGGCAATTCGCGCTGGGACCTGCTGGACATGCTGCGCCTGGTGCATGCGCTGCGTCCTGACGGCATTGCCTGGCCGCAGCGCGAAGACGGCGCCACCTCGTTCAAGCTGGAACATCTGGCACTGGCCAACAACGTGCGCGTCGGCGACGCGCATGAGGCGCTGTCGGACGTGCATGCCACCATCGGCATGGCGCGCCTGTTCAAACAGGCCCAGCCACGACTGTGGGATTACGCACTGAAGCTGCGCGACAAGCGTTTCGTCGGCAGCCTGCTCGAGGTGGACGCCCTGCAGCCGGTACTGCACATCTCGATGCGCTACCCGGCCCAGCGCATGTGCGCCGCCCCGGTGCTGCCGATCGCGCGGCACCCCTACATCAACAACCGGGTGATCGCGCTGGACCTGGAGGGCGACCTCGACGGGCTGCTGGCGCTCCCGGCCGAAGCCCTGGCCGCGCGCCTGTACACCCGCGCGGCCGACCTGGCCGAAGGCGAGCAGCGCGTACCGCTCAAGGAAGTGCACCTCAACAAGGTGCCGGCGCTGGTCGCCTGGAACCATCTGCGCCCGGCCGATCACGCCCGGCTGGGGATCGACGTGGCATTGGTGGAGGCCAACGTCGCCCGCGTGCGCGCGGCCGGCCCGGCGCTGGTCGAAAAGGTGCGCCAGGTCTATGCGGGCGAGCGCACCGCCACGGTGAGCGACGTGGATGCGTCGCTGTACGACGGCTTCCTGGCCGACGGCGACAAGGCCTTGATGACCCGCCTGCGCACCAGCCCCCCGGCCGAGCTGGCCGGTTTCGCCGAGCGCCTGAAAGACCCGCGCATGCCGGAACTGCTGTTCCGTTACCGCGCGCGCAACCACCCGCAGACGCTGGATGCGGACGAACGCAGCCGCTGGAACGACTACCGCCGGCAGCGCCTGCTCGGCGATGCCGCGCTGGGCGAGCAGACCCTGGCGGAGTTCCGCGCGCAGCTGGACACGCTGGCGGCCGAGCATGCCGACGTGCCCGACAAACTGGCCCTGTTGCAGCACCTGCGCGACTGGGGCAACCACCTGGAGCAGAGCCTGTGAGTACCTACTTCACCCCTGCCAGCTTCACGTTCCTGCGGGGCCTGGCACGCAACAACGACAAGACCTGGTTCAACGCGCACAAGGACAAGTACGAGGAACACGTGCGGCAGCCGTTCCTGCGCCTGATCAGCGACCTGCAGCCCGACCTGGCAACGGTGAGCGACCACTTCCGTTCCGACCCGCGTGGCGTGGGCGGCTCGCTGTTCCGGATCTACCGCGACGCGCGCTTTTCCAACGACAAGTCGCCGTACAAGACCTGGCAGGGGGCGCGGCTGTTCCATGAGCGGCGCAAGCAGGTGCCGGCGCCCTCGTTCTATATCCACCTGCAGCCGGGCGAAAGTTTCGTCGGCGCGGGGCTGTGGCATCCCGAGCCAGCCACCCAGCGCAAGGTCCGCCACTTCATCGTGGACAACCCGGGTGCCTAGAAGGCGGCCGCGCACGCGCCGGCGCTGCGGAAGAAGTTCGATTTCGAGGAAAGCGAGAAGCTGGTGCGGGCCCCGCGTGGGTTCGAGCCGGACTTCGAGTTCATCGACGACCTCAAGCACCGCAACTGGGTGTTCTGGCGCTCGCTGGACGACGCCACCATGACCGGGCCGAAGCTGCGCCAGACCCTGGCCAAGGACCTGGTGACGCTGGGCCCGTTCGTGGATTACCTGTGTGCGGCGCTGGATCTGGAGTTTTGATCGTTTGATCGAACGTTGATACGGTGCAGCGACGCGGGGCGTCGCTCTACCCCGCCTTTACGAATGCTGGGGCAAGCTTGACCTTATGAAGAAGCTGATCTGGATCCTGGTCGTTCTCGCGGTCCTGCTGGCCGGCTTCGTCGCGGCTGGGCCCTACCTGACCATTCGCGGCCTGTCGCAGGCCATCGAGCAGCGGGATACCGACAGGCTGGACCGCTATGTGGACTTCCCGATGCTGCGCGCCAACCTGCGTGCACAGCTGGAGGACTACGTGGTGCGCCGGGCCGGGCCGGACGTGCAGTCGAACCTGGTGGGCGCGCTGCTGCTGACCGCCGGGCAGCGCCTGGGTGGGACGGCCGTGGATGCGATGGTGACCCCGACCGGGATCGGCGCGCTGCTCGAAGGCCACACCCTGTGGAAGCGGGCCAGCAACGACCTGGAGACCAGCGACGCCTATGCCGCGCCGAAGGCGGCCCGGCCGCTGGAGGGCGCCACGCATCGGTTCGAGTCGCTGTCGCGGTTCACCGCGACCACCCAGACCGCGCAGGGTCCGGTGGTGTTCGTGCTGCAGCGGCAGGGGCTGACCTGGAAACTGGTGGATATCCGGTTGCCCCTGTAATCGGGCATCACCGTGTTTCGTTGGCGACGCCGTGCGGGACGTGGCCGGCCGCCACATTGAGGTGCTGCCGGGCGCTGTCGATGTTGTGCTGCGAATCGTCGAAGAAGATGTCCGCGCCGAAGGCTTCCAGGAACGGCCCCTTGTGGCGGCCGCCCAGGAACAGCGCTTCATCCAGGCGCACGCCCCATTCGCGCAGGGTGCGGATGACCCGCTCATGCGCCGGCGCCGAGCGCGCGGTGACCAGCGCGGTACGGATCGGCGCGGCCTCGCCGGCCGGGAATTCCGCCTGCAGGGTGTGCAGCGCCGACAGGAAGTTGCGGAACGGTCCGCCGCTCAGTGGCTCGCGCGCGTTCTCGCGTTCATGCCGCCCGAACGCCTCCACCCCCTGCTCGCGCGAAATGCGCTCGCTCTCATCGCCGAAGATCACCGCGTCGCCATCAAAGGCGATGCGCAGCTGGCCCAGCGGCTGGCTCATGTCCAGCGGCTCGGCCGCGGCCAGCGTTTCATCGTAGGGCTTGGGCAGGATGGTCGCGGCCGCGATGCCGTGGCGCAGCGCACGCCGCACCGATTCGGGGTTGGCCGACAGGAACAGGTCGGTCCCGAACGGCTTCACGTACGGCCAGGTCGGCTCGCCGGCGGTGAACGTAGCCCGGATGATGCCCAGGTCGTAATGCTGGATCGAATTGAAGATGCGCAGCCCGGTGTCGGCCGAATTGCGCGACAGCAGGATGACCTCCACGCGCGGCGACTCCGGCGACTCGCCCTGGTTCAGCGCCAGCAGCTTGCGCACCACCGGGAAGGCCACGCCGGGGCGCAGGATGTCGTCTTCATGCGTGCGCTGGTACTCGGCGTAGGCGTCCACGCCTTCGGCCTCGAACAGCGCATGGCCTTCTTCAAGGTCGAACAGCGCACGCGAGGTCACGGCAACGGTCAGCAAGCGGGGAGTGTTGTCGCCCATGGCGGTCAAAGGTCCTTCAAAACATGAACTGTTCGCTGAGGATCCGGTCTTCCAGGTTGTGTTCCGGATCGAACAGCAGGGTCACCCGGCGCTCGCGCGACTCGCGGATGGTCACCTCGACCACGTCGCGGGTTTCATGCGAATCGGCGGTCACGCTGACCGGGCGCTTGTAGGGATCGAGCACGCGGAAACGCACTTCGGTGTCGGCCTTCAGGATCGCACCGCGCCAGCGCCGCGGCCGGTACGGCGCCAACGGCGTCAGCGCGATGGTATGCGAGCCCAGCGGGAGGATCGGGCCGTGCGCCGAGTAATTGTACGCAGTGCTCCCCGCCGGCGTGGCCACCAGCACCCCGTCCCCGATCAGCTCGGCCACGCGCTCCTGTCCATTGAGGTCGACCCCGATATGCGCCGCCTGCCGGGTCTGGCGCAGCAGCGACACGTCGTTGTACGCAAGCGAGCCGGTGGTGGTACCCGACTCGGTCAGCGCCAGCATCTCCAGCGGCCGCAGGTTGGCCGGTTCGGCCACGGCCAGCCGGGCCGGCAGTTCGCCATCGTCCTCGCGGTACTGGTTCATCAGGAACCCCACCGTACCCAGCTTCATGCCGAACACCGGCCGCCCCAGCGCACCATGCCGATGCAGGGTCTGCAGCATGAAGCCATCGCCGCCCAGCGGGCACAGCACGTCAGCCTCTTCCGGCGCATGGTCGCCATAACGCGCCACCATCGCCGCGCGGGCGAGCTGCGCCGCTTCGGTGTTGCTGGCCAGGAAGGCGATGCGGGGGGAATCGCTCATGTAGGGGTCCGGAGGGGGTTGCTGGTTGAAGCATAACCGGGGTGGGAGATTGCAGGTGCTTGCCTGGTCGCGAACGGCAGCGTTTCAGTTCATCCGTGCCGGGGCGGCCAACGGCCGGCATCCGCGTTTCCCGTGGCCACCGACGCGCTGTCGAGGGGTCGGCGGGTGGGGGGTACGGGACCGTGAAGGCACATGGATGTGCCGCCCGAGCCTAACGGGAGATTTAAGGCGTGTCCCGTACCCCCCACCCGCCGGCCCCACACAGGGAATGTCCCGGCCGAGGGTTGTTCGCACGAATCCAACCGCAGCCGGGCAGAGCCCGGCTCTACGTGGGTGTGCGACCACGTCGCAGCCAAAAAAAAGGCCCCGCCGAAGCGGGGCCTTTCATTCAGAGCACTACCCGAAGCGCTTACGCGCCGTGGGCAGCCAGCTGGCCCAGGCGCTGGACCGCGACCGAGACGGTCGGGTAGTCCAGGGTCTTCTGCTCGGCCAGTTCCTGCAGCATCGACAGCGTGAAGCGCAGGCTGCTGTCGTCACGTGCCAGCCAGGCCGCGACCTTCGCTTCCGCACTGCTGCCCTTCATCGACAGCACCTGCGCCGCCAGGTTGCGGTGATGCGCCGCCAGCTCGTCGCGCAGCACGCCACGGGCCACCGCGTGCCAACGGCCGTTGACCTCCAGCGCATCGATCTGCTCGAACAACCACGGCAGCTGCAACGCATCGCCCAGGCGGAAGTGGACCTTCGACACGTCCACCGGCTTCAGCTTGCGCGTACGCGCCAGCTCGATGATGTCGAACGCCGGTTCCAGGAACTGCAGTTCCGACAGCTGCTGTGCCAGCGCCGGCGGCAGGCCCTTGTCCTTCCACTCCTGCACGCTCGCCTCGTAGGCCGGGCGCTGCGAGTCCGGCAGCACGCCCGACGCCTCGCGGATGTCGTTGAACGGCGCCTGGTAGCGGTTCACCGCCTCCGTGATGCCCGGCATCGTACCGGGGCGGAACAGCAGCCAGCGCACGAACGCACGCTGCAACTTCCAGATCACTTCCAGCGCATCGATCTGCACCGACTCCGGCAGCGTCCCGTCCAGCGCATCGATCTGCGCCCACAACGCACGCGCGTCCAGCGTTTCACGGCTGATCGTGTACGCCTTCGCCACCTCTGCAATGGTGCGGCCCGTGTCTTCCTGCATGCGCATCAGGAACGTCGCGCCCATCCGGTTGATGGTCTGGTTGGTCACCGCCGTAGCGATTATCTCGCGCTTCAGGCGGTGACGCTCCATCGCATCCGCATACTTCTTCTGCAGCGGCGTCGGGAAGTAACGCTGCAGCTCCTTCGACAGGTACGGATCTTCCGGAATGTCCGAATCCAGCAGCTGCGCGAATGCCACCAGCTTGGAATAGGACAGCAGCACCGACAGCTCCGGACGGGTCAGGCCCTGGCCACGTGCCTTGCGCGCCGACATTTCCGCGTCCGAAGGCAGGTACTCGATCTGGCGATCCAGCAGGCCCTGCTTCTCCAGCGTACGGATGAAGTGCTGCTTCGAGCCCAGGCGCTTGACCGCCATCCGCTCCATCAGGCTCAGCGCCTGGTTCTGGCGGT
>NZ_CAUQLJ010000006.1:0-219733 GCF_963519125.1 uncultured Stenotrophomonas sp. | reverse complement strand
GTAAGATCGAGCGCTTCTTCAGCCAGCCGTTCCACGTGGCCGAAGTGTTCACCGGCTCGCCGGGCAAGTACGTGTCGCTGAAGGACACCATCCGCGGCTTCAAGGCCATCGTCGACGGCGAATACGACCACCTGCCGGAGCAGGCGTTCTACATGGTCGGCAGCATCGAAGAAGCGGTCGAAAAGGCCAAGAAGATGGCTGAGAAGGCCTGATCATGAGCACCATCCGTTGCGACATCGTCAGCGCCGAGCAGGAAATCTTCCGTGGTGAAGCGACTCTGGTCGTGGCTACGGGTGAGCTCGGCGAACTGGGCATCGCGCCCAAGCACGCCCCGCTGATCACCCGGCTCAAGCCGGGCAAGGTAGTGGTCACCACTCCGAATGGCGAGCAGCTGGATTTCGCCATTTCCGGCGGCATCCTCGAGGTGCAGCCGCAGGTCGTGACCGTGCTGGCCGACACCGCGATCCGCGCGCAGGACATCGACGAAGCCTCGGTCCGCAAGGCCAAGGAAGAAGCCGAGCGCATCCTGGCCAATCGTGGCGAAGCGATGGAAGTGGCCGAGGCCCAGCAGAAGCTGGCTGAAGCCGTGGTCCAGCTGCAGGCGCTGGAGCGCCTGCGCAAGACCCTCAAGCACTGAGTTCCTGCCAACGCTGCACACCTCAACGCCGGCTGATGCCGGCGTTGTTGTTTCCGGCATAGAATCATTCCCATGTCTCCGCGTACACGCCTGATCCCATGACCCAAGCCCTGCACGTCATCATCCTCGCCGCTGGCGCTGGCAAGCGCATGAAGTCCGACCTGCCCAAGGTGCTGCAGCCGATCGCCGGCCGCCCGATGCTGGCACATGTGATCGAGACCGCGCGGCAGCTGCAGCCCGACGCCATCCACGTGGTGTACGGCCACGGCGGCGAAGCGGTGCGCGCCGCTTTCGCCGACCAGCCGGACCTGCAGTGGGCCGAGCAGCGTGAGCAGTTGGGCACCGGCCATGCCGTGCAGCAGGCCATGCCGCAGGTGCCCGATGCGGCCAAGGTGCTGGTGCTGTACGGCGATGTGCCGCTGATCCGGCTCGATACCCTGCAGCACCTGCTGTCGCAGCCGGGCCGGCTGGCGGTACTGGTCGCGGACATGGCCAATCCCACCGGCTATGGCCGCATCGTGCGCAATGCCGAGGGCAAGGTGGGTGCGATCGTGGAACAGAAGGACGCCAACGAAGAGCAGCTGGCGATCCGCACCATCAACACCGGCATCATTACCGCCGATGCCACCGCGCTGCGCACCTGGCTGTCGCAGCTGTCCAACAGCAATGCGCAGGGCGAGTATTACCTCACCGACGTGTTCGCCTCGGCCGCCGCTGATTACACCCCGGCCGACATGGCCTTCGTGGCCGACGCGCAGGAAGCTGAAGGCGCCAACGATCCGTGGCAGCTGTCCCAGCTGGAGCGGGCCTGGCAGCTGCGCGAGGTGCGTGCCCTGTGCGCGCAGGGCGCGCGCGTGATCGACCCGGCGCGGGTGGACATCCGTGGCACGGTCACCGTCGGGCGCGATGTGCAGATCGACGTCAGTGTGATCCTGGAAGGTACCGTCGAACTTGGCGACGGCGTCAGCATCGGGCCGTTCACCCGCCTCAAGGACGTGAAGCTGGCCGCCGGTACGGTGGTCAAGCCGCATTGCGACCTGGAAGGCGTGGTCAGCGAAGGCGCTGCCGATATCGGCCCGTTCGCGCGCCTGCGCCCGGGCACGGTGCTGGCCGACGGTTCGCACGTGGGCAACTTCGTGGAAACCAAGAAGGTCCACCTGGGCGTCGGCAGCAAGGCCAACCACCTCACCTACCTGGGCGACGCGGTGATCGGCAGCAAGGTCAACATCGGCGCGGGCACCATCACCTGCAATTACGATGGTGTGAACAAGTCGCAGACCACCATCGGCGACAACGCGTTCATCGGGTCGAACAGCTCGCTGGTAGCGCCGGTGACGATTGGCGAGCGGGCGACCATCGCCGCCGGTTCGGTGATTACCCGCAACGCGCCCCCGGGCGAATTGACCGTGGCGCGTGCACGCCAGCAGACCATCGAAGGCTGGCACCGCCCGGTAAAAAAATAAGCAATCAGGCCGGCAGGAAAATCGCCACGCACAGGCCGCCTTCGCGGCGGTTCTGCAGCGACACCCGGCCACCGTGCGCTTCCACGATTTCGCGGGTGAGCGCCAGGCCCAGCCCGGTGCCGTTGCGCTTGGTCGAATAGAACGGCATCAGCGCGTTCTGCAGCACCGCTTCGTTCATGCCCTTGCCGCGGTCCAGCACTTCAATGCGCAGCCACTGCGGAAGGCGGGTCAGGCGCAGTTCCACGTCGTCGTTCGGCGGCTCGGCTTCCGAGCACGCCTCATGCGCGTTCTTGAGCAGGTTGAGCAACGCCTGGCCAAGCTGGGCGATATCCACGCGGCCCTGCAGGTCGTCGGGAATCTCGGCCATGCGGAACGGAATCTGCAGCTGCAGCCCGCCCAGGAACTGCTTCCACTGCACGTTCTGCAGTTGCGGCTGCGGCAACTTGGCAAAGCGCGCATAACCGCGGATGAAGCCTTCCAGGTGCCGCGAGCGCTCTTCGATGGTGCCAAACACCTCTTCCAGGCGTTCGGTCTTGCCGCGCCGGACCAGCTCGCCGCCGGAGTGCGCCAGCGACGCGATCGGTGCCAGCGAATTGTTGAGCTCATGGCTGATCACCCGGATGACCTTCTTCCAGGTCTGCACTTCCTGGCGGCGCAGCTCGGCGGTGAGCAGGCGGATCAGCAACAGGTCGTGCGGGCGACCGTTGAGATGGAAGTTGCGCCGCGACAGGTGGTAGACCTGCTCGTCGTCTTCATCGCCATCCTCGGCTTCGTCGCCCGGCCCGCGCACCGCGAACAGGCTGTCGCCACCGCGTTCGATCGCATCGCGCAGTTCCACCGGCATGGTCTCCAGCACGTTCTGCATGGCCTGGCCTTCCAGCTTCCAGCCGTTGTGCAGCAGCTTGCGCGCGGCGAGGTTGGAGAACACCACGCGCTGCACGCCGTCGCCGCCGTTGGTCAGCAGCAGCATCGACACCGGGGTGTTCTGCACCATGGTGTCCAGCAGCAGCTCGCGCTGGACCAGGCCCTGGCGCTGTTCGCGCAGGACGTCGCCGAGCTCACGGTGCGCCTGCACCAGGTCGCCGAGTTCGTCGTTGCCGGGCCAGTACACGCTGAAGTTGTATTCGCCGTCGCGGTAGGTGCTGGTGGTGCCGGACAGCGCACGCAGCAACGAACGCACCGGCGCGGTGGCGCGGCGCAGCGTCCACCACATCAGTGCGAGCAGGATGAGGGTTGAAACCAACGCTACCGCCCAGCCCCGGTCCATCCAGTAGGCCAGCAGCCACGGCCCGGCTGCAGCCAGCGCCAGCACCGGCAGCAGGCGCAGGAACAGGCGGAAGGTAAACGAGGTGCGCTTCATTCGCGGGGGATGCCGTAGCGGTCCATGCGCCGATACAGCGCCTGTCGGCTGAGACCGAGTTCAGCAGCCGCCTGCGCGATGATCCCGTGGCTGTGCGACAGCGCCGACTCGATGCGGCTGCGGTCCGGGTCGGCGCCCGGCGTCGTAGCGCGCGGAGCAGGGGCCGCACGCGGCAGGTTGAGGTCGGCAATCTCGATGCGCGCGCCCTGTGCGAGCAGCCCGGCGCGCTGGATCACGTTGCGCAGCTCGCGCACGTTGCCCGGCCACGCGTGGCGCTGCAGCGCACTGGCGGCAGCGCTGGACAGCGGCTTGCCATCGCCCAGGAATCGTTCGGCCAGCGGCAGTATGTCGCCCGGCCGCTCGGCCAGCGGCGGCAGCGCCAGCTCCACGGTGTTGAGACGGTAGTAGAGGTCTTCGCGGAACTGGCCATCGCGGATCATCGCCGGCAGGTCGGCGTTGGTGGCGCTGATCACGCGGACCTTGACCTGGCGTTCGCGGTTGGAGCCCAGCCGCTCGAAGCGGCCGGTTTCCAGCACGCGCAACAGTTTCATCTGGCCGCCGAGCGACAGGTTGCCGATCTCGTCCAGGAACAGGGTGCCGCCGTCAGCCGCTTCGAACTTGCCTTCGCGCGCCTTGTTGGCCCCGGTGTAGGCGCCGGCTTCGCTGCCGAACAGCTCGGCCTCGATCAGTTCAGCGGGAATGGCCCCACAGTTCAGCGCTACGAACGGACCCTTGGCCACCAGTGAATTGGCCTGGATGATCTCGGCGATCTTTTCCTTGCCGGCACCGTTCGGACCCGTGATCAGCACCGGCAGTTCCGAGCGTGCGACTTGGCAGGCCAGGTTGACCACGCGTTCGCTGGCCGGGTCGGCGACTACCGCACCCCGCAGGTCGTAACGGGTTTCCAGCGCGGTCCGGTCGCGTTGTTCGCGGGCGCGACGGCGATCCAGTTCGCGCCGGGTTTCCGAGAGCTCCAGCAGGTTGTTGACCGTGGTCAGCAGCTTGCGGTCATCCCAGGGCTTGGCCAGGTAGTCGGCGGCACCGGCCTTGACCAGGTCCACCGCGCTGCTCAGGTGGGTCCATGCGGTCAGCAGGATCACCGGCAGGTCGGGGTGGCGCGCGCGAATCTGCTGGAACAGCGCTTCGCCTTCTTCGCCGGAGGTGGTGTCCTCGGTGAAGTTCATGTCCTGGATCACCAGGTCGATCGGCTGTTGTTCCAGGACCGCGAGCCCGGCTTCGGGCGACAGTGCGTGCAGCGCCTCGATGTCGTGCAGCGAGAACAGCACCTCCAGTGCCGTGGCCACGCTGGCGTTGTCGTCAATGATCAGGATCGAAGGCATGCGGCAGCAGAAGACCGGAAAGTAGGCAGAGAGTAACCGAGCGCCGGCCCCACCGGCAGGTGGGGCCGGATCCGGACTTTACGGCCGCGACGGGGGTGTCGGTGGGGCAGGGGGCGCGGGCGGCGGCGGCGGCTGCACGGCGCGCCATGCGGCTGTGGGCACGCTGACCACTTCGACCCGTCCGGACCGGCGCACGGTAACCGGCACCGTGGCCTTGTCGCTGCTGCTGAGCGCGGTGGTCAGATCGTCCACGCGTTGCACCGGAACACCGTCCACGCGCAGGACCTGGTCGCGCGCCTGCACGCCGAAGCGCTCGGCCGGCGACGCCGCCACGATGGTGACCACGCCCTGTGCGGACTCCACGGTGAGCCGTGCGCCATCCTGGCGCCAGTCCATGCGCGAGGATTCGCTGCGGCTGCTTTCAGCGCAGGCGCTGGTCGAGAGCATTGCCAGCCCGAGCAGGGCGGCGCGGAGGAGGGGAGCGCCCATGTCAGGCGCTCCGGGTGGCGACGGCAGGCGGCACCGCCGCTGCGCGGTGGGCGGGCCCGAACACCGCGACCTGGCCCAGCAGCCACAGCAGGACCGCGCCGATGGGCAGGTAGGCGATCGGCATGCGCGGCAGCTCGTAGGCGCTCATCAGCCACAGGTTGATCGAGTACGCCAGCAGCATGCCGAGCACGATGCCGACCGTGGCCAGCAGGAAGTTCTCGGTCTGGAAGTAGCGCAGGATCTGGCCGCGGGTGGCGCCCAGCGCACGGCGGATGCCGATCTGCTTGGTACGCTGCTGCACCCAGAAGCTGGCCAGGCCGACGATGCCCAGCGCGGTGACCACCAGCAGCGCCACGCACACGGTGATCAGCAGGCCGACCATCGCGCGGTCGTTCTGGAAGTACTTGGCGCGCTGCTCTTCATAGGTGAGCTTGCCGCGGATCATCCGGTTGGTGTCCACCTTTTCCAGCGCGGAGACCGCAGCGGCCAGCACTTCCTGACGGCGGCCGGGGTCGGTGACCCGGATCAGGTACAGGCCCATATCGTAGTTGACCCGTACCGGCAGGATCATCGAGTAGCCGGTGTCGGACTCGACCGTCACCGGGCGCGCCAGTTCCTTCACTACGCCGACGATGCGCAGCGGCATGCGGCCGCTGTAGATGGTCTTGCCCACGGCCTGGCCGTCCGGGAACAGCTTGGTCGCGGCCTTGCTGCTCAGGATCACTGCCGAGCCCCGCTGTTCGATGGTGGCGTCCTTCTCCACGTCTTCCAGGTTGGCGAACTCGTCGCCTTCGAAGTCGCGGCCGGCGATCAGCTGCAGGCCCATCGTATCGAGCGTGCCCTCGCTGGCGAAGAACTGCGCGGCGTTGAAGTTCGGGCGCTCCTGGTCGGGGATCAGCGACAGGCTGGTGTTCCAGGAGTTGCGGCGGAACGGCAGCTGGTTGATCGCCACCGCGTTCTTCACCCCGGGAATGGCACGCAGCGCGGCCAGGTCTTCGCGGGTGCGGGCGGTGGCGTTGACCTGGGTGCCGATGCCGCCCAGGCGCACTTCCAGCAGTTCCTGTTCGGCAATGCCGCTGGGCTGGTTGATCTTCTCCAGGCGCTGCCCGATCAGGAACAGCGCGTTGCAGACGATCGCGCAGGTCAGCGCGATTTCCAGCACGATGAGGGCGGCGGCGGTCTTGTGCCGGCGCAGCGTGGTCAGGATGGGTCGGATATCCATGATGTGCTCCGGATCCTTACTGCGATTTGAGTTGGATGGCGGGGGTGACCTGCATGGCGCGCAGCGCCGGCAGGAAACCGGCCAGCAGGCTGGCGGCCAGGGTCAGGCCGAAGGTGAGCAGCAGCATCCTGCCGTCCAGGGTGGCGAGCTTGGCGTAGTCCACCGGCTGCTGGCGCACCGCATACAGGCCCAGCATCGCCAGTCCCAGTCCGAGTACGCCACCGGCCAGGCCGACCGTGCCGGCCTCCACCAGCGACTGCAGGAAGATCTGCCCACGGCTGGCGCCCAGTGCGCGGCGCACGCCGATCTCGCCGCTGCGGCGCAGGAACTTGGCCAGCAGCAGGCCCACCGTGTTGATCAGGCACACCGCCAGGAAGCCCAGGGCCAGCCACAACTGCAGGCGCACGTCGCTGGGCACCACCTGCTTGAAGTCCAGCCAGTCCATCACGTTGCGCAGGCGTACGTTGGAGGGGCGCTGGAAACGACCGGCCGCCTTCTGTTGAGCCGAGTAGTTTTCCAGGTACGCGCGGTAGTCGGCGGCGTCGGACGGCGAGGCCAGTTCCACCCAGTACTGCATCCACGTGCACGGCGCGTTGAGCGCGGTTTCTTCGCCGTTGGCGTTGTCCCAGCAGTTCATGTTGCCGTTGCGGCCGAACTTGAGGTCCAGCGCGGTGGAGACCGGGACGAAGATGTCTTCGCTGTCGCCGTAGCGGCCGGTTTCCAGGTCGTAGAAGTGCGGGTTGGGGTTCCACTCCTCGAGCACGCCGACGATGTTGAAGGTGTGTCCGTCCATGCGCAGCGGACGACCCACGCTGTTCTGGCCATTGAACAGCTTGTCGTTCAGCGCTTTCGAGATCACCGCCACCCGGCCACGGCCCTCATCCTGGTCGACTTTCCAGCCCTGGCCAAACTGGAACGGCGTGTCGAACATGGCGAAGAAATCGCTGGAGGTGTAACGCGCGTCGGTGTCGAAAGGGCGCAGCGTGCTGGTGTCCGGCTCCACGGTGACGCCACCGCCGGTCATCAGCACCTGGTGCTTGGCCTTCTTTTCGCGCAGCAGGGTTTCGCCGTCGTAGCGGGTCACCTGTTCTTCGGGTTCCTCGCTGGGCTGGTAGCCGATCATCGGGCGCGGGTCGACCTGCACGTTGAACAGGCGGTCGCTCTTCTGCGGGATGGGGTCGCCGGAGAGCACATGGAACACGGTGAGGGTGGTCATCGAGGCGCCGATGCCGAGCGCGATCGCGGTCACCATCAGCGCGGTGAGCACCTTGTTGCGCCGGAAGCTGCGCAGGGCCAGTCGGAAGTAGTAGGCGAGCATGGTGGTGGCCTCAGTCGTTGACGGTGGCAACGGCAACGCGCGGGGTGGCCAGCACCGGTTCGCGCACCAGGTCGGTGGCCTGGCCGTCGACGATGTGCACGTTGCGCTGGGCACGCGCGGCCAGTTCCGGGTCATGGGTGACCATGACGATGGTGGTGCCGGCGGCGTTGATTTCCTCCAGCAGTTCCATCACCCCGCGTGCCATCTGGGTGTCCAGGTTGCCGGTCGGTTCGTCGGCCAGCAGCAGGCGCGGGCTGCCGGCCAGCGCGCGCGCGATGGCCGCGCGCTGCTGCTGGCCGCCGGAGAGCTCGGACGGGTAATGCTTCATGCGCGAGCCCAGGCCCACCTGCTGCAGCGCATGTTCGATGCGCTGCTTGCGTTCGGCGGCGGACATGCCGCGATAGCGCAGCGGCACGTCCACGTTGTCGAACAGGTTCAGGTCGGAAATCAGGTTGAAGCCCTGGAAGATGAAGCCGATCTTCTGGTTGCGCAGCCGGCTGCGGGCATCGTCGCCGAGCTTGCTCACGTCCTGCCCGTCGAGCAGGTAGGTGCCGCTGGTGAAGGTTTCCAGCAGGCCGGCAATGTTCAGGAAGGTGGTCTTGCCCGAACCGGATGGACCGGTGACGGCGACGAACTCCCCTTCGCGAACGTGCAGGTCCAGCGACCGCAGGGCATGGGTTTCCACCTGTTCGGTGCGGAACACCTTGGCGACCGAGCGCATCTCAAGCATGGCTGTATTCCTTGTATGGGTAGGGTGGATCAGTTGATGGACACGCGTTCGGCATCGCCGAACAGATCGCTGCCGGAGACCACGACCCGATCGCCGGGTTGCAGGCCAGAGAGGATTTCCACTTCGCCCAGGCTGCTCACGCCCAGCTGCACCGGACGGCGCACCGCGGTGCCGCCATCCATGACATAGGCCTGGCCGTTGCCCTGTTCCACGAACGGGCCGCGTTCGACCTTGATCACGTTGCGACGGGTATCGAGCACGACCCGGGCCTGCATGCGCTGGCTCTGGCGCAGGCCCTGCGGCTGCTTGTCGGTGAAGCGGATGCGGGCGTTTACTTCGCCGGCCACCACTTCGGGCGACACCGCGCTGATCTCGCCCGCGAACGGCTGGCCGCTGCCGCTGGTGAGCTGCGCCGGGATGCCCAGCGACAGGTCGCGGGCGAAGCTTTCCGGTACCTTGATCTCGATCTCGAAGCGCGACAGGTCGACCACGCCCAGGATCGGCGCGTTGGCCGCCACCTGGGTGTGCTGGGTGGCCTGGACCTGGCCGACCTGGCCGTCGAACGGCGCACGCAGGGTCAGCGCGTCTACCTGGCGCTGGACTTCATCCACCACCGCGCGCTGGCGGTCGGCCAGCAGGCGCTTGTTGCGTGCGTCCAGGTCGGCGCCCTGGCCCTGCAGGCGGGCGTCGGTCTGGGCATTGGCCAGGGAGATGTCGGCCTTCTTCAGGGTGTCGTTGGCCTTGGCCAGGTCGATCTGCGGCACCGCGCCGCCGTCGTAGCCACGCTGGTAGCGCTGCAGATCGCGTTCGGCAGCCTGGCGGTCGATGCTGGCCTGGTCGGTGTCCTTGCTGGCCTTGGCCCGTGCCAGGGTGGCGTCGAGCAGTGAGCGGCTGGCTTCGGCTTCCAGGCCGGCCAGGGTGGCGCGTTCCTGCGCCAGCTTGCTGCGCAGTTCCGGGCTGTCGATCACCGCCAGCTCCTGGTCCTTCTTCACCACGTCACCGGCCACCACTTTCAGGTCCACCGTACCGGCGGAGATCGCGTACAGCACCGGGCTGTTGGCGGCGATCACCTTGCCGTCGGCGGCAAGGTCGCGGACCAGGTCGCCTTTCTTGACCTCCGCGATGCGGACACGGGCACTGTCGAAGGAACGGCTGGCGCCCAGCCAGGCGCGGGCGGCGAGGCCGATGGCCAACAGCACCACCAGCGCGGCGATGCCCGGCCATACCCAGCGCTTCCACGGCGCCGCCGCAGCGTGGGTGGGGAAGGTCTGGTCCTGAGCAGAAGTGTCGCGGATCATCGGGCTCGTTCGCGGTTGGGTTGCGGTAGTTGCGGTATACAAAGCACACCGCGTGCCAACTTTTGCGCCTTGTTAAACAGCCACTTACGAGCGGGACGGGTGCGTCCGGGTGTCCGCGGACACTGCGCCGGACACTTTTGTTAAGCGGACAGCGGCGAGGCGGCCGGGGCGCCCACGCTAGAATGGCGTATCGACAGCAGGGATCTGAATCTATGTGCGGGATTGTGGGAGCGATCGCAGATCGCGATGTGGTACCGGTACTGATCGAGGGTCTCAAGCGCCTGGAATACCGCGGCTACGACTCATCCGGCATCGCCGTGCTGGACCAGACCCAGGCCCAGCCGGACGTGCGCCGGGTGCGCCGCACCGGCCGCGTGGCCGAAATGGAGAAGGCTGCTGCCGCCGAAGGCTTTGACGCCACCCTGGGCATCGGCCACACACGCTGGGCCACCCACGGCGGTGTCACCGAAGCCAATGCCCATCCGCATACCAGCCACGGCGTGGCGCTGGTGCACAACGGCATCATCGAAAACCACGAAGAGCAGCGCGAGCGCCTGCGCGGCCTGGGCTACGTGTTCGAGTCGCAGACCGACACCGAAGTCATCGCCCACCTCATGCATTACAACCTGAAGAACGGCGACAGCCTGCTCTCGGCGTTGCAGCGCACGGTGAAGGAACTGACCGGCGCCTACGCGCTGGCGGTGATGAGCCGCGCTGAACCGGACCACTTCGTCTGCGCGCGCATGGGCTGCCCGCTGCTGGTCGGCCTGGGCGAGGGCGAGAACTTCGTGGCCTCGGATGTGTCGGCCGTGATCTCGGCCACCCGCAACGTGATCTTCCTGGAGGAAGGCGACACTGCCGACATCCGTCGCGATGGCGTGCAGGTGTATGACGAGCAGAACCTGCCGGTGGACCGTGGCGTGCACCAGTCCGACGTCTCGCTGGCCTCGCTGGAGCTGGGTCCATACCGGCACTTCATGCAGAAGGAAATCCACGAGCAGCCGCGTGCGCTGGGCGACACCATCGAAGCGGCGATCGACGCCGGTGGCTTCCCGGCCGAGCTGTTCGGCCAGAACGCCGAGGGCGTTCTGGCCGGCATCGAAGGCGTGCAGATCATCGCCTGCGGCACCAGCTACTACGCCGGCCTGACCGCACGCTACTGGATCGAGGCCATCGCCGGACTGCCCTGCAGCGTCGAGATTGCCAGCGAGTATCGCTACCGCGCCGCCTACGCCAACCCGAAGCATCTGATCGTCACCATCTCCCAGTCCGGTGAAACCCTGGACACGATGGAGGCGCTGAAGTACGCCAAGTCGCTGGGCCACCTGCATACGCTGTCGATCTGCAACGTGCCGGAAAGCGCGATCCCGCGCGCCAGCGAGCTGGTCTGCTATACCCGTGCCGGTGCGGAAATCGGTGTGGCCTCGACCAAGGCCTTCACCACCCAGCTGGCCGCGCTGTTCCAGCTGACCGTGGTGCTGGGCAAGCTGCATGGCCGCATCGACGCCGCGCAGGAAGCGGACTACCTGGAGCAGCTGCGCTTCCTGCCGGGCAGCGTGCAGCACGCGCTGAACATGGAGCCGCAGATCGCGGCCTGGGCAGAGCGCTTCGCGCGCAAGAACAGCGCGCTGTTCCTGGGCCGTGGCCTGCATTACCCGATCGCGCTGGAAGGCGCGCTCAAGCTCAAGGAAATCACCTACATCCATGCCGAAGCCTACCCGGCCGGCGAACTCAAGCACGGGCCGCTGGCGTTGGTGGATGAAGACATGCCGGTGGTGGTGATCGCACCCAACGACAGCCTGCTGGAGAAGGTGAAGTCCAACATGCAGGAAGTGCGCGCGCGCGGCGGTGAGCTGTTCGTGTTCGCCGACCAGGACAGCAACTTCGTCGAATCCGAAGGCGTGCACGTGATCCGCACCCCGCGCCATGCCGGCGTGCTCAGCCCGGTGGTGCACACCATTCCGGTGCAGTTGCTTGCGTACCACACCGCGCTGGCGCGCGGGACGGACGTGGACAAGCCGCGCAACCTGGCGAAGAGCGTTACGGTGGAGTAATCCGGGTCATTGGATGACGGGTGCGACGCCCGTCATCCAAGCGGCTGGTGGATGGCCATGCGTGAGGCAGGAGGCGAACACGTCCTGGGTCTCATCGTAGGCCTTGGTTTTCACCTGCATCAGGCCCAGGATCGAGGAGAACAGCGCGTCGTGGTCGGTGCGCTGCATCGCGCGCTGCTCCAGGCAGTGGGTATCCAGCCCGCGCGAGGCGGAGAACCGGCTGGAGAACCACATGACCATCGGCACCGACGTCTGTTCCGCCGGTGCAATGGCATACGGCACGCCATGCAGGTAGAGGCCCTTTTCGCCCAGCGACTCGCCGTGATCGGACACGTAGATCATCGCCGTGTCGTAGTCGTCCATGCCCTGCAGCTCATGGATCGTTTTGGCCAGGAAATGGTCGGTGTATAGAACGGCGTTGTCGTACGCGTTCACGATCTGCTCTTTCGGGCAGTTGCCCAGTTCCGGGTTTTCGCACGGCGGCGTGAACTGGCGGAAGTTGTCGGGGTAACGCTGGAAGTAGCTGGGACCGTGATTGCCGAGCTGGTGCAGCACGACGAACCTGTCGCCCGGGGTGGTACGCACCTTGTCCGCCAGACCCTTCACCAGGATCTCGTCCATGCAGCGGCCCTTGGCGCACAGCGCCGGATCGGTGGCGTCGGAGACCGACTCGAACGGCGTGCCCTCACAGACACCCTTGCAGCCGGACTGGTTGTCGCGCCACAGCGTACTGATGCCCACGGTGTTGAGGACGTTCAACAGCGACTGCTGGGAGCGGATCTGCTTCTCATCGTAATGGCGGCGACCGAGCTGCGAGAACATGCAGGGAACCGACACCTCGGTGCTGGTGCCGCACGAATGCATGTCAGGGAAATTCACTACGCCGATCCGGGCAAGGTCGGGGGTCGTCTGGCGTGCGTAGCCGTTGAGGCCCCAGTTCTGCGCACGGACCGTCTCGCCGACCACAAGGACCACCAACCGCGGTTTTGCGCCTGCAGCCGAAGGCACGCGAACGGCGTCCATGGCGATCGGCGTCCTGGGCGCCTTCCTGATCGGTGAACTCGAACGCAGGTTCTGCTGCAGTCCGACGATGTAGTTGAGCGGGGTCGCCAGGTACTTGATCTCGCGATGATTGCGCAGCATGGAGGCGACATCGGCGTTGGCCAGCATCACGCAGCCCGCGCCTACGACCAGCAGGGCGACCATGAAGGTCGGTCGGATCCAGAGCGTGCGCAGCGCGGAGCGCGGTTTGATGCGCAGGCGCCACACCGCCACGGCCGGCAGCGCGGCGAACACCAGCAGTGGCAGCAGCAGGCTGGGGGTCATCAGCTCCCGCGACTCCTTCACATCGGTCTGGAGCACGTTGCGCACCATGTCCGCGTCCATGAACACGCCGTAGGTGGTCATGTAATGCACGGCCATGGCAGTAACCACCAACAGCAGAGTGATGACCGCCTTGGCGCTCCAGCGCCACACCAGCAGGGACAGCAGCAGGCCGTTGGCCGCGATCAGCAGGCCGGACAACGACGTCGCGAACAGTAGATTGCCGGGGTGCAGTGCGTAAGCCGCTTTCCAGAAGGGACCGTTGCTGACCGCCGCGAAGAACACGCTGCAGGCCAGGATCAGGGTCTCTTGGCCGATCTCGGGCCGCCAGCCGAGCAGGTAGGTCCAGAATCGCGTACCTGCGCCCGAGTCGCGACCGGCGATGTCCTGCTGTACTGCTGCCTGTGTTGCGTCCGCTGAAGCCATGCCCGATGCCGATGAAAGTGACCAGGCCGGAAGCTTGGAGAGGCGTTCGTCGGATTTCGGTCGGAGTGCCGGACGATTTTGTTAAGAAGTCAGAAGGCGAGGCGGGCCGTTCAGGCGCTCTGCTTTGCAGTTTCTGGCGTTGGCAAAACTTTAGTCGGAGGCAACAGCGACATTCAGCGTCGGTTCTAGTCGTAATGCCATTCTCGAGGTGTAGCCCTTGGCTGCGTCAATCGGTCCCACCACGCAAGGCGTGTGGCTTTAACCAGTCTGTAACAGGAATAAGAATGAACGTTCGCGAGCTTCTGCACTCCAAGAAAGACGCTGTAGTCACCATCGACGTTGAAGACACGATCGGCGCCGCCGCCCACAAGATGAGTGCGCACAGGATTGCCGCGCTGGTGGTGACCCGGGACGACGTGCCGGTCCGGATCATCTCCGAGAAAGACATCGTGCGCAGCCTGGCCGACGACGGCCCCCAGGCCGGTCGCCGCGTGATCTCCACGCTGCCCTCGGCGGGCCTGGAAGGCATTTCCCCGGACGCGAGCCTGAAGCAGGCGATGGCGCTGATGACCTACTCGCGCCACCGCCACCTGATGGTCACCGATGGCACCCGCCTGGTGGGCATCCTGAGTCTGGGCGACATCGTCAAGAACCTGCTCAGCGAACTGGAGCTGGAGAAGGCCGTATTGCAGGACATCTACATGGCCGCGCACTAGCCCCGCTTCCGACACTCCGTGCAGCCGGGCAGAGCCCGGCTCTACGAGGTGGGAGGTTCCTTCAGCCTGCGCAGGTCTTCCCGGAACAGCTGGTAGCCTGCGTCGCGCTTTTCAGGGTCCTGCCGCAGTACCCAGGATGGATGCACGGTTGCGAATCCTCTCGTTCCGTCATCCAACGTGTGCCAGCGGCCACGGTCACGCGTGAGGTTGAAGCCGCTGCCGAACACCGCGCGCGCGGCGCTTGCGCCCAGGCAGACGATGACCTTCGGACTGACCTGTTCGATCTCCGCCATGAGCCACGGTCGGCACGCATTGATGTGGGTGACCTGCGGCTTGGAATGGATGCGCTTCTTGCCGCGCCGCTCAAACCGGAAGTGCTTCACTGCATTGGTCAGGTAGAGCGTGCTGCGGTCGATGCCCAGTTCCTGCAACGCCTGGTTCAACAGCTGGCCGGCCGGGCCCACGAACGGGTGGCCGCTGAGGTCCTCGCTGTCGCCGGGCTGCTCGCCTACCAGCATGACCTGCGCGTCGCGTGGACCTTCGCCGAACACGGTCTGCGTGGCGGGCTCCCAGAGCGGGCAACGCCGGCAGCCGGCCGCGGCCTCACGCAGTCCGTCAAGCGAATCACCGTTGGCGGTGGCAGGGCCCCGCATCGGAATGCTGCGTTCGGGAATGCGACGCTGGGGCGCCTGCGCTTCGCGGTCATGCATCTCCTGCACGCGGTCGCCGGCGTCGCGCACCAGCGTGGGCAGCAGGCTGGCTTCGGGCAGGTGCTTCCAGTACTTCGCGGGCATTTCCTGCTGCATCATCCGCGTGTTCAAGCGGGCCGGATTGAAGATGTTCGCGTAATAGGTGCGCCACAGTTCTTCGCGGGCATCCTCCACCGGTGCATCGCCCTGTTTGCCGCCCGGGCCGAACGCCAACGCCTGCCCGTCCCAACGCACACTGCGATAGGGCGTAAGGATCGCCCAGCGCATCCCGGTGAAACGGCGCTCGAAGAACGGCGCCACGCGATCCACGATGTGGTGGTCGGGTTCGAACCAGGCAATGAACGCGTCTTGTTGCCCGGGTACTTCGCGGAAGCGCACGAACGCCTTCATCTTGTGGCTGTCGCGGCGTACTGCCTGGCCCAATGCCATCGCGCGCAGTACGTCCGGATCGGTGGGGTTGCCGAGCAGCCCGCGCTCGCCGTGCGTCATGCGCCACAGCATGCGATACAGCAGCGACATGCGATGCGGGTCGCGATGGCACAGGCAGGTGGCGGCCAGCTCGACGAAGGCTTTCGGCACCGCTGCGACCGGCGCAGCGGCGCGCACTGCGGGTGCGTGCTCCAGCGAAGGTGCGTCCAGCAACCCGCCGCCTTCGCCGTGCAGCCAGTCCAGCTGCTCGGGCATCACCTGTCGCTGCAGCGCCAGCCGTGCTGCATCCCGCCACGCGGTGAGCGACCACGGTGGATCCACACGCACACTCCAGCGCGACATCTCAGCCGGCCACCGCATCGAACAGGAAGCCCTGGCGCGGCGGCGGGGCCAGCCGCGCACGCAACGCCGCGGGATCGTCCAGCGCGCGGCGCGGGTGGTGGTCGGCCAGCTGCACGAACGGCAGCAGCTTGCTCATCGGCGCGCGCAGGCGAGCCACGTCGGCCACGCGCAGGCGCACGTGGCGGCGTGCCATCAGCACCCGTTTCACGTTGCGCACGCCCAGGCCGGGGACGCGCAGCAGCATTTCCTTCGAATCCCGGTTGAGGTCCACCGGAAAGCTTTCGGGATGACGGATCGCCCAGGCCATCTTCGGGTCGATGTCCAGGTCGAGCATGCCGCCCTGCGTGCTGTCGGTGATCTCGTCCACGCCATAGCCGTAGAAGCGCAGCAGCCAGTCGGCCTGGTATAGGCGATGCTCGCGCGCCAGCGGCGGCGCCTGCACCGGCAGGATGCTGCTGGCGTCGGGAATGGGGCTGAACGCCGAGTAGTACACCCGGCGCATGCGGTAGTTGCCGTACAGGTTGTCCGCAGAGGTGAGGATCTGCTGGTCGCTGGCGCCGTCCGCACCGACGATCATCTGCGTACTCTGGCCGGCCGGCGCAAATTTCGGCGCACGGGCACGGCGCTTGCCCGGCTTGGCCGGGGCCGGGGTGACCGGCGTGACGGCCGTCGTCGCCGCAGCGGCCTTGGCTTCCTTGGCCTCCTCGATCCGCCAGCGCAGCTCGCCCATCGCGCCGCGGATCGACGGCAGCGACTTCTCCGGCGCGAAGCTGGACAACCCGTCTTCGGTGGGCAGCTCGATGTTGATCGACAGGCGATCGGCATGGCGACCGGCGGCGGCCAGCAGTTCCGGCGAGGCCTCGGGGATGGTCTTGAGGTGGATGTAGCCGCCGAAACGGTGCTCCTCGCGCAGCTGGCGCGCTACTTCCACCATCTGCTCCATCGTGTAGTCGGCGTTGCGGATGATGCCGCTGGAAAGGAACAGGCCTTCGATGTAGTTGCGCTTGTAGAAGTCCATGGTCAGCGCCACCACCTCGGCCACGCTGAAACGTGCGCGTTGCACGTTGCTGGAAACCCGGTTCACGCAGTAGGCGCAGTCGTAGATGCAGAAGTTGGTGAGCAGGATCTTCAGCAGTGACACGCAGCGCCCGTCCGGGGTATAGCTGTGGCAGATGCCGGGGCCGTCGGCGCTGCCGATCCCGCCGCTGGCCCGCGAGTCGCGCTTGCCCGCGCCGCTGGAAGCGCAGGAGGCGTCGTACTTGGCGGCGTCGGCCAGCACGGCCAGCTTGCGGATGGTTTCCATGCGGGAACGGTAGGGAAGACCAATCTCACGTAGTGAGACTGGTCAGAAACAAGCTGAAGGCTTCAGCCTGGAGCGGTCAGAACGACACCTTTACCGAGTCCGCGCTGTAGGTGGCAGGCCCGTGGTACACCACTTCGATGTTGTTGCCGTCCGGATCGATCGCGAACGCGGCGTAGTAGCCCGGGTGATAGGGGCGTTCGCCGGGCGCGCCGTTGTCCTTGCCGCCGGCGGCAAGCGCGGCCTTGTGGAAGGCGTCCACGGTGGCGCGGTCGCGCGCCTGGAAGGCCAGGTGATGGCGGCCGGTCAGCTCGCCGGCGGCAGCCTCGCTGTCGGCGGTGGAGATGAACAGCTCGTCGGCCCAGAAGTACGTATCGCCTTCGCCGGCAATGGGAATGCCGATGGTGTCGAACACCGCCTGGTAGAAGCGCCGGCTGGCCGGCAGGTCGCGCACGATCAGTTGCAGGTGGTCGATGAGACGGCCGCGGTGCAGTTCCATGGTTTCCATGCCGGATCCTTCGTTCGAGGGAATGGCAGGTATAGCACCGGAGGGGTTGCCGCATTGTGCGCGACAGGTGTGCCCGCCGTGGCGGGCACACCGTCACCCTGAATCAGGCCAGCGGGGTATTGGAGATGATCTCCACCCAGTAGCCGTCGGGATCCTTGATGAAGGCCAGGTGCTTCATGCGGCCGTCTTCCAGGCGCTTCTGGTACGGCACCTGCAGGTCGTCGAAGCGCTTGCAGGCGGCGTGGATGTCCGGCACCGACACGCAGATGTGGCCGAAGCCGCGCGGGTCGCTGTTGCCGTCGTGGTACACCGCGCCGTCCTGGTTTTCGGTGCCGTGGTTGTGGGTGAGCTCCAGCACGCCGGGAATGCCGGCCATCCAGGTGCGGCGGGCGTCGTCGCCTTCCGGAATCTCGGTACCGGCGGGCAGCAGCGCCAGGAAGTACAGGCTGAACCGGGCTTCCGCAAAATCGCGCTGATCGAGCAGGCGGAAACCGAGCACGCGGGTGTAGAAGTCCAGCGAGGCGGCGGCATCTTTCACCCGCAGCATGGTGTGGTTGAACACGAAACCGGTGGTTTCGGCCGGCGGCTGGGCAGCCACGCCGGGCTGGGACTGCAGGGAGGCAAGGCGCATGGGGGATCCTGTGGAGGGCCGCGCAGCGCGGCTGGCCGTTCAGTTTAGCGGGCCGGCGCCAAGGCGACGTAGAATGCTGCATCTTCCTGGCCCGTCGTCGACATGTCTCAGCGTGAATGGGTGGCCGCTGCCATCCGCAAGATCGAAGCCGATTTCAACCGCTCGGCCGACACCCACCTGATTCCGATGGACCTGCCGGGGCATCCGGGCATCGAGCTGTACTTCAAGGACGAGTCCAGCCACCCCACAGGCAGTCTCAAGCACCGCCTGGCGCGCTCGCTGTTCCTGTATGCGCTGACCAACGGATGGTTGCGCGAAGGACGGCCGGTGATCGAGGCCTCCAGTGGTTCTACGGCCGTCTCCGAAGCCTATTTCGCCCGCCTGCTGGGGCTGCCGTTCATCGCGGTGATGCCGGCCACCACCTCGCCGGAAAAGATCGCCGCGATCGAATTCCATGGCGGCCGCTGCCACCTGGTGGAGCGTGCCTGCGACCTGAACTGCGAATCGGAGCGGCTGGCGCGTGAAACCGGCGGCCATTTCATGGATCAGTTCACCTACGCCGAGCGCGCCACCGATTGGCGCGCCAACAACAACATCGCCGAGTCCATCTTCAAGCAGATGGCCGAAGAGCCGCACCCGGTACCGGAATGGATCGTGTGCAGCCCGGGCACCGGTGGCACCGCCGCCACGCTGGGCCGCTACGTGAGCTACCGCCGCCACGACACCCGCATCCTGTGCGCGGACCCGGAAGTGTCGGTGTTCTTCGACGGGTATCGCGCGGCGCTGTCCGGTGAACCGTGGCGCGAACTCACCTGCAGTGGCGGCTCGCGGGTGGAAGGCATCGGCCGGCCGCGGGTGGAATCGAGCTTCATCCCGACCTGCGTGGATGCCATGGTCAAGGTGCCCGACGCGCTGAGCCTGGCCGCGATGCGCCATGTCAGCCGCCAGCTGGGGCGCCGCGTCGGCGGCTCTACCGGCACTAACTTCATCGGCGTGCTGCATGTCGCCGAGCGCATGCGCGCGGCGGGTCGTGGCGGTTCGATCGTGACCATCCTGTGCGACAGCGGCGAGCGTTATGCGCACAGCTACTACAACCCGGACTGGTACCCCCGCCAGGGTATCGACGTGGATCAGGCCGACGCGGTGATCGCCGCTGCCCTCGCCGGGCAGGGCCTGCCGGCGCTGCCGGACGCGGCGCTGGAAACCCTGTACTGATTCGAACCCGTGGCGGGAGGGCCTTGTGACGGGCCCAGTGCAGTGCCATATCGTGCAGGGTATGCCGCGCCTGCGGCCCCGTTGCCTGGAGATGCCTGTGACCCCCGCCAACCCCCTGCTCGATTTTTCCGGCCTGCCCCGTTTCGATGCGATCCAGCCTGAACACGTCGGCCCCGCCATCGATACGCTGCTGGCGCAGGCCGAAGCGGCGGTGAAGGCAGCCGAGACGGTACAGCCGGTGACCTGGGCCACTTTCGTGGACCCGCTGGACGATGCTACCGAGCGTCTGTGGCGCGCGTGGGGCCAGGTCGGCCACCTGCAGGCGGTGGTCAATACCCCGGCGCTGCGCGAGGCCTACAACAGCAACCTGCCCAAGGTGACCCGGTTCGGCAGCGCGCTCGGCCAGAACCTGGCGCTGTTCGAGCAGTACCGCGCGCTGGCGGCCGCTCCGGAGGCTGCGCAGTACGACCCGGCGCGGCGCAAGGTGCTGGAGAACGCCCTGCGCGATTTCCGCCTGGGTGGCGCCGAACTGGATGAGGCTGGCAAGGCCCGCTACAGCGCGATCCGCGAGGAGCTTTCTGCGCTGTCGGCCACGTTCTCGCAGAACGTGCTCGACGCTACCGATGCGTGGTCCCTGCACGTCGAGGACCGTGCCGAGCTGGCCGGGGTGCCGGAGGATGTGATCGCTGCCGCGCGCGCCGCCGCCGAAAAGGATGGCTTGGCCGGCTGGAAGCTGACCCTGCAGATGCCGTGCTACCTGCCGGTGCAGACCTACGCCGAGCACCGTCCGCTGCGCGAAGCGCTGTACCGTGCCAACGCGCTGCGTGCGTCAGAGTTCGGCGATGCCACGCTGGACAACAGCGCGCATATCGACCGCATCCTCGCATTGCGTGCGGAACTGGCCGCGCTGCTGGGCTTCAGCAGCTATGCCGAATATTCCATCGCCACCAAGATGGCCGACGACGCGCCGCAGGTGCTGGGTTTCCTGCGCGACCTGGCCGCGCGCGCCAAGCCGTATGCGCAGCGCGACCGTGCCGAACTGGAAGCGTTCGCGCGCGACGAACTGGGCCTGCCGGCGCTGGAGGCCTGGGACCTGTCGTTCGCGGCCGAGAAGTTGAAGCAGGCGCGTTACAGCTATTCCGAGCAGGAAGTGAAGCAGTACTTCACCGAGCCGAAGGTGCTCGCTGGTCTGTTCGATGTCATCCACGGCCTGTACGGTCTGCGCGTGGAGCCGGACCAGGCACCGGTGTGGCATCCGGACGTGCGCTTCTTCCGCGTGGTCGACGCGCAGGGCGCGCTGGTCGGCCAGTTCTACCTCGATCTCTACGCGCGCGAAGGCAAGCGCGGCGGGGCGTGGATGGATGACTGCCGCAACCGCCGCGATACCGCGCAGGGCGTGCAGACGCCGTTGGTCTACCTGGTCTGCAATTTCGGCAAGGGGGCAGACGGCAAGGCGTCGACCTTCAGCCACGACGAGGTGACAACGCTGTTCCATGAAATGGGGCACGGCCTGCACCAGCTGCTGACGCGCATCGGCGAACTGGGCGTGGCCGGCATCAACGGCGTGGAATGGGACGCGGTGGAGCTGCCCAGCCAGTTCATGGAGAACTTCTGCTGGGAGTGGGACCGCGTGCAGCAGATGACCGCGCACGTGGACAGTGGCGAGCCGCTGCCGCGCGCGCTGTTCGACCGCATGCTGGCCGCGCGCAATTTCCAGAGCGGCATGTTCACCGTGCGCCAGCTGGAGTTCGCCCTGTTCGACATGCAGCTGCACAGCAGTTTCGATCCGAGCCAGGACAGCGTGCTGCAACTGTTGGAGCGCGTGCGCGATGAAGTGGCGGTCAACCGCCCGCCGGAATGGAACCGCTTCCCGCACCAGTTCAGCCATATCTTTGCCGGTGGCTACGCGGCGGGTTACTACAGCTACAAGTGGGCTGAGGTGCTGAGCGCGGATGCGTACGCGGCGTTTGAAGAAGCGCCGGAACAGGTCGCGGAAACCGGCAAGCGTTTCCGCGACGAAGTGCTGTCGCGGGGTGGGAGTCGCAGTGCGGCGGAGAATTTTGCCGCGTTCCGTGGGCGTGCGCCGAGCGTGGATGCGCTGCTCCGGCACAGTGGCATGAACGGTTGATTCAATCCGCGTAGATCATCGTGCGGCTCATGCCGCCGTCCACGATGTGGTCCTGGCCGGTGATGAAACCGGCCAGGTCCGAAAGCAGGAACACCGCGAGCGCACCGATGTCTTCGGGCTGGCCCACGCGGCCCACCGCATGCTGTGCATGGTCGCGGCGCGACAGTTTCGGCGTGCGCCGGCGCGCCGGTGCCTGCCAGGCGTCGGTGGTGATCCAGCCCGGGCTGATGCTGTTGACTCGTACCTGCGGCCCCGCGCTGATCGCCAGCGCATGGGTGAACGCCACCAGCCCGCCCTTGGCGGCGGCATAGGCCTCACTGTCCGCTTCGGACTGCCAGGCACGGGTGGACGCGATATTGATGATCGATCCGCCCTGCGCCTGTAGTGCAGGCAACGCGTGCTTGCTGCACAGGAACGCGCCGTGCAGGCTGGACAGGCGACGCTGCCATTCGGCCAGCGTCATCTGCGCCAGCGGGGTGCCATGCGCGCTGGCGATGCCGGCGTTGTTGACCAGTCCGTCGATGCGGCCAAACCGCTTCCGGGTGGCCTTGACCAGCGCCTGCACGCTGCGTTCGCTGGCCACATCCGCGCGCTGGAAGGCGGCGCGCTCGGGCAGCGCCCATTCCTTCAGGCAGGCGCGACCCGCGTCGGCATCCAGGTCGGCGATCATCACGCTGCCGCCGGCACCCAGCACCGCCTGCGCGATGCCGCGGCCCACGCCCTGCGCGCCACCGGTGACGATCACCACGCGGTCGCGCAGCGGTTGCGCCGGCCAGTCGCTGATGGACGGGGTCAATGGCATGGCGGGGTGTCCTTGCGGCCAAGCAGGCGGGTCCAGCCTTCGATGCCCAGTTTGTCCAGGGTTTCGATGTTGCGTTCGACGATCACGTCCGGATCCGGGAACGCCGCCACCGCACGTTCCACGCTGTCTTCGCGCAGCAGGTGCAGGGTCGGGTAGGGCGACCGGTTGGTGTAGTTGCTTACATCATCGGGCGCGGCACCGGCGAACTGGTACTGGGGATGGAAGCTGGCCACCTGCAGGATGCCCTGCAGGTCCAGCGTCTCGATCGCCGCGTCGGCGTTGTCGAGGAAGTCGTTGTAGTCCAGGAAGTCGGTCAGCACGTCCGGATGGATGATCAGCGTGGTGTCGATCTGCTCGGCCGGCGTGTCGCGCAGCAGCAGCAATTCCTCGGCCAGCTGCTCGACCAGCGCTTCGGGCGTGGTCGCATCGCTCAGCACGAAGCGGACCTGGTCCTTTACGTACACCGCCTTGGCGAACGGGCACAGGTTCAAGCCGATCACGATCTGCTCCAGCCACTTGCGGGTGTCGGCGATCGGGTCGGGTGCGTCGGTGCCGTCGACGGCGGTGGTGTCGTTCATGCCGGGATCAATCGCGGAAGTTGTCGAACTGCAGCGGAATCTCGAAGTTTTCCTTCTTCAGCAGGGCCATGGTGTCCTGCAGGTCGTCGCGCTTCTTGCCGGTCACACGCAGCTTGTCGCCGTTGATCTGGCTTTCGACCTTGAGCTTGGCTTCCTTGATCTTCGCGGCGATCTTCTTGGCGATCTTCTGCTCGATGCCCTGCTTGACGGTGACGTCCTGGCGCGCACCGCCCAGGTTGGTCAGCACGTCGCCGAATTCCAGGCAGCCGGCATCGATCTTGCGGGCGGTCAGGCGCTGGCGCAGGATCACCGTCATCTGCTCGAGCTGGAACTCGCTCGGTGCCGTCTGCTTGATCACGCTGTCTTCCAGCACGAACTTCGCGTCCACGCCCTTGAAATCGAAGCGGGTGGACAGCTCGCGGTTGGCCTGGTCGACCGCGTTGGTCAGTTCGTGGATGTCGACTTCGGAAACGACGTCAAAAGAGGGCATGGGAATTCTCCTGCAGGTTAGACCCCCATTCTAACCAACCGCGCATGCACGTCCCGGCACGGGCGGCGATAATGGGCCATGACCACCGAACGCACCCCCACCCGCGCCGTCGCCTGGATGCTCCTGGCCGTGGCCTGCTTCTCGCTGATGGATGCGGGCATGAAGCAGCTGTCCTCCAGTTACCCGACCCTGCAGGTGACCTTCCTGCGTGGCGCGGCCTCGCTGCCGTTCGTGCTGGTCTGGGTGCTGGCCACGGCCGGCCCGCGCTCGCTGATCCCGGTGCGCTGGGGCCTGCACCTGCTGCGCGGCCTGCTTGGCATGGCGATGATCGGCTGCTTCGTGTTCGCCCTGCGCAGCCTGCCGCTGTCGACCGCCTACACCATCTATTTCGTCGCCCCGCTGCTGATCGCCGCGTTGTCGGTGCCGTTGCTGGGCGAAACGGTGGGCCCGCGTCGCTGGATCGCGATCGGCATCGGCCTGGTTGGCGTGCTGGTGGTGCTGCGCCCCGGGGTGGGCGGGTTCATTTCCATTCCCGGCCTGATGGTGCTGCTGGCGGCGACCGCCTATGCGGTGGCCGCGATCACCGTAAGCATGTTGACCCGCACCGACACCCCCCAATCGATGGTGGTGTGGTTCCTGGTGATCCTTGCCCTGGGTGCCGGGCTGCTGGCGATCCCGGACTGGCAGCCGCTGCAGCTCGGCCACGCCGGCCTGATCGCCGGCATGGGGCTGGCCGGGGCAGGGGGCCAGGTGGCCCTGACCCGCGCCTTCCAGCTGGGCGAGGCCTCGCTGATCGCCCCGCTCGAGTACACCGGGCTGGTCTGGGTGATCGGCTGGGACCTGCTGTTCTGGGGCGTGCTGCCGGACAACTGGACCTGGCTGGGGGCCGGGATCATCGTCGCCTCGGGCCTGTACCTGCTGCACCGCGAGCGGGTCAGGAAGGTGACCCCGCCGAAGCCGCTGGACCGCCCCTGAGCCCCGCCGGGCGGGCGATGACGCCGCCTTATAAACAAACGGAATATGATTCGCTTCCGCCGCACGGGCCAGGGCCGTCCCGCGCTGGTAGGCTGCACGCCCCCTCCCGTCGATGCCCCGGTTGACCGCGAAGTGATCGAGTTCCAACGCCTGCACAAATCCTATGCCGTCGGCGGCCGCGCGATCGCCGCGCTGCAGCCGCTGGACCTGACCATCGAGGCCGGCGAAGTGTTCGGCATCATCGGCCATTCCGGCGCGGGCAAATCGACCCTGATCCGGTTGATCAACCGGCTCGAGGAACCGACCGGTGGCCGCCTGCTGATCAATGGGGAGGACGTCACGGCGCTGGACAGCGACGGCCTGCGCGCGCTGCGCAGGAAGATCGGCATGATCTTCCAGCACTTCAACCTGCTGTCCTCGCGCACGGTGGCGGCCAACGTGGCCTTCCCGCTGGAGCTGGCCGGCACGCCGCGCGCGGAGATCGATGCGCGGGTCACCGAGCTGCTGCACACCGTGGGCCTGGAAGCGCATGCCAACAAGTACCCGGCGCAGCTCTCCGGCGGCCAGAAGCAGCGCGTGGGCATTGCCCGTGCGCTGGCCACCCGCCCGCAGATCCTGCTCTGCGACGAGGCCACCAGCGCGCTGGATCCGCAGACCACCGCGTCGGTGTTGAAACTGCTGGGCAGGATCAACCGCGAGCTCGGCCTGACCATCGTGCTGATCACCCACGAAATGGACGTGATCCGGCGCGTCTGCGACCGCGTGGCGGTGCTTGACGCAGGTCACCTGGTGGAAACCGGCCCGGTCACCGAGGTGTTCCTGCACCCGCAGCACCCGACCACGCGCCGCTTCGTCAACGAGTCCGAACAGGTCGACGAAGGCGAACTGCACAAGGACTTCGAAGCCGTGGCCGGGCGCATCGTGCGCCTGACCTTCCTCGGCACCGACACCTATGAGCCGGTACTGGGGCGTATCGCCCGCGAAACCGGCGTCGACTACAACATCCTGTCCGGACGCATCGACCGCATCAAGGACACCCCGTATGGCCAGCTGACCGTGTCGCTGGTGGGCGGCGACGTGCAGGCCGCGCAGGCCGGCTTTGTCGCCGCCGGCGTCCACCTGGAGGAACTGCGCCGATGATCCTGGCTACCGCAGGCGGGTTCTTCCGCCATCTCGACGCCGCCAAGTGGGCCGACATCGGCCAGGCCACCATCGACACCCTGTTGATGCTGGCCGGTTCGCTTCCGTTGACCCTGGCCATCGGCCTGCCGCTGGGCGTGCTGCTGTTCCTGACCGGCTCGCCGCAGCTGCACCGGAGGCCGGTGCTGTATGGCGGGCTGGCGCTGCTGGTCAACCTGCTGCGCTCGGTGCCCTTCATCATCCTGATGATCGTGCTGATTCCGATCACGCTGTGGATGATGGGCACCTCGCTGGGCGTGCGCGGCGCCATCGTGCCGCTGGTGATCGGGGCAGCCCCGTTCTATGCGCGCCTGGTGGAAACCGCACTGCGTGAGGTGGACCGTGGCGTGATCGAAGCCAGCCAGGCGATGGGCGCCACCACCTGGCAGCTGGTCAGCCGGGTGCTGCTGCCCGAAGCGCGACCCGGCCTGATCGCCGGTGCCACGGTGACCGTGATCGCACTCATCGGCTTCACCGCCATGGGCGGCGCGATCGGCTCCGGCGGCCTGGGCGACCTGGCCTTCCGGGACGGCTACCAGCGCTCCCACACCGACGTGGCCCTGGTCACCGTGGTGCTGCTGCTGGTGCTCGTGCAGCTGCTGCAGATGCTGGGCGACTGGCTGGTGGGGCGGTATTCGCGGAAATGATGTAACTGCCGATTTCGATTGATACGCCTTTCATTGAAAGCATGCATAGCGTGACGGGTGCCTGTGCTATATTCCGCGTAGCGTAATACGCTGTGCGGAATGATCCAGTCTTTCCGCTGCCGCCAGACGCTCGCCCTCTTCGAAGGCCGTTGCCCCCGGCAGTTCCGCGGGTTCCAGCTGGCCGCCGAACGCAAGCTGCAGATGCTCGATGCTGCGCAGACCCTGCAGTTCCTGCGCAGCCCGCCCGGCAATCGCCTTGAACCGCTGAACGGGGACAGGCGCGGCCAGTACAGCATCCGCATCAATGCTCAGTGGCGGTTGTGCTTTGTCTGGACCGAAGCCGGTCCCCGCGATGTCGAAATCGTTGATTACCACTGAGGTGTCGCCATGAGTCGTCCCAAGAACAACCTGAGGGCCATCCACCCGGGCGAGATCCTGCGCGAGGAATTCCTGACTCCACTGGAGCTGAGCATCAACGCGCTGGCCCGTGCGCTGGACGTGCCGGCTACCCGCATGCACGCCATCGTGCATGGCACGCGTGGCGTCACCGCCGATACGGCAGTACGGCTGGCGCGCCACTTCGGCGGCGATCCCGCGTCCTGGCTCGCGCTGCAGGCCGAGTACGATCTGAAGACCCTGCCCACCCGGCAGGAGATCGAAAGCAACGTGCGGCCGCGTCAGGCGGCGTGACCGCGGGCCCCGATCACCTTACGTTCGGAACCTCATAGCCCAGGCGATCCACCTGTTCGCGGTGCTGCGGCACGCGCTTGAGCTTGTCGGTGTTGACCCCGTACTCGTCGCGCAGGCGGGTGGCCAGTTCCTTGTACAGGTCCTTGTCCATGTCCGGCTTGCGCGCGAAGATCCAGGCCATTTCGCGGCCCGGGTAGCCCAGCATGGCCCACGAATAGTCCGGCGCCACTTCGAGCACGCGGGTGTGGGTGGGAACCACCTTGTAGAACCAGGTGCGCCAGTTGTGATTGCCGCTGTCCTCGTCCACCGAGGCGCGCACCGTGATCTGCTGCAGTGGCTCGGAGAAGCCGTCGCGGAAGGAATAGGTGATGGAGACCTTCTGGTCGCCGCGCAGGGTGTACTGGTTGACGCTGGCGACGTGGCCACGTTCGACCGGGTTCGGCACGCGGCCGATCACATACCAGGTACCCATGAACCGCTGCAGGTCGATCGGGGCGCTGGCCCCGGCGCTGACCGTCGTCGCAGGCGTAGGCTTGCTGTCGCCGAAGGCACAGGCGGACAGCAGCGACAGCGTCGACAGCAGCAGGACAACACGAAGCGGGCGGTTCAGGGACATGCGGTGGAAGGCTCCAGTGGCTGCAGGGGCATGGTGGGTGGGACGACGAAGAACGTCAATGGTGGAACGAATGAAGGTCGCAGCCTGTGAGATGGGCGCAGGGCAAGGTAGCGCATCACTTTCGCACGGAGTCGTGTCATGCCCTTGTCGTCTTCGCGTCGTTCCCGGCCTTCACAGTCCCGCCCGGCTTTGTCGGAAGCGCCGCATCCTGAAGTGCTTCGCTGGGTCCGGCAGGTTGCCCTTGCTGGTGTAGCGCTGGCGCTGGTGTGGCCGGCCGCGCGCGGCACCAGCGAATGGCTGGGCTGGCTGCCGATGTGGCTGGTGGCCATGCCATGCCTTGCCTGGTGGAGCCTGTACCGGTTCCGCCTGCCGGCCGCGCTGCTGCGCCGGCAGGCCCAGCGCCGACGCGGACCGCAGGCGCGCCGCCGGGTCCGCGCGCAGCCGCGCCGGGCGCGCCCTGACCTTCGACAGGGGGGAGCGGGCCAGGCCGTGTGATAGCGTCGGGGGGATATGACCGCCTGGAGCCGCAATGTCCCGACTCGCTTCCGCCTGCCTGATGGCAGGCCTGTTCTCCGCTGGAATGGCCGGAACCGCCATGGCTGCTGAGACCCCTGCCGATCCCTACGCGTGGCTGGAAGATGTCACCGGCGACAAGTCCCTGGACTGGGTCAAGCAGCAGAATGCCAAGTCCGAAGGTCGCCTGGCCCAGACCCCGGCGTTCAAGCAGATGGAAGCCAGCATCCGCGAGGTGCTCGATTCGGACGCCAAGATTCCCGGCGTGCAGAAGATCGGTGACTACTACTACAACTTCTGGAAGGACAAGCAGCACGAACGCGGCGTGTGGCGCCGCACCACGCTGGACGAGTACCGCAAGGCTGCGCCGACGTGGGAAACCGTGCTCGACCTGGACGCGCTGAACAAGGCCGAAGGCGAGAACTGGGTGTGGCACGGCGCCGACTGCCTGCGTCCGGACTACTCGCGCTGCCTGATCGCGCTGTCGCGCGGCGGCGCCGACGCCGACGTCACCCGCGAGTTCGACCTGGCCAACAAGACCTGGATCAAGGACGGCTTCTTCCGCCCCGAATCCAAGGGCGGGCTGGGCTGGATCGACCGCGACACCGTGTTCGTCTACACCGATTTCGGCAAGGACAGCATGACCACCTCGGGTTACCCGCGCGTGGCCAAGCTGTGGAAGCGCGGCACGCCGCTGTCGGCCGCCAGCGTGGTCTACGAAGGCAAGCCCGATGACATGTACATCGCGGCGATGCACGACGACACCCCCGGTTACGAGCGCAACCTGGTCAGCCGTACGCTCGCGTTCTACAACAACGAGATCTACCTGCGCGCCAACGACGGCACGCTGACCAAGATCGACGCGCCGAACTCGGCCGAAAAGGGCCTGCGCAAGCAGTGGTTGACCCTGGAGCTGCGCGATCCGTGGACGGTGGGCGGCAAGACCTACACCGCCGGTTCGCTGCTGGTGACCAAGCTGGATGATTTCATCGCCGGCAAGCGCGATTTCGAGGTGCTGTTCGCGCCGACCGACACGACCTCGCTGGCCGGCTCGACCTGGACGAAGAACCACCTGGTCCTGAACGTGCTCGACGACGTCAAGAGCCGCCTGCAGGTGCTGACCCCGACCGCGAACGGCTGGGAAAAGAGCGACTTCACCGGCGCGCCGTCGTTCGGCACCGTCGCCGTGGGCGCGGTCGACGCCGACGAAAGCGATGCGGTGTGGATGACCGTGACCGACTACCTGACCCCCACCACGCTGGCCCTGGCCGAGATCGGCAAGCAGCCGGAAGTGCTCAAGACCATGCCGGCGTTCTTCGATGCCGAAGGCAAGGTGATCGAGCAGCACTTCGCCATCAGCAAGGACGGCACCCGCGTGCCGTACTTCGTGGTGCACGCCAAGGGCATGAAGCTGGACGGGTCCAACCCGACCCTGCTGTACGGCTACGGCGGCTTCGAAATTTCGCTCACCCCGTCCTATTCCGGCGGCATGGGACGCGCCTGGCTGGAGAAGGGCGGCGTGTATGTGGTCGCCAACATCCGCGGCGGCGGCGAGTATGGCCCGCGCTGGCACCAGGCGGCGCTCAAGCAGAACCGCCACAAGGCCTATGAGGACATGGCCGCGGTCGCGCGCGACCTGGTCAGCCGGAAGATCACCTCGCCGAAGCACCTGGGCGTGCAGGGCGGCAGCAACGGTGGCCTGCTCACCGGCAACATGCTCACCCAGTACCCGGAGCTGTTCGGGGCGGTGGTGGTGCAGGTGCCGCTGCTGGACATGAAGCGATACAGCCACCTGCTGGCCGGCGCGTCGTGGATGGCCGAATACGGCAACCCGGACACGGCCGACTGGGAGTACATTCAGACCTTCTCGCCGTACCACCTGTTCGACCCGGCCAGGACCTACCCGCCGGTGCTGTTCACCACCTCCACCCGCGATGATCGCGTCCACCCGGGTCATGCGCGCAAGATGGCGGCGAAGATGATCGAGGCGGGCAAGGACGTGACCTACTACGAGAACATCGAAGGCGGGCACGGCGGCGCGGCCAACAATGCGCAGGCCGCGCACATGTCGGCGCTGGCCTATGCGTTCCTGTGGGAACGCCTGAAGTAACCGATCCGGGTGGTGGAGCGTCTGGTTGGCTCCACCCTTTTTCAACGCCGCGCGGAAACGCGCGGCGTTCTTTTCAGCGCCAGGTTTCCAGCCCGCGCCGGATCCGCGCCACCGCGTCCTGCAGCCGCGGAATTTCCCGGGTGTAGGCCAGTCGCACATGCTGGTTGGCGCGGTAGTGGCCGAAATCCAGCCCGGGCGTAAACGCCACGTGCTCGGTTTCCAGGAAGTGCGTGCAGAAGGCCTGGGCGTCGTCGGTAAAGCCGCTCACGTCGCAGTAAAGATAGAAGGCGCCCTCAGGCTCGACCTCGATCCGGAAGCCCAGTTCGCGCAGGGCCGGCAGCAGGTAGTCGCGGCGGGCCTGGAAGGCATGCCGGCGCTGCTCGAAAAGGGCGAGGGTGTCCGGCTCGAAGCAGGCCAGCGCCGCGTGCTGGGCAATGCTTGATGCGCTGATGTAGAGGTTCTGCGCCAGCTTCTCCAATTCCGGCACGGCCTGCGGCGGTGCCACCAGCCAGCCCAGCCGCCAGCCGGTCATGCCGAAGTACTTGGAGAAGCTGTTCAACACGAAGGCGTCGTCGTCCACCTGCAGCACGCTGGCCGCATCCATCCCGTAGGTCAGGCCGTGGTAGATCTCGTCCACCACCAGGTGCCCACCGCGTGCCTTCAGCGACTGCGACAATGCCGCCAGTTCCGCGGCCGACAACACCGTGCCGGTCGGATTGGCCGGTGAGGCCACGAGCGCGCCCACGCTGGCCGCATTCCAGTGCGCGTCCACCAGTGCCGGGGTCAGCTGATAGGCAGTCTGCGGTCCGACCGGCACAAGCTGCGCCGCGCCTTCCACCAGCCGCAGGAAATGGCGGTTGCACGGATAACCGGGGTCGGCCAGCAGCCAGTGCCGGTCCGGGTCGACCAGCAGGCTGCTGGCCAGCAGCAGCGCGCCGGAGCCGCCTGGCGTTACCAGGATCCGCTCGGGGTCCAGGTCAACGTTGTAGCGGGTACCGTAGAACCCCGCGATGGCCGCGCGCAGCGCCGGCAGGCCACGTGCCGCGGTGTAACGGGTGTGCCCTGCGGCCAGCGCCGCCTGGCCAGCGCGTACGATCGGCTCGGCGGTGGTGAAGTCGGGCTCGCCGATCTCCAGGTGGATCACATCGAAGCCCTGCTGCTCCAGCGCCTGTGCGCGGGCCAGCAGGGACATCACGTGGAAGGGGGCGATGTCCTGGCTGCGGCGGCTGTAGCCGGCCGTGGGAGTGGGGGTGCTCATGCGCCCCATGATAGGGGAGGGGCTGCACGCTTGCCGGCAACGCCCGGCCCGGCGAGACTGCGCCACCACCATTGCATTCGCGGGCAAGGAGCCTTATTTCGTGAATCCCACCGTCTCTTTCCTGGTTGCCAGCCTGATGACCGCTTCCGTGCATGCCGCCCCCGCGCTGACCCCACCCGACGCCGAGAAGCATCCGCACACGGTGACCACGCCGTTTGGCGCGACCCGCAACGACGACTATTACTGGCTGCGCGACGACAAGCGCGAAGCACCGGCCATGCTGGCTTACCTGAATGCGGAAAACGCCTACACCGACCAGGTGATGGCGCCGCTCAAGCCGCTGCAGGACACGCTGTACAAGGAGATCGTCGGCCGGATCAAGCAGGACGACGCCAGCGTACCGGCGCGTGAACGCGGTTACTGGTACTACACCCGCTTCGAGACCGGCAAGGATTATCCGATCCAGGCGCGCCGCAAGGGCAGCATGGAGGCGCCGGAAGAGATCCTGCTCGACATCAACCAGATGGCCGCCGGCAAGGGCTATTTCAGTGTCGACGATGCCGAGGTCAGCCAGGACAACCAGCTGCTGGCCTGGGCAGAGGATGACGTCGGCCGCCGCCAGTACGTGATCCGCTTCAAGGACCTGCGCACCGGCGAAGTGCTGCCCGACCGCATCGAGAACGTCTCGGCGAACGTGGTCTGGGCCGACGACAACCGCACCCTGTTCTACGTGGAGAACGACCCGGAAACGCTGCTCACCGTGCGGGTGAAGAAGCACGTGCTGGGCACCCCGGTCAGCAGCGACGTGCTCGTCTACGAAGAAAAGGACGACAGCTTCTACATGGGCGTGGGTCGCACCCGCGACGATCGCTTCATCACCATCGACCTGCACAGCACGGTGAGCTCGGAAAGCCGTTACGCACCGGCGGCCAACCCGCAGGCGTTCACCGTGCTGGCGCCGCGAGCGCGCGACGTCGAATACGACGCCGACCACTTCGACGGTCGCTGGGTGATCCGTACCAACGACGCTGGCGCGAAGAACTTCAAGATCGTCACCGCACCGACCGACGCCACCGCGCGCAGCCAGTGGAAAGACTGGGTCGCGCACGACGACAGCGTGCTGGTCGAAGGCTTCGAACTGTTCGATGGTTTCACCGCGATCGCCGAGCGCTCCAATGCGCTGGAACGGGTGCGCCTGCTGTTTGCCGACGGCCGCCAGGACTACGTCAAGGCCGACGAGCCGGCCTATTCGATGGGCCTGGCCGCCAATCCGGAAGCGGACACGCCGTGGCTGCGCTATGCCTATACCTCGCTGACCACGCCGGCCACCACCTTCGAGCTCAATACCGTCACCGGGGAGCGTCGCCAGCTCAAGCAGCAGCCGGTGATCGGCTATGACCCGTCCCAGTACACCACCGAGCGGGTCTGGGTGACCGCGCGCGATGGCGCGAAGGTGCCGGTGTCGCTGGTCTACCGCAACGGTTTCAAAAAGGATGGCAGCGCCGCGCTGTACCAGTACGCCTATGGCAGCTACGGCATGTCGATGGACCCGGGCTTCAACCAGACCGTGGTCAGCCTGCTCGACCGCGGCGTGGTCTATGCCATCGCGCACATCCGCGGCGGCGAAGAGATGGGTCGCGCCTGGTACGACGACGGCAAGCTGCTGAACAAGCAGAATACCTTCAACGATTTCGTCGACGTCACCCGCGAACTGGTCCGCCTGGGCTATGCGGCCAATGACCGAGTGGCTGCGTCGGGTGGCAGCGCCGGCGGCCTGCTGATGGGCGCGGTGGCCAACCAGGCCCCGCAGGACTACCGGGTGATGGTGGCGCAGGTACCGTTCGTCGACGTGGTCACCACCATGCTCGACCCGACCATTCCGCTGACCACCAACGAGTACGACGAGTGGGGCAATCCCGAGCAGCGCGAGTACTACGACTACATGCTGCGCTACTCGCCGTATGACAACGTCACCCGCCAGGCCTACCCGTCGCTGTTCGTCGGTACCGGCCTGTGGGATTCGCAGGTGCAGTACTGGGAGCCGGCCAAATGGGTAGCGCGCCTGCGCGATGACAACACCGGTACGGCGCCGATCGTGTTCCGCACCAACATGGAGGCCGGCCACGGCGGCAAGTCCGGCCGCTTCCAGCGCTATCGCGAACTGGCCGAGTCGTACGCGTTCGTGCTCCAGCAACTGGGCGCCGATACCACGCCGTAGCGCCACCGAGCAGCCTGAAGGCGTCCGGTTTCGGGCGCCCCGGGCTGCCGTTCATTCAACCGGCACACCGCGCAGGTCGACCCTCGCTATACTCGGGAAATGAGCATCCCCCTTCGCAATCGCATCCTGATTCCGTTGGCAGCGCTGGCGCTGCTGTCCCTTTCGGCCTGTGGCAACAAGGGCCCGCTGGTGATGCCGCAGAAGCCGGTGCCGGTGGAAGAGCAGGTGGTCGATCCGGCCGCCGACGCCGAGCCGGTCCCGGCCGATACCGAGGCCACCGACGCCACCAACGACCCGCAGGTAGTACCCGATCCGGTCGACCCGCAGCTCGACACCGACGACGACGGGAATGAGTAAGGCCGTCGCTCCCGCGCTGCGCTTCAGCAAGATGCACGGCGCCGGCAATGATTTCGTCGTGCTCGACCTGCGCGACGGTACCCCCGCACCGACCCCGGCATTGGCTGCCCGGCTTGCCAACCGCCATACCGGGGTCGGCTGCGACCAGATCCTGACCATCGAACCCCCGCGCTCCGAAGGTTCGGTCGCCGCCTACCGGATCTGGAATTCGGACGGTTCGCAGTCCGAGCAGTGCGGCAACGGAGCGCGCTGCGTGGCCGCCTGGCTGGTCCGCGACGGCGCCGCGCAGGGCGAGCGTTTCAACATCGACAGCCCACTGGCCACGCATGCCATCGAACGCACCGGCAGCGACCAGTACGCGGTGGCGATGGGCGTGCCCCGCTTCGAACCGGAACAGGTGCCGCTGCTGGGCTTTGCCCGCGCGCGTCCGGAATACGTACTGCCGCTGCAGGGCGATGCCGTTCGCTTTGGCGCGGTCTCCATGGGCAACCCGCATGCAGTGATCGAAGTCGGCCTGGTCGACGCGGCACCGGTGGAGCGGCTGGGGCCGCTGCTGCAGCAGCACGCGAGCTTCCCGCAGTCGGTCAATGTCGGCTTCGTGCAGGTCATCGACCCGCAGCATGCACGCCTGCGCGTGTTCGAGCGCGGCGTTGGCGAAACCCTGGCCTGCGGCAGCGGTGCCTGCGCCGCCGCCGTGGTGATGATGCAGCGCGGTCGCCTGGAGCGCGACGCCACGGTGTCGCTGCCCGGCGGCGACCTGCGCCTGCGCTGGCCCAGCGATGACGCCGAAGTTGTGATGTCCGGCCCGGCTGCTTTCGTCTTCGAAGGGGAGTGGAACGCATGAGCGAGACTGTCGAGAAGATCGGGGCGCATGAAGTCGCCGCGTGGTTGCGCCGCCACCCGGCGTTCCTGAAACAGTTCCCGGACCTGGCGCTGACCCTGGTGGTGCCGCGCGATGACGGCCCCACCGCCTCGCTGGCCAGCTACCAGCTGGAAGTGCTGCGCGACAAGAACCGCGAACTGTCGCGGCGGCTCGCCGACCTGGCCGCGAACGCGCAGGTCAACGAACGCCTCGCCGTGCGCACCCACCAGCTCACCCTGGCGCTGATGAAACAGGGCAACGCCGCAGACACCCTGCGTGCGATGGCAGCGTCGCTGGAAGAGGATTTCGCGGGCGATCTGGTCCGGCTGGTGGTCATGCAGCCTGTGCCGGGCCTGGAACAGGCGCCGTGGTTGCAGGTCATCGAAGAGGGCAGCCCGCTGCTGGCCTCGTTCCGCGACTGCCTGAAGGACGGCGAGCCGATCTGTGGCCGCCTGCAGCCGGAAAAGAACGCCGTGCTGTATGGCGGGCGGGTCGACGAAGTGCAGTCCAGCGCCTTGCTGCCGCTGCCCGGCGTTGGCCTGATCGCGGTCGGCAGCCACGACGGCAACCGCTTCTACCCGGGCATGGGCACGCTGTTCCTGCGCATGATGGGCGAAGCATTGGTCGTGGCGCTCAAGCGGTTCGACCCGGCCTGAGCCCCTGCCGGCGATCGACCGCATGAACGCCGTCCAGGATTTCCTCGCCTACCTGCAGGTGGAGCGCCGTGCGTCGGCGCACACGCTGGACGCCTACCGGCGCGACCTGGACGCGCTCGGCAGCTGGGCAACGTTGCAGGACGCAAATGCCGAGTCCCTTGACGGTCCGCAACTGCGCCAGTTCATCGCCGACGAACACCGCCGCGGGCTGGCGCCGAAGTCGTTGCAGCGCCGCCTGTCGGCCTGCCGCAGTTTCTATGCGTGGCTGCTCAAACACCAACGCATTGCGGCCAGTCCCGCCGCCGGCCTGAAGGCGCCCAAGGCGCCGCGCAAGTTACCGCAGGTGCTCGACGCCGACGAAGCGGTGCGTCTGGTCGAACTGCCCACTGACGCGCCACTGGGAGGGCGCGACCGCGCGCTGCTGGAGCTGTTTTATTCCTCTGGGCTGCGCCTGAGCGAGCTGTGCGCATTGATCTGGCGCGACCTGGATTTCGCCACGGGCCTGGTCAACGTGCTCGGCAAGGGCAACCGCCAGCGCCGCGTGCCGTTTGGCTCGCACGCGCGCGAAGCGCTGCTGGGCTGGCGCGCCGAGAGCGGCGGCAGCGAAAGCCAGCCCGTGTTTCCCGGGCGCAAGGGCGGGCCGATCACCCAGCGCGCCGTGCAGATCCGCATCCGCCAGCTGGCCCAGCGCCAGGGGCTGTTCAAGCACGTGCATCCGCACATGCTGCGGCACAGTTTCGCCAGCCATATCCTGGAGTCTTCCGGTGACCTGCGCGGCGTGCAGGAACTGCTCGGCCACGCCGACATCGCCACCACCCAGATCTACACCCACCTGGATTTCCAGCACCTGGCCAAGGTCTATGACGCCGCGCACCCCCGCGCCAAGCGGCGCAAGGACCCGGGCGAGGACGTGCCACCCGGCGGCTGAATGCGCGCCGGGCGACCGGCTTGATCTGGATCAAGGCAGGGGCAGTGGGCGAGGGGCATCGTGAGGGCTCAGGAGGAGTCCATGATGGCCAGACCTTTTCCGTTGAATCCGAAACACCCCGAGCGTCTTTGCTGGGGCTGCGATCTTTACTGCGCGGCAGAGCAGCTGAAGTGCGGCAATGGCTCCGGGCGCACCCTGCATCCGGTCGAAACCCAGGGGGAAGACTGGTACCTGGCGTGGGGGTTGGAGCCTGATCCGGAGCGGCCGTCGCACGTCAAGCGCTGAACGGCAGCTTCATGCGCAGGCTTGATGGCAGCGGCGGGCGGCCCCATGTCCCTCGAACAGCTACCGGAGGCACCATGGATCCCAGTCAGAACCCCACCGTATTTCATGCCACCACCATCGTCTGCGTGCGTCGCGGCGAGCACGTGGCGATCGCCGGCGACGGCCAGGTCACGCTGGGCCACACCGTGATGAAGGGCAACGCGCGAAAGGTGCGCCGACTGGGACGCGACGGCCAGGTCCTGGCCGGTTTCGCCGGTGCAGCGGCTGACGCCTTCACCCTGTTTGAGCTGTTCGAAGCCAAGCTCGAGAAGCATGGCCAGCTGACTCGCGCCGCCGTGGAGCTGGCCAAGGATTGGCGCACCGAGCGTCGCCTCGGCAAGCTCGAAGCGCTGCTGGCCGTGGCCGACAAGGAAACCTCGCTGATCATCAGCGGCACCGGCGATGTGATCGAGCCGGAAGACGGCATCATCGCGATCGGCTCCGGCGGTTCCTACGCATTGTCCGCCGCGCGCGCGCTGATGGCGCATACCGAACTGGACGCCCGCACCATCGCCAGCGAAGCGATCAACATCGCCGGCGACATCTGCATCTATACCAACCGCAACGTCGTGGTTGAGGAGCTCTGAACATGCCCCACAAGATCGAAGTCTCCTCCGCCACCATGACCCCGCGCGAGATCGTGCAGGAACTGGACCGGCACATCGTCGGCCAGCACGACGCCAAGCGGGCGGTGGCCATCGCGCTGCGCAACCGCTGGCGCCGCATGCAGCTGGTGCCGGAGCTGCGCAATGAAGTCATGCCCAAGAACATCCTGATGATCGGCCCCACCGGCGTCGGCAAGACCGAGATCGCGCGTCGCCTCGCCACCCTGGCCAACGCCCCGTTCGTCAAAGTCGAAGCCACCCGTTTCACCGAAGTGGGCTACGTCGGCAAGGACGTCGAGCAGATCATCCGCGACCTGGCCGACACCGCCGTCAAGCTCTACCGCGAACAGGCCAAGGTACGCGTGCGCACCCAGGCCGAAGAGCGTGCCGAAGACCGCATCCTCGACGCACTGCTGCCGCGCCGTGCCGGTGGCATCGGCTTCGATCCGGAAGCGGCGCGCAACGAACCGTCCGCGCAGGACAATGAAACCCGCATCAAGTTCCGCCGCATGCTGCGCAACGGCGAGCTGGACGAGCGCGAAATCGAACTCGATATCTCGGCCAACGTCAGCCTCGACATCATGACCCCGCCGGGCATGGAAGAAATGGGCCAGCAGCTGAAGTCGATGTTCGCCAACCTCGGTGGCGGCGCCAAGGCGCAGAAGCGCACCCTGACCATCAAGGCGGCACGCCCGCTGCTGGTGGAAGAAGAAGCCGGCAAGCTGGTCAACGAAGACGACATCCGCACCGCCGCGATCGAAGCCTGCGAGCAGCACGGCATCGTCTTCATCGACGAGATCGACAAGGTCGCCAAGCGCGGCGACAACGTCGGCGGTGGCGACGTCTCGCGCGAAGGCGTGCAGCGCGACCTGCTGCCGCTGGTGGAAGGCTCCAACGTCTCGACCAAGTACGGCACGGTCAAGACAGACCACATCCTGTTCATTGCCTCCGGCGCGTTCCACCTCGCCAAGCCCAGCGACCTGATCCCCGAACTGCAGGGTCGTTTCCCGATCCGGGTCGAACTGGGCGCGCTGAGCAAGGACGACTTCGTGCGCATCCTGACCGAACCCAAGGCCGCACTGACCAAGCAGTACGAAGCCCTGCTGCAGACCGAAGGCGTGGCAGTGAATTTCACCGCCGACGCAGTGGACCGCCTGGCCGAGATCGCCTTCCAGGTCAACGAGCGCCAGGAAAACATCGGCGCCCGTCGCCTGCACACCGTCCTCGAGCGCCTGCTCGACTCGCTCAGCTACGAAGCCCCGGACCGCGACGGCGAAACCATCGCCATCGACAAGGCGTATGTGGACAAGCACCTGGGTGAACTGGTCAAGGATCCGGACTTGAGCCGTTACATTCTGTAAGGGCTGTAAGGGCTCGCTGTCCTTTCCATCCGCATCGCGACCATCTGTCGGGGCGGCCGGCGGGTAGCCCCCGGAGAGACGCTAGAAAACATGGATGTTTTCTAGCAGCCCCCATGGACGGGTTCACGGCGTGTCTCGGAGCGGGGCTGCCCGACGGCCGCCCCTGCCAGGATCAACAAAAACGCCGGTTTTGCTCTACGCCTCGTCGTCCGTCGGCAATGCCTCGGGCGGCGAACCCGGCTCAAACACCCCGGGTACCACGAACGCGCCGAAGATTGCGTCCAGCGTCTGCGCGCCGTCGCGCTGCAGCTCGAACAGTTCCGGCTCCAGCATCGCGCTGTACAGCACCCCGGTCAGACTGGTGCTGATGATGCGTGCCACCGTCTCCACATCCGCGCCCTCGCGCAACTGGCCCAGCTCGCGCGCGCGCTGCATGGCCGCGCCGATGATCGCCAGCTCCTCGCGCGACATCTCCCGCTGCATCTCCTGCATTGCCTGGCTTTCCACCGACAGATCGTTGCGCAGCATGATCTCCAGCATGTTGCGCAGGCGCTCGTCCTCGGAAATTTCCCGGAACGACACCAGCAGCGCCGAACGAAGGTCCCGCACCGGCGTGGTGCGTTTGGAGGACGCCGTGCGCCGCAGGCGCTCGATGAACGGAACGCGCTCGCGGTCGATCATCGCCGTCAGCACTTCCGACTTGTTCTTGAAGTGCCAGTACACCGCGCCCCGGGTATAGCCCGCGCGCTCGCCGATCATCGCCAGGCTGGTGCCGGCGACTCCGAATTCATGGAAGCAGACCTGGGCCGCGTCGAGGATCCCCTCACGCGTGGCCTGGGCCGCTTCTTTGGTTTTTCTGGCCATTGCGCTCTGTGCACGTGCTGGATGAAACCGGCCTGAATTGTACGCGTTTACAAACAAACATGCATGTATGTATATTTACGCCCCACTGATCCTCGGTGAGGGCCGCGCGTAGCTACGAGAGCGGTTTTCCCAACCTCTTTCCGTTTGCCGCGAGCCCCCACCATGTCTCCAACCCCGTATCGCTTCCTCGCCCTGTCCCTGGCGATCGCCCTGACCATGTCCGCCTGTGGCGGCAGTGACCAGGAAGGCCAGCAGGGCGGTCCCGGCCAGGTCACCGTCGCCACGATGAAGGCCGAACAGGTCGGCCTGACCCGCGAACTGCCCGGCCGCACCACGGCCTTCCTGGTCGCCGAAGTGCGCCCGCAGGTCAGCGGCATCGTCGCCAAGCGCCTGTTCACCGAAGGCGGCCTGGTCACCGCCGGCCAGCCGCTGTACCAGGTCGACGACGCCAGCTACCGCGCCGAGGCCAACAGCGCCCGCGCCCAGCTCGCGCGCGCCGAAGCCACCGCCAATGCCGCGCGCCTGAGCGCGAAGCGCATCACCGAGCTGGCCAAGGTCGACGCGGTCAGCCAGCAGGACCTCGAAAACGCCGTGGCCGCGCAGAAGCAGGCCGAAGCCGACGTCGGCGCCGCCAAGGCCGCGCTCGACGCCGCCAATGTCACCCTCGGCTTCGCCCGGATCACCGCGCCGATCAGCGGCCGTATCGGCAAGTCCTCGGTCACCCAGGGCGCGCTGGTCAGCGCCGGCCAGGCCGACGCCCTGGCCACCGTGCAGCAGCTCGACCCGATCTACGTCGACCTGACCCAGTCCGCCAGCGAACTGCTGCAACTGCGCCGCGAGCTGGCCAGTGGCCGCCTGCAGGACAACCAGAGCCTGCCGGTGACCATCCTGCTCGACGACGGCACCCCCTTCGAGCAGAAGGGCAGCCTTGAATTCTCGGAGGTCAGCGTCGACCCCACCACCGGCAGCTACGCGCTGCGGGTCAAGGTCGCCAACCCCGACCAGGTGCTGATGCCCGGCATGTACGTGCGTGCCCAGGTCGGCAGCGGCGTGCGCGAAGGCGCCCTGCTGGTGCCGATGCAGGGCATCGCCCGCGACGCCAAGGGCGACACCACCGCCATGGTGGTCGGCAAGGACAACAAGGTCGAAGTGCGTCCGGTCAAGGTCAGCCGCGCGCTGGGCAGCAAGTGGCTGGTCGAAGACGGTCTGAAGGCCGGCGACAAGGTCATCGTCGAAGGCCTGCAGAAGATCCAGCCGGGCATGCCCGTGCAGGCCACCGAAATGGGCGCCGCGCCGGCGGCACCGGCAGCGCCGGCCGCCGCAGCTGCAGCCGACAAGCAGTAAGGGAACACTTCCATGGCTCGTTATTTCATTGATCGCCCCATCTTCGCGTGGGTGATTGCGATCATCATCATGCTCGCCGGTGCGCTGGCGGTGCTCAAGCTGCCGGTGTCGATGTACCCGGAAGTGGCGCCGCCCGCCGTCGAAATCAGCGCCACCTACCCGGGCGCCTCGGCCAAGGTGGTCGAAGACTCGGTCACCCAGATCATCGAGCAGAACATGAAGGGGATCGATGGCCTGATCTACTTCTCGTCCAACAGCTCGGCCAACGGCATGGCCACCATCACCCTGACCTTCGAAAGCGGCACCGACCCGGACATCGCCCAGGTGCAGGTGCAGAACAAGCTGCAGCTGGCCATGCCGCTGCTGCCGCAGGAAGTGCAGCGGCAGGGCATCAACGTGGCCAAGTCCAGCTCGGGCTTCCTGAACGTCATCGCGTTCGTGTCCGAGGACGGCAGCATGGACGCCAATGACATCGCCGACTACGTCGGTTCCAATGTCGTCGACCGCCTGAGCCGCGTGCCGGGCGTGGGCAACATCCAGGTGTTCGGTGGCAAGTACGCCATGCGCATCTGGCTGGACCCGAACAAGCTGCATACCTATGGCCTGTCGGTCGCCGAAGTGACCGCAGCGATCAAGGCACAGAACGCCCAGGTCGCCATCGGCCAGCTCGGCGGTGCGCCGTCGATCAAGGGCCAGCAGCTCAACGCCACCATCAACGCGCAGTCGCGCCTGCAGACCCCGGAACAGTTCCGCAACATCATCGTGCGCGGTGCGCAGGACGGTGCCGAGCTGCGCCTGGGTGATGTCGCCCGCGTCGAGCTGGGTGCGGAATCGTACGACTTCGTCACCCGCTACAACGGCCAGCCGGCCAGCGGCCTGGCGGTCACCCTGGCCACCGGCGCCAACGCGCTGGATACCGCCGCCGGCGTGGATGCCGCGCTGGAGGACATGAAGAGCTTCTTCCCGGCCGGGCTGAAAGCCGAGATCCCGTACGACACCACGCCGTTCGTGCGTGTGTCGATCAAGGGCGTGGTGCAGACCCTGATCGAAGCGATCGTGCTGGTGTTCGTGGTGATGTACCTGTTCCTGCAGAACTTCCGCGCCACCCTGATCCCGACCATCGCCGTGCCGGTGGTGCTGCTGGGTACCTTCGGCGTGCTGGCGATGCTGGGCTTCTCGGTGAACATGCTGACCATGTTCGCGATGGTGCTGGCGATCGGCCTGCTGGTGGACGATGCCATCGTGGTGGTGGAAAACGTCGAGCGCATCATGTCCGAAGAGGGACTGTCGCCGCTCGAGGCCACCCGCAAGTCGATGGGCCAGATCACCGGCGCACTGGTCGGCATCGGCCTGGTGCTGTCGGCAGTGTTCGTGCCGATGGCCTTCATGAGCGGTTCCACCGGCGTGATCTACCGCCAGTTCTCGGCCACGATCGTCTCGGCGATGGCATTGTCGGTACTGGTCGCGATCGTGCTGACCCCGGCGTTGTGCGCGACCATGCTCAAGCCGCTGAAGAAGGGCGAGCACCATGTTGCCCATCGCGGCCTGGCCGGTCGTTTCTTCAACGGCTTCAACCGCGGTTTCGACCGCACCAGCGAAAGCTACCAGCGTGGCGTGCGCGGCATCATCCATCGTCCGTGGCGCTTCATGGGCATCGTTGCGGCGCTGTTCGTGCTGATGGGCGTGCTGTTCGTGCGCCTGCCCAGTTCGTTCCTGCCCAACGAAGACCAGGGCGTGCTGATGGCGCTGGTGCAGGCGCCGGTGGGTGCCACCCAGGAACGTACGCTGGAATCGATCGCGGCACTGGAAAACCACTTCCTGCAGAACGAGAAGGATGCGGTGGACTCGGTGTTCTCGGTGCAGGGCTTCAGCTTCGCCGGCATGGGCCAGAACGCGGGCATGGCGTTCGTCAAGCTGAAGGACTGGAGCGAGCGTGACGCCAACAATGGCGTGATGCCGATCACCGGTCGCGCGATGGCGGCACTGGGCCAGATCAAGGATGCCTTCATCTTCGCCTTCCCGCCGCCGGCCATTCCGGAACTGGGTACCGCTTCGGGTTACACCTTCTTCCTGAAGGACAACAGCGGCCAGGGCCACGAGGCACTGGTGGCCGCGCGCAACCAGCTGCTCGGCCTCGCCGCCGGCAGCAAGAAACTGGCCAACGTGCGCCCGAACGGCCAGGAAGACACGCCGCAGTTCCGCATCGACATCGACGCGGCCAAGGCGACTTCGCTGGGGCTGTCGATCGACCAGGTCAACGGCACGCTGGCCGCCGCATGGGGCAGCTCGTACATCGACGACTTCGTCGATCGTGGCCGCGTCAAGCGTGTGTTCGTGCAGGCCGACCAGCCGTTCCGCATGGTGCCGGAGGACTTCGATCTCTGGTCCGTGAAGAACGACAAGGGCGAGATGGTGCCGTTCAGCGCGTTCGCCACCAAGCACTGGGACTACGGTTCGCCGCGTCTTGAGCGCTACAACGGTGTGTCGGCGATGGAAATCCAGGGTGAACCGGCCCCGGGTGTCGCCTCCGGTGACGCCATGGCCGAGATCGAACAGTTGGCCAAGCAGCTGCCGGCGGGCTTCGGCATCGAGTGGACGGCGATGTCCTACCAGGAACGTCAGGCCGGCTCGCAGACGCCGCTGCTGTACACGCTGTCGCTGATGATCGTGTTCCTGTGCCTGGCCGCGATGTACGAAAGCTGGAGCGTGCCGACGGCGGTGCTGCTGGCGGCCCCGCTGGGCATCCTCGGCGCGGTGCTGGCCAACACCTTCAAGGGCCTGGAGCGCGACATCTACTTCCAGGTGGCGATGCTGACCACGGTGGGCCTGACCAGCAAGAACGCGATCCTGATCGTGGAGTTTGCCAAGGAGAACCTGGAGAAGGGCGTGGGCGTGCTGGAAGCCACCATGCACGCGGTCCGCGACCGTCTGCGTCCAATCATCATGACCTCGCTGGCCTTCGGCCTGGGCGTGCTGCCGCTGGCGATCGCCTCCGGTGCCGGCTCCGGTGCGCAGCGTGCGATCGGTACCGGCGTGCTCGGCGGCATGATCGTCGGCACCGTGTTGGGCCTGTTCTTCATTCCGCTGTTCTTCGTAGTAGTGCAGAAACTTTTCAACCGGCGCGCCGATTCACGGAAAGCATCATGAAAAACACGTCTTTGATCCTGTCCATCGCCGTCGCGTTGTCGCTCTCCGGCTGCGCCGCGCTCGAGCCGCGCAGCACCGAGGTCGCCCCGGGGGTCCCGGCGCAGTGGCCCTCGACCAACGCCACGGCCGCTCCAGGCGACGTTGCCGACATCGGCTGGCGCGACTTCTTCGTCGACCCGCGCCTGCAGTCGCTGATCGCACAGTCGCTGGACAACAATCGCGACCTGCGCGTGGCCGTGCTCAACGTCGACAAGGCGCGAGCGCAGTACCGCATCCAGCGCGCCGATCGCGTGCCGGCCGTGGGCGTGCAGGGGCAGATGACCCGCAGCGGCGGCGACACGCCGGTCACCGAACAGTTCAGCGCCAACCTCGGCGTGGTCGAATTCGAACTGGACCTGTTCGGCCGCGTGCGCAACCTGAGCCAGGCGGCGCTGCAGCAGTACTTCGCTGAAGCGGCCAACCGGCGCAATGCACAGCTGGCGCTGGTCGCCGAAGTGGCCAACGCGTGGCTGACCTTGGGCGCGGACAGCGAGCAGCTGAAGATCTCCGAAGCGACGCTGTCCACCTACGAAGACTCGCTGCGCCTGAGCGAGGCGCGCCACCGGCTGGGCAGCGTGTCGGCGCTGGAGCTCAGCCAGACCCGCACCCTGGTGGAGACCGCGCGCACCGACGTGGCGCGCTACCAGGGCCAGGTCGCCCAGGACCGCAACGCGCTGGTGCTGCTGGCCGGTGGACCGGTCGACGACGCGCTGCTGCCCGACGGCGAAGCCACGGAGGTCGCTGCCGTCCGCGCGATTCCGGGCGGCGTGCCAGGCGAGGTGCTGCTGCGCCGGCCGGACGTGATGGCAGCGGAACACACCCTGCTGGCGGCCAACGCCAACATCGGGGCGGCGCGCGCGGCGTTCTTCCCGTCGATCAGCCTGACCGGCAGCGTCGGTTCGGCATCGTCGGAACTGTCCGGCCTGTTCGATTCGGGCACCCGGGTCTGGAGCTTCATGCCGACGCTCAACCTGCCGATCTTCCAGGGCGGCAAGCTGCGCGCCGGGCTGGGCGTGGCCAATGCCAACCGCGATATCGCGCTGGCCCAGTATGAAAAGGCGATCCAGTCGGGGTTCCGCGAAGCGGCCGACGCGCTGGCGTTGAATGACAGCCTGGACGCGCAGCTGAGCTCGCAGCAGGCGTTGGTGGCAGCGGCCGAACAGGCCCAGCGGTTGTCGCAGGCACGCTATGACGCCGGGCTGGACAGCTTCCTGACCCTGCTTGATGCCCGGCGTACCGCCTACAGCGCACGCCAGTCGCTGGTCAGCACCCAGTTGAACCAGTTGTCCAACCAGGTCGCGCTGTACAAGGTGCTGGGGGGCGGTTGGTACGAGCGCGGTGACGTTGCCGCGCGCTGACCTCAACCGCCCTCGCGACGCTTCTGCAACGTCTGGTTGGCCCTGCGCGCCATGTCTTCGTAGGTGCGGCGGATTTCCTCCAGCCGCTCCTCGTCCATTTCTTCCAGGTCCAGCAGTTCGTTGTTGGCCTCGGCCGTCACCCGGATCAGCTCATCCAGCTTGATCTGGATGGCGGCGGTGTCGGCGTTCTGGCTGTGCTGGATCAGGAACACCATCAGGAAGGTAATGATGGTGGTGCCGGTGTTGATCACCAGCTGCCAGGTATCGTTGAATTTGAATACGGGCCCGCTGAGGGCCCAGATCACCACGATGCTGACTGCGCCCAGGAAGGTCCATGGCGTACCCGCCGCATAGGAGGCCTTCTTCGCGACGAGATTGAAGATGCTGCGGAGTTTCATGGGCACCGGATCGGGTGAATCTGCGTTGCGCCATGATGGGCCCGGCCGACGTGTACGCGCCGTGCAGTCTCGGTCAGGCGCGCGCACCCAGGCGAGGGCGGGCGTTCTGGTCGTGCTGGCTGCGGAGATACACGTTCTCCCACACCTGCTCAACGAATTCGCGCGCTTCGGCTTCGGTCAGGCGCGGCATGATCTGGTAGGCAAAGTGCGCCTGGAAGGCTTCGTCCCGTTCCTTGTCGCCCGCGCGCGGATGGGAGATGAGCGAGTCGCAGGCGAACTTGATCCAGGGCACGTAGTGCCCGAAGGACGGCAACTTCAGCTTGCCCTCGCCATGCTGGGCGCGCCAGTAGTTGATCTCGGCATCGACGTTGATCACGTCTGGAATGGACAGCGGCACGGAAGACATGGTTGCGTCGATTCACAGGGTAAGAAGGCCACCCGATGATGCGTAACGCGCAGTGCATGGGGTGTCACGGCGATGTGCAGCGGGCGTGCGGATGGCGCTGCGTGGCTGAAGTGTTCATGACTACGGCGCGGCGACGGTTGGAGCAGATGGCGCGTCTGGCCCGCATCGTGCGCGACCGCGCACGATGCGGCCCGGGTCATTCGCCGATATCTTCGTTCCAGACCTCGGGGTTAGCCGAAATGAACCCGCCGAGCAGGTCGATGCATTCCTGGTTCTGCATGTCGATCACCTGCACGCCGGCCTCGCGCAGCCAGTCGATGCCGCCCTGGAAGGTGACCGACTCGCCCACCACCACGGTGCCGATGTTGAACTGGCGCACCAGCCCGCTGCAGTACCAGCAGGGCGCCAGGGTGGTGACCATGATGGTGTCCTGGTAACGGCGCTGGCGGCCCGCCTTGCGGAAGGCATCGGTCTCGCCATGCACCGACGGGTCGCCTTCCTGGACGCGGCGGTTGTGGCCGCAGCCGAGCAGGCGCCCATCGTTGTGGTACAGCGCCGCGCCGATCGGGATGCCGCCCTCGGCCAGGCCCTGGCGGGCTTCGGCAATGGCGGTTTCGAGCAGGGCGGCGTAGTCGGGGGTGCTGATCATGGGCAGTCCATTGAAGTGAAGGGGGCATCATAAGGTGCCGCAGACCGGCCGGCGGTGCGATAATCGGCGGCATGAGCGAATCCCCCTACAAGACTGGCACCACCCATTTCGGCTTCCGTGACGTAGCCGCCTCGGACAAGCAGAAGCTGGTGGGCGAAGTGTTCACCTCGGTCGCGCGCAACTACGACCTGATGAACGACCTGATGAGCCTGGGCGTGCACCGGGCGTGGAAGCGCTACTACGTGGCGACCGCGCAGGTGAAGCCGGGCGACCGCGTGCTCGACCTGGCGAGCGGCACCGGCGACATCGCCGCCCTGCTGAAGGAGCGCGTCGGCGCCGAGGGCTCGGTGGTGCTGGGCGACATCAACGCCGGCATGCTGTCGGTCGGCCGTGACCGCCTGACCAACCGCGGCCTGGTGCTCGGCCTGGACTACGTGCAGTGCAACGCTGAAGCCCTGCCGTTCCCGGACAACAGCTTCGACCTGGTCACCATCGCCTTCGGCCTGCGCAACGTGACCGACAAGGACGCCGGCCTGCGCGAGATGTACCGCGTGCTGAAGGTGGGCGGCCAGGCCCGCGTGCTGGAGTTTTCCGAAGTCACCGCGGACTGGTTCAAGCCGATCTACGACTTCCACTCGTTCAAGATCCTGCCCAAGCTCGGCAAGCTGTTCGCCCGCGACGCCGACAGCTACCAGTACCTGGCCGAAAGCATCCGCAAGCACCCGCCGCAGGAAGCGCTGAAGACCATGATGGGCGAGGCCGGGTTCGCGCGCTGCCACTACAAGAACCTGACCGGCGGGATCGTCTCGATCCATTCGGGGTACAAGATCTGATTGAACGTAGCGCCGGGCTCTGCCCGGCGCGTCCGTATTCAGGATTCGGGAGGGGGTAAACTGGCGGTTTCACCCCTGATCGGTCCCGATTCAATGCGATCTCCGTTCCTGCTGATTCCCCTGGCCGTCGCGCTTGCCGCCGGCTGCTCCAAAGAGCCCGCCGCCCCGACCGCGGCCCCCGCCGCCCAGCCGAGCGCCGCCAACGCCGTGAAAGCCGCCAACCGCAGCCACGATGAAAGTTCCTACGCCGAGCCGGACAAGGTCGTCATCCAGGACCTGGCGCTGGACCTGAAGCTGGACTTCGACGCGAAGCAGATCGGTGGCACCGCCACCTACACGCTGGACTGGAAGGACAAGGCGGCGAAGCAGCTGGTGCTCGACACCCGCGAGCTGACCATCGAGAAGGTCGAAGCGCTGGGCGCCGACGGCAAGGCCACGCCGCTGCAGTTCGTGCTGGCGCCGGCCGACAAGGTGTTCGGCAGCAAGCTGACCATCGAAGCGCCGGAACAGCCGGGCAAGGTGCTGGTGACCTACCACACCGCACCGACCGCCTCGGGCCTGCAGTGGCTGGAGCCGTCGATGACCGAAGGCAAGCAGCTGCCCTTCATGTTCAGCCAGTCCCAGGCCATTCACGCGCGTTCGTGGGTGCCGCTGCAGGACACGCCGAGCGTGCGCTTCACCTACAGCGCGCACGTGACCTCGCGTCCCGACGTGATGGTGCTGATGAGCGCCGACAACGACCCGAAGGCCGCGCGTGACGGTGATTACACCTTCAAGATGCCGCAGCCGATACCGTCCTACCTGCTGGCGATCGCCGCCGGCGACCTGGTGTTCGAGCCGATCTCCGGGCGTTCGGGCGTGTGGGCCGAACCGACCATGGTCGGCAAGGCGGCCAAGGAGTTCGAAGACACCGAGAAGATGATCGGTGCGGCCGAGAAGCTGTACGGCGAGTACCGCTGGGGCCGCTACGACATGCTGGTGCTGCCGCCGTCGTTCCCGTTCGGCGGCATGGAAAACCCGCGCCTGACCTTCGCCACCCCGACCGTGATCGTCGGCGACAAGTCGCTGGTCTCGCTGGTCGCCCACGAACTGGCGCACAGCTGGTCGGGCAACCTGGTGACCAACGCCAGCTGGAAGGACATCTGGCTCAATGAAGGCTTCACCACTTACGTCCAGGGCCGCATCACCGAAGCCCTGTACGGCAAGGAAATGGCCGAGATGGAGAAGCAGATCGACCAGACCGACCTGCTGGCCGAAGTGAAGGACATGAGCCCGGCTGACCAGGCACTGGCGCTGCCGCCGCTGAACGAGCGTGATCCCGACGAAGCGCTCAGCCAGGTCGCCTACGTCAAGGGTGCGTGGTTCCTGGAATTCCTGGAGCAGCGCTTCGGCCGCGAAACCTTCGATCCGTTCCTGCGCGGCTGGTTCGATGACCACGCCTTCCAGAGCGCCAACACCGACCAGTTCGTCGAGTACCTGAAGAAGAACCTGCTGTCCAAGAAGCCTGGCGCGGTCACCGACGCCGAACTGAAGGCATGGCTGGACGAGACGGGTATTCCGGCGTTCGCCACCAAGGCACGTTCGCGCAACTTCTCCATCGTCGACACCGCGCGTATTGCCTGGCAGGGCAGCGACAAGCTGCCGAACGCGCAGATCACCAGCGAATGGGGCACCCAGGAATGGGTCCACTTCATCGACGGCCTGGGCAAGACCCTGCCGGTGGAGAAGCTGGCCGCGCTGGACCGCGCCTACCACTTCACCGGCACCGCCAATGGCGAAATCGCCATGCGCTGGTACCCGCTGGCAATCAGCAGCGGCTATGCCGAAGCCAATGAGGCGGCTGGTGCGTTCATCGAGCGCGTGGGCCGTCGCAAGCTGATCCTGCCGATCTACGCCGAACTGGTGAAGACTCCGGAAGGCCTGGCGTTCGCCAAGGCAGCGTTCGAAAAGGCCAAGCCCAGCTACCACCCGATCACCACCGCATCGGTGCAGGACATGCTGGACAAGGCAAGCGCCGGCAAGTAACCGCCGGGCTGCGCGTTGAACGAAAACGGCGGGGGAAACCCCGCCGTTTTTCTTTGTAAACTCGGGGCAATCCCTGGAACCGGACCTGCCGATGAAACGATTGATCCTCGCCGCCGCCTGCGCGTTCGCCCTGGCCGCGTGCAGCAACCCCGAGGAAGAGCGCAGGGCGCAGGAAGCTGCCGATGCTGCCGCCCGGGCGCAGAAGGAACAGAAGGCCGAAGGCGTGGCCAAGCAGTACGACATGGCCGTGGCCGCGCAGGACTGGGAGCGCGCGCGCATCCACGGCGGTTCGCTGCTGGACCAGTACAAGGACACCGACGTGGCCGCGCGGATCGAGCCGGGCTACGCCGAGGTGAAGGCCAAGGCTGAAACCGCGCGCGAACTGCGCCGCATGCAGGGCCTGTGGCAGTACAACCAGATGCCGGTGGGCAACAAGGGCAACCAGGTCTCGGCCTCGATCTACAGCAAGGAGCGCGTGGACGTGGACGGCAGCGGTCCCAAGCCGGTGCAGCTGATCTTCCGCGACCACCCGGAGTGGAAGCGCCACGCCTACCTGGTGCTCCAGGCCGGTGATTTCCGCTGCCCGCAGTGCACGGTCAAGGTTACCGTGGACGACGGCAAGCCGATCAACATGGCCGCCTGGCGCCCGAAGACCGACGAAGCCATCGCCATGTTCATCACCGACCAGAAGGCGCTGTGGAAACTCGCCCGCAAGGCGAAATCGATCAGCATCGAATTCCCGGTCAAGGCCGGCGGCACCCGCACCGCCGTCTTCGAAACCGGCGGCGTAGACGCCAGCCGCATGCCAAATTGGTGGAATTGACCGAACGGTGATCCACCGCGCGGAAAGCAGCCGGGCAGGGCCCGGCTCTACCGGTATCCCGTCTGGTGGAACAGCCCCCTTCTGTTAAGGGGGCGCGCCGACAGGCGCGGGGATAGGTGGAATGCAATGGGGCCCGCAATTCGCCAATGGCGAATTGTGGGCAGCGTTTGATCGCAACGCGATCAAACGTTCAACGAGTAACCGAATTGCTGTTTGAACTGTTCGTTGAACTCGTCGAACGTAAAGCGCTGGTTCTGCGTGCCCGGGTGCTCCACCTTCAGCGCGCCCATCAGGTTGCCCATGCGGCCGATGGTCAGCCAGTCGTAGCCCTTCTGGATGCCGTAGATCAGGCCGGCGCGGAAGGCGTCGCCACAGCCGGTCGGGTCGACCACGCGGCGCTCGTGCGCCGGCGGGATGTCGTAGCTCTTTTCCGGGGTGTGGATGACCGCGCCCTTCGGGCCGCGGGTGGTGATGTAGGCCTTGACCCGGCTGACGATCTCTTTCTCGTCCCAGCCGGTGCGTTCCTGCAGCAGGTTCGACTCGTAGTCGTTGACCACCACGTAGTCGGCCTGCTCGATGAACTCGCGCAGTTCCGGGCCGTTGAACAGCGGCATGGCCTGGCCCGGGTCGAAGATGAACGGGATGCCGTCTTCGTGGAATTCCTGCGCGTTCTGGATCATGCCTTCGCGGCCGTCCGGGCCGACCAGGCCCAGGGTCACGCCCGGTACGCCACGCACGTGGTTCTCGTAGGAACGCATCATCGCGCCCGGGTGGAAGGCGGTGATCTGGTTGTTGTCGTGATCGGTGGTGATGAACGCCTGCGGGGTGAACAGCTCATCGATCACGCGCACGCGCGACAGGTCGATGCCCAGGCCTTCGAAGTACTCGCGGTACGGGCCGAAGTCCGAACCCACGGTGCCCATCGGGATCGGCTGGCCGCCCAGCAGGTGCAGGTTGTAGGCGATGTTGCCGGCGCAGCCGCCGAACTCGCGGCGCATGCGCGGCACCAGGAAGGACACGTTCAGGATGTGCACCTTGTCCGGCAGGATGTGATTCTTGAACTGGTCCGGGAACACCATGATGGTGTCGAAGGCAAGAGAACCACAGATCAGAGCGGACATCGATGTAAGCCTATGCGGTGAATTTTGGGGTGGGCCGGCCCGGTTCGGCGGGCAAGCAAACGGCGCCCTTGGGCGCCCGACGGCGCAAAGGTTACCCGCTGGTGCCGCTCAGGGCCAGAACCGGGTGAGACCCGATCAGGCCGAAAGCCTGTGAAGACGCGGGTTCAGCTAGTTTTTTCCTTGCTCGGCGGCAGGCGGGTTGCTAGGCTTGTCGGCCTCGATTTCTGCCCATTTTTTCGCCATCCCGCGGCGGGCACGACACCCCTCAGGACTCCTTCCTCAGATGTTCAAGAAACTCCGTGGCATGTTCTCCAACGACCTGTCCATCGACCTGGGCACGGCCAACACCCTCATCTACGTGCGCGGGCAGGGGATCGTGCTGAACGAGCCATCGGTCGTGGCCGTGCGTCAGGACCGTGCCATCGGTGGCACCCGCTCGGTGGCAGCCGTAGGCGCCGAAGCCAAGCAGATGCTTGGCCGTACCCCGGGCCACATCACCACCATCCGCCCGATGAAGGACGGCGTCATTGCCGACTTCACCTATACCGAGGCGATGCTCAAGCACTTCATCAAGAAGGTGCACAAGTCGCGCGTGCTGCGCCCGAGCCCGCGCGTGCTGGTCTGCGTGCCGGCCGGTTCGACCCAGGTCGAGCGCCGCGCGATCAAGGAATCGGCCGAGGAAGCCGGTGCCCGTGACGTGTTCTTGATCGAAGAGCCGATGGCCGCCGCGATCGGCGCCGGCATGCCGGTGACCGAAGCGCGTGGCTCGATGGTCATCGACATCGGCGGCGGCACCACCGAAGTGGCGGTGATCTCGCTCAACGGCATCGTCTATTCGGCGTCGGTCCGCATCGGTGGCGACCGCTTCGACGAGTCGATCACCAACTACGTGCGCCGCAACCACGGCATGCTGATCGGTGAAGCCACCGCCGAGCGCATCAAGGTCGAGCTGGGCTGCGCCTACCCGCAGGCGGAAGTGATCGAGATGGAAATCTCCGGCCGCAACCTCGCCGAGGGCGTGCCGAAGATGATCAAGATCAGCTCCAACGAGGTGCTTGAAGCCCTGCACGAGCCGCTGTCGGGCATCGTCAGCGCGGTCAAGCTGGCGCTGGAACAGACCCCGCCGGAGCTGTGCGCCGACGTCGCCGAGCGCGGCATCGTGCTGACCGGTGGCGGCGCGCTGCTGCGCGACCTGGACCGCCTGATCTCCGAGGAAACCGGCCTGCACGTGCAGGTGGCCGACGACCCGCTGACCTGCGTGGCCCGCGGTGGCGGTCGTGCGCTGGAGCTGGTGGACATGCACGGCAACGAGTTCTTTGCGCCGGAGTAATCCGTACCGGTCCTGTGTCGTGGACGCGCCCCTGCGGCGTGATGCCCACTGCGTGCCTGCCACGCCGGGCATCGCAGCGCCGGGGCGTTGTCGCATCCGCTCCCTCTACATCCTGATCAATCGAAACCGCTCGTGCCGCCCTACGCCGGTCCTCCCGTAGCCTCCCGCCAAGGGGATGCCAGCAGCCCCCTGCGGCTGCTCGCCTACCTGGCCCTGGCCATCACCCTGATCGTGCTTGACGACCAGGCTGGCTGGCTGGCGCGTGCCCGCGCCCAGGCCAACGTGCTGGTGCAGCCGGTGTGGGCCCTGGCCGGCCTGCCGGGCCGGCTGGGCACCCAGGTCAAGGACAACGCCGCCAGCCACGGCCAGCTGGTCGACGAGAACCGGCAGCTGCGCAACCAGCTGCTGATCGCCAATGCGCGCCTGACCCGCCTGCAGACCGCCGCGCTGGACAACGCCCAGCTGCGCGAACTGCTCAACGTGGCCGAACGCAGCGGGCTGGACGTACAGCTGGCGCCGATCCTGGACATCGACCTGGATCCGGTGAAGCAGCGCCTGGTGCTGGCCGCGGGCAGCCGCGACGGCGTGCACCTGGGCCAGGCAGTGATCGACGCTGGCGGCCTGATGGGGCAGGTGATCGCTACCACCGGCGGCTCCGCCACCGTGCTGCTGCTGACCGATCCCGACCACGCGGTACCGGTTACCGTGGCCCGCAACGGCGTGCGCCTGATCGTGTACGGCCGCGGCGACACCCTCGAATTGCGCGACATCCCGCTCAGCGCCGGGGTGGAAGTGGGCGACGAGATCGTCACCTCCGGCCTCGGCGGCCGCTTCCCGGCCGGCTTCCCGGTCGGAAAGATCACCGCCCTGCGCCCCGACGACACCCACGCCTTCCTGGTCGGCGAGCTCAAGCCCGCAGCGCAGCTGGACAGAGGCCGCGACGTATTGTTGTTGCGCCCCGGCGCAGCCATCCGCGTACCTCCCAACCTGCAGCTTTCCGAAGCCGCAGGCGGTCCGGCAATTGGCACGCCTGCGGCGCGCGAATTGCCTCAGCCAAATTCGCCTGCGGCGAACCCGGCTGCCGGGGGGGCATCCCACCTTGACCCCGCGCCTTCGGCGCGCCCCCTTGAACAACAAGGGGGCTCTCCTCCAGATGCGCCTGCTCCCGCTCCAACGGGGCCCACCCCATGAGCCGCCTGCGCGACAAACCCTGGGTGCTCCCGGTCAGCATCGTGCTCGCACTGCTGCTCGGCCTGCTGCCGCTGCCCGAACTGCTGCAACCCCTGCGCCCCTACTGGCTGGCGCTGGTGCTGGCGTACTGGGTGATCGAAGCGCCCGACCGGGTCGGCCTCGGCGTGGCCTTCAGCTGCGGTGTGATCGCCGACCTGCTGTATGGCGGCGTGCTCGGCGAACAGGCGCTGCGGCTGGTGATGCTCACCTTCATCCTGCAGCGCTTCCGCGCGCGCATCCGCTTCTTCCCGATGTCGCAGCAGGTGCTGGCGATCGGCGGCCTGCTGTTCAACGACCGCATCGTCAGTGCCGTGGTCCATATCGCAGTAGGCGAACCGACCTTGCCGTGGTCGTACTGGTGGGCGCCGCTGCTGGGCATGGGTCTGTGGCCGCTGGTGTTCGTGCTGCTCGACGCGGTCCGCTTCGGACGTCGCGGGCGCTGACATGTACGTGCGCCGCCATGCCAAGAACCCCCACGCCGAAGCCGAGCAGTTCCGGCGCCGCGCCGCGCTGGGCTTCCTCGGCGTGCTGGTCTGCCTGCTGGGCCTGGGCGGCTGGTACTTCAAGCTGCAGGTGCTGGACCACGACATCTATGCCACCCGGTCGGAAGCCAACCGGATCAAACCGCGACCGGTGGTGCCCGGGCGCGGCATGATCTACGACCGCAACGGACGACTGCTGGCCGAGAACGTGCCCGCGTTCCGGCTGGACATCACCCCGGACAAGGTCAAGGACATGGACGCCACCCTGGCCGGGCTGGCGACGATCCTGACCATCAGCCCGGAAGACATCGAGACCTTCAACAAGTCTCGCAAGGCGCGCCGCAGTTTCCTGCCGGTGACCCTCAAGCTGCGCGTCACCGATGAGGAAATGGCGCGCTTCGCGGTGGACCGCTGGCGCTACCCCGGCGTCGAGCTCGAACCCTACCTGACCCGTCGCTATCCGTACGGCGACCTGTTCGCGCACATCATCGGGTACGTCGGCCGCGTCGACGACAAGGACCTGGAGATCCTCGGCGAAGGCAATGCCGCGCTGACCCACATCGGCAAGTCCGGGCTGGAGCGCTATTACGAGCAGGAACTGCGCGGCAAGGTCGGCTACGAGCAGGTCGAGACCAACGTGCAGGGCCGCGCCATCCGCACCATCGGCCGGGTCGCCGCGCAGTCCGGCAGCGACCTGCGCCTGTCCATCGACGCTGACCTGCAGCGCGCGATGGTCGCCGCCTTCGGCGAGTTCGAAGGCTCGGCGGTGGCGATGGACCCACGCACCGGCGAGGTGCTGGCGATGGTCAGCCTGCCGTCGTACGACCCCAACCTGTTCGTCAACGGCATCTCGCACGCCGACTTCAAGGCGCTCAACGACAATCCGTCGCGACCGCAGTTCAATCGCCTGGTGCTCGGTGGCGTGGCCCCGGGTTCGACGATCAAGCCGCTGATCGGCCTTGCCGGCCTGGACAGCGGTACCCGCCGCCCCGAGGACAAGATCCTGTCCACCGGCATGTTCTACCTGCCGGGCACCTCGCGCGGCTGGGGCGACGCCAACCGCGGCGGCCACGGCTGGACCGACCTGCGCAAGTCGATCACCCAGTCGGTCAATACCTATTACTACAAGCTCGCCCTGGACATGGGGATCGAGAAGTTCGACCACTACATGGGCTACTACGGCTTCGGCGAGCCCACCGGGATCGACCTGACCGGCGAGATCGGCGGCATCCTGCCGTCACCGCAGAACAAGGCGAAGGCGCGCAAGGAACGCTGGTACCCCGGCGACACGGTGAACGTCAGCATCGGCCAGGGCGACTGGAAAGTGACCCCGCTGCAGCTGGTGCACGGCGTCGGCGGCATCGCCAACGGCCAGTTGCGCACCCCGCACCTGGTGATGCAGCAGCGCGAAGGGTTCGACGCCGACTGGGTGGCCACCCCCGCCGGCGCCAGCAAGCCGGTCAGCCCCAGCCCGGGCAACCTGCAGGCCGTGCGCGAGGGCATGATGGGTACCATGCGCCCCGGCGGCAGCGGTGCGCGTGCCGCGGCCGGCGCGCCGTACACCATCGCCGGCAAGACCGGCACCGCCCAGGTGATCAGCCGCCGCGGTACCGCAGCGGTGAATCCCAAGAGCCTGCCGATGCACCTGCGCCACCGTTCGTTGTTCGTGGGCTTTGCCCCGGCCGAAAACCCGGTGATCGCGCTGGCCATCGCCGTGGAAGGTGGCGGCTACGGCGGCTCGGCGGCTGCACCGATCGCGCGCAAGCTGTTCGACGCCTGGCTGCTGGGCAAGATGCCCGAAGGCATGGAGCCGCTGGACAGCGCCCGCGGCACCACGGCGATCGGCATGACCCCGTTTGAAGGCGACAGCGCCGCGCGAGAGGCCGGTGATCTCGCCGCTGCCGCGCTGGAGTCGTTGCCAGTGCTCGTCGGCCTGCCCGAACCGGCGCCCACACCAGCGCCGTTGCCCGGCGCACCGCTGGCGCCTGCCGCCGCCCCGCCGACGCCCCCGGAGCGCACCCGATGAAGGATTTCCTGCGCTGGGCGACCGACATGGTCGTGCGCTTCTGCAGCACCCTGGATTGGGTGCTGTGCCTGGCCCTGGGTGCCTTGATGTTGATCGGCCTGTCGGTGCTCAAGAGCGCTGGCGGCGATGGCCTGGTGTTCGCCCAGGCCGCGCGTTTCGCGGTGGGGCTGGCCGCGCTGTGGATGATTTCACGGGTGCCGATCCTGCGCATCCGTTCGGCCACGCCGCTGATCTATGCAATCTCGATGATTCCGCTGCTGGCCGTGTTCGTGCTCGGCACCGGCAAGTACGGCCGCCAGTGGCTGGACCTCAAACTGTTCTACCTGCAGCCGGCCGAGCTGCTCAAGGTCAGCCTGCCGATGATGGTGGCCTGGTACCTGCACCGCATGCCACTGCCACCACGCTTCAACACCGTGCTGGTGAGCGCGGTCATCATCGGCGTGCCGACCGGCCTGGTGATGCTGCAGCCGGACTTCGGCACCGGCGTGCTGATCGCGGCCAGCGGCGCCTTCGTGCTGCTGCTCGCCGGCCTGCCCTGGTGGTGGGTGGGTGTGGCGGTGGGCGGCGCGGCCGCGGCGGCACCGGTGGCCTGGATCTGGCTGCTGCGGCCGTACCAGAAGGACCGCATCATGATGTTCCTGGACCCCGAGAGCGACGCGCTGGGCGCCGGCTGGAACATCATCCAGTCCAAGATCGCGATCGGCTCCGGTGGCCTGGACGGCAAGGGCTGGGGGCAGGGCTCGCAGTCGCACCTGAATTTCATTCCGGAACAGACCACCGACTTCGCCTTCTCGGTGCTGAGCGAGGAGTTCGGCTGGATCGGCGTGGCCACCGTGCTGGCGCTGTACCTGGTGGTGATCGGGCGCTGCCTGTGGATCGCCTCGCAGTCGCGCGACTCGTATTCGCGCCTGCTCGCCGGCGCCACCGGCCTGGCGTTCTTCGTCTACGTGCTGGTCAACGGCGGCATGATTTCCGGCCTGTTGCCGGTGGTGGGCGTGCCGATGCCGCTGATCAGCTACGGCGGCACCTCGGCGGTCTCGTTGCTGGCCGGGTTCGGGCTGGTGATGGCCGCCCGCGCCCACCAGCCGGTGCACGGCGGCTACAGCTGAGCGGCGACATTCTGTCGCGCTGCAGATATGTCTAGTCAAAACGGCGGCGGAATATACGTTGGGTTTTGCGCAATCCGGCCGTTGGATCGTTACTAATGTGCTGAAACCGGCAGCATCCGTGCAGGAGGTGTCAACGACCCGACGGGAAAGTGGGATGACGCGCACAGTTATGAATGCGCTTGATCACGATCAATGGACTTGTCGTAAACGGCCTGCACAATGGCGGCCCGCAAGCAGCTGCGCGTCGTGCCAAGCGAGGCGCCAGGCGCTGCGGGACGTAGTTGACCTAACGGGTACAGGGGGTGCGACGTTGCGCTGGGGAGTAGCGCGTCGCGCTGGTATCGACCTGGTCGGTAAGCCGGTTGCGTCCATGGGGATGGGGACGCAACCGGCGATACCTTGGCACGACCTCTACACACGCTCTTAACGAATTGGCGGTTGTCTGCGCAAATCGTTGGGATTCATGGTGTTAGGGGTTTTATTTCATCTTTGACCTGCTAACCTGCGGCGATGATTCGACGCACTTTGGCTTGCATGCTCACGCTCGGTCTGGTCGCCTGCGCGACCCAGCCGCAGTCCCCATCACCGCCGCCGCAGGCGTCGGGTGCGCCCAACAAACCGGGCGTGGCCCACAAGGGGCCTGCCGAAGCTGCGCCGGAAGGTGCTGCGGCCACCGCCCCGCCGGTCGATCTGACCCCCGTTCCGTTCGAAACCGCCCGCGCCAACTTCGTGCGCGACACCGCTGCGCGCTACGGCATTCCAGCCGCCCAGATCGAAGCCACCCTGGCCCAGGCGCAGGTGCGCGACCCGATCATCGCGGCGATGTCGCGTCCGGCCGAGCGGGTCAAGCCGTGGAACGAGTACCGGCCGATGTTCATCAGCCAGGCGCGGATCGATGGAGGAAAGAAATTCCTGGCCCAGCACCGCGACGAGCTGATGCGCGTGCAGCAACGTACCGGCGTGCCGGCCGAAGTGATCGTGGCGATCATCGGCGTGGAAACCAGCTACGGCGGCAATACCGGCAGTTACCGCGTGCTCGACGCGCTGTACACGCTCGCCTTCAATTACCCGCGCAGCGGCGACCCGGCCAAGCTGGAGCGCGAAGTGCGTCGCGAGCTGTACTTCCGCGACGAACTGGCGCGCCTGTTCGCGCTCACCCGCGACGAGAAGCTGGACATCCTCGCGATCAAGGGCAGCTATGCCGGCGCCATGGGCATGGGCCAGTTCATGCCGTCCAGCTATCTGGATTTCGCCGTGGACGGCAACGGCGACGGTCGCCGCGACCTGTTCAACAGCTTTGATGACGTGTTCTCCTCGATCGCCAACTACTTCGTCAAGAAGGGTGGCTGGGTACGCGGCGGTCCGGTCGCGGTGCCGGCCACGCTGGCCGCCGGTCGCGCACCGTTCGACCCGACCGACTGGACCCCGAGCTGGACCCTGTCCGAGCTGGCCCAGCGCGGCTACCAGCCCAGCGTTCCGGTCGCCGCGGGTCTGACCGCCACCCCGATCACGCTGGAGGGCAGCACCGGCAAGCAGTACTGGCTGGGCTTCCAGAACTACTACGCGATCACCCGCTACAACCTTTCCAAAATGTACGCGATGGCCGTGTACCAGTTGTCCCAGGCCATTGCCGGACAGGAGTTGCCGCCGGCATGAACGTATTCGCACGCTGCAGATGGGTGGTCCCCAGCCTGCTGATCCTGGCCCTGGCCGCCTGCAGCAGTGCACCGAAGAAGCCGCCGGCCGCCAGCGTCGGCGGTGGCAAATCCAGCGGCACACTGGTGCAGGGCGCGGGCAAGGGCAGCCGCCCGGCGCATTGCCCGGAAGGCTCGCCGTACAAGGCGGCAACCGAGGATCCCAGCACGCGCGGCAACTACCGCGCCGGCGGGCTGTACAAGCCCGGCGTGAACGACAGCACGCCCACCTACATTCCCAACGTGGCCTGCATTCCCGAGCCGGACGTCGTCGACCTGCCGCGTTCGCCGGTCGGCAACAAGACACCGTATGCGGTACTCGGCAAGCAGTACCAGGTCATGGACAGCACCCGTGGCTACGCAGAGAAGGGCACCGCGTCGTATTACGGCGCCAAGTTCCATGGCCGCCTCACCTCGAACCGTGAGGTGTACGACATGTACGCCTTTACCGCCGCGCACAAGACCCTGCCGCTGCCGAGTTTTGCGCGGGTGACCAACCTGGACAACGGCGAGTCGGTGATCGTGCGGGTCAACGACCGTGGGCCGTTCCATGACGGCCGGGTGGTCGACCTCAGTTATGCCGCGGCCGTGCGGCTGGGCATCACCCAGCGCGGCACCGGTAATGTGGAGATTCGCGCGCTGCAGCCGGGCGACGACAACCTGTTGGCCGACAAACCCTCGCGCCGCGAGCGCCGTGCCATTGCCGCCGCCGCTGCCGCGCCGGTAGCCGCCGCCGCGCCGCCGCCCAAGCGCGCCAGCGACATGGACCGGCTGGTCGGCGCTCTGCCGCCACCGTCGCCGCGCCCGGTCGGCAACGCCCAGCCTGCGGCCACCCAGGCTGCCTCGCTGGAGACAGGCCCCGTCACGGTGAGCACCCTGCCGCCGGCTGCACCGGTGGTGGCGGCTGCGCGCCCGGCCCCCACGGTTGTACGCCCGGCGCCTGCGCCGACGCCGAGTGCGTCGCTGCAGGAGCAGGTCGGCTACGTATTGCTGCAGGTGGCCAGCTTCGCCAGCCGTGAAAACGCAACCCGCGCGCTGGGCCAGTTGTCTTCGGCCGGCATCGTCGGCGCCAGCATCAGCGACATTGTCAGCGGGGGTCGTACCCTGTGGCGCCTGCGCGTACCCGCTGCCGACACGGCCAGCGCCTCGGAACTTGCCGGTCGCATTGCCGGTCTGGGATTCGGGTCGCCCCAGATCGTAAAAGAGTGAATGCGGCCAGGCCGGGCACGCCTGCGCGTGCGGCCACCCCATGGCCCTACAATGGCCGTCCCCTGTAATCCCCTTGGCGCCTTCCTGGAGCTTGCTGTCCGATGAAATTCCGCTTTGCCGCTGCTGCCCTGGCCACGACCCTGTTCGTGGGCATGGTCTCCGCCCAGACCCCCCTGCCGACGCCCGCCCCGGCACCTGCTCCCGCCGCCGCCGCGCCGGCCACCGTGGCCACCCCGCCGGCGCCCAAGCCCAGCGTGTCCAAGGCCTGGATCCTGATGGACTACGCCACCGGCCAGGTGCTGGCGGGCGAAAACATCAATGAACAGCTGGCGCCGGCCAGCATCACCAAGGTGATGACCTCGTACGTGGTCGCCGCCGAAGTGAAGAATGGCAAGGTCCGCACCGACGACCAGGTGATGATGAGCGAGCGCGCCTGGCGCGAAGGCGGCGCAGGCACCGACGGCAGCTACAGCGGCTTCCCGGTCAACCAGACCGCACGCCTGGAAGACATGGAAAAGGGCATGGCGATCCAGTCGGGCAACGACGCGGCGATCGCCCTGGCCGAACACGTGGCCGGCAGCGAAGAAGCGTTTGCCTCGCTGATGAACAGCTATGCCGCCAAGATCGGCATGAAGGACTCGCACTTCGTCAACGCCCACGGCCTGAGCGCCGAAGGCCACCACACCACCGCCTACGACCTGGCGCTGCTCGGCCGCGCGTTCGTGCGTGACTACCCGGAAACCTACGCCTACAACAAGGTGAAGGAATTCACCGTGGGCAGCATCACCCAGCCCAACCGCAACCTGCTGCTGTGGCGCGACCAGAGCGTGGACGGCATCAAGACCGGCCACACCTCGGAAGCCGGTTACTGCCTGATGAGTTCGGCGCAGCGCGGCGACCAGCGCCTGATCGCGGTGGTGCTGGGCGGCTCTTCGGAAAAGCAGCGCGCCGACGACAGCCTGGCGCTGCTCAACTGGGGCTTCCGCTTCTTCGAAACGCACCGCATGTACGAGCCGGGCAAGGCCGTGGCCGAGCACAAGGTGTGGAAGGGCACGGCCGACAAGCTGCAGCTGGGCGTGGCCCAGCCGCTGCTGGTGAGCGTGCCGCGCGGCCGCTACAACGATCTGAAGCCGAGCATCGACGTGCCCAAGACCCTGGAAGCGCCGTTCACCGCCGGCCAGGAAGTGGGGACGCTGAAGGTGACCCTGGACGGCAAGGTGGTGGCCCAGGCTCCGCTGGTGGCCGTGGCCGCCGTGGAGGAAGCCGGGTTCTTCAAGCGCCTGTGGGACAGCTTCTGGATGTGGTGGGAATCGGAATAAAAAAAAGACCGGCAAAAGCCGGTCTTTTTTTGCGTCACGCCGGCCGTTTACAACGACCGGCTGATGGTGAAGGACCCATAGATCGGCGACTGGTCCTGCAGGTCGAACTCGCGGGTGCTGTGGTAGCGGGCGAGGGCGAACTTCCAGCGGTTGTACATCACCGCCAGACCGTAGCCGGCCTGGCCGACGACGTTGCGCTTGTCCACGCTGTGGCTGTTGCGGAAGGTGTTGCCGTCCAGGGTGATGTCGCGGATCACCCAGGCGGCGTCGGTGGTGGCAAACAGGTGGAACGACCAGCCACTGGACTTGCCGCCGCGGGTGGGCGCGGTGTTCTCGCCCGCCGGGCGCAGCGGGGTGCTGCCGAAATCGTCCGGCAGCTTCCAGCCGAAGCGCACTTCGCCGCCGGCGTTGACGTGGGTGGCCAGGTTGCCGACCGCGCCGCCGTAGTGGCTGATCGCATCCCAGCCCCACCCGCTGAGGTTGTCGGTGGCGTCGGCCGGCCAGCGGCGCATGCGCTCGTGGGTCAGCATCACCACCGGCTCGTTGTGCAGCTGGTTGTCCCAGCCCTGGAATTTCTCGTCGCCCAGCGCGTCGTGCACGGCATCCTGCACTTCCTTGCCCAGCGCCAAGGGTCCGACCACGCCCAGGGTGAGCTGGGTGGTCTGCAGGCGATCGCCGCGGCGTGCGTTGTAGCCGAAGCTGCCGACCAGCACGCCGGCATAGGGACGGTCGTCCTCGATCACGTCGCGGCGGGTGAAGTCCTTGGGCGTGTAGATCTGCTGGGCGAAGCTGAAGATCATGTTCTGCTGCTCGAATTCGCCGGGGGCCAGGCGTTCGAGGTGGCGGTTGACCCAGCGCGCCAGCCGCGGCAGGCAGGGGTCGTCGGTGTAGTCGACCAGGTTGGGCGAGACCAGCGTGATCTGGGCGCCGTTGGTATAGCCCTGGTCCTGGTCGGCGCCACCGAACAGGTCGTTGTCGACGCGGAAGTTGATCTGGGGGGGATGCTCGCTCATCGCATCCGGTCCACATTGTTCGGCGGCCTGTACGGCGGGCGCGGCCAAGGCAAGCACACCGGCGAGTGCGGCCGGCAACGCAAAGGGCTTCAACTGCATGGTGATCCCGCTGATGGTTTATCCACTTTTAAGCGGGTGCAGCGTAGTCAGGGTGTGAGGTCATCTCAACGCCGCGCATGCACTGGATCGTTTTGTTGATGAACGCCGATCTTCACGTAACGTTGGGCGCCACTGTGCGCACGTTCCGGCAGGGCTTGGGTTCCGTCGTTTCCATCCCCATAATCCGGCCATGGAAATCAAGTCTGACAACCCCGAACACGGCTTCCAGTTCCCCGGTCAGTTCGAGCTCAGCGCGATGGGCGCGGCGAACATCGGTCTGGAGCACGAACTTCCGCTGCTGCTGCAGGCAGCCGGCATTGAAGTGCTCAAAGAGCGCATCAACTGGAAAACGTCTTCGAACGGCAAGTATGTGTCGGTGAAGCTGGTCTTCAAGGCCGACAACCGCGAGCAGCTCGACGCCGCCCATGAGGCGCTGCGCAACCATCCGGAAGTGAAGTGGACCCTGTAGCCGTCTGTGCGCTGGACGCCGCTGCCCCCGGGCAGAGGGCGGCCCGGCGGGCCATCGTGCGCGACCTCGGCCGGCAGGCCTACGCGCCGGTGTGGCATGCGATGCAGCGTTTCACCGACGCGCGCACCGACGACACGCCCGACGAGCTGTGGGTGGTCGAGCACGACCCGGTGTTCACCCTGGGCCAGGCCGGCAAGGACGAGCACGTGCTGGCGCCGGGCGACATTCCGGTGCTGCACGTGGACCGCGGCGGCCAGGTGACCTACCACGGGCCGGGCCAGATCGTGGTCTATCCGCTGCTGCAGCTGCGCCGGCTCGGTATCGGGGTGCGCGATTACGTGTGTCGGATCGAGCAGGCCATCATCGATACCCTGGGCGAATGGAATATCGGGGCTGAACGGCTGGACGGTGCGCCGGGGGTGTACGTGGGCGGGGCCAAGGTGGCCGCGCTGGGCATCCGGGTCCGCCGGGGCTGCACTTTCCATGGCCTGGCCTTCAATGTGGCGATGGACCTGGAACCGTTCCACCGCATCAATCCCTGCGGCTACCAGGGGCTGCAGGTGACCTCGGTGGTAGACTTGGGGGGACCGTCCGGCGTGGCGGCCGTCACGCCGGTACTGATGGGCCACCTGGCCCGCCAGTTCGGCCTGGACCTCCAGCCCGCCGCGGACCTGCCCGATCTGACTGACCATGACTGAAACCACCGCTCGCATCATTCCCCTGCAGGTCGTGCAGGGCGACACGCCGTCCGCCGCGCCGTTGCAGGCGGGGGTCAAACAGCTGGGCGGCGACAAGATCGGCCGTTCGCCGGTGCAGTTCGCCGACGCGCCGGTGCTGCGCAAGCCGTCGTGGATCCGGGTCCGGATTCCGTCGGGCAACGCGGTGCAGACGCTGAAGGCCAAGCTGCGCGAGAACCGTCTGGTGACGGTCTGCGAAGAGGCCAGCTGCCCGAACATCCACGAGTGCTTCAGCCACGGGACGGCGACGTTCATGATCCTGGGCGAGGTCTGCACGCGGCGCTGTTCGTTCTGCGACGTGGCGCATGGCCGGCCGAAGCCGCCGGACGCGGGCGAACCGGCCAGTCTGGCGCAGACCGTGGCGGACATGGGCCTGAAGTACGTGGTGGTGACCAGCGTGGATCGCGATGATCTGCGCGACGGCGGTGCGCAGCATTTCGCGGACTGCATCGGGGCGATCCGGGCGAAGTCGCCGAACACGCGGATCGAGGTGCTGACCCCGGACTTCCGTGGCAAGGGCCGCATGGAACGGGCGCTGGACATCCTGGCGACGAACCCGCCGGATGTGTTCAACCACAATATCGAAACCGTGCCGGACCTGTACCGCAATGTGCGGCCGGGCGCGGACTACCAGTGGTCGCTGACGCTGCTGAAGAACTTCAAGGCGCAGCACCCGTCGATCGCGACCAAGTCGGGGATCATGCTCGGCCTGGGCGAGGAGATGGACCAGGTGCGGGCGACGATGCGCGACCTGCGCGCGCACGACGTGGACATGATCACGATCGGCCAATACCTGCAGCCGACCGCGCACCACCACCCGGTGCTGCGCTACTGGACCCCGGACGAGTACAAGGCGCTGGAAGACTACGGCTACGAGCTGGGCTTCAGCCACGTGGCCTCCGGCCCGATGGTGCGCTCCTCGTACCACGCCGACGTGCAGGCCAAGGGCGCAGGCGTCGCCTGACTTTCCGGGTGGGTCCGCGCTTAGAGCGGGGCGCCTCCGTGTCCCGTGCTGGGCCGAGGGCGGGTAGCCCCGTCCGGGACACGCCGTAAACCCATCCATGGGGGCTTGGTCGCGGCATCCATGCCGCTCACAGTCCCGGCCGGGGCTACCCGCCCTCGGCCCCGTAGAGTCCCATTCGGGCGGATCGAAGAGGCCGGCCCGCGTTCTGGGCTGAATGCCGTCCGACCCGGATTCCGTTCATCGCTCAGTTTGGCGTGCGCGCAAACCGTTGTTTCTCCGGCTTCTCCGTTCCATTCACGATTTCGTACAGGGCGCGGTTTAGGCTGGAAATGCGCGTTCTGTCGCGCTGGATGACAAACCCCGCAACTTTCGGCACTGTCGTGTGGTCTGATCCGCACGCAGTCTCTCCCCTGGCAAGGTGCCATGAGCAAGTCGATGAAATTCAAAGCCCCCGCATTCCTGTTGGCCCTGGCGCTGAGCGCCCCGCTGGCGCTGTCCGCCTTTGCCGATTCGCCGGCGCTGCCGTCGGCGGCGACCGCCGACCAGGTCACGACCTCGAAGCTGGTCTACGGGCTGCTTTCGGACAGCCGGTATGCGTACCGGCCGCGCGCGCTGGACGCGGCGACTTCCAAGGACGTGTTCAAGCGGTACCTGGAGTCGCTGGACGGCAGCAAGCAGTTCTTTACCCAGGCAGATATCACCAAGTTCGCGCCGTTCGAGGCCAACATCTCCTCGGCGATCCGGGGCGGTGAGCTGGAGCCGGCGTTCCAGGTGTTTGCGGTGTACAAGCAGCGCGTGGGCGAGCGGGTTGGCTATGCGCGCAAGCTGCTCAAGCAGGATTTCGATTTCAGCACCGACGAGCGCTTCGAGTACGACCGCAAGGACGTGCCGTGGGCGGCGAGCAGTGCGGAACTGGATGACCTGTGGCGCAAGTCGGTGAAGAACGACTGGCTGCGGCTGAAGCTGGCCGGCAAGCAGCCGGCCGAGATCCGCAAGACGCTGGACAAGCGCTATGCGCAGCTGGAGAAGTCGGTCAACGAGCTGAAGGGCGAGGACGTGTTCCAGTTCTTCCTCAACGCCTATACCAGCGCGGTGGATCCGCATACCGATTACTTCACCCCGCGCACGGCGGAAAACTTCAACCAGGCGATGTCGCTGTCGCTGGAAGGCATCGGCGCACAGCTGCAGCGCCAGGACGACATGGTGGTGATCCGCGAGATCATCGCCGGTGGTCCGGCGGCGGTGAACGGCACGCTGAAGCCGGGTGACCGCATCGTCGGCGTGGGCCAGGGCAAGTCGGGTCCGGTCGAGGACGTGATCGGCTGGCGCATCGATGACGTGGTGGCCAAGATCCGCGGCAAGAAGGACACCCAGGTGCGGCTGGAATTCATTCCGGCCGAGGAAGGCGTGGACGGCAAGCCGCACATGCTCGTGCTGACCCGGCAGAAGGTTCGCCTGGCCGAACAGGCTGCCAAGGGCGAAACGCTGACCATTCCGGCGAAGGATGGCGAACCTGAGCGCCGCGTCGGCGTGATCAAGCTGCCGACCTTCTACCAGGACTTCGAGGGCCGCCGCCGCAACGCGACCGACTATGCTTCGGCTACCCGCGACGTGGCCAAGCTGCTGGCCGGCTTCAAGAACGACAAGCTGGACGGCGTGGTGCTGGACCTGCGCAACAACGGTGGTGGTTCGCTGGACGAGGCGATCGAGCTGACCGGCCTGTTCATCGAGCAGGGCCCGGTGGTGCAGGTGCGCGAATCCGGTGGCCGGGTCACGGTCAACAACGACCGCAGCGAGGCGGTGGCGTGGGACGGTCCGCTGGCGGTGCTGATCAACCGCGGGTCGGCCTCGGCGTCGGAAATCTTCGCCGGTGCGATCCAGGACTACGGCCGTGGCCTGGTCATTGGTGAAACCACCTTCGGCAAGGGCACCGTGCAGAACATCGTCGACCTGGACCGCTGGCCGAGCGGCGAAGCGCAGCGCTTCGGCCAGGTCAAGCTGACCATCGCGCAGTTCTTCCGCGTGAGCGGCAGCAGCACCCAGCACAAGGGCGTGGTCCCTGACCTGGCCTTCCCGGCCAGCGTGGACGCCAGCGAGTACGGCGAAAGCACCTACGACAACGCGCTGCCGTGGACCCGCATCGCTGCCGTGCCGCATACCCAGTACGGCAACTTCGGTCCGCTGCTGCCCAAGCTGGAAAGCCGCCACGCGTCGCGCATCGCCACCGACAAGGAATTCCAGTGGTGGAACGAGGACGTGGAGCAGTTCCGCACCGAGGCGGCCAAGAAGTACATCTCGCTCAACGAGGGCGAGCGCCGTGCCGAGCGTGAGCGCCAGGAAACCCAGCGCAAGCAGCGCCAGGCGACCCGCAAGGAACTGGGCCTGGACCTGGACCCGCTGGCCGACGACAGCAACGACGATGGCCTGACCGGCAACGAGCGCGACATCGTCAAGGACGCCGCGCGCGAGAAGGCCGCCGAGAAGCGTCCGGATCCGCTGCTGCGTGAGTCGGCGGCGATCCTGGCCGACGCGGTGAACCTGCTGGCCGAGGACCGTCCGCTGTCGGCACAGGTGCTGCCGCAGTCGACCGCGGCGGGCCGCTGGGCGGACTGAACGCCTGGATCGGGTGAATCCTCCTGAAACGAAAGGCCGGCGGAGACGCCGGCCTTTTCGCTTTTAGACCCCGCGCATACGTGTCCGGCCCTATGCTGGGGCGATCACCCTCCTGCAGGAGCGCTCATGCGGCTGTCCTACGCACTTCCGGCCGGGCTGTTGGCCCTGACCCTGTCCGCCTGCGGCGGCAAGGCGGCCGACAGCACGCTGTTGCGCGAATCCTTCGATTCGGGCGACACCTATTCGCGCACGGTACCCGGCACGCCGGCACAGGCCTGCGAGGCCGCACGGCGCACCCTGCTCAGCCAGGGCTATGCGATCGCGCGCGCCGACGCCGATGCGGTCGAGGGCAACAAGAACTTCCAGCCGCGCGAAGACGCGCACGAACAGTTGGTGCTGCGCATCTCCTGCGCGGCGCGCGGCGAGGAGGCGCTGGTGTTCATCAGCGCGGTGCAGGACCGCTATGCGTTGAAGAAGAGCCCGACCTCGGCCAGTGTCGGCGTGGGCGCGCTCGGCTCGGTCTCGTTGCCGTTCGGCAGCAATGACGACTCGCTGGTGAAGGTGGCCAGCAGCACCGTGCAGGACGCCGACTTCTACCGCCGCTTCTTCGCCCGCCTGCAGCAGTACCTGCCGGCAGCCAAGGCCGGCACGCCCGAGCCGGTGCCGCCGGTGCCGACGCCGCCGACCCCGGTTCCGGAACCGGGCCCGACCGCGCCATTGCCCCCTGCGGCTGCGCCCGCAGCCATGCCACCCGCGATGGTGCCGGAACCTGCTCCGGCCGAGGCGGTGCCTGAGGTTGACCACACGCCCACGTCGCAGAACTGACCGGAGCCAGGGTGGCGCGTCCGCGACTTCCTCGCCGCCGTCGGCCGCGTGCTGTGGTGCTGGCGCTTGCCGTGGTGTTGTCGCTGCCGGGCGCGACGAGCGCCGCGCCGTCCGACTGCATGCAATCGCTGCTGGAACGCCTGGGCTGGCAGCTGGGCGAGGCCGATATCGATGCGCCGCGCGTGCACGGCGGCCCGGTCTGCGACCGCGACACGCTGCGCGATGCGCAGGCGGCCGGTGACCTCCGCGTGCAGCTGCCGCGCGCCTGGCCAGCCGCGCAGCGCGAGGCTTTCCTGCGCAGTCTGCTGGACGATCCCGCGACGGTCTGTGCGTACGCCTTTGAACTGGGCAACGCGACCCGGCGCGCGGCCACACGGCTGCAGGACAACCCGGGCTACCGCTTCTCCGGGCTGCAGCTGGGCTGGATCGGCTTCGGCCCCGGTGGCGCGGCCGCGCAGGGCTGGGAAGGCTTCCGCAGCCTCGGCCGCGGCTACCAGCCGGCCGGCCGCAACAGCACGGCCTTGCAGGCCTTCTATGACGGCCGTGTACGCAGCGAGTGCGGGGTGGGCCGCCAGGTCGCGCAACTGGCTACCCAGCGCGAGCTGTACGGCGACGCCGGCTTCGATGCGGCCTTCAGCCCGGCCGAGCTCTCCATCGGCACCTTCCTGACCCTGCACGACACCGACAGCATCCTGCTTGGGAAGCACGCGGGGGAATTCTTCGGCGACGGCAAGGCGGTGCGCACCTCGCGCATGGGCCGGCAGGCGTTCGTCGGCGCACCGGGTTTCATCGAGCACGTGTTCGACCGCCAGTTCCTGGACGACATCAACAACCAGGCCGAGAACTTCGTGGTGGTGGAAGTCAGCGCGGCGGCGGGTGAGGCGGTGCGCACGCTCGGTGGTTTCGCCCACTACGATCGCGTCAACCAGCGCATCTGGGAACTGGCCAACCAGATACCCGGGCCGGGACCGCGACGCTTCGAGCGGCTGCTGTTCGAGCGCGACCCGGCGCTGCGCGCGTCGCTGCCGGCGCGGCAGCAGCCGGTGCTGGCTGAACTGGACGCCCTGCTGGACGATCCGTTCTACCAGGGGTTCGTGATTTATGTGCACCCGCGCGGTATACGTCCGGTGGGCTATCACGTGTCACGCCTGCTCGACCGCAATCCGCGCACGCCGTTCGCGTTCGAGCTGGGCCTGCACAACCTGCATACCACGCTGTACCGCCGCTGGGTGGATACCCAACTCCAGCAGTGCGCGGCAGCATCGAGAGATTCGCAACCCGAGCAGAGGTGAGTCATGGAAATTGCAATGATTGGACTGGGGCGCATGGGCGCCAACATGGCCGAGCGGCTGCATCGCGGCGGCCACCGCGTGATCGGCGTGGACCCGGGCGAGGCCGCGCGTGCCAGCGCTGCCGCGCGTGGCTTCGAAGTGAGTGCGACCGTCGCCGAGGCGCTGGCGACGATGTCGGTACCGCGCGTGGTGTGGCTGATGGTGCCGGCCGGCGACGTGGTCGACCAGACCCTGGCGTCGCTCTCGCCGCACCTGTCCGAAGGCGACGTGGTGATCGACGGCGGCAATTCGTACTACAAGGATTCGATGCGCCGATCCGCTCAGCTGCTCGAAGAAGACGTCACCTACATCGACTGCGGCACCAGCGGCGGCGTGTGGGGCCTGCAGGAAGGCTACAGCCTGATGATCGGCGGCGACGCCGAAGCAGTGCAGCGCATTGGTGCGATCTTCAGGACGCTGGCACCTGCCGAGGATCGTGGCTGGTCGCATGTCGGGCCGAGCGGGGCAGGGCACTTCTGCAAGATGGTCCACAACGGCATCGAGTACGGGATGATGCAGGCCTATGCCGAGGGCTTCGCGCTGATGCAGCGCAAGACCGAATTCAACCTGGACCTGGGTGAGGTGGCGAAGGCGTGGCAGCACGGCAGCGTGGTGCGCTCGTGGCTGCTCGATCTCAGCGCCGACGCGCTGCAGCGCAACCCGCAGCTGGACGGCATCGCGCCATTCGTGCCCGATTCCGGCGAAGGCCGCTGGACCGTGGCCGAGGCGATCGACCTGGACGTGTCCGCACCGGTGATCACCCTGTCGCTGCTGGAACGCCTGCGCTCGCGCGAAAAGAACTCCTTCAGCGACCGCATGCTGTCCGCATTGCGCAACCAGTTCGGCGGCCACGCGATGATGAAGGAATAACGTCGCGCCCTGACCTCGCCGTGATCATGGGGACCTGCACGGTAGGGTCGGTTCCCAAACGACCGCACGGATGGGTGATCGGCGCGACGAACGCATGACCTGTGCCGGAGGCGTTCCTTCGGTAAAGTCATGCCCAACCGGCTCCGGAAAATGCAATGGCGGTCGATCGGGATGCGACCCTACCGGCGCGCTCGTCGGCATCGTTTGGGACACGTCTTACCGCAGATCCACGCGCCGGCCGGTGTCGGCGCTTTCGCGGCCGGCTTCCAGCAGGCGCATCAGCTGAAGGGCCTGCTCGGCAGTCACCGGCGGTTCGCCGTCGCCCAGCATTGCGTCGCGGAATGCGGCATAGAAGCGCCGGTAGTCGCCCAACACGTTATCCACGCTTTGGCGGTGCACCTTGCCATCTCCATCCAGCTGCACCTGCAGCCCGTGCACCGGGTCCAGCCCCCAGCCCGGTGCGCCCGGCGCGATGCCCTGGCGCAACTGGTCTTCCTGCACGTCGCGACCGTCTTTGAGGTAACTGCCCAAACTGCCATGCACCGCAAAGCGCGGTGCAGACGCGGCCACCAGCGAGCCGGCGTGCACGATCGCGCGCAGACCGGGGTAGTGCAGCACGGCGTGGAAATAGTCGTCGCTGCGTGCACCGTCGCGTTGTGCGTCGATGTCGGCGCTGATCGCTTCGGGCCAGCCGAACAGCTGCAGCATCTGGTCGAGCAGGTGCGGGCCCAGGTCCATCCACAAGCCACTGCCCGGTGCGTCGCTCTCGCGCCAGCGGTCGCGCACCTGCGGACGGAAGCGGTCGAAGTGGGAGTGGCATTCGGCAATCCGTCCCAATGCACCGGATTCCAGCACACCGCGCAGGCTGAGATAGTCCGCATCGAAGCGCCGGTTCTGGAACACGCTCACCACGCGCTCGGCGGCACGTGCGGCATCCACCACCGTACGTGCTTCGGCCGTGCTCAACGCGAACGGCTTATCTACAAGTACATGCTTGCCGGCTTCAAGCGCGGCCAGTGCCAGCGGCGCATGCTGCTCGTTCGGCGTAGCGATCACCACCGCGTCGATGGCCGGGTCCGCCAGCAGGTCATCGGCCTGCGCGTGAACGTGCACGTCGGTAAACGTGCGCAGCAACCGGTCGCGCTGCGAACTGGCGATGGCGTGCAACGACAGCCCGGGCGTGTGCTGGATCAAGGGCGCATGGAACACGCTGCCGGCCAGGCCGTAACCGATCAGTCCCACCTGCAGGGTCGCGCTCATGAAATGGCCTTGGGTGTGTGCGTGGAGTAAGAATAATTGCAATTGATGCAGTGCGGAAACGTGAACCGTTGGGGATCAAGCTGACTGGTTCACGGCGATTTGATGTGGCTGCGACGTGCCGTGTACGCACCGCGGCCGACACTGGCGACACACACCAGGGAGACACCGCACATGACCAACACTACGCGTAATCTGCTTGCTGCTTCGCTCGCCTTCGGCATGCTGCTGGGCACCTCCGCAGCAATGGCCAAGGATCCGCCGAAGACCACCGACCACAGCGCCATGACGCATGCCGACAAGCATGATTCGGCCGAACCGGTCACCGATACGTGGATCACCACCAAGGTCAAGAGCGACCTGCTGGCCAGCAGCAATGTGTCTGGCACCGACGTCAAGGTTGAAACGGTCAACGGCGTGGTGTCGCTGTCCGGCACCGTTGCCACCAAGGCTGAGCACGACAAGGCCGTGATGACCGCGAAGGGCATCAAGGGCGTCAAGAGTGTCGACTCCAAGGCCCTCATGGTGGCCGGCGCCGCTGCCAAGCGCTGATCGGCACCGCATCGCATACACCGGGGGCGCGCCGCAGGGCGCGCCCTTTTTGCTGTCCCGGGGACTGTCCGGTTCTGTCCCGTATTCACGTTGGTGTGGAGTATATTCACGCCATACATGAACCCGGCCGGGGAGGCCGAGTACGCCATGCCACCGATCGGGTCTTCGTTGGGACACCTGCGCATCCTGCTGGTGGAAGATTCGCCTGAAGACGCCGCGCTGATGAGCCGGCAGATGCTCGATTCCGGACTGCAGGCGAGTTTCGAGCGGGTGGAGACGGCGGCTGAACTGCGCGAGGCGCTGCTGCGCTTCGCCCCGGACATCGTCCTGTCCGAACTGGGCATGCCTGGCTTCGCCGGCAACCAGGCGCTGGAGATCGTGCGTGGCTGGCACGCGGACCTGCCCTTCATCTTCGTCTCCGGCACCCTGGGCGAAGAGAACGCGGTGGCTGCCCTGCACCAGGGCGCCAACGACTACATCATCAAGCACCAGCCGGCGCGGTTGCCCTCGGCGGTGGCACGCGCGGTGCGCGATGCGCGGGGTTCGATCGACCGCCAGCGGGTGGAAGCCGAACTGATGCGTGCGCAGCGTCTGGAAAGCCTGTCGCTGCTGGCCGCCGGGCTCAGCCATGACCTGCGCAACATCCTGCAGCCGCTGCTGATCATGCCGGAGCTGCTCAAAGCGCGTACCCTGGACCCGCAGTTGCACCACCTCGCGGACGTGATCGCCGAGTGCGGCCGGCGCGGGCACGAGATGGCCGAGTCGATGCTCTCGTTCGTGCGCGGCTCGCGCAACGCCAGCGAACGCATCCAGGTCGCGCACCTGTTCGAGGCGATCGAGCTGCTGCTGCGCAGTACCTTACCGTCGCGCGTGAGCCTGCACCTGGAGGTGCGCGACCCGGCGCTGACGGTGGACGCCAATTACACCGAGCTGCAGCAGGTGTTGTTGAACCTGGCGCTCAACGCGATCCAGGCCATGCCCGACGGCGGCCGCCTGACCCTGCGCGCCGAAGCGGACGCCGACCCGCGCGGCCCGGAACGGCTGCGCCTGTCGGTGAACGACGAAGGCGTGGGCATGGGGCCGGAAGTGATGTCGCGCCTGTTCAATCCGTTCTTCACCACCAAGCCCAACGGCACCGGCCTGGGCCTGATTTCGTGCAAGCGCATCATCGAAGGTGCCAAGGGCAGTATCCAGGTCGCCAGCACCCCCGGCGTTGGGAGCTGCTTCGTGCTGCTGCTGCCGATCCGTGCCGAGATCGTCGAGGAGGCGCAGCCGGCGCAGCCGGTGGCCGCGGGTACCGGGCAATCGATCCTGGTGGTGGACGGCGAGGCGACCCGGCTGTCGCTGCTGGGCAACGCGCTGTCCAGCCAGGGCTACCACCTGCAGCTGGCCTCCGACGGCGGCGCCGCGCTGCGCTGGATGCAGCAGGAGTCGATGCCGGCGCTGGTGATCGCCGATGCCGGCGACAAACTGCTGTCGGCCGGGCATCTGCTGGGCGAAATGGCCGCGCTGGGTTACCACGGGCCGGCGCTGGTGCTGGAGGACGCCGACGAACCGGTGCCGTTGCAGGAATTCCCGGGAACCGTGGATGTCCACCTGTTGCGCAAGCCACTTGAGATGCAGCAGGTGTTCCGCTCGGTGGCCGACGCGTTGGCGTGATCACCCCTCCCAGGGGAACCGCGGCAACAATGCCACCGCCTGCTCCAGTCGCCGCGACCAGTTGCCATGGATTTCCGCATACAGCGGGCTGTCGCCGGCCAGCCGCATGCGGTGGCTGATGTGCAGGTCGCCGGCGCGCAGCAGCACCAGGTCGACCGGCAGGCCAACCGACAGGTTGGAGCGGATGGTCGAGTCCAACGACACGATCGCAGTGCGCGCCGCGTCGTCGAGGTGGGTCTGCGGCCGGATGATGCGGTCCAGGATCGGCTTGCCGTACTTGGACTCGCCGATCTGCAGGAACGGGGTCTCCGGCGAGGCCGCGATCGCATTGCCCAGCGGATAGATCATGTACAGCCCGGGATGCTCGCCGCCGACCTGGCCGCCCAGGATCAGGGTGGCCTGGGTGTTGACCCCGTCATGGCCGTGCTCGGGGTTGCTGCATTTGACCTGGCTGTCGACCAGCACCCGGCCCACGTACTCGGCGACCTCGAACAGGTGTCGGTAGGCGCGCAGGTTCTCCGGCCGTTGTTCCTCCACGTCGCGGTGCAGCCGCGAGATCAGCAACTGGGTGGTGGCGAGGTTGCCGGCGGCCATGATCACGAAGCTGGCCTGGCCCGGGAACTCGAATTCGTGCAGCTTGCGGTGCACGCGAACGTCGTCCAGCGACGCGTTGGTACGGGTATCGGCGGCGAAGACCAGGCCTTCATCCACCGCAATGCCGACGCAATAGGTCATGTCGGTGTCCTATGATGTGCACCCCGATTCTATGCGGTGACCCTGTTGGTCCCGTGTGGATTCGCCCCACGTACGCTGAATACCATGACCACTGTGCTCCTGAGCCTGGGCAGCAACCTGCAGCCGCAACAGCATCTTCACGCCGCGGTGGCCGTGCTGCGCCAGCGTTTCGGCGATATCGGGGTGTCCCCGGCCTACCGCACCGCGGCGGTGGGGTTCGACGGCCCGGCCTTCCTCAACAATGCGGTCGCGCTGGAAACCGACATGCCGCTGGAGGCGCTGGACGCCTGGCTGCATGCGGTCGAAGACGCGCACGGCCGCGACCGCAGCGGGCCGCGCTTCAGCGACCGGACCCTGGACATCGACGTGGTGTTCTATGGCGACCTGATCGTGGAAGGCCCCGGCCACCTGCGAATTCCGCGCCCGGAGCTGAAGCACGCTTTCGTGCTCAAGCCGCTGGCGGACATCGCGCCGGACTTCGTGGACCCGGTCAGCGGGCTGGACCTGGCCGCATTGTGGCGAGCGCACACGCAACATGGCGACGTGTTCGAGGTCGTGGAACTGGGATAACCCCTGTCACGACAACGTCCGCCCCCCATCCACCCGCAATGTGTGCCCGGTCACGAACGGGGCGTCGTTGACCAGCCAATATACCGCCTCGGCAATCTCCTCCACCGTCCCGGTGCGGCCCAGCGGGGTGCGCGCCAGCAGCGCCTGCTGCGCGTAGTCGTCCTTGCCCTGTTCGGGCCACAGGATCGCCCCCGGCGCCACTGCATTGACCCGTACCTTGGGCGCAAGCTCCAGCGCCAGCGAGCGGGTGACCATTTCCAGCGCGGCCTTGGCGGCGGCGTACACCGGGTGGTCGCGCATCGGCTGGGTGCCGTGCAGGTCGGTCAGGTTGACGATGCAGCCCTGGTGGCGGCGCAGCTGCACGGCCGCCGCCTGGGCCAGCAGCAGCGGGGCGCGGGCGTTGACCGCGAACAGGTCGTCCCACTGCTCGGCGGTGATCTGGCCGAGCAGGGTCGGGTAGAAGTTGGAGGCATTGTTGACCAGCGCGTCCAGCCGGCCGAACTGGGCCACGGTCTGTTCGACCAGGTCGGGCAGGGCCTCGGCGTCACGCAGGTCGGCCTGCAGGGCCAGCACGCTGCCCGGGCGCAGCATGTCCAGGTCGAAGGCCATCTGCTGCAGCTCGGTGGTGGAGGTGTTGGCGTGCAGCACCACCGACCAGCCGCAGGAATGGAACTGGCGGGCAATCGCGGCGCCGATCCGGCGCGCGCTGCCGGTGATCAGCACGACGGGTGTGGTGGCGGTCATCGGGGCTCCTTGCAGCTCGGCTATGCTGTGCATTGTCACCGCAATCGCCTGCACCATGCATTCTTCACTGCCCACGCCCGACACCGACGCCCTGGCCCACAGCGACGAACTGGCCGCTGCCCTGCGCGCGGAGATCCTCGCCAATGGCGGCGCCATGCCGTTTGCCCGGTTCATGGAGCTGAGCCTGTATGCGCCCGGCTACGGCTATTACAGCGCCGGGTCCAGCAAGTTCGGCGAGGCCGGCGACTTCACCACGGCACCGGAAATGGGGCCGCTGTTCACCGCGACCCTGGCCAACGCCATCGCCCCCGTGATGCAGCAGCTCGGGCCGGAAGCGCGGTTCCTGGAGCTGGGTGGTGGCAGCGGTGCGTTCGCCGAGATCCTGCTCAAGCGCATGCTGGAACTGGACGCGCTGCCCGAGCGCTACGCGATCCTGGAACCGAGTGCGGACCTGCGCGAACGCCAGCGCGAGCGCCTGGAACGCGCGCTGGTGCCGCCGCTGTTTGCCCTGGTGGAATGGCTGGACGGCCCGTTCGACGACGACTGGGACGGGGTGGTGTTCGCCAACGAAGTGATCGACGCCCTGCCCACGCCGCGTTTCCTCGCGCGCGACGGCATGGTCTACGAGGAAACGGTGGAGCTGGATGCCAACGGCGCGTTCATGCGCGGCGCGCAGCCGGCCGACGCGATGTTGAGCGCGGCAGTGCGCCACCTGGAGCGCTACCGTGAGAAGCCCTTTGCCGACGGCTACCGTTCCGAGCTGCTGCCGCACCTGCCGTACTGGATCCAGGCGGTGGCCGGTGGGCTCAAGCGCGGCGCCATGCTGTTCGTCGACTACGGCTACCCGCGCAACGAGTTCTACAACGACGACCGCGACGACGGCACCGTGCGCGCGTTCTACCGCCACCATGTGCACAACGACGTGTTCCTGTGGCCGGGCCTGCAGGACCTTACTGCTTCGGTGGATTTCACCGCGCTGGCGGAGGCCGGCACCCATGCCGGGTTCGAGCTCGCCGGGTACTGCACGCAGTCCAGCTTCCTGCTCGGCAATGGCCTGGACGCGCTGTTGGCGCTGGCCGAGGGCCGTGCCGACGAGGTCGGCAAGCTGCGCCTGCGCGACCAGGTCAAGAAGCTCACCCTGCCCAGCGAAATGGGCGAGCGCTTCCAGGTGATGGGGTTCCAGCGCGACGTGGATTTCGAACCGGCGTTCGCGCTGGGCGACCTGACCTGGCGTCTCTGAGATGCCGGCCACCGGGATGTTGAAGCCACTGCGCTTCCCGCGCCTGTGGCTGGGGCTGTGGTGGCTGGCGATCGTGGTGACGATCGTGGTGTGCCTGATTCCGCCGCCGCCACTGGGGTTGCCGCCGAACAGCGACAAGGTCGAGCATTTCCTCGCGTATTTCCTGCTGGCCTCGGCGGCGGTACAGATCTACCGCACGCGCACGCGCACGGCGCTGCTGTGCGCTGGCGCGGGCCTGGTGTTGCTCGGCGTAGGCATCGAGTTCCTGCAGGGCGCGTTGACCACCAACCGCATGGCCGACCCGATGGATGCGCTGGCCAACACGACCGGGGTGATCGCCGGGATGGCGATCACCTTTACGCCGTTGCGCGATGTGTTGATCCGTCTGCGGGGCTGACTGGCGGTAGGGTCGGTTCCCAAACGACCGCCGATAACAACGAGCAGATCATTGGCGCATGACCTCCGAACGCAAGAAGCGCATTTCGTTCCGGAGTCCATGCGTCACCGTGCCGATCATGGTTATCGGCGGTCGTTTGGGAACCGACCCTACCAATGCGGTTCCCACCATCGCGCGGGTGCCGGCTATTGCCGGCACCCGGAAAACCTCAGCGCGGAACCAGCGTCAACTCGTCCAGCACCCACATCGTCGGGCGCGTATCGCCGGTGAAACGCACGCACAGGTCCTGGCGGCCCTTCAGCGAACGCGGCAGCTTCGCTTCCAACGTGATGAATCCATCCGCACCCGGCGCGGCCGGCAGCGGCACGCTGGCCAGGGGCTTGCCATCGCACTGTGCATTGAGGATGTCCATCTCACCATGCGCGCTGCGCGCCTTCACGAAGCGGCGCTGCGGCTCGTCGTGGGCCAGCTGGAAGTAGTACGGAATCTGCCCCGCGCGCACGCGCAGGCTGGCGATGCCGTCGACGTCAGCCTTCTCCCACAGCCAGCACGGGTTGAAGATGTTGACGTTGAAGATCGCGCGCTCACCCTGCAACGGACCATCGTCTTCCAGCCGCAGCAACAGCTTGCCTTCGCCCGGGCACATCGCCAGATGCTCGTCGTTGCGCGTGAGCAGCGACTGCGCGGTGATGTCGAAGCGGCTGGCCGCCTTGGCCAGTGCCTGTCCATCGAAGAACGCAGCGGCCTGCACGCCAACCGGCAGTGGCTGGGTCAGCGGCGCGGTGTAACGTGGTGATTGCGCGGTGACCGCACTGCCGTCCACGCTGTAGCGGATTTCGTAGTTGAGCGGGTTGCGCAGCGCCAGCGTGGCGGTGCCGGCCTTGCGGTCGTCGCTGACGTCGGCTTCCACCTCGAACGGCGTCTGCGCATACGCGATGCCCATCGCCTGCCAGCGCTGCAGCTGCGACGGCAACCGGGCCAGGAAATCGGCGAAGTTGCGGCGGTCGCGCGGCGTCCAGCCGGTTTCAGCCACCGCGGCAAGGCGAGGGAACACGTTGTGGTGCAGCCGCGCGACGCTGCGGGTGTGCTCGGTGAACATGTTGGCCTGCAGGCCCAGGATGTGCTGTTCCTTGTCCCTGGCCAACGCGTCGGGCACCGGTTCGAAGCCGTACACGCGGCCCAGCGGCGTGGTCAGCGGGCGGCCCGGCGGCTCGTTTTCCGAGTTGGTCTGCAGGTAGTCCATGTACATGTCGGTAACCGGCGACATCACCACGTCGTGGCCTTCGCTGGCGGCCTTCAGGCCGCCTTCGGTGCCGCGCCATGACATCACCGTGGCCTCCGGCGGCAGGCCGCCTTCGAGGATTTCGTCCCAGCCGATCAGGCGGCGGTCGTGCTGCTCCAGGAATTTCTCCAGGCGCTTGATCAGGTGCGCCTGCATTTCATTTTCGGTGCCGGCGCCGACCTCGCGCATGCGCTCCTGCACGCGCGCGTTGGCCTCCCACTGGTCCTTCACCGCCTCGTCGCCACCGACGTGGACGTACTTGGCGGGGAACAGTTCGATGACCTCTTCCAGCACGTTCTCCAGGAACTCGAACGTGCTTTCCTCGGTGTTGAACAGGTTCGGGAACACGCCCCATTCGCTGAGTGGCTGCAGCGGCGTGTCGATCGTGCCCAGCTCGGGGTAGGCGGCAATCGCGGCGGTGGCGTGGCCGGGCACGTCCACTTCCGGAATCACCTGGATGTGGCGCGCGGCGGCGTAGGCGATCACTTCACGGATCTGGTCCTGGGTATAGAAGCCGCAATAGGGGCGTGGCTCGCCGGTGACCGGGTCGCGGCCGCCATCGCCGGCCGGAATGCGGCAGCTGCCCACTCCGGTCAGCTTCGGGTAGCGCTTGATCTCCATGCGCCAGCCCTGGTCATCGGTGAGATGCCAGTGGAAGGTGTTGAGCTTCTGTTCGGCCATCGCGTCGAGCACGCGCTTGATCTCGTCCAGGCTCTGGAAGTGGCGGGCCGAGTCCAGCATCAGGCCGCGCCAGCTGAAGCGCGGCGCGTCGTCGATCTTCAGCGCCGGCACCACGCCGTTGCTGCCGCCGGTGAGCAGCTGCGACAGGGTGGCCGCGCCGTAGAACAGGCCGGCTTCGGTCGCAGCCTGCACGGTCACGCCGCGCGCATCGCTGCGCAGCTGGTAACCCTCGGCGCCGGTCTTGAGCGTCGCGTCGAGCACGAAGCGGATGCCATCGGTGCCGCGCGCGGTGGCCACGGCCAGTGCCGGGCCGCCGCTGTGCTGCAGCTGGGTGGCGAACAGGCCGGCCACGCGCTGGGCGGCCGCACCCTGCGCACGCAGCGCGGTGGTGGAGGTGACGGTATAACCCGCGCCCTCAAGGCGTTGCAGCTGGGCGGGGGCGGGAATGAGGGGCAGCGAGCCGGGCAGGGCACGCGGGCCGTCCGGGGCCTGGGCGTCGGTGGCCTGGGCCAGCGGCGCGAGGGAGAGTGCCAGTGCGAACGAAAGCAGCGACAGCGAGGTACGACGGGTGCGGGTCTGCATCGGGTCATTCCTTTGGTGCGGTGTGAAAAAAAACGGGCCCGGATATCCGGACCCGTTTTCAGGTGAGGCGCGGTGCGGCGTAGAGCCGGGCCATACCCGGCTCCACGCACCGTATCAGTACTTGAAGCGGAAGTTCAGATAGTACTGGCGACCGTTGGAGTAGAACGAGGTCGGGATCGACGCGCTCTGGTAGTACTTGTAGGTCGGGTTGTTGAGGTTCAGGCCGTCCAGGGTGATGCTCATCCACTTGGTCGGCGAGTAGCTCAGCGAGGCCGACAGCGTGCCGAAATCATCCTGGTAGTACGGGTTGGCACCGGACAGGCTGATCAGGAACGAGGAACGGCGGGTGTAGCTGACACGTGCACCGAAGGTGTCGTTCTCGAAGAAGGCGCCCACGTTGTAGGTGTTCTTCGAGGTGCCCAGCAGGTTGTGGCTGCCGTCGGCCCAGGTGTGCGCGGAGGTGCCGTTGGCGTAGGTGTAGTTGGCGTTGATGCCGAAGTTCTCGCCGATCGGCTGCTCGTACGCCACTTCCACGCCGGTGACCTTGCCGTCGGCATTGATCGGGGTGGACACCGCGTAGGTTTCAAGCTGGTTGGTCAACTCGCTGAAGAGCTGCTTGTTGATCACGTCGAAGGCGATGTAGTCCTTCAGGTCGATGTGGTACGCACCAACCGACAGCAGGCCGCGCGGCATGAAGTACCACTCCAGGTTGGCGTCCAGGTTGGAGCCGATGGTCGGCTTCAGTTCCGGGTTGCCGCCACCGCCGGTCTTGTTCAGGTCCGAACCCCAGGCAGACGCACCCAGTGCCGAGTAATCCGGCAGGGTCTGGGTCTGCGACGCGGCCACGCGCAGCACCAGGTTGTCGTCCAGGTCGAACTTGATGTTGGCGCTCGGCAGCACGCGGCTGTGCTTGTTCTGGAAGGCCTGGCGCTGCCACATGCCGAACAGGCTGCTGACGTCGGCGCGGGCCGGGTCGCTCACCGCCAGGTAGGTGTCGATGTCCTGCTTGATGTCCACGTAACGCAGGCCGACGTTACCGCTCCACCAGTCACCGGTGAAGTTGGCCTGCACGTAGCCGGCGAAGTTCTTCTCCTTCACCTTCCACTCGGCGCCGTAGTTGTGGCGACCGGTCGGGCCGTCATTGTTGGCCAGCCAGGTGGAGTTGTTGAGGATCGCAGTCTGCAGCGCGTCCGGGGTGTAGTACCAGATGTCGCGCGGGAAGTTGCCGCCGATGCCGCTGGCGAAGTTGCCCGGGTAGTTGCCCGTGGCACTGCCGCGCAGGGCCGACCAGATGTCGCCCGGGCTGGCGCCTTCCGGCGACAGCGCTTCACGTTCGTGGTCGGCGAAGCGCAGGCCGAAGTCGATCGAGCTCAGCGCGCCACCGTCGCCGAAGTACTGGTTGAAGTCGAGCGATGCCCAGTCTTCCTGGTCTTCCGCCTTGACCTGCTGGTTGCCCCAGGTGCCGAAGCTGCTCACGCCGTTCGGGCTGGTGTCGCCGCCCACGTTCCAATCCACCGGCGAACTGGCGCCGTGCGTGGACCAGTTGGCGCCGCCGCCCTGGCCCAGGGTCACTTCGGCGATGAACTGGCGCGGGGTTTCGCCGGTGCCCTTGGTGGTGCCGGCCTGGAACTTGGCTTCAAGGTTGTCGTTGATCTGCCAGTCGGCGTCGAAGGTGACGTAGCTGGTCTTGGCCGTGGCTTCACGGTAGATCATGTCGTACACGGCGTAGTTGGTGCCCGGCACGCCCGCGTAGGTGGCATTGCTGAGCACGCCGTCGGTGACCGTGTAACCCGGGTTCGGCGCCTGCGACCTGGCGAAGTTGCCGCCCCACATCATGTAGTTGCGGTTGTAGTTGTTGGCTTCCAGTTCCGAGGTGAACCCGCTCAGGCCGAGGGTCAGGTTGTCCATCGGCTTCCACTGGAACGTCAGCAGGCCGCCCTTGCGCTCACGGGTCTGCTCGAACAGCGTCGAACCGAGCAGGCCCGGCACGTTCACGCCGATCAGGTCCGGATTGGTCGCGGCGACCGGGTCGGTGGCGGCGATCTTGAAGAAGCCACCCGGGATTTCCTGCGCTTCACGGCGCAGCTCACGCTTCTGGTAGAAGGCCTGCAGCAGCACGCCGAAGGTGTTGCTGTCGTTCTTCCAGTTGACCAGGCCCGAGAACTGCGGGTCGGTCGAATCGGCCTGGTCCGAACGCACCGCGCCGAGCGAGGCTTCGGCGCTGAACGGCTTGGAGAACTGCAGCGGGGTGCGGGTGATGATGTTGACGGTACCGGTGGTGCCGCCGTCCTGCAGCTTGGCCTGCGAGGACTTGTTCACTTCCACCGAGCTGACCAGCTCGGACGGCAGCAGCGAGTAACTGACGCTGCGGCCGACGTTGTTGCCCTGGCTGAGCACGAACCAGTCGGCCGAACCGACGCTGTGGCCGTCGATCAGGGTCTGGGTCAGGCTCGGGGCGGTGCCGCGCAGGCTGACGCGGTCGGCTTCGTCGAAGCCGCCTTCGTCGGCGCTGGCCGAGCTGATGTTCACGCCGGGCAGGCGCTGCAGGGTGTCGGCCACGTTGTGCGCCGGCAGCTTGCCGACGTCTTCGGCGGTGACCACTTCCAGGCGCGCATTGGCTTCACGCTTGGTGTCGAGCGACTTCTCCATCGAACCGCGGATACCGGTGACGGTCACGGTGTCCAGGTCGGTGGCGGTGGGCTGGGCGTCCTGCGCGTTTGCGCCGAAAGCCATACAGCTGAAAATGGCTGCCGAAAGCAGGCTGATACGGTGGTTCATGATGTCTCTCCTCATCAATCGTGTGTGCGCCAGCGACGGCGTTCGGTTAGAGATGCGTACAACCTTGCCCAGCGACCGTTGCCGGTGCGCGACTTACTTTTGAAACTGGATCAAGCGTCCGTGCGGCCGAGGTACCAGCTGGCGGCGCCGATGACGCCCAGTTGCCCGTGCTCGACCACCTTCACGGGAATACGTTCCAGCGCCTCGCGCATCGGCCCCTTGTTGAGGTACCGGGTGACGAAGGTGCTGTTCAACAGGAATTCGCGGATCTGCGGCAGGATTCCGCCCGCCAGGTACACACCGCCATGGGCGCCGTACTGCAGGGCCATGTCGCCGATGGTGCTGCCGAGCAGGCCGCAGAACACTTCCAGGCTCTGGCGCGCCAGCACGTCCTGGTTGCTGACGGCGGCGGCGGTGATCGCATCCGGGGTGGCCAGCACCGCCGGCTGCCCTTCGATCGCGCACAACGCGCGGTAGAGGTTCATCAGGCCCGGGCCGGACAGCGCGTGCTCGACCGAGACGTGCGCGTGCTCGCGCTGCATCTGGCGGACGATGGCCATTTCCAGTTCGGTGCTGACCGCCAGGGTCGGCTGGCCGGCTTCAGTGGCCAGCACCACCGCGCCGTGCGCGGTGGGAATCCACAGCGCGGCACCCAGCCCGGTACCGGGGCCGACCACGAGGGTCGGGCCGCGCGGTGCGGTGGCCGGACCGGTGAGCTGCAGCACGCCGCTGGCATCGACCTGGGCGGCGGCATAGGCCACCGCTTCGAAGTCATTGACGATGTACACCGCTTCCAGGCCCAGGTCGCGCTCGATCTGCCGGGCCGACAGCGGCCACGGCACGTTGGCGGTGATCACGGTGCCGTCTTCGCGGGCATAGCCCGCCGTGGCCACCACGCAGTGCGCGGGCCGCTCGCCGTCGGCGATGAAGGCGGACAGGATCGCGCTCAGGCCGGGGTAGTCGGCATTGCGGAACTTGCGGTACTCCAGCAGCTCAACCGGGTGGGCCGGGTCGGCGCTGGCCTGCACGCGGGCCACGCGGACGTGCGTGCCACCCACGTCGGCGGCCAGGAACGGCGGCATCGCGGGGCTGGCATGGGCCGGTATGGCGTGGGCGGCTGCGGTCACACGGACTCCCCTGGGATGCGTACGGCCGGGTCTGGCCCCGGCGATTGAGCGGAGTCTGTAATCGTTCTGACAACGATGTCAACGATAACCTCACACTTTCGATGCTGCGCCGCAGCGACCTGCGTCACAAGAAAACGTTTTCATGCCGATGTCGTAAAGATTTCGCAAAGCTGCTGCAATCAAAGGCCCCGTGAAGGCAGGGCGGGAGGTTGCCGGGTATTTGCGCAGCTGCAGCATGCGGTTTTCCAGCGCTGCCGCAGAAACCAGTGGTTGACAAAGACCAGTGGCCCATCGAATAAATGTGACAACGTTGTTCCCAGCCACTCTTCCGACGCCGCCCGCGTGCCGTCGATGCAGGAGCCTTCCAGATGTCCGCAGTGCCTGCTGCTTCCGCGCGTTCCAGCGTGGCCACCTCGATCCTGATCATCGGGGTGCTGTTCTTCCTGATCGGCTTCTTCACCTGGCTCAACGGTCCGTTGATCACCTTCGTCAAGCTCGCCTTCGAGCTCGACGAGGTCGGCGCCTTCCTGGTGCTGATGGTGTTCTACCTGTCCTATTTCTTCCTGGCGCTGCCGGCCTCGTGGATCCTCAAGCGCACCGGCATGAAGAAGGGCCTGAGCCTGAGCCTGCTGGTGATGGCCGCCGGTGCGGTGGTGTTCGCCCACTTCGCGCAGCAGCGCTGGTACCCGGGCGCGCTCAGTGGCCTGTTCATCATCGGCAGCGGCCTGGCCCTGCTGCAGACGGCGGTGAATCCGTACATCAGCATCCTCGGCCCGATCGAGACCGCCGCACGCCGCATCGCGCTGATGGGCATCTGCAACAAGATCGCCGGCATGATCGCCCCGTTCCTGATCGGCACCCTGGTGCTGCATGGCATCGGCGACCTGTCCGACCAGGTGGCCGCCGCCGACCCGGTGACCCGCAACGCGCTGCTCGACACCTTCGCGGCCAAGATCCAGATGCCGTACATGGCCATGGCCGGGCTGCTGGTGGTGCTGGCGGTGGGCGTGCTGTTCTCGCCGCTGCCGGAAATCAAGACCGCCGAAGCCAACGCCACCCCGGCGCGCGCGCCCGGCGTGGCCGAACGCACCAGCATCTTCCAGTTCCCGCACCTGTGGCTGGGCGTGCTGTGCCTGTTCGTGTACGTGGGCGTGGAAGTGATGGCCGGTGACGCCATCGGGACCTACGGACACGGCTTCGGCCTGCCGCTGGACCAGACCAAACTGTTCACCTCGATCACCCTGTTCGCCATGCTGGTCGGCTACCTGGCCGGCCTGGCGCTGATCCCGCACGTGGTCTCGCAGTCGCGCTACCTGAGCATTTCGGCCACGCTCGGCGTGCTGTTCTGCATCGGCGCGCTGTTCACCCACGGCTATGTGTCGGTGGGCTTCGTCGCCGCGCTCGGCTTTGCCAACGCGATGATGTGGCCGGCGATCTTCCCGCTGGCCATCCGCGGCCTGGGCCGCTTCACCGAAACCGGCTCGGCGCTGCTGGTGATGGCCATCGCCGGTGGCGCGATCATCCCGCAGGCGTTCGCGGTGCTGAAGCAGCATTTCGACTTCCAGTTCGTGTTCGCCGGGCTGATGGTGCCGTGCTACCTGTACGTCCTGTTCTACTCCCTGCGCGGCTACCGGATCGGCCTGCCCCGCGACGGGCAGTGATCGGCGATCATGGACGCCCAACCGGTGAGCCAGGAAAAGAGCATGCGCAGAGCGACCATCAAGGATGTCGCCGAACGGGCCAAGGTGTCGTTGAAGACCGTTTCGCGGGTCATCAACAACGAACCGTCGGTGATGCAGGCCACGCGTGCGCGCGTGCTGCGTGCCATCGCCGAGCTGGACTACGAGCCCGACCCCGCTGCACGCAACCTGCGCACCGGCACCACGCTGGTGATCGGGCTGGTTTACGACAACCCGAATCCGTACCACATCATCGGCGTGCAGAACGGCGTGCTCGCCGCCTGCCGCGAAACCGGTTTCGGGCTGCAGATCCATCCCTGCGACTCCAGCTCGCCGATGCTGGCCGAAGAACTGGCCGACTGGGTGCAGCGCTCGCGCCTGGCCGGGCTGGTACTGACCGCGCCGATGTCCGAGCGCGCCGACCTGGTTGCCGCGTTGACCGCACGCGGGATCAAGCTGGTGCGCATCATCGCCGCCACCGCCGACCCGCAGGACGGCGCCTGTGTGTTCGTGGACGACCGCGAGGCCGCCTACGAGATCACCGAACACCTGATCCAGCTCGGCCACCAGCGCATCGGCTTCCTGTGGGGCGGGTCTTCGCACCGTTCCAGCGGCGAGCGCCACGCCGGCTATGAAGCGGCGCTGCGCGACTACGGCATTCCGCACGACAAGCACCTGGTGGTGCAGGGCGATTACACCTTCGACGACGGCTTCCGCGGCGCGCGCCGGCTGCTGGCGTTGCGCGAACCGCCCACCGCGATCTTCGGCTCCAACGATGAAATCGCCGCCGGCGTGCTCGCTGCGGCCAAGTCGGCGGGCATGAACGTGCCCTACGACCTGTCCATCGCCGGCTTCGAGGACAGCCCGTTCTCGCGCCAGTCGTGGCCGCCGCTGACCACTGCCAAGCAGGCCACCGAAGACATCGCCCGGCATGCCGCGCGCCTGCTGATCGCGCAGCTGCGCAGCGACGCCTATGACGACGCGCCACTGCAGCTGCAGAACCAGGGCTTCGTGCCGCAGCTGATCGTGCGCGGTTCCACCGCCCCGATGCGGCCGCTGGCCGCGCGTCCCCCCACCCCCGAAACCACCTGAGTCCCGCATGTCCCTGCCAGCCCCGCACGACACCCTGATGTTCCGCGAAGCCGCCGAAGCGGCCGACGTGATCGCCGCGCAGTTCACGCGCAACGAAGCGACGGTGCAGACGCTGGCCGCGACCCTGCGCGCGGCGCCGCCGCCGTTCGTGGTGACCTGCGCGCGCGGCAGCTCGGACCACGCCGCGACCTATGCCAAGTACCTGCTGGAGACCAAGCTCGGCCTGGTGACCGCCTCGGCCTCGCCGTCGGTAGGCTCGGTGTACGAAGCGCCGCTGCAGCTGCGCGGGGCGCTGTACATCGTCATTTCGCAGTCCGGCAAGAGCCCGGACCTGCTGCGCAATGCCGAGGCCGCGCGTGCGGCCGGTGCGCGCGTGGTGGCGCTGGTCAACGTGGAGGATTCGCCGCTGGCGCAGTTGGCCGAAACGGTGATTCCGCTTGGCGCGGGCGCCGAACGCAGCGTGGCCGCGACCAAGAGCTACCTGGCCTCGTTGTCGGCGATCCTGCAGCTGGTCGCGTACTGGAGCCAGGACCCCGGCCTGGTCGCCTCGCTGAAAACCCTGCCCGACGCATTGCGCCAGGCCTGGAACAGCGACTGGTCGGCGCTGACCGACGGCCTGGTGCCGGCGCACAATCTGTTCGTGGTCGGCCGTGGCCTGGGCCTGGGCGCGGCACAGGAAGCCGCATTGAAGTTCAAGGAAACCTGCGGCCTGCACGCCGAGGCCTACAGCTCGGCCGAGGTCAAGCACGGACCGATGGCGCTGGTCGGCCCGGGCTTCCCGGTGCTGGCCTTTGCACAGCCGGACGAAACCGGCGCGGGCACCCGCGCGGTGGCGGCCGAGTTCGCCGCGCGCGATGCGCAGGTGTGGCTGGCCGCGCCGGACGGCGACCTGCCGCTGCCGCAGGCGCCGCATCCCGCCTGCGCGCCGCTGTTGACCGTGCAGGCGTTCTACCGCGCGATCAACGCGCTGGCGCTGCGTCGCGGCCACAACCCGGACCTGCCGCCGCACCTGAACAAGGTTACGGAGACCGTCTGATGAAGACTGTCCTGCGCAATGCGCGGATCCTGACTGCCGATGGCTTCCGCGACGATCTTGCGGTGGTGATCGAAGCGGGAAAGATCAGCGCGCTGGTGTCCGATGCCGCTCCGCAGCTGGGCAGCACGGCCGAGCAGGTGGACCTGGGCGGCGGCTGGCTGCTGCCGGGCTTCATCGATGCGCAGGTCAATGGCGGCGGCGGCGTGCTGTTCAACAACACGCCCGACGTCGAAAGCCTGCGCACGCTCGCGGCGGCGCATCGCCGCTTCGGCACCACCGCGCTGCTGCCGACGCTGATCAGCGACGACGTGCAGGTGATGCGCACCGCGATCGACGCCACCCGCACCGCCATCGAACAGGGCGTGCCCGGTGTGATCGGCATCCATCTGGAAGGCCCGTACATCGCACCGGCGCGCAAGGGCACCCATGACGCCAACAAGTTCCGGGTGCCCGATGCCGAGGAGATCGCGCTCGCGGCCTCGCTCGATAACGGCGTGACCCTGCTCACCCTCGCTCCGGAGCGGGTGCCGCTGGACAGCATCCGCGCGCTGGTCGAACGCGGGGTGATCGTCGCCGCCGGGCATACTGCTGCAACCTATGAAGAGGCTCGCGCCGGGCTCGACGCCGGTATCCGTGGCTTCACCCATCTGTACAACGCGATGTCGCCGTTGACTGGACGCGAACCCGGCGCGGTCGGCGCCGCGCTGGAAGACCGCGACAGCTGGATCGGCATCATCGCCGATGGCGTGCACGTGCACCCGGGCAGCCTGCGCGTGGCGCTGGCGGCAAAGCCATCCGGAAAGGTCATGCTGGTCACCGACGCGATGTCGCCGGTCGGCGCCGACAGCCCCAGCTTCGAGCTGTATGGCGAAGTCATCACCGTGGTGGATGGCGTGGTCCGCAATGCCGCCGGCGCCCTGGCCGGCTCGGCGCTGGACATGGTCACCGCCGTGCGCAACGCGGTGAACCTGCTCGGCCTGCCGCTGGACGAAGCCGCGCGCATGGCCTCGCGCTACCCGGCGCAGTTCCTCAATGTGGACGACCGCCTGGGCGAGATCGCCGAAGGCTACCAGGCCGACCTGGTGCTGCTCGACGACGCGCTGCAGGTGCGTGCAACCTGGATTGCCGGCCAGCGCGAGGACGCATGAACACACCTGCATCGGTGCGCATGGGCTCCATCGACGCCCTGCGCGGACTGACCGTGGCCGCGATGCTGCTGGTCAACAACCCGGGCGACTGGGCACACGTGTATGCACCGCTGCTGCATGCGGAGTGGCACGGGTTCACCCCCACCGACCTGATCTTCCCGCTGTTCCTGTTCATTGCCGGGGTCTCGATGGCCTGGAGCCTGGTGCCGCGAGCGGTGGACCCGCTGCTGCGCCCGGCGCTGGCACGCACGCTGTTGCAGCGTGCGCTGCGGATCCTGGTCGCAGGCGCGCTGCTGCACGTACTGGCGTGGTGGCTGTTCGACCTGCCGGCGTACCGGGTGTGGGGCGTGCTGCAGCGGATTGCGCTGTGCGTGGCGGTGGTAGGCCTGTTGGCCATCCATGCGCGTGCGCGCACGCACTGGCTGGTACTGGGTGGGCTGCTTCTCGGCTACACGGCGTTGCTCCTCGGTGCCGACACACTGGCACCGTGGCACAACCCGGTGAGCCGCGTCGATACGGCCTTGTTCGCGCCGTTCCTGTACAAGTACGACGCGATCACCCGCCTCGGGCATGACCCCGAAGGCCTGCTCAGCAGTGCCGGCGCGATCGCCACCACGCTGCTGGGATTGATCGCCGGCAGCTGGCTGCGTGCAGGGCGGCGCGGCGCGCTCGCCGGGCTGGCGCTGGTCGGGTTGGGCGCGGGACTGCTGCTGGCGGCGGTGCTGCCGTTCAACAAGAACCTGTGGACGCCAAGCTACGTGCTGTGGACCGGCGGGCTGTCGATCCTGGCGCTGCTGCTGGCGCACCAGCTCATCGACCGCTGGCACTGGCCGACGGTCGGGCGCCGTTTCGGCGTCAACGCGATTGCCGCCTACCTCGGTTCGTCGGTGATGGCGCTGGTGCTGATCGCGAGCGGTGCGTGGGCGGCATGTTTCGCCGGGCTGCTGTCGTTGATGCCTGGCGCGCCGAAGCTCGCGTCGCTGTCGTGCGCGCTGGGATTCGTGGCGTTCTGGTGGTGCGTGATGTGGCTGCTTGATCATCGCCGCGTCTATTTCAAGATCTGATGCGCGTTGTTTTTGACGTGGCCATCACGGCGGTGGACAGACAGTAGCGTCAGCCGGCCCTGCGAGGGGAACCATAGGTCCGTTGCAGTACCCCATTTCACTCGTTGAAAGGAAGGGTGTATGCAACCCCATGCCTCCGCGCCGGCCCGCAATGGGCTGGCCTCTGCTGTTTCGTGCTGCCTGCGTGTCGGCAGACGTGGCGCATTGAGCGTCGTGCTGTTGGGCGCTACCGCGCCGGCATGGGCAGCGTGTGACAACGCCGCGCCCACCGCAGGCCAGACCGTGACCTGTACACCGGCCGCGCCCAACCCGCAGACCACACCCATCGCCAGCGTGGCCGGCTCGGCGGGTGTCACTGTCAACGTGCAGACCAATGCGGAACTGGTGGTGCCCACCGGCGCGGCAATCGCACTGGATGGGGGTGGCGGCCACCGCATCGACAACCGCGGCACGATCACCGGCACCGCCGGCGCAGCCATTCTCAGCAACACCGCCACCACGGTCATCAACCGCGGCGTGATCAGTGGCGGCACGACCGGCATCATCTTCGGGCTGGGCGCGGACCGGCTCGAGATGCTGGGTGGCAGCATCACCGGTGGCGTGCTGCAGGGCGCGGGCACCGACAGCGTGGTGATCAGCGACGGTACCCTCGACCACATCGACCAGGGCGAGGGCGAGGACAGCCTGGAGATCAGCGCCGGCACGGTGACCGGCACCATTGATCAAAGCCGCGATCCCGATACCTTCGTGATGACCGGCGGCACGATCGGTGCGCTGTTGCAGGGCGATGGCTTCGACAGGTTCCGCATGACCGCCGGCCACATCATCGGCGGTTTCGACGACGGCGACTCGGCCGAGATGACCGGCGGCCGCATCGGCCGGGTCAACATGAAGCTGGACGACAACATCTTCCTGATGTCAGGCGGCAGCATCGACGCCAACCTGGTCACCGGCCTGGGCAAGGACCGTGTCGAACTCTCCGGCGGCGATATCGGCGGCAACATCAGCGTCAGCGGCGGCGACGACATCGTCAAGGTCAGCGGCGGCTCGGTGGGCGGCAGCATCCTGCTCAGCGTCGGCAATGATCGTTTTGAATGGACCGGGGGCGGCGTGCTGCGCGGACCGGTGGACTTCGGCGAGGGCAACGACACCGCCACCCTGACCAACCTCACCCCGACCCAGATGAGTGCGCTGCCGCTGTTCGACGCCGGGCCGGGGACCGACAAACTGGACATGCTCAACGTCAAGACCGGCGGCGTGGCGCGCTTCGCCAACTGGGAACAGGTCAACGCGACGCGTGGCACCGAGCTGACGATGGACGGCACCCTGGCGCTGGGCGACAGCGCCAGCGGCACCGGCGCGCTGGTGATCGACAGCGCCAGCGCGCTGCTGGCCGGTGGTGGCGGCGGTCGCGTAGCGGCGTTCACCGCCGGCCAGCTCGCCAATGTGAGCAATGCCGGCCGCATCGACCTGGGCAACGGCAGCAGCGCGCCGGGTGACACCTTCACCATTGCCGGCAACTACGTCGGCAATGGCGGCACGTTGGCATTGCAGACGGTGCTGGGCAGCGACGCCTCGGCGTCGGACCGGCTGGTGATCGCCGGCGGGAGTGCCACCGGCAACACCGTCATGCGCGTCACCAATGTCGGCGGCGGCGGTGCCAGCACCGTGGCCGACGGCATCATGGTGGTGCAGGCCACCAACGGTGGCAGTACCGCCGCAGGCGCGTTCGCGCTGGCCGGCAGTCTGTCGGCCGGTGCCTATGAGTACTTTCTCTTCAAGGGGGGTGTGAGTGCAGGCACCAGCAACAACTGGTATCTGCGCTCCACCATTGTTCCCGGCCCCGTACCGGCGCCCGTGGTAGTGGTCCCCGACCCGCCGCCGCCGCCACCGCCGGTGGCCGGCGTACCACCGGAGCCGCCGCCGCCGCCGGTGCCCGTGCCGGTACCCAGCCCGATGCTGGTGCCGCCGACCCCGCAGGCGCGCCCGCCGCAGATGGCGGTGGTGCCCATCTACCGGGTCGAAACGCCGGCGTACGCGGTGATGCCGCCGCTGCTGCGCGAAGCGAGCATGGCCAGCCTGGGCACCTTCCACGAGCGCCAGGGCGAACAGCGGCTGCTGCGTGGCGAGGGCATCTTCCGCTCGGTGTGGGGCCGCCTGATCGGGCAGAGCCACGAGCAGAGCTGGGCCGGCGACGCGCAGCCCGGCTTCGATGGCGACTTCCTCGGCGTGCAGGCCGGCGGCGACCTGTACGCGAACGCTGGCGATCTGCGCCACCAGGTCGGACTCTTCGTTGGCCAGACCCGTGCCAAGGGCAATGTCACCGGCTTCGCACTGGGCTGGGAAAACGTCGCGGTCGGTCGCACGCGGCTGGACGACAAGCACCTGGGTCTGTACTACACGCTGGTTGGCAGCGAAAACGGCTATCTCGATGCCGTTCTGATGCGCAGCCGTTATGACGGCGACAGCGTCTCCAGCCGCGGCATCGGTGTGGATATCGAAGGCGACGGCACCACCGCCTCGCTGGAAGTGGGCAAGCCGCTGCTGCAGTTTGGCGGTTCGGCATGGTGGCTGGAACCGCAGGCCCAGGTCATCTGGCAGAAGACCAGGGTCGACGACACCCGCGATGCGCTGTCGGTGCTGCGCGTAGACAACGACGATGCCTGGACCGCCCGCATCGGGTTGCGCCTGGCCGGGGATTACATGCTCCGGGACAACGGCTGGCAGCCCTACGTCAAGGTCAACTACTGGCGCGCCTTCAGTGGCGAAGATCGGATCGACATTGGCGGCGACCCGCTGGTGAGCGAACAGGGCTATCGCGCGCTGGAAGTCGGGGTGGGCGTGGTCGCGCGCTACAACGCCAACATCAGCGCCTTCGCCGTGGCCGATTACACCCGCGACCTGGACAGCCACCGGTTGAAGGAGCGGCGGGTGATCGAAGGCAACATCGGGCTGCGCGTGGACTTCTGACGGCCCCACTGGCGGGGCTGGGTGTTGCTATTGGTGTACGCTTTCCGGATGCGAACCAAGCCCAATGCCCAGCCCAACCAGAGCCTGATCGACGGTATCGCCACCCTGCAGGCGCTGGCGTCCTCGCCCGAACCGGTCGGCTGCCGGGAGCTGGCCCGGCAACTGGATGCCAATCCCACCCGGGTCAACCGCCTGCTCAAGACCCTGGCCTACCTGGGCATCGCGCGGCAGACCGCCGACCGCAAATACACCGCCGGGCCGGGCATGCATGTACTGGCGGCGCAGAGCCTGTTCGCCTCGGGATTGATCCGGCGCGCACTGCCGGTGCTCGAGCACCTCCGCCGGTTCGGCCACACCGTGGCGCTGGGCGTGCTGTGGAACGACAGTGTCAGCTACCTGTTCCATGCGCCGCCGGGCATCGAGGCGGCGCGCGGGCTGGGCCGCATCGGTCTGCTGCCGGCCACCACCAGCGGGATCGGCATCGTGCTGCTGGCACAGTTGTCCGACGAGGAAGTACGCGAGCTGTATGCAGACCGGCCGATCCCGATGTTCCCGGACGGCATCGACCAGCTGCTTGCGACCCTCGCCCAGACCCGTGCGCAGGGCCATGCCCGCGTGCACGTGGCCGACGAACGCGACCACCACATCGTGGCCATCGCGATGGGCGATCCGGTGCATGCCGGCATCGCCATGTCCGGCTGGATCCCCGAATCGGCCACGGCCGAGCTGGTCGCCGCCCTGCGTGCCGCAGCCGCCGAGATCGGCTGAGGTGTTTGCCGCAGTGCGGTTTGACATGTTGCTACAATAGCAATACGTTGCAGCCTTCCGAAGGGGAGGCATCGGCGATGTCCAAGCGTGCGGCGGCGTGAGCAGGTCGGGGAACACCAAGTGGGTGCTGTTGTCCCTGTTGTTCGTATCCACGGTGATCAATTACCTGGACCGGCAGGCGCTGTCGATCCTGGCCACCACGATCCAGGCCGACCTGGGCATGACCGACCTGGAATACGCGCGCGTGGTGCAGGTATTCCTGTTCGCGTATGCAGCTGCGTACGTGATGGCGGGCAGGGTTACCGACTGGCTCGGCGCACGGGTGGCGCTGCTGCTGTTCGTCGGCTGGTGGTCGCTGGCCAATATCGCCACCGGGTTCGTACGCAGCGCGGTGGAGCTGGGTGCGGCGCGCTTCGCGCTCGGCCTGGGTGAGCCAGGCAATTACACGGTGGGCACCAAGGTGGTGTCCGAGCAGTTCCCGGCAAAGCAGCGCGGCCTTGCCCTGGGGCTGTACACCGCAGGGGCGATGATCGGCGCGACCCTGGCGCCGCCGCTGATCGGCGGCATCGCGCTGCACTATGGCTGGCGCAGCGCGTTCTGGATCACCGGCGTGGCCGGGTTGCTGTGGATGATTGCGTGGTGGTGGTTCTACCCGCGCACTGAGCGGCAGCGCGCTGTTGCGCCTGCGCCGGCCACTACGGCAGCGACCACGGCGGAGGCGGTCGCCACGCCTGCGATTGAGATGCCGGTGGCTGCAGTGCCGGCCACCTCGATGAAAGGTGTGTGGGGTCGACTGGCACGCGATCGCACCGTATGGGCGCTGGTCGCCTCGCGCGCGGTGGCTGACCCGGTCTGGTACTTCTACCTGTTCTGGTTTCCCAAATACCTGGGCGATGCACGCGGCATGAGCCTGGCCGCGATCGCCTCGCTGGCGTGGATCGTCTACGTCGCGGCGGACATTGGCAGCGTCGGTGGCGGGATGATCTCCGGCCGGCTGGTCAAGCGCGGCATGAATCCGGTGCGGGCGCGACTGACCACCATGTTCGGCGCTGCGTGCCTGGCGCCCGTGGGCATGCTGGTGGCCTTCCATCCGCCGATCCCGCTGCTGCTCGGCCTGGCCTGCCTGGTCACCTTCGCGCACCTGACCTACCAGATCAATCTCACCGCGATGACGGTGGACCTGTTCCCGTCGCGCTACATCGCCTCGGTGGCCGGGCTGGTCGGTTGCGGCAGTGCGCTCGGCGGCATGGTCTCCGCACAGGTGGTGGGCCACCTGGTGGCCGACGGTAATTTCGACCGCGCCTTCGTGCTGATGGCGTTCCTGCATCCCATCGCGGTGGTGCTGGCGTGGACCGCGCTGAAGATGGCGCGCCGTTCGAGGATGACGTTGATCGGTCCGGAAGCAGAAGCCGTCGCGGCAGGTTGATCGCGGGCGGGAACACGGGCCGGGCATTGCCTGGCCCTTCGTCTGCTCAGGCCACGAACTCGGCGTGGTCCCAGAACTTCTCATTCGGCTCCGCGCCGAGACCGTGCCCACTCGGCAACGTGTATCCCTCGCGCGCATATGCCATGTCGGTGTCGAGCATCTCCACCGAGCGCGAGAAGATCGAGTGCTGCCACTCGTGCCGCCACAGGTCGTCGATCACTGCTGAGGCATGCAGGCTCGCCGCCATGAAGATGCCGCCGCCGATGGTGGCGTGCGGCGCCACCGGCACCCCGTGCTGGGCAGCCAGGCGCGCGATGCGCAGGAACTGGGTGATGCCGGTGTGGCCCATTTCCGGCTGCACATAGGCCAGCGTGCCACCGACCAGGCGCAGCTGGGCGATGTAATCGGTCGCCCACTCTTCGCCCGCCGCCACCGGAATCGGGCTGTCCCCGCCGAGTGCGATCAGCCCCGCAACGTCTTCGGGCTTCAGCGGCGCTTCGATGAAGGTCAATCGTGCCGGCAGCAGCTGCGTTGCCAGCGCCAGTGCCTGCGCGTGATCGAACTTCCAGTGCAGGTCCACCATCAGCTGCACGTGATCGTCCAGTGCGTTGCGCAGCGCCAGCATCTCCTCGACGATGCCGTCGTGGCTCACTACTGCGTGCACCTTGAACGCGTCATGGCCCTGCGCGGCGAAGGTACGCGCCATCGCCACCTTTTCGTCCACCGTCGATGCCGGGAGACCGGACACGTATCCGGGGATCGTCTCGCGCCGGCGCTCGCCAAGCAGTGCCCATAGCGGCTTCCTGGCAGCACGCGCGCGCAGGTCCCACAACGCGATGTCCAGCGCGGCGAGGGCGTCGGTATGGAAGCCACTGCCGCAGCCGCGCACCCGCATCAGTCCATACAGGTCGTCCCATATCTGTTCGACGTCCCCAGGCTCACGCCCGAGCAGTTCCGGGGCGAGCAGGTCGTTGATGATTTCGCAGGTCGCGCGCGGCGCGCAGATGCCATACGTTTCGCCCCAGCCCACCGCCCCATCGGCGGTGGTCACGCGCACCAGCACCGAACGGTCCACGGTGGGGTAGAGCGTGCCGTTGCCACGGCGTACCAGATAGCCGCGCGCATTGACCCGTTCGCCCGCGCCCAGCGGCCCCAGGTACGGCGTGCTGCGCGGCACGGTAAGGATGAAGGTTTCAACCTGGGTGACCTGGCTCACGCGGGGGTTCTCCGGACCTGCCCGGGGACGGCGTCCAACGGCAGCAGGTCGCTGATGCGATCCAGCAGGATATCCAGTTCGCGTGCGTCGAAGCGGTCCAGTGCCGGACCCGGCGCGCGCACATGATCGCTGCCGATCAGCCCGCGGCGAAGCAGGATCGCCTTGGTCAGGCGCCAGCGGAACACCGCCTGCATGCTCAGCAGCGGCAGGGTGCGTTCGAACAGGGTGCGCGCGCGTGCGTAGTCGCCCGCCGCCCACGCCGCCAGCATCGCCACGTGCACCTCGGTGATCTCGCAGGCCGGCATGGTGCCGACCGCGCCGCGTGCCAGCTCGTCCAGTACATATCGCGCACCTGCGCCACCAAAGACTGCACGTACGCTGTTGCCGGCGCGTTCGGACAGCGCGGTGATGCGATGCCCGGAGGGCATGGTTTCTTCCTTCACGTACTCGATCGCCGGTACCTGCGCGGTCAGTGCCACCACCGCGTCCACGCCCAGCCCGACCCCCATCGGCGCCGGCGCGTTCTGCAGCATCACCGCCACGCCCGACTCACTGGCCAGTCGACTGAAGAAGCTGGCCATGCCCTCGGCGTCGCCGGCCAGCGCATGCGGGGTCAGCACCATCGCGGCGCTGGCGCCGGCGTCGCCGCCGGCACGGGCCAGCTGCACCGCATCTTCCAGGGTGCGCGCGCTGGCGCCGACGATGAAGGGCACGCGGCCGCGGTTCCAGCGCCCGATGCAGGCGGTGAGGTGCAGGCGCTCCTCCAGGGCGAGCATGTCGTACTCGCTGGCAAGGCCCGGGAACACCACCCCGGCCGCACCCGCGGCCAGGATGTACTCGAACACCGCTTCGGTCCCGGCGTCGTCGATGCCGCCCTGGGCGTCGAAGATGGTGGGAAGGATCGGGAAGACACCTTGCAGAACGGCCATTGCGCCGGGTCCTTGTTGGATTGCGTGTGCCATGGATAGCAACACTATGAAAGGGAAGTGGCCGCAGACGCCACAGGGAGTGATTGATTCTTCGCTGCATTGCAGCGTGCGCGGCCAAATCATATTGCTATATTAGCTACACGCTGCCAAGTCGCAGCGCAGCAGCAACGACGAAAAAGCTGGATCCAGCGGACAGGTCGGGGGACCTGGCGCTGGATCCCTACCTTGGGAGAGGGCCGATCCATGCTTCGTTTTCGACGTTCCACCCTGTACACCGCCCTGGGCACCTGCCTGCTTGCGCCGATGTTGGCCGCCGCACAGGACCCGGCGTCGCCGCCCGCCACCTCCGCTGCCGGGGAGCAGCAGGCGCAGACCCTGGACGCGGTCAGCGTCGTAGGCATCCGCGGCAGCCTGGAAGCCTCGCGCGACCTCAAGCGCGACTCGGCGCAGATCGTCGACGCGATCGTGGCCGATGACATCGGCAAGCTGCCCGACACCAACGTGGCCGAGTCGCTGGGCCGCGTGGCCGGCGTGCAGCTCGAGCGCGGCATGGGCGAAGGCAGCGACATCCTGGTGCGCGGCCTGCGCGAGAACGTGCTGCTGTACAACGGCCGCCAGATCGTCGACGCCACCGGGCGCGGCGGCAACGGCCTGGACCAGCTGGCCACCTCCACCTACGGCCTGCTGTCGCTGGTACCGTCCGAGCTGATCTCGCGGCTCGAAGTCACCAAGCTGGCCGGCGCCGACCAGCTGTCCGGCGGTCTGGGCGGCATCGTCGACATCCACACCCGGCAGCCGCTGTCCGGCGACAGCGACCAGAACGTGGTGAGCCTGGCCGGCACCTACGACGAAATGTCCGATTCGTGGGGGAACAACGCTTTCGGCCTGCTCTCGCGGCGCAACGAGGACCGTACCTTCGGCGCGCTGCTCTCGGCCACCTACGGCCGCCGCAACGTGGTACAGCAGGGCCTGGATACCTTCTCCGGCTATGCGCGCTTCACCGACCCGGTCGACCGCACCACCACGCGCTTCGGCAGCACCGACATGCGCGCGCAGAACATCGACGACGACCGCACCAAGGTCGGGGTCAGCGCGGTGCTGCAGTGGCGTCCGACCGATGGCGTCGAACTGTCCTGGGATACGTTCTATTCGCGGCAGGAGGCGGAGCGCGACCGTTACTGGATCGCCTTCAATCCCTCCGCGGGCCTGAGCAACGCGGTCTACTCGGACCACGACATCCTGCTGGCCGGGCGCTCCACCGGCACCGTGCTGCTCAACACCGAAGTGGCCGACATCGACTCGGACGTGCTGTCCAGCGCGCTGCGCGCCAGCTTCCGGGTCGGCGAACGCCTGGACGGTTCGGCTGAACTGGACTGGGGCCGCTCGACCTCCACGTACAACCAGCGCTACATGCGCCTGGCGCCGATGGCGGGGCTGACCTCGGTCACCGACTTCGACCTGCGCAGCGGCAGCTTCGGCAGCTTCAACGTGAGCGGGGTCAACGTGGTCGACCCGTCGCAGTGGCGCATGACGATCATGTTCGACAACGACTGGCGCGCGCAGACCGACTCGCGTGCGCTGCGCACCGACTGGAGCCTGGCCTTCGGCGACGGCGCGCTGCGTTCGCTGGACTTCGGCGCGCGCTTCAGCCGCCTGGAAAGCCTGCAGGACCCGCGCCGCGCCGACATCCGTCCGGCCGGTGGCATCCCGGTCTCGCAGATGGGCCCGTACATCCGGGTGTACAGCAACAACGACTTCCTGCCGGGCGAATTCGCCGGGCTGCCGCGCGACTACCTGGGGGCGTTCCGCAGCACCTTCGGCGGTTGCGACAGCTTCACCACGTTGCCGCAGATCTCGCAGAACGCACAGTGCCTGGACCCGGCCAGCACGGCGCTGGCCTATTCGGCCACCTTCAGCGTCGACGAGGATTTCCTGGAGGCGTATGCCAAGCTCAACTGGGACACCGAAGTCTCCGGCATGGCACTGGGCGGCAACGTCGGCGTGCGCTTTGTCGGGCGCGACATGACCTCGCGCGGCAACCTGATCAGCGGCACCGGCGCGTTGACCCCGTCCAGCTTCGAGCGCGACGACCGCGAGGTGCTGCCCTCCGCGGTGGCCAAGCTGCAGATCAGCGACAGCCTGGTGCTGCGCGGTGGTGCCGCCAAGGTGGTGGCCTTCCCCAATACCGAAGACCTCAACAACGGCGTGACCCTCAACAACAATGCGGTGTTCGACGCCAACGGCGTGCAGACCTCGCCGGGGACCGGCAGTGGCGGCGCGCCCGACCTGGACCCGTTCAAGGCGACCCAGTACGACCTGTCGCTGGAGTGGTACTACGGCGGCCAGGGCCTGCTCTCGGCCGGCCTGTTCTACAAGGACATCTCCACCTTCATCGTGCAGCGGCAGAGCGCCGAAACCTACAGCAACGTCAACTACCTGGTGCTGCGCAAGATCAACGGCGACCAGGCCAAGGTGAAGGGCGTGGAGCTGCTCGCGCAGGTCCCCTTCAGCGGCATGTTGGACGGCTTCGGCGTGGTCGCGACGTACACCTGGATCGACTCGGAGACCCCGATCACCGACATCAACGGCAACGCGATGACCTTCCCGGGCCTGTCGAAGAACAACGCCAACCTGATCGGGTACTACGAGAACGGCCCGTTCGGCATCCGGCTGGCCTACAACTGGCGCGATGAATACCTGGTCGGGCTGTCGGCCGCGTCCACCGGCATCTACAACGACACCTACAAGGACCTGTCGGCGTCGATGAGCTACGATTTCAGTGAGCGCCTGTCGCTGAAGCTGGAAGGCAACAACCTGCTCGACAGCGAACAGCGCACCTTCGATGGCTATGCCGAAGGCCTGCGCACCAACGTGGTGTTCGGCCGGTCCTACAAGGCCAGCCTGACCTACCGGTTCTGAGCATGGCTTCTCTGGAAAGGAAGGGCAGGGCATGAGCGAGGCGGGAATGCAGGGGCAGGTGGTACTGGTCACCGGTGCGGCCAGTGGCATCGGCGCGGCGGTGGTGGCTCGGCTGCGCGCCGACGGTGCCAGGGTGGCCGCGCTGGATCTGGGCGCGGCACAGGGTGCCGACGCCAGCGCGGTGGCCGATCTGCGTTCGGCGGAGGCGGTGACCGCCGCCATCGCCGAACTGCGCAGTGCGGTTGGCCCGTTCGACGCACTGGTGCACTGCGCCGGGATCTGCCCACCGGGAAGCACGCTCGACAGCGACGATGCGCAGTGGCTCGACGTCTATTCGGTGAACGTGCTCGGCGCGCTGCGGGTGATCCGCGAGGTGGTGCCGGACATGCGCGGGCGTGGCGGAAGCATCGTGCTGGTGTCGTCGATCAACGCGCGCTTTGCTACCCCCGGGCTGGCTGCCTATGCAGCATCGAAGGCGGCGCTTGAGGAAATGGCGCGCACCGCCGCGTTGGAGTTGGCTGCCGACAACATCCGGGTCAACACGATTGCGCCGGCGTCGCTCGACACGCCGATGCTGCAGGCCTCGTTCGCGCGTGCGGCCGACCCGGCTGCCGCGCGCCGCAGCAATGAACAGCGGCATCCGCTGGGCCGGCTCGGCACGCCGCAGGACGCCGCCGAGCTGGCGCTGTTCCTGGCCTCGCCGCGCAGCGGCTGGATCACCGGCTCGGTGTTCGCGCTGGATGGTGGTGCGGGAGTGACCCGGCGATGAGCGCAGCGCACGACAGCTACATCATCGGTATCAACTGGGGCAGCACCAACTTCCGCGCCTACCGGATCGGCGCCGACGGCGCGGTTACCGCCACCCTCGAACAGCCGCGCGGCATCGCCGGACTGGAGCGCGCGCAGATGCAGGCGCTGCTGGAAGAGGTGGTGGCCGCGTGGCCGCATGCCACGCGCATCTACGCCAGCGGCATGATCGGGTCCAATATCGGCTGGAGCGATGCGGGTTACGTGGACTGCCCGGCCTCGCCGGATGCGATCGCCGGCCAGCTGCACGAGGTGCGGATCGGCGCGCACGCCGTGGCGATCGTGCCGGGGCTGGCCTGTCGGCGCAGCGACGGCGCGCCGGACATCATGCGCGGTGAGGAGACCGAGCTGCTGGGCATGGTTGCCAGTGGTGCGATCCCGGCCACCGGGCTGGTGGCGCTGCCTGGCACGCACAGCAAGTGGGTGCGCCTGGAGCAGGGCGTGGTGGTGGACTTCATGACCGCGATGTCGGGCGAAATCTTCGATCGGCTCACGGCCGCAGGCCTGCTTGCATCGGTGGTGGACGGTCCGGCGCACGATGGCGAAGCGTTCGTGGAAGGCGTGCAGGCAGCGCAGCGCGGGGTCGGTTTGGGCACGCTGCTGTTCGGCGCGCGTGCGCGGGTGATCCGGGGCCAGCTGGCCCGGCAGGAAGGCGCGTCGTATCTGCGCGGGCTGCTGATCGGCGCCGAGCTGACCGACGTGCAGCGGTATTGGGGTAGGGCATTGGAAGCCGTTCCGCTGGTAGGCGCTGCGCCGGTGTGTGCGCTATATGCGCGCGCGCTGCAGGAGCTGGGGGGCTCCGGCGTTGCCATCGCCTCGCAGCAGGCCTCCACGCGCGGATTCCTCGCGCTGCACCGTGCTGCAGGGGCGCTGGCATGAGTGCGCACGCTGTGGCATTCGACCACGCACTGGAAGAAACCGGTCTTATCGCGATCCTGCGCGGCTTGACCAGCGCCGAGGCAGTAGACGTGGTGGAAGCGCTGTACGACGCGGGCGTGCGGCTGGCGGAAGTGCCGCTCAACTCGCCCGACCCGTTCACCACCATTGCAGCATTGGCCAGGCATTTCCACGGGCGCATGTTGATCGGTGCCGGTACGGTAGTGACCGTTGCAGCCGTCGAGCGCCTGGCCGCGACCGGCTGCGCGTTCTGCGTGGCACCCAACAGCGACCCGGCGGTGATTGCCGCGGCGCTGTCGCATGGCATGGTGCCGTTGCCCGGCTTCGCCACCGCTACGGAAGCCTTTGCGGCGCTCGCCGCCGGGGCACGACACCTCAAGGCCTTCCCCGCGCATGGCGCACGGCCCCGTCTGTCGGCGCTGTCGGCGGTGCTGCCGAAAGGCACCACGCTGATCGCGGTGGGTGGAGTAGGCCCGACGGACATCGGGGCGTATCGCGAGGCCGGCGTGCAGGCGTTCGGCGTGGGTACCGATCTGTACCGGCCCGGTCGCGGGGCCGACGAGGTGGGCCGCCGCGCTCGTGCGTGGATGCAGGCTCTGCAGGCGCCCCCGGCACCGGTGGCCACGCTGGCACATGCGGCGCAGACCACGGTCGGCGAGTCGCCAGTGGTCGGTGCGGATGGCGCCGTGTACTGGGTCGACCCGACCGTCCCGTGCCTGCTGCGCTGGGACGATGCGCAGTGCACGCGCGTGCCTCTGGGCGAGCCGGTGTGGTCGCTGGGCCGCGATGGAGCCGCGCTGGTGGGTAACGGTGAAACGCATTTCCTGCGGCTGTCGCTGGACGGCAGGATCGAGGCGGGCCCGGAGGTCGAGGTCGGTGCTGGCTGCCGGCTCAACGACCTGGTCGTGGACAGCCGCGGCGGCCTGTGGGGAGGGACGATGCACCGCGGACTGCTGACCGGTCGCGGTGCGCTGTTCCATGCAGCGAACGTCGACGCACCCGCCAAGCGCGTGGCCGACGGCCTCGGCGTGGCCAACGGCATGGCGTTCTCCGCCGATGAGCGAACCCTGTTCGTGATCGACACGCTGGCACGCACGTTGCTGGCCTATCCGGCCGACATCCAGGCGGGCACGCTGGACGAACCGCGCGTGGTCACCGACTTTCTTGGCGTACCCGGCAAACCCGATGGCATGGCGATGTCCGCCGACGGTCACCTGTGGGTAGCGATGTGGGGTGGCCACGCGGTAGTGGAGCTGGCGCCGAACGGCGCGGTCCTGCGCTCGATTCCGGTGCCGGCCGCACACGTCGGCAGCCTCGCGTTCGCGCCGGACGGGCGGTTGTTCATCACCACCGCCCGCGCGCGCCTGTCCGACGCCGACCTGGCCCGTTCACCGGGCGCAGGTGGCTTGTTCGTAGTGCGCCCGTAGCCGAGGGATCTGGAAATCAACGACTGTCTGGGAGGTGCGCTGGTAGGGTCGCATCCCAATCGACCGCCGTGGAACTTGCTGCGTTCGGTGGGGCATGACCTCCGGCGCAGGCACGCGCTTCCTTCGGCGCAGGTCATGCGTTACCGGATGTGGAAACGCTGAGGGCGGTTGTTTGGGAACCAACCCTACCGGTGCCACGCAAACGTTGAGACCCTGCACCGATGGAATCGGGTGCTCAGCGCGCTGAGGCGATCGCCTTGATCCGTGCCCGGGCCAGGGCCTCGCCGATGGCGGGGCCTTTCAGATGCGTCACGTCCAGGTCGCGCGCCTGCACCGACAACGCAGCCTGGTGCAGGCGCTTCAACGTCTCGCCCTGCGGGTAGGGACGGTCTTCGAATCCCAGCCGGCCACGGGCGTCGGCTTCGCAGCACAAAGCGATGCGCGCAATGCGCTCGGGGCGGCGGAAGCCGTCGAAGCGGCCGAGCAGCTCCAGCACAGTCGCGTCGCGCAGTTCGTCGATGCGGTGCACATTGAGGTGGTCCCGGCACACCGCTTCGGCCAGCTGGCGGTGATCCAGCGGCACTTTCAACCGCTCGCAGAGCGCCCGCAGCGGGGCTAGTCCGCGCTGTTCGTGCATCACGTGGCGCGGCCACTCTTCCTGCGGCGTCAGCGCCTTGCCGAGGTCGTGGGTGAGCGCGGCGAAGCCGACCTGGTCATCGCCCGGGGCCAGCAGCGCGGCCCGGTCGCTGACCATTTCCTGGTGCACGCCGGTGTCCACTTCCGGGTGGTATTCAGCCCGCTGCGGCACGCCATACAGCGCCTCCAGTTCCGGCAGCACCGCGCCGAGTGCACCCGCGTCGTGCAGGGTGCGCAGGAATGCCGACGGCTGGGCCGAGCCGAGTACGCGGCGCAGTTCCTGCCACACGCGTTCGGGCACCAGCGCATCCAGTTCGCCGCTCTCGGCGATCTGCCGCATCAGCTGCAGCGTCTCCGGCGCAACGGTGAAGCCGAGCGGGGCGAAACGCGCCATGAAGCGGGCCGCACGCAGCACGCGCAGCGGATCTTCAACGAAAGCCGGGCCGACATGCCGGAGCACGCGCTGTTCGATATCGCGCACGCCGCCGTAGGGGTCGACCAGCGTGCCAGTGGCCTCATCGCAGGCAATCGCGTTGATGGTGAAGTCGCGGCGCTGCAGGTCCTCTTCCAGCGTCACCGACGGGTCGGCGTCGACCACGAAGCCGCGGTAGCCGCGACCGGACTTGCGCTCCGTGCGCGCAAGCGCGTACTCCTCACCGCTGTCGGGGTGCAGGAACACGGGGAAATCCTTGCCGACCGCCTTGTAGCCCTGCGCTTCCATCTCCGCCTGGGTGGCACCGACCACCACCCAGTCGCGGTCGCCGGGCGGGCGCTGCAGCAGGCGGTCGCGCACGGCGCCGCCAACGAGATAGATCTTCATGGCCGCAATGATGCCACGCCGGTCATTCGCCGGTTTTGTCTGCATCGGCCGGGCAGGTGAGGGCTTTGCGCTTGGCCTGCAGCCGCCCGTTCATGCGGTCGGTCACCGGCAGCGCGTCGCCGTTCAAGCGCCAGTCGTAGATCACGCTGAAAGCCAGGATCCGCGCCACGTACTCGCGGGTTTCCTTGTAGCTGATGGTCTCGATCCAGATGTCCGGGTCGAAGCCCGGGCGCTGCGCCTGCCAGCGTGCGGTCGGGGTCGGACCCGCGTTGTATGCGGCGATGGTGACGTAGGGCAGGCCCTCGTACTTGTTCATCAGCTGGCGCAGGTACGCAGTGCCCAGCGCGATGTTGGTGTCCGGGTCGTACAGGCTGGCGGCGCCGCCGTAGCCGGACAGCCCGATGTTCTTGGCGACGCTGGCCCCGGTCGCCGGCAGCACCTGCATCAGGCCCATCGCATTGGCCGGCGAACGCGCCTTCGGATTGAAGATGCTTTCGGCGCGGATTTCCGCGGCTACCCAGGCCGGGTCGATCGCGTTGCGCGCCGACTCGCGGCGGATCGCATCGTCGTGGTGCAGCGGGAAGCGCAGGCTGTACAGGCGCTGCTCCTCCGGGGTCTTGCCCAGCGAGAACACCGCGCGGTCGAACCAGCCGTTGTCGCGCGCCACTTCCACCGCGATGCGGCGCTGGGTGGTGTCGAAGCGGGTCAGCGCATCGTTCCACTCGGCCACCGCCCAGCCGGAACGTTCGATCTTGAACAGCTCCATCGCGCGCACGATGGCCGGGTCGCGGGCGACCGCAGGCTGCGCCTGCGCGCTGTCGTTCGGCTCCAGCGGGCACAGCGTGTACGTGTTCTGGCCCAGCTGGTCGGCGGCCAGGAAGCCGTGGAAGGTGGCCGAGCGGGCGGCTTCGCGGAACAGCGGCAATGCCTCGTTGCGCTTGCCGGTCTTGTCCAGCATGCGCGCCTCGAAATAGCGCCAGCGCGAGTCGCTGCGCTGCTTCGGGCCCATCTTGCGGATCGCGGCCAGCGTGGCCGGCCAGTCGCCCCGCGACATCGCCTCGCGCGCGCGCCACTCGTGCAGGCGCTCGTCGTAGGCCGAGTCGGGAACCGCGTTGAGCCGGCGCGCCGAATCCGGCCCGTACGAGGCCACCGTCCACAGCGCGATCTGGTACTTCACCTCGGCCTGCTGGGCGGCGCTGAGCTGCAGGGCATCGGCATACTGTGGCAGCTGCCGCTCGGTGGCATCCGGGTCAGCCTTGGCCAGCTTGGCCAGGCCGTCGGTGGCGATGCGTCGGCTGCGCTCGTTGCGCGGCCAGTTCAGCGCGCTGGCGTTGGGCGTGTCCACGAACGCGGCATAGGTGTTGGCCAGGGCCAGGTCGGCGGCGGGCAGGCCGCGCGCGGCGCTGCGCATCACCGCCGGCTGCTGCGCGTCGGCGGCCGCATCGATCCGCGCCCAGCGCAGCTCCGCACTCAGCCCACCCTTCGCATCCAGTACCGCGAACACGGGATCGCAGGCATCGGGCAGCGACTTGCCGGTGCTGCGCCAGATGGCCTGGGCGTCGCTGACCCACTGCGCATCGGCCTTGCCGGTGGCCTGGCGCGCGTTGAGCTGCGCGCAGCGCAGGCCGACGTTGTCGGTCGGCGCCCAGTTGGCGAGCAGGGTCGGCCAGTCCTCGCGGCGGGCCACGGCTGGCAGCCACACACTGCGGAAACTGCTGGCCACGGCCTGGCCGTTGTAGCGCTTCAGGAAGTCCTGCGCCTGCGCGGTGGTCACCGTGTCGATGTTGCGGCGCAGGTTGGCGTACTCCAGCCACGGGTACAGCGGGTGCTTGACCAGCGCGGCGGCCTGGGCCGGATCGAACTGGCCGCGCTCGGCGTTGTCGATGGCCGTCTTCATCTGCGCGCGCTGCGCGTCCAGGTTCTGGGCACCGGCAACGGCGCTCAGCCCGAGACAGGCGAGCAGAGTGGCTGAGCTGACGATATGCAGGGGGAATCGGTTCATGCCGAAAGGATAGCGGGCGCCAGTGAACGTCGGTGAGGGCAAGCCCACTCAAAGATGAACGACACCGATCACCCGCCTGAATGGGTGCAACCAACCGGCGTCCTGTCGGAGTCGCAACAGCCCGGTAGCGCCGGCCGTTGGCCGGCCCACGCATTGTCACCGACAAGGAGCACAGCATGGCCTTCACCGCAGCAGGCAAATCCGGCCCCTTGGCCGAAATCAACGTCACCCCGCTCGTCGACGTAATGCTGGTGTTGTTGATCATATTCATCGTGACCGCCCCGATGGTCTCGATGCCCATTCCGGTCAACCTCCCTCAACCGACCACGATCGCGCCGCCGACCGCGCCGCCACCGCCGATCGAACTGCGCGTGGACGCCAGCAACCAAGTCAGCTGGAACGGCCAGGTGGTCGCGGTGTCCTCCCTGCAGCAGCGCATGCAGGACGCCGCCCAGGCCAACACCGGTAACCTGCCGGAGCTGCGCATCGCCACCGACCCGAACGCCGAATACGACGTGATGGCGAAGGTGCTGGCAGCCGCCAACAACGCGCACATGGAAAAGATCGCGTTCGTGCGGCCATAAGACACCCATCCGGGCCGGTGTCATCCCGGCCCGGTAGAGCCACGCCCTGCGTGGCTGCGATACCAAACGAAGAGGTTGAACCGCCCAGCCACGCAGGGCGTGGCTCTACAGACGCCTTCCAAACATTTGTTTGAAAGTGAAGATTTCATCACACCTTCACCTTTACAGAATGTTTACAAAGGAGACGCTGCCGCGCTTCAAGGGGGAGGCGGGGCGGTCCCAGCTAGCCATTCCTTTGGAGAGAGAGCGAATGAACACCTTGCATTACCGCCCATTGGCGGCTGCCGTAGCGCTGTGCCTGCTGTCCGTCCCCACCCTTGCCACCGCGCAGGATGCTCCCCGCACCACCACCGACCTGGACCGGGTGGAAGTCACCGGTACCCGCATCAAGCGCGCCGAGGTCGAAGGCCAGGTGCCGATCCAGACCCTGACCCGCAGCGAGATCGAACGCACCGGTCTGAACTCCATCGGCGAAGTCCTGCAGCAGCTCACCGGCTCCGGTTCGGCGCTCAACGCCAAGTTCAATTCGTCCGGCAACTTCGGCTTCCCGCCTGACGGCAGTGGCGTCGGCGCCGGTTCGGCCCAGGTCGACCTGCGTCACCTCGGCGCCAAGCGCGTACTGGTGCTGGTCGACGGCATCCGCTGGGTCAACGAATCCTCCGCCTCCGGCGTGGGCGCGGCCACCGACCTCAACACCATTCCGCTGGCGATCGTCGAGCGCATCGAAGTGCTCGAAGACGGCGCGTCCTCGCTGTACGGCTCGGATGCCATCGCCGGCGTGGTCAACATCATCACCCGCCGTGAGTTCGATGGCGGCCAGGTCACCCTGAACTACGGTGAGTACACCAAGGGCGACGGCACCCAGAAGGGCGTCGACCTGGCCTGGGGCACCAGCGGCGACCGTTACACCCTGTTCCTGGGTGCGAGCTGGACCAAGCAGGACGACGTCAAGGCCAGCACCCGCGAACAGTCGCGCTACCCGATCCCGGGCACCGGGCTGTCGTTCGGCAGCTCGGCCACGCCGACCGGGCGCTTCATGTTCACCGACCCGAACACCGGCATTGCCTACAACATCACGCCGAACAACGGCGCGACCAATCCGACCTTCAACGGCGTGGGCGGCTGCGACCGCACCGACGATTACCACTGTTTCACCACGGCGGACCGCTTCAACTTCGCCGAGTACAACCTGCTGCTGACCCCGTCCGAGCGCAAGGGCATCTTCGGTCAGTTCCGCTTCGACATCACCGACAACGTGCAGTGGTACATCAAGGCGCTGGCCAACCGCCGCGAGTCCACCAACCAGGCCGGTCCGGAACCGCTGTTCTTCGGGCCTGACGGCGCTACCGGCAATCCGCTGGCCGACAACATCGTCATTTCCGCGCTCAACCCGTACAACCCGTTCGGCTTCGACCTGGACTCGGGCAGCAACCTGAGCATGATCGGGCGCCGCCCGGTGGAAGGCGGGCCGCGCATCTTCGAGCAGGAAGTGAACACCACGTACTTCGCCACCGGTTTGACTGGCCTGTTCCAGGCGGCCGACCGCAGCTGGTCGTGGGACGTCAACGGCATGTACAGCAAGAACAAGGCCGAGCAGACCAACTTCGGCAGCTACAACATCTACAACGCGAACATCGCGCTGGGCGATCCTGCCGTCTGTGCGGCCACGCCCGGGTGCGTGCCGCTGAACATCTTCGGTGGCCCCGGCACCATCACCCGCCCGATGCTGGACTGGATCCAGCCGGTGGTGCGCGACCGCAGCCAGAACGAACTGAGCCTGTTCACCGCCAACCTGAGCAGCGACCTGTTCACCCTGCCGGCCGGCCCGGTATCGTTCGCCACGGGTTACGAGTACCGCAAGTACGAAGGCGAATACCAGCCGGACCCGATCACGGTGCGCGGGCATTACAACGGCGTGCCGTCGCTGCCCACTTCCGGGTCGTACGACGTCAACGAAGCCTACCTGGAACTGGCGGTGCCGATCTTCGCCAACAGTGCGCTGGGTGACCGCCTCGACCTGAGCCTGGCCGGCCGCTATTCGGACTATTCCACCTTTGGTGGCGAGTTCACGCCGAAGTACGGCCTGCGCTGGCAGGTGACCAACGACTTCGTGCTGCGTACGAGCTATGCCGAAGGCTTCCGTGCACCGTCCATCGGTGAGCTGTACGGGTCCGCCGCGCGTGCAGACCTGCAGCTGTTCGACCCGTGCTCGGTCGGCCTGGGCGGCACCCCGCCACGCGGGAGTGCGGCCAACTGCGCGGCGCTGGGCGTGCCGGTCGGCTTCCAGCAGGCCAACTCGCAGATCTCGGTCACCACCGGCGGCAACGACCAGCTCGACCCGGAAACCTCGCGCAGCTTCAGCGCTGGCTTCGTGTGGAGCCCGTGGTTCGGCAACAACGCGTCCTGGTCGGAGCGCTTCGACGTGGAAGTGACCTTCTACCGCCACAACATCGAAGGCGCGATCCAGGCGATCAACGCGCAGACCCAGCTCGACCTGTGCGTGGACACGCTGGACCCGCTGTACTGCGGCGGCATCACCCGCGCGTCCACCGGTGCGGTCAGCGGCTTCAACAACCGCCTGACCAACCTGGGTTCGATCAAGACCGACGGCTGGGACGTGGACCTGTTCTGGACCCTGCCGCAGAGCGAGATCGGCCAGTTCAAGCTCGGTTGGCAGAACACTTTCGTCGGCCGTTATGAGGCCGTGGGTGCGGCGGGCCAGCGCCAGCCGCAGGAACCGGGCGTGGAAGTCACCGACAGCTCCATTCCGGAATGGACCAGCAACGCCTCGCTGAGCTGGACCCTGGGCAACTGGAACGCGTCGTGGACGGTGCGGCACATTTCCAAGCTCACCGAAGAGTGCGGCGATGCGGCGGCATTCCCGGTGTGCAGCGACCAGGCTGCCGGTACCAATGAGCTTGCCGCCACCACGTACAACGATTTCCAGGTGGGCTACAAGTTCGACTGGATGAAGGGCCTGCAGCTCAGCGCCGGCTTGAACAACGCGTTCGACAAGGATCCGCCGATCTGCCTGTCGTGCTCGTTGAACGGGTATGACGCGTCGACGTATGACATCCCGCGGGGCCGTTACTGGTACGTGCGCGCGGATCTGCGGTTCTAAGGCTGAAAAGCACAGGGGCGCCGATGGCGCCCCTGTTTTGCCGGGCAGGGCCCGGCACTACCGTTGGCTTACGCCTGACGTAGAGCCGGGCTCTGCCCGGCTCACGCTTCAGAACGACCAGGTGAAGCTGATCGATCCGTTGCGACCGTCGCCGAACGCACCGTAGCCGTTGATCTGCGACAGGTACTTCTTGTCCAGCAGGTTGTTGAGGTTGGCCTGCACGCTGAACTGCGGGGCCAGGCGGTAGCGCACGAATGCGCTCACCAGGGCGTAGCCCTCCTGCTCGAAACGGCCGAGCCCCGGGATCGGATAATAGATGCGGTTCTGCCAGTTGACGCCGCCGCCCACGGTGAGCTCCTGCAGCGTTTGCGGCGTGTAGCTGGTGAACAGCTTGATCGACGTCTGCGGCAGGTTGGTATTGATGTCCGCACCGTCGATATCCTTCGCCACGTAGCGCGATGCACCGAAAGTAGCATTCCAGCCCTGGGTCAGCTCACCGTTGACTTCAAGCTCGAAACCCCGGCTGACCGTGCCCCGTGCGGCGATATAGGCGAACTCGTTCTCACTGCCTTCCACAAGCTCGGTGGTGGCTTGGCCAACGTTGTCCTGTTCAATTCGGAACACGGCCGCCGATGCATTCAAGCGGTTGTCGAACCAAGCGGCCTTCACGCCGACTTCGTAGCTCTTGCCGTCCACCGGATCCAGGTAGCTTCCATCTCGCTGCTTGAGCGTCTGCGGCTGGAAGATCTCGGTATAGGCGGCATAGGTCGACCACGTGTCATTGATGTCGAACACCAGGCCTGCATACGGGGTGGTGACCTTGTGGCCAAACCTGCTGACGACAGTGCCTTCGGTCCCGTCGAGCTCCCAGTCACTGTAGCGTGCACCCAGGATCAGCTTCAGCGGGTCAGCCAACGACAGGCGGGTGGCTGCATAGCCTGCCTTCTGCGTGATGGTGCCTTCGCTGGCAAGCGTCAGTGCGTTCCAGTTGGGTTCCGGAAAATCCCCGGTCCAGGCGAGATAGTTATCCAAGGGTGCCCAACCACTTTGGAAATCACCGTAGTTGGCGTACTCGCGCTTGTTGTAGCTCACGCCGGCCATGACTTCATGCTGGCGACCGAACAGCTGGAATGGACCTTCCACGTAGCCGTCCAAAGCGTTGACCTCGCGCTGGGTCTCGTACAGCCCGGCCATGGGCGTGATGCCGGAGCCGTCGTTTTTGTCGAACGCCGCGTAGAACGGGTAGAACAGCTTGTCATCTGCATTGGTTTTGTCGTGCGTCGCGCCAAGACGCACTTTCCAGTCATTGGCGAAACCGTGCTCCAGCGTGGCAAACAGGCGCTTGCTGGTGGTGTCCCAATAGGTCCAGCCGGGATTGGCGGCGAACGATTCGTCGAACGGGGTGCGCGTCCCGTCCGAGAAGAACATCGGGAAGCCGCCCCAGGTGGCGCCGTTGGCACGCTTCTGCTGGTAGTCGTAGCCCACGCTGAGCTGGGTGTCCGGGGTCAGGTCGGCGTCGATCACCGCATAGCCCAGCGTCTTGTGCTGGTCGTACCGGTCCATCTGCGATTCGGTGTCCAGGTAACTGCCGATCACGCGTGCGCGCACCGATCCGCTGGCGTTGAGCGGGGTGGTCACGTCCACGGTGCTGCGGGTGCGGCCCCAGCTGCCCACGTTGACCGAGACGCTGCCGGTGAGCTCGGCACTGTCGGCATGCTTGCGGATCAGGTTGACCGAGGCCGACGGGTTGCCCGCGCCGGTGAGCAGGCCGGTGGCGCCACGCACTACTTCCACGCGGTCATACAGGGCCAGGTCCAGGCCGGAATCGCCGTAGCTCCAGTTCTGCACCATCTGGGTGGGCAGGTTGTCGTACTGGTAGCTGTCGATATAGAAACCGCGCGAGTAGAACTCGGTACGCTCGGTGTCGGACTGGGTGCTGCTCACGCCGGTGGTGTTGGCCAGCACGTCGATGATGTCGTCGAGGTTCTGGTCCTCGATGCGCTGGTGGCTGATGATGCTGATCGACTGCGGGATCTCGCGCGGGGCCAGGTCGAAGCGGGTACCGGCCGAGGTGCGGCGCACCGAATAGCCTTCAGCGCGCTCGCCCTTGACCACGATCTTGTCCAGCGTGGTGGCGTCGGCAGTGGCGTCCTGGGCGAAGGCGGGGGCGGCGGCCAGGGTGGCCAGCGCGATCAGCAGCGCCTGCGGCAGGCGGCCTTGCGGCAAGGTGCGGGACAGCACAGCGGAAGTACGGGTCATCAGCGGTTCCTGAGGCAACGGCGCGCACCAGGCGGCGATCCTCGGATGCCGGGCGCTGCGAAAAGTGGGGGCAGTCAGCGTCTGGCGGGTGCGATGCAACGGCACGGGCGGTGGCAACTGATTGCCGAGGCGCCTCCCTGGCGCAAACGGCATTCAGTAATGGTAATGCGAATCAGTCCCATCCGCAATGTCTACCGGGCGTAGAGGCTGGCCTACCGGGGGTTAACACGGTGCGTCCTACCTTGGCGGCACCCGGGTTCGGCCCGATTCCAGGAATGCCCCGATGATCGCCAAGAACACCCTGTGCCTCTGGTATGACGGCACCGCCGAGGAAGCGGCCGCCTTCTACGCTGCTACCTTCCCCGACAGCGCGGTCACCGCCGTGCACCGTGCGCCGTCGGATTTCCCCTCGGGGAAGAAGGGCGACGTGCTGACCGTGGAGTTCACCGTGGTCGGCATTCCCTGCATCGGCTTGAACGGCGGTCCTGCGTTCAAGCACAGCGAAGCGTTCTCGTTCCAGATCGCCACCGACGACCAGGCCGAGACCGACCGTCTGTGGAACGCCATCGTCGGCAACGGCGGGCAGGAGAGCGACTGCGGCTGGTGCAAGGACAAGTGGGGGCTGTCCTGGCAGATCACCCCGCGCGTGCTGACTGAAGCGTTCAACAGCAGCGACCCGGCGGTGGCCAAGCGTGCCTTCGAAGCGATGATGACGATGAAGAAGATCGATGTGGCAACGATCGAGGCGGCGGTAAAAGGCTGACGACGCGCGTATGCTCGCGCGATGTCCATCTCGCGCTTCTCCACCCTGCTTCCCGTCCTGGCCGTGCTCGGCTCGGTCACATCCCTCGCCGTGGGGACCTCGTTTGCCAAGCAGCTGTTCCCGCTGATCGGCGCGCAGGGCACCAGCGCGTTGCGCGTAGGGTTCTCCGCGCTGGTGCTGCTGGCGGTGTTCCGGCCGTGGCGCCGGGCCACCTCGCGTGCGGATGCCGGCGCGATCCTGCGCTACGGCATCACCCTGGGGGTGATGAACCTGCTGTTCTACATGGCGCTGCGGACCATTCCATTCGGCATTGCCGTAGCCATCGAATTCTGCGGCCCGCTGGCGGTGGCGATGTGGTCCTCACGCCGACCCATCGACTTCGTCTGGGTCGGATGCGCCGCGGCTGGCTTGTTGCTGCTGTTGCCGCTGGGCCACGGCGAGCCATTGGACCTGGTCGGCGTGCTGTACGCGCTGGGCGCGGCGGTGTGCTGGGCGCTGTACATCATCTTCGGCAAGCGCGCCGGCCACCTGCCGGCCGGGCACACCGTTTCGCTGGGACTGTGCGCCGCCGCGCTGGTAGTAGTGCCGGTGGGCGTGGCGCATGCGGGCATGGCGCTGCTGGACCCGAAGATCCTGCTGTTCGGGCTGGGCGTGGCGATCGTGTCCAGCTCCATTCCGATGTGGCTGGAAATGGCCGCATTGAAGCGGCTGCCCAAGGAGACCTTCGGCATTCTGATCAGCATGGAGCCGGCGGTGGCTGCGTTGCTGGCGATGGGGCTGCTGGCCGAGCACCTGACCCCGCTGCAATGGGCAGCAATCGGGTGCACGGTGGTGGCTTCCATCGGCAGCACGGTCACCGCGAAAAGATCGCCCGCGCCCGTTCCAGGCGCTCCCGCTTAGCGCCGGGCTCTGCCCGGCTGCACGCAAGGCCTGCGATCGTCCAGGCGCTCAGCGCAGCGCGCTGCCCGGCACGTCGATCGCCATGGCCAGGGCCAGGTGGTCGGAGAACGCCGCCGGCACCGCTTCGGCGCTGCGCTGCTGCAGGCCGTTGCTGAGCAGGATGTGGTCGATGGCCCGGTCGGGGCGCCAGCTGGGGAAGGTCGGCACCGCGCAACCCGGTGGCTGCAGGGTAGTCTTCTTGTACAGCACCTGCATTTCCGGACGCTCGGCCAGGCAGTTGAAGTCGCCCATCAGCACCGCGTTGGGGTGGTCGGACAGCAGGTCGGCGATGAAGGCCAATTGCGACATGCGCGAGTTGGTCCCCAGCGACAGGTGCGCCACGGCCACCGCCAGCCCCTCGGCGCCTTCGCCGAACTTGGCCAGCAGCACGCCGCGCCCGCCGATGCGGCCGGGCAGGGCGTGGTCCTGTACTTCCACCGGTTCCAGCCGGCTCAGCAGGCCGTTGGCGCTGGAGGCCACCCCGCCCATCCGGCGGTTGGGCTGATGGCTCCAGTAATTGAAGCCAGCGCGCTCGGCCAGGTAGTGGGTCTGGTTGGTGAAGCCCGAGCGCAGGCTGCCGGGGTCGGCCTCCTGCAGGCCGACGATGTCATGGCCGCGGGCCAGCTGGGCGATGGCGTCCAGGCTGGTCCGCTTGCGCCCCGCCGGCAGCGCATGCGACCAGCTGCGGGTCACATAGTCGCTGTAGCGGCGGGTGCTCGAGCCGGCCTGGATGTTGGCCGTGAGCAGGCGCAGGGTCCGCGTGTTGGGGGAAGTCACGACGGTTGCAGGTTCCTGGAAACTCAGTTGCCCTTGGCGGCGCGTTCGCGGGCGATCAGGTGATCGGCGATGCGCAGCATGTCGGGGAAGCTCTTGCCCTTGACCAGGTACTTGCCGTTGACGATCACCGACGGCGTGCCGGAGATCTGGCTGTCCTGGGCGAACTTCTTGGCCTTGTTGGTCTTGTTGGTCACGTTGAAGCCGGACATTTCGGCCAGGAACTGCTTCTGGTCAGCGCCGTGCTTGGCGTAGAAGGCGGCGATCTCTTCCGGGGTATCGCGGCCGCGTTCGCCCTTCAGGCTCTGGTCCACGTGGATCGCCTTGTACAGCGCTTCATGGGTCTTGTCTTCCAGGCCCAGCGCCTGGGCGGCGTAGAACGCCTTGGCGTAGTTGTCCCAGGTACCGCCGAACATGGCCGGCACATAGACGAAGTTCACATCGCTCGGCAGGCCGGCCTTCCACGGCCCGATCAGCGGCTGGAACGCGGCGCAGGCCGGGCAGACGAAGCCGAACACTTCGGCCACTTCGATCTTGCCGGTGGCCGGCTCGAACGGCTTGCCGTTGGCGATCACCACGTAGTCGGTGCCTTCGACCGGGGCCGGGCCGACGGGCTGCGAAGAGGCGGGCGCCGGGGCCGGGGTGGTGGCTTCGGCGGCAGCGGTTTCGGCGGCGGCGGTCTCGCCACTGGCGGCCGGGGCGGTGTCGGTCGGGGTCGCTTCGGTCTGGCCCGGTGCGGTTTCGGCGGCCGGAGCGGTGGCCGGGGTTGCCGGTTCGGTCGGGGCGGCGGTATTGGCGCTGCCGTCCTGGGCCTTGCAGGCGGCAAGGATGGGCAGCAGGGCCATCAGCATGAGGGCGAAACGGGTCTTCATCGAAGCGTCTCCAGCAGGTGCATGGTGGGGCCGGCGCATCGGGCGCCAGCCAGGGGGGAATGATGACACGCGGTCGCCGGGGCGCCGCGTGCAGGGGGTGTGACGGTTCAGCGAGCCTTCGCGGCGCGCTCGCGGGCGATCAGCGCGTCGGCGTTGCGCAGCATGTCGTCGAACGAGGTGCCCTTGACCAGGTACTTGCCGTTGACCAGCAGCGCGGGGGTTCCCGGCACCTTGGTGCGCTGGGCGAAGGCGCGGGCGTACTTGATCTTCTGCTCCACCGCGTCGCTCTTCAGCGCGGCAGTGTAGGCATCGGCCTTGACGCCGTAGGTGGCGTAGAAGCCCGCCAACTCGTCCGGGGACACGTTCTGCATCGGCAGCGAGCTCTGTTCATGCAGGGCCTTGAACATGGCTGCATGGCTGCGCTTGGCCACGCCCAGCTGGTCGGCGGCGTAGTAGGCGCGGGCGAACGAGTCCCAGACGCCGCCGAAAGCGGCCGGCACCGGGGTGAAGCGCACGTCCTTGGGCAGTTTCTTCGTCCAGGCTTCCAGGGTCGGCTCGAAGTGCGCGCAGTGCGGGCAGGTGTAGCCGAACATCTCCACCACCTCGATCTTGCCGGCCAGCGGTGCGAACGGACCGGGCTGCTCGATGACCTCGTAGTCTTCGCCTTCCACCAGCGCGGCGGGGGCGGGCGCGGCCAGGGCCGACAGGGGGCTCAGGGCGAGCAGCAACAGCATCAAACGGGGCATCAGCGACATCTACATCCCTCTTCATCGGAAAAAACAACGCCGGCCCAGTGCCGGCGTGGAGGTGAACATAACCCGCCACCGGGGCGGGGTGCATCTGTCATCGGTCCCGGCAACGGTCCAGGGTTACTGCCGCGCGCCGGTCCGCGGGGTCGCCGCGGCGACGTCGTCCGCACGGTTGTGCAGACCCTGCAGATAGCTGCCCAATGCCTGGATCTCCTGCTCGGTCAGCGACTTGGCGATGCTGGCCATGATCTGGAAGTGCGCCTTGTCGGTTTCCTGGGTCACCCCGGCCTGGTACTCCTGCAGCCGCCGCGCCACGTACGACGCATGCTGGCCGCCGATGTGCGGGTAGGCCGGGCCCGGGTTGCCTGCGCCGGTGGGCCCATGGCAGGCCATGCACGCCGGAATGCCGCGCTGGGCATCGCCGCCGCGATAGAGCTGCTGGCCGATCTCGAAGAACTTCATTCCCTTGTACGGACCTTCGCCGACCGCGCTGTCATCGGCAAGCCCGGCACTGGCCTTCTGCGTTGCGAAATACGCACCGATGTCGCGCATGTCCTGCGGGGTGAGGTCCTGCACGAACGGCACCATCGCGGCCGAAGCGCCGGAGGTGCGCTGCCCGTTGGCGATCAGCGCGATCTGCTGGGCCACGTAGCGTTCGCTCTGCCCGGCGATGCTCGGGTACATCTCCACCGTGGCGTTGCCGTCGGCCGAGTGGCAGGCCGCACAGGCGGCGGCCTTGGCCTGGCCCGCCTTGGGGTCGCCCCAGGTGGTCTTGCTGAAATCGACTTCAAGCGACGCCGTGCGCACCGGTGCGTTGTCCGGCAGCGGGGTCACGGCGGTCTGGGCGACCGCAACAGCGGCCAACAGCGATACAGCAACAGCGGAAACGGCAAGAACGCGAGCATGGCGCATGCGGAAGCTCCGTGTGGACCGGCCTGGCATGTGCAGGATGCACACGCGGGGATCGCCCGATTATCCATGCGCTTTCACGCCAGGGTCAACGCGGCAGTGCGGCAAAACCGGCGGCGTGCGATCCTATGCGCATGTCATTGCTCCTCGAACGCGCCCATTACCTGCTCTCGGCCCACAATATCCGGCAACTTCCGGACGACGTGGGGGCCGAAGTGGCCTTTGCCGGCCGCTCCAACGCCGGCAAATCCAGTGCCCTCAACGCCCTGACCCGCCAGAACAGCCTGGCCCGGGTCTCCAAGACCCCCGGCCGCACCCAGCAGCTGGTGTTCTTCGAGGTCACCCCCGACGCCAAGCTGGTCGACCTGCCCGGGTACGGCTACGCCAAGGTGCCGCTGGACCTGCAGGCGCACTGGCAGGCTTTCATCGACCAGTACTTCCGCACCCGCGAAGCGCTGCGCGGCCTGGTGGTGGTGATGGACATCCGCCACCCGCTCAAGGACTACGACCGCCAGATGCTGGCCTATGCGGTCCGGCGCGGGCTGCCGGCGCACGCGCTGCTGACCAAGGCCGACAAGCTCGGCCGTGGCCAGCAGGGCATCGCCCTGCAGAAAGTGCGCAAGGAACTGCAGTCCGCCTTCGGCGACACGGTCAGCGTGCAGACCTTCTCCGGCCCGGCCCGCCAGGGCGTGGACGAAGCGCGCGCCATCATCGGCGGCTGGCTGGGGCTGAACCCGCCCGCGCCGGACGCGCCCGCCGCCGCCTGATCATCGCGCCGGCAACGGCGCGAACTCGCCCGGCACCCAGGCGAACGCCTCGCCTTCGCGGCGTACGTGGCCCAGGCCCGGGAAGGGCAGGTGGGCACCCGCCACCCACCAGCCGCCGTCGGCCGCCTGCGCCATCATCGCGCGGCGGCTGGCAATCGCCGCATCTCTGTCGCTATCGGCCTCATAGGCCGCCTGTGGCTGCGCGAACTGCACGGCGTGGAAGTGCACGATGTCGCCCCACACCAGCAGCGACTGCCCTTGGCCACCGTCCAGTTTCCAGGACACGTGGCCCGGGGTGTGGCCGTGGCTGTCGAGTGCACTGACCCCGTCGGGCAGCGCCTGGCCTTCGCCGAAGCGACGCAACCGGCCTGCTGCGGCATACGGCGCCACCGCCTTGCGCGCCAGCGCGAAGGCAAAGCGCACGCCCTGTGGTGCCTTGGCTTCGCTGGCAGGGGCCAGCCAGTACGCAGCGTCGGCGTCGGACAGCCACACCGTGGCATTGGGGTAGGCCACCTGGTCCTGTGCGTCGAGCAGTCCGCACAGATGGTCAGGGTGGGCATGGGTGAGCAGCACGTCGTCCACCTCGCCCGGGTCGTAGCCGGCCTTGCGCAGGTTGCCCAGCACCTGGCCCAGGCCCGGACCGAAACACCCGGCGGTGCCGGTGTCGACCAGGGTCAGGTGGTTGCCGCGCTGGATCAGGTAGGCATTGACCGCCGTCTGCAAGCCTTTGCCGTCTTCGGGCACATAGCGATGGTCGAGCAGGCGGGTGACCGCGCCGGGCGCGATGCCGACCAGTTCGCCGCGACCCAGCGCCACGGTGCCGTCGAACAGCGCGGTCACCTCCAGCTCGCCGATCTGCTGGTGGTAGACGCCCGGGACCTGCGCCTCGGGATGGTGCGCGGTGGTCGCGAAGGCGGGAGCGGCAGCAGCCAGCAACAGGGCAGCGAGCAACGGGCGCACGCGGGGGAAGGACATGGCAGTTTCCATACAAAGCGGCAGTGCCGCGGTGCGCTCATGGTGCGCGCGGCGGCCGCTGCGATCCGCTCAGAATGCCGCGCGATCCGCTCGCGCCACGCTCAGCTGTTGCCGATCGCCGTCGGTTCCAGCCCGTAACGCGCGGCGAAGCGCTTGCTGAAACTGCCGAGCGAGCGGTAGCCCACACGCGCCGCGACGGTCTTCAGGGGCAGCCGGGTGGTGTACAGCAGGTTCATTGCATGGGCCAGCCGCGCGTCGACGATCAGCTCGCGCACGCTGGCCTGCTCGTGCGCCAGGCGGCGGCGCAGGGTCGCCCCGCTCAGGCCGAGCTCGGCTTCGAAATCGCGGGACTGCCAGTCGCGCTCGGGCTGTGCGGCGATCAGGTCGCGGATGCGCTCGCCCAGGCTGGGTTCGGGCGGCAGCAGCAGGCTGCCGTGGCCACGCCGGCACAGCGCCAGCACCAGCGAGGCCAGCGCCAGCCGCGCTTCGCTGTACTGCGCATGCTCCAGCGCGGCGCGCCACTGGCGCAGGGTGTCGGCATGCTCGGCCAGCGGCAGCTGTGCGAGTGGATCGCCTGCGTCCGGCAGCGGCTCGTTCCAGAGTACCCGCGCTGCCGCCAGGGCTTCGTTGCACAACGGCACGATCGCGCTCAGGTACAGCCCGGTATGCGGGTCGGGCGTGTTGACCACGTCGATCCGGCAGCGCCGGGTGATCAGGAACAGGTCGCCCGGTGCCAGCTGCAGGGTCTGGTGCGCGGTGGAGACCTGCTTGCGTCCCTGCAGGATGATCGCGAACTGCGGTTGCGGGATCTCCACCGACTGCGCACCATGCTCGCGGCGCGCGGTGATGCAGGCGTAACCGTCTGCACGCTGGCAGTCGGCCAGGCTGGCCATTTCGGCCAGGAGCGGGTCTTGATGCAGGGGCATGTCCATTACCGTGCAGTATCGGGCATCCGCTCCCCACGGGTGGTCAAGTCCCAGCCAATAGGATGCAGAAAACCGTCACGGTGACACGACGGGCGGAACCGCCACGATATAGTGCGCCCTTGCGATGCGGGGTGCCGAGCCCCACATCCCCGTCCAGACCAGAATCCCTGCGAGCCCCCCCTTGTCGAGCCCCAGCCACGTCGCCGAGACGCCGATCACCGACCGCAACGAACTGGTCGCCACATTGGCCTCCGGTGAAAAGCCCAAGGCGCAGTGGCGCATCGGCACCGAGCACGAGAAGTTCGGTTTCCGCCTGGACGACCTGCGCCCGCCCACCTTCGACGGCGAGCGCGGCATCGAAGCGCTGCTGACCGGGCTGACCCGCTTCGGCTGGGCGCCTGTGCAGGAAAACGGCCGCACCATCGCACTGCTGCGCGACAACGCCTCGGTCACGCTGGAACCGGCCGGCCAACTGGAGCTGTCTGGCGCGGCGCTCGAGACCATCCACCAGACCTGCGTGGAAACCGGCACCCATCTCAATGAAGTGGCGCAGGTGGCGTCGGAGCTGCAGCTGGGTTTCCTCGGCATGGGCTTCCAGCCGAAGTGGACGCGCGCGGACATGCCGTGGATGCCCAAGGGCCGCTACCGGATCATGCGCGAGTACATGCCCAAGGTCGGTTCGCTGGGTCTGGACATGATGACCCGCACCTGCACGGTGCAGGTCAACCTGGATTACGCGACCGAAGCGGACATGGTGAAGAAGTTCCGTGTCTCGCTTGCGCTGCAGCCGATCGCCACCGCACTGTTCGCCGATTCGCCCTTCACCGAAGGCAAGCCGAACGGCTACCTGAGCTACCGCTCGCACATCTGGACCGACACGGACGCCGACCGCACCGGCATGCTCGACTTCGTGTTCGAAGACGGCTTCGGGTATGAGCGTTACGTGGATTACCTGCTCGACGTGCCGATGTACTTCTCGTACCGCGACGGCGTGTACCACGACGCCAGCGGGCAGAGCTTCCGCGCTTTCATGGAAGGAAAAATGCCGGTGCTGCCGGGCCAGCTGCCGACCCTGCGCGACTGGTCGGACCACATGACCACCGCGTTCCCGGAAGTGCGCCTGAAGAAGTACCTGGAAATGCGCGGCGCCGATGCCGGCCCGTGGAGCCGCCTGTGCGCGCTGCCGGCGTTCTGGGTCGGCCTGCTGTACGACGACGCGGCGCTGGATGCGGCCTGGGACCTGGTGCGCGATTTCAGCCTGGTCGAGCGCCACGCGCTGCGTGACGGCGTGCCGAAGCAGGCATTGAACCTGCCGTTCCGCAACGGCACCGTGCGCGACCTGGCGCGTGAAGCGCTGAAGATTGCGGTGGCGGGCCTGCAGCGCCGTGCGGCGCGCAATGCCGATGGCCAGGATGAAAGTCATTTCCTGGACGTGCTGCAGGAAATCGTGGACTCGGGCCTGACCCCGGCCGAGCGCAAGCTGGCGCTGTACCGCGGGGAGTGGGGCCAGGACGTGGACCCGGTGTTCAAACAGTTCGCGTATTGAAAAAAACCCCGGCAATGCCGGGGTTTTTTCTTGATGGGTCACGCCGCCGGAATCAGGCCGCCAGCGTCGCCATGTCGATGACGAAGCGATAGCGCACGTCGTTCTTCGCCATGCGCTCCCACGCTTCGTTGACGGTCTTGATGTCGATCACTTCGACGTCGCTGACGATGTTGTGCTCGGCACAGAAGTCCATCATTTCCTGGGTCTCGGCCATGCCGCCGATCGCCGAGCCGGTGATGTGCTTGCGACCGAACATCACGCTGGCGCCCATCAGCGGCGGGTCCAGTTCGGTCAACACGCCCACCAGGCACATGGTCGCGTCGCGCTTGAGCAGCGACATGTACGGGTTGGTGTCATGGCTGACCGGAATGGTGTTGAGCAGGAAGTCGAAGCTGCCGGCGTGGGCCTTCATCTGCGCCGGGTCGCGCGACACCAGCACTTCGTCGGCGCCCAGGCGCTTGGCGTCGGCACCCTTTTCCGGCGTGGTGGTGATCATCACCACGGTGGCGCCCATCGCCTTGGCGAACTTCACGCCCATGTGGCCCAGGCCGCCCAGGCCGATCACGCCGACCTTCTGGCCGGGGCCGACCTTCCAGTGGCGCAGCGGCGAATAGGTGGTGATGCCGGCACACAGCAGCGGGGCGGCCGCCTTCAGGTCCAGCTTCTCAGAGACCTTCACCACGAAGCGCTGCTCGACCACGATGTGGTCCGAGTAGCCGCCAAAGGTCGGCTGGCCGCTTTCGCGCTCGGTGCTGTTGTAGGTGAAGGTGGCGCCGTTGTGGCAGTACTGCTCCAGGTCCTGGTCGCAGGCTTCGCAGTGGCGGCAGGAGTCGACCATGCAGCCGACGCCGGCGAAGTCGCCGACCTTCAGACCGGTCACGCCGGTACCGACCTCGGTCACGCGGCCGATGATTTCATGGCCCGGCACCATCGGGAACTTCGAGCCGCCCCAATCGTCGCGGGCCTGGTGCAGGTCGGAATGGCAGATGCCGCTGTAGAGGATCTGGATGCGGACGTCGCCGGCACCGACCGGGCGGCGCTCGAAGGAGAACGGCACCAGCGGCGCGGTCTGGTCGTGTACGGCATAGCCGTGGGCGAGGGACATGGGGGATCCTGGGATTTATGGAAAGGCGCTTTACAATACGCCCCAATCCGATAGGTATACAGTCCGGATATCGGCATGATTCATCAAGGCAGACTGCACAATCGTGGCCACTGACAATCTCACGCATCTGGCCGCCTTCGCTGCGGTGGCGCGACACCGCAGCTTCCGCCGCGCCGGAGCCGAGCTGGCGCTTTCAACCTCGGCGGTGAGCTATGCGATCCGCGCGCTGGAAGAACGCCTCGGGGTAGGGCTGTTCCATCGCACCACCCGCAGCGTGGCCCTGACCGAGGCCGGCCAGCGCCTGCTCGACCGGCTGCAGCCGGCGCTGGGCCAGGTGCACGACGCGCTGGAGGAAATGAACCACTTCCGCGCTGCGCCGGCCGGCCTGCTGCGCATCAATGCGACCCGTGCCGCCGTGCACACGCAGCTGGGTCCGCGCCTGGCCAGCTTCCTGCGCGCACACCCGGACGTGCGGCTGGAAGTGGCGCAGGACGACGGGCTGGTGGATATCGTCGCCGAAGGCTACGACGCTGGCGTGCGCCTGCACGAGTTCGTGCCTGAAGACATGGTTGCGGTGCCGTTGGGCCCGCCGCTGCGCGGCCTGATCGTCGCCTCGCCGGCGTACCTGCGCGATCGCGCGGTGCCGCAACATCCACGAGACCTGGTCGACCACGAATGCGTGCGCTTCCGCTTCGCCGGCGGGCATCTGTACAAGTGGCAGTTCGAGCGCGACGGCCAGGCGCTCGACATCGATGTGCCGGGGCGACTGACGCTCGGCGACCAGCACACCGTCCTGCAGGCCGTTCTGGATGGGCTGGGGCTGGCGTACGTGCTGGAAGACGCGGCGCGGCCCTACCTGGACGATGGCCGCCTGGTGGCGGTGCTGCAGGACTGGAGCGAACCGTTCGCCGGGTGGGTGCTGTACTACCCGCGCCAGCGGCAGATGTCCTCGGCATTGCGTGCGTTCGTGGACATGCTGCGCGACGCCTACGCCTCGCAGATCTCGTCGTAGCCGCGACCCAGGAACTGCAGCAGGCAGAAGCCGTGGCCGAACGGATCGGCCAGCAGGGCGATGCGGCCCCAGGCATGCGTTGCCGGCGCCTTCTCGACCCGTGCGCCGACCGCAACCGCACGCGCCAGCGTGGCATCCAGGTCATCCACGACCCAGTCCAGGTGTACGGGCGTCCAGTGCCGGCGGTAATCGCGGCGGTCGCGCACCTGCGGCGTGGCGGCGCTGCCCGCAGCCTTCACCAGCAGGTAGATCGGCGCCGGCCCGCCCAGCAGTTCCACCCCGTCGTTCCCGAAGCGCCTGCCCGGATGCAGGTCGAAGGCGCGCGTGTAGAACGACAGCGCGGCATCGAGATCGTCGACATCGATGTTGACCAGGAAGTCCATGCCCTCACCATACCCCACCCCTTGGGGCTACGTAGATTTACTGCCGCCTACTGCACGAATTCATCTTTCAAATCCACGGCAACGGAGCAACCATGGCGTTACCGGGCGGACGCCGAGTATGCGGTCCGAGACCGGCCTACCCGGAGATCCACCATGTTGCTCTCCCTGCCGCTCCGCAGAACCGCCATCGCCTTCTGCGCCTCCGTCACCGGCCTGCTCGCGTTCGCATCGCATGCCCATGCGGTAGAACCGCTGGACACCTTCAGCGCGCACATCAGCGGTTACATCACTTCGTTCGATACCGAGATCCGCGCCGACGGCGAAGGCAAGCGCGGCACCGAGATCGACCTGCATCGCGACCTGGGCCTGGGTGACGACAACCTTGTCGCCAACGTAGGGTTCACCTGGCGCCCGTGGGAGAACCACGAGTTTGCGGTGTCCTGGTACACCCAGAGCGCCGATGCCACGCGCACGATCGAGCGCGACATCGAGTTCGACGGCACCCTGTACGAAGCGTCCAGCCGGATCCGTACCGACGTGGACATCGACGCCTACGAAGCCTCGTATACCTGGTGGGCGGCCAACGAAGACCAATGGGCGCTGGGCCCGCGCGTCGGCCTGATCTGGTACCGCATGGAACTGGGCATCGACCTCGACGTGGACGCGGGCGGCAACCAGGGCGGGGCGTCCGCGAAAAGCAAAGTGTCAGCCGATGTGCCCGCGCCGATGATCGGCGGCGGCTGGCGCTGGACCCCGGCGGACGACTGGCGCCTGTCCGCCGACGTGGGCTACTTCACCATCAGCGTCGACGACATCGACGGCGACATCTACTTCGGTCGAGCGGGTGTCGAGTGGTTTCCGTGGGAACGCGCCGGCTTCAGCCTGGACTACACCTACACCCGCATCGAAGCGAACGCGGAAAAGGAAAGTTTCACCGGCAACGTTGACTTCACCGACGCCGGGCTGCGGCTGGGCTTCGTGTATCGCTTTTGATCACCGGGTCACCCCGCCGGCGATTAAATCGATCTAAACTCAACCCTCATCGACCAGTTCGGGAGGGCAGGGCATGACGTTTCGTAGCACGATGATCGCCGCAGCAGTGGTGGCAGCCGTTTCATTCGGGGCCGCAGCGGCCCCTGCAGCACCGGCCGCCGCGCCGGCCATGTCGGGCAATCCGATCCTGCCGGGCTGGTACGCGGACCCGGAAGCGGCCGTGTTCAACAACCAGTACTGGATATTCCCCACCAGTTCGCGCGAGTACGCCGACCAGACCTCGTTCGACGCGTTCTCCTCGTCGGACCTGGTGACCTGGAAAAAGCACCCCGACGTGCTGAAGATCGAAGCGGTGTCTTGGGCGCGTGAGGCGATGTGGGCGCCTTCGGTGGTCGAGAAGGGCGGCAAGTACTACTTCTTCTTCTCCGCCAACGACATCAAGAACGACCAGGAGCTCGGCGGCATCGGCGTTGCCGTGGCCGACAAGCCGGAAGGCCCGTACCGCGACCTGCTCGGCAAGCCGCTGGTCGGCGCGTTCCACAACGGGGCGCAGCCGATCGACCAGTTCGTGTTCAAGGACGACGACGGCAGCTGGTACATGCTCTATGGCGGCTGGAAGCACGCCAACATCGTGCGGCTGAAGGATGATTTCACCGGCGTGCTGCCCTTCGCCGACGGCACCGTGTTCAAGGAAATCACCCCCGCGCCCGAGTACGTGGAAGGCTCGCTGATGTTCAAGCGCGACGGCCGCTATTACTTCATGTGGTCCGAAGGCGGTTGGGGTGGGCCGGACTATTCGGTGGCCTACGCCATCGCCGATGCGCCTACCGGCCCGTTCAAACGCATTGGTCGCATCCTGCAGCAGGACCCGGCCATCGCTACCAGCGCGGGTCATCATTCGGTGATCCATGCCCCGGGCAGCGACAACTGGTACATCGTCTATCACCGCCGTCCGTTGGGGGACAAAGCGCGTGACCATCGGGTCACCGCCATCGAGCGCATGTCTTTCGACGCGCAGGGACATGTCCTCCCGGTGAGGATCAGCCATGAGGGCGTTCCTGCCGATCCGCTGCGTTGATGCTTGAGCCACGCACGATACCCCCGGGGGGCTGGTTGTGGCACAGTCGGCCCCGGGGCGTGCCTGCCCCGGCACAAGGAGTATCAGGATGATCAACCGCAACGCATGGCTGCTGGCGCTGTGCCTGCTGGCCGCCCCGGCACTGGCCGACAACGTACGCTTCGACCGTGGCCTGGTGAATTCCGGCGACGACGCCGGCAAGGTCAGCCAGGTAGCGGGACAGCCGGACCGGGTGGTGCAGCTGGAAAGCAACGAGGGCGGCAACATCGGCGAGCGCTGGGAGTACTACCAGCCGCGCAAGACCGTCCAGATCACCTTCCGCGAAGGCAGGGTTTCCTCGATCCGGGAAATCTTCAACTAGCGGAACGTAGACGTCGGGCAGCGTCCTTCACGGGGGGGATCGCCGCAGCCTGGCAACAAGCACGTGCAGGACCTCCCCTCCGATCACGGCGACGCCCATGCCGCTGCTGAGATTCACCGATTTCGAAGCCTACACGGACGCGCTCGCCGGCGTGGATGGGGTCATGCGTGTGGTGGGCCCCGGACGGGCCGAGTGGACGCTCGAGCTGCTTGACGCCGGTGAAGTTGTTGCGATGCTGGGCAGCGACGGAGCGCCGGTGTTGTACAACGGCCTGAACCAGCAGGACCGTTACCTCGTCTATATCTCGCTGTCGGGCAGCGATGCCGCCATGCAGGGCCTGGATACCTCCGACGAGCAGTTCATCTGGTACCCGCCTGGCGCCGAAGTGCACGGGTACTCGCGCAGGTCATCGCGCTTCATCGCCCTGAGCATGGAGGTGGCAGCGGTAGTGCAGCGTGCGCGCGCAGTCGCCGGGCTGTTCGATGACCATGTGGCGTGCATCACGCCGGTGAACATCGGGCGCGTGGAAGTTACCCAGATCATCACCCTGGTCACGCGCGCACTGAAGATCGACCGCGATGCCCCCTCCCTGTTCGAAGCACCCAGTGTGCGCAAGGCCTTCAGCGGCCAGATCATCCACGCGCTGCTGCGCTGCATGGTGCTGGACAACCCTGACGCGGTGCAGCGCTCGCGCGGGCGACCGCCGGTCCCGCGCAATGAAATCATCCGCCGCAGCCTGGACCATATCCACAAGGCGATCCGTGGCGAGGCGGTGATCGGCGATCTGGTGCTCAGCGCAGGCACCTCGCAGCGTTCGCTGAACCGCGCCTTCGACGAAGCCTTTGGCATGGGCCCGCAGCAGTACTACATGCTCGAACGCCTGCACGTGATCCGCAAGGCGCTGCGCGAGGCCAGTCCCGGTGACACGGTCACCAGCATCTGCACCCGGTTCGGTGTCTGGGACCAGGGCCGTTTCGCCGGCATGTACCACCGCACCTTCGGCCTGCTGCCGTCCATCGAACTGGCGGCAGCGCTTTCCCGGTAGTGCCACGCCCTGCGTGGCAGAAACCCTACTGCGCCTCCAGCACGGCCCGCACCCGCGACGCCAGCGTCTCGACACTGAACGGTTTGCCGATCACCTGTACCCCCGGGTCGATCACCCCGTCGCGCTCCAATGCGTTGCGGCTGTAGCCGGTGGTGAACAGCACTTTCAGATCCGGTCGCCGCCGCAGCGCTTCATCAGCCAGCTGGCGGCCGTTGACCTCCGGCATCACCACGTCGGTGAACAGCAACGCGATATCCGGATGGCCGTCCAGCAGCGCCAACGCCGGCGCCGCGCCTTCGGCGGACAACACGTCGTAGCCCAGGGCGGTCAGCGCCTCGACCGAGAACTGGCGCACCGTAGGCTCATCTTCCACCACCAGCACCAGTTCGCGGCCGCCATCGGGCACGGCCGGAACCGCGGCAACGGGCGCATCCACCGCTGCGGCATCGGTCAACAGGCGAGGCAGATACAGCTTCACAGTCGTGCCCTCGCCAAGCTCCGAGCACAGTTTCACGTGTCCGGAAGACTGCTTCACGAAGCCATACACCTGCGACAGACCCAGGCCGGTGCCCTGGCCGACCTGCTTGGTGGTGAAGAATGGATCGAACGCCTTGGCGATCACCTCCGGCGACATGCCCGCGCCGTTGTCGGCCACGGTGACCAGGATGTACTCGCCACGCGGAACGCCCGGATGCGTCCCGGTGCTGGCTGCGTCCACCGTGCAGTTGGACGTTTCCACCACGAGCCGCCCGCCACCGTGCATCGCGTCGCGCGCGTTCACGGCCAGGTTGAGGATGACGTTCTCCAGCTGGTTGGCATCGGCGAACGTCAGCCACAGAGTGGAGGCCAGCGTGGTTTCCAGTCGGATGCTGGCGCCAAGGGAATGCGCGAACAGTTCTGCCATGCCCGCCACCAGCCGGTTGGCATCCACCGGCACCGGCTGCAGCGGCTGCTGCCGCGAGAACGCCAGCAGCCGCTGGGTCAGCTGTGCGGCACGGTTGGCGCCATCAATGGCCATGTCGATATACCGGGTGAGCAGCGGGTCGCGCTCGCCCAGGCGCATGGCGAGCAGGTCCAGCGGGCCGATCACTGCCGCCAACATGTTGTTGAAGTCGTGTGCGATGCCGCCGGTGAGTTGCCCCACCGCTTCCATCTTCTGGCTCTGCCGCAATGCGTCTTCCACCCGGGTGCGCTCGGCCACTTCTTCAGCCACGCGGCTTTCCAGATGTTCGTTCAATTCCTGCAGGCGCGCTTCGGCCTGCTTGCGCGCGGTGATGTCGATCGCCACGCCAACCAGCCGCACGCAGCGTCCGCCTTCGAAATGACCGCGACCGGTGGCGGCCACCCAACGCACCACGCCGTCTTCCTTGCCCACTGCGCGATATTCGACGTCGTAGAGCGCGCGTTGCGCGGGGTCTGCCGCCGCGCCCAGTGCTGCGTGTACGGCATCGCGATCCAGCGGATGCAGGCCGGCATCGAAATCCTGCATGCTCACCTCGACCTGTGGCGAAATGCCGAACATCGCCTTGGTGCGTGGCGGCCAGATCAGGACGTCATTGACCAGGTCCACGTCCCAGAAGCCCATGTCGCCGGCGTCGGTTGCAAAGCGCAGGCGCTCCTCGCTTTCGGCCAGTGCCGCTTCGGCGGACTTGCGGGCGGTCAGATCCAGCATTGCCCCGATCATGCGCAGCGGTTCGCCCTCCGCGCCGCGCAGCACCGCACCACGGTCCAGCACCGAGGCGTAGCTGCCGTCGGCACGGCGGAAGCGGTACTCGCCGGACCAGGTCGTGCCGTCGCCGTCGATCACCTGGTGGATGTCGGCATCGATCCGGGCGCGGTCGTCGGGGTGGATGTGGTCCAACCACCACTGCGCATCGGTTTCCATGGTGGTGTGGCCGAACAGGGTGGCCAGAGCCTCGTTCCAGATCACCTGGCCGTCGGACATGCGCCAGTCCCAGATCGCATCGTTGGTGGCGCGCGCGGCCAGCCGGTAGCGTTCCTCGATCTCCTGGTGGCGCGCCTCGGCATCCTTGCGCGCGGTGATGTCCAGCGAGGTGCCGATCAAGCCGACCACGTTGCCATCGGCATCGCGCAGCGGTGCCTTGGTCGAGAGCCAGTGCGCGCGCCGGCCGTCCGGGAAGCTGACCGCTTCCTCCAGCTGCTCGGACTGGCCGGTGGACATGATGCGTTCGTCGGCAGCCATCACCGCCGCTGCCTGTACCGGGTCCTTGAGCAGCTCGGCATCGGTACGGCCCACGTAAGATTCCGGTGGAACGCCGATCAGCTCGGTGGTGCCCCGGTTGCCGATGAGCAGCCGGCCCTGGCGATCCTTGGCGTACACCACGCCAGGTGCGGCTTCCACGAACGAGCGCAGCAGTGCCTGCGCCTCGTTGCGCTCGGCTTCGACCTTGAGGCGCTCGTCGATGTCGATCAACACGCCGTGGAATCCGAGCGGCTGTCCTGCCGGACCCATGTCGACGCGGCCAATCGCTTCCAGCCAGCGGTACTGCCCGTCGGCATTGCGGGTGCGGTACTGGTGCGCGTAGCGACCGCCGCGCGCCATGGCGCCATTGATCGCCTCCACCAGTCCGTCATGGTCGTCAGGGTGCACCGAGCGCAGGATCTGGCCCAGCGGCAGCTCGCGCTGGTTGGTACCGATCTCCAGGCCAAAGGCGTGGGCGAGACCGTCGTCCACGGTGACGCGGTCGTTGGCGATATCCCAGAACCAGGTTCCCACGATGGCGCCGGCAGCCAGCGCCATTTCCACGCGTTCGGTGTCGCGCCGGCGGTGGTGATCGGTGGGGTCCGTTACGTTCAAGGGGAGCTCGTGGGCCGAGGGCAGGCGGAGGCCGGCTAGATTATCTGATCGTGCGTCAGGCGCATGAACACGTTCTTCGCTGCGGGGCCGCGCGAGCTGAAGGCTTCATCCCGGATCGCCCAGTGCCGCGCGGCGCGCGCGGAACACCTCGGGCGTCTGCGGCTTCACGAACAGCGCCACCAGTTCCGGGTACTCGGCCTTCACCGCCTGCTCGATGCGGGTGATGCACGCCTCGATCTGTGGGGTGCTGCGATCGTCCTCGAACTCGGCACTCAGCATGGCCACCACCTGCTCCGGCCCCATCTGCATGGTGGTCACGCCGTTGGCATTGCGCAGGTCGGGGTCGGTATTGGCCACGGCCATGATCCGCCGGGCCACACTCGGATGGGCCGGCTCGCCGACCAGCAGGCCCTTGGTCTCCCGGGCCAGCAGGAACGCGGTCATCGCCAGTACGCCGGCGATGCACAGCGAGGCCACGCCATCCAGTTCGGGCATGTCGAACCACTGCGCGGCGGCCAGGCCCGCGGCGGCGAACGCCAAGCCGAGCAGCGCGGCGCTGTCTTCCAGCAGCACGGTGAAGGTGGCCGGGTCCTTGCTGCGCCGGAACGCCTCGAAGTAGCCCATGCTGCCCTTGGTGACGCGGAACTCGCGCAGCGCCACCCACCAGGAGATGCCTTCGAACACGAAGGCGACGCCGAGCACCGCATAGCTCAACGCGTGGTTGGTGGCCGGTTCCGGATTGCGGATATGCAGGACGCCTTCATACGCAGACACGCCGGCACCGGCCGCGAACACCAGCAGTGCGACGATGAAACTCCAGAAGTAGAGCTCGCGACCGTAACCGAACGGGTGCACCGTGTCCGGCTTCTTGTCGGCCCGATGCAGCCCGTACAGGAGCAGAACTTCATTGAGCGTATCCACCAGCGAATGCACGCCCTCGCTGAGCATCGCCGAGCTGCCTGAGATGCCGGCGGCGATGAACTTGGCGATGGCGATGCACAGGTTGCCGACCAGGGCGGCGTAGACAACCAGGCGCGAACCGGACGGTGCAGCCATGGTGCTCAGGAACGGAGCGTGACCACCGGCGTGCGGCTGCGCATCTGGCCCAGGGGCGCGCGCGCAGGGGCAGGTGCGGCGCTGGCATCCAGGCGTGCGTGGCTGATCGCCTGGTGCGAACCGCAGCTTTCGCAGCGGAACAGGGCGCCGCCGGGCAGGTGGATCAACTGGCTGCCGCCGCACGAGGAGGTTGTGCCGCATTGGCCGCAGCCGACGGTAAGCGCCAGGATGCGTTCGACGGCGCCTGCAGCGGAATAATTGGCCTCGAAGGCGCGGACAACGAAGGTGGGGGCGTCAGGCATCGTCGGTCCGCGAGGTGGTGGGGTGGAACGAGCATCCATGGTCCGCCGTGACGGCCTCGTGCAGCACCGCCCAGCAGGCTGTGTATACTATCCCCCAGTATAGTTCTCTGGCCGTTCTGCCGTGCCTCATTCCCCGGAAGAAAAGAAGAAGGTCCTCGCCCGCGTGCGCCGCATCCGCGGCCAGTGCGATGCGTTGGACCGCGCGCTTGAGGCCGGCGCAGACTGCGGCCCGGTGCTGCAGCAGATCGCCGCGATCCGCGGGGCGGTCAACGGGCTGATGTCCGAAGTGATGGAAGCCCACCTGCGCGAAGAATTCGGCCAGCCGGCCCAGTCCGACGACCAGCGCGCCGAGCGCGTACGCGACATGAGCGCGTTGATCCGTTCCTACCTGAAATAAGCATCCTGTTCCCTGTATTGGAGTGTTTCCGATGAAATCCCGTGCCGCTGTTGCCTTCGCCGCTGGCGAACCGCTGAAGATCGTCGAGATCGACGTTGCCCCGCCGCAGAAGGGCGAAGTACTGGTGCGCATCACCCACACCGGGGTCTGCCATACCGATGCCTTCACCCTGTCCGGCGACGACCCGGAAGGTCTGTTCCCGGCCGTTCTGGGCCATGAAGGCGCGGGCATCGTGGTGGAAGTGGGCGAGGGCGTGACCAGCGTAAAGCCGGGCGACCACGTCATTCCGCTGTACACCGCCGAATGCGGTGAGTGCCTGTTCTGTACCTCGGGCAAGACCAACCTGTGCGTGGCCGTGCGCGCCACCCAGGGCAAGGGCGTGATGCCCGACGGCACCACCCGCTTCAGCTACAACGGTGAGCCGATCTACCACTACATGGGCTGCTCCACCTTCAGTGAGTACACGGTTGTTGCCGAAGTCTCGCTGGCGAAGATCAATCCGGAAGCCAACCCGGAACACGTGTGCCTGCTGGGCTGCGGCGTGACCACCGGCATCGGCGCGGTGCACAACACCGCCAAGGTGCAGGAAGGCGATTCGGTGGCGGTGTTCGGCCTCGGCGGCATCGGCCTGGCCGTGATCCAGGGTGCGCGCCAGGCCAAGGCCGGCCGTATCTTCGCCATCGACACCAACCCGTCCAAGTTCGAGCTGGCCAAACAGTTCGGTGCCACCGACTGCATCAACCCCAAGGATTTCGACAAACCGATCCAGCAGGTGATCGTCGAGCAGACCACCTGGGGCGTGGACCACACCTTCGAATGCATCGGCAACGTCAACGTGATGCGTGCGGCACTGGAATGCGCACACCGCGGCTGGGGCCAGTCGGTGATCATCGGCGTGGCCGGTTCGGGCCAGGAGATCTCCACCCGTCCATTCCAGCTGGTGACCGGTCGCTCCTGGAAGGGCACCGCGTTCGGCGGCGTGAAGGGGCGAAGCCAGCTGCCGGGCATGGTCGAGGACGCGATGAAGGGCGACATCGAGCTGGCGCCGTTCGTCACCCACACCATGGACCTGGAGCAGATCAACGAGGCCTTCGACCTGATGCATGAAGGCAAGTCGATCCGTTCGGTCGTCCACTTCTGATCACGGCGGAGCCTTCCATGGAACGCATTGAACACCGCGCCGCCTTTGGCGGCTGGCAGGACGTGTACCAGCACCGCTCGGCGGTGCTCGGGTGCGAGATGAAGGTGGCGGTGTACCTGCCGCCGCAGGCGGCCAGCCAGAAGCTGCCGGTGCTGTACTGGCTGAGCGGGCTGACCTGCACCGAGCAGAACTTCATCACCAAGGCCGGCGCGCAGCGCTATGCCGCCGAGCATGGGGTGATCCTGGTCGCGCCGGACACCAGTCCGCGCGGTGACGATGTGGCCGATGCGGAGGGCTACGACCTGGGCAAGGGCGCGGGGTTCTACCTCAATGCCACCGAGCAGCCGTGGGCGGCGCACTACCGCATGTACGACTACATCGTGGACGAGCTACCCGCGCTGATCGAAGCCCACCTGCCGGCCACCGATGCACGCAGCATCAGCGGGCATTCGATGGGCGGGCATGGCGCACTGGTGATCGCGCTGCGCAATCCGGGACGCTACCGCAGCGTGTCGGCGTTCTCGCCGATCGTGGCCCCGACCCGGGTGCCGTGGGGAAAGAAGGCGTTCCTGGCGTATCTGGGCGAAGATCGTGCTGGCTGGGCGCAGTGGGATGCCAGCGAGCTGGTGGCCACGGCGACCGAGAAGCTGCCGCTGCTGGTCGACCAGGGCGGTGGGGATGAGTTCCTCGACAGCCAGCTGCAGCCGCAGTGGTTGCAGGCGGCGTGCACGGCGGCGGGGCATCCGCTGCAGTTGCGACTGCAGCCGGGGTATGACCACAGCTATTACTTCATCAGCAGCTTTATCGGTGAGCATGTCGCGCACCATGCGAAGGCGTTGTACGGCTGATTCTGCGCGTACCGGGCAGCCACGCCCTGCGTGGCTGCAACCCATCAATCGTCCATTTCTTCCGCAGCTTCCCGCCCCTGCTGCCGGATCAACGCTTCCTCGCGCGCGTCATTGATCGCATGGCGCACGCTGTCCAGGTCGATGGTCGATTCGTCATGCACGAAGGTCCCAGTCAGCTCGCTGTCCGGCCGCAGGTCACCCCCCTCGAACAGCGCCCACATCTCTTCCCCGTACCAGGTGTCCAGCAACTCCGGCGCCGAACGCCCCAGGTAAGCGGTCAGGTTGTTCACATCGCGCAGCAGCATGCTGCGCGCGGCGTTGTTGCCACCGGCGCTGACCACCTGCGGGAAGTCGATCACCACCGGGCCATCCGGCCCCACCAGCACGTTGTACGGCGACAGATCGCCGTGGATCAGGCCGCAGCACAGCATCAGCACCACCTGCCGCACCAGGATCTGGTGGAATTCCCGTGCCTGGTCGGGCTCAAGCTCCACTTCGCCCAGCCGCGCGGCAGAGAAGCCCTCGGCGTCGGTCACCAGCTCCATCACCAGCACGCCATGGAAGTAGCCATACGGCACCGGCACGCGTACCCCGGCGTCGCGCAGCTGGTACAGCGCGTCCACTTCGGTGTTCTTCCAGGCCGTTTCCTGCTGCCTGCGGCCGTACTTGCTGGCCTTGCCCACCGCACGCGCCTCGCGGCTGCCACGCACCTTGCGGCCTTCCTGGTACTGCACGCGCTGCTGGAAGCTACGCTGCGCCATGTCCTTGTAGACCTTCGCACAGCGCACATCGTCGCCGCTGCGCACCACGTACACGGCCGCTTCCTTGCCGCTCTTCAGCGGCCGCAGTACCTCGTCGATGACGCCGTCTTCGATCAGCGCCTGCAGGCTTTCGGGTGTCTTCACGTAGTCTCGGTCAGGGGGCGGCGCCAGCGCGCCAGCCAGCAAGGGAAGGGGCGGGGATTCTCGCACCTTCGTGGCGGCCGGGCCAATCGACGGGGCCCCCGCCGGTTCAGCCAGGCCCTGCGGACGTGGGCTCAGGGCAGGGCCTGGCCGCCGTGCAGCACGGGATAGGGGTTGAGCGACTCGCCCTTCCACCACTGCTTCTCCGGCCCCAGCCGGTGGATCTCGAAGTGCAGGTGCGGGGCGTCCGGGCTGGCATTGCCGGTGTGGCCCACGTAGCCGATCACCTCGCCGCGCTTTATGGTTTTCTTCTCGGCCAGCCCATCGGCATAGCGCTGCAGATGGGCGTAGTAGTAGCAGTATTTCCCGCTGGGCTCGAACTGGTAGACGGTCAGGCCGCCGCGTTCGCTGTCGAACAGCTTTTCGACCGTGCCGTCGGCCACCGCCAGCACGGGGGTGCCCTCGGCGGCGAGGATATCGATGGCGTCATGCACCCGCCCTTCGCTGCGCGCGTCGGTGAAGGTGTCCTGCAGCTGCGCGGCGGTGATGCCTTGGACAGGCAGCAGCAGCGCCGAGGGCGCTGCGGAGGCGGCGGCGGCGGTAGAGCCAGGCCCTGCCTGGCTGTCTTTCGGCACCTCAGGCGTTCCCGCCAGCCCGGCAGGGCCCGGCGCTACCGGGTGGGGGTCAGGCGTTACGGGCAGCCGGGCAGGGCCCGGATCTACCGCCGGGGTAGGCTCCGACGCCACCGGGCCCACCGAGGTAGCGGAATCCTGGCGCGTTTCACCACTGCCCGAAGCCAGCAACCACCATCCGGCCACCCCGATCACCACGCCCAGCGCCAGCAATCGCGTCAGCATCGTCGTTTACTCCTGCATGATGACGGGCACCGACGCGTCCACCGCGTCAGCGACCCGAAGGGCGTCCCAGTTGGTCATGCGCACGCAGCCGTGCGATTCGGTCTTGCCAACATGGCCCGGCTCCGGCGTGCCGTGCAGCCCGTAATGCGGCTTGGAAATGTCGATCCAGACCTGGCCGACCGGATTGTTCGGCCCCGGCGGAATCGTCGCCTTCCTGTCACCCTTCTTCGCATCCCAGAACAGCTTGGGGTTGTAGTGGAAAGTCGGTTCGCGCGAGATGCCCAGGATCTTCCACTCACCGATCGGCAGGGGATCATGCTTGCTGCCGGACGACACCGGCACCTGCGCGTATACCTTGCCCGCCGCGTCATACAGGCGCAGGGTCGAGTCGGATTTGTCGATGACCAGCTTGGCCGCCTTCGGCAGCGCCGTCGGCGCGATGTTCGGCACCTGGATCTGGCTGCCGGCCTTGCCCAGGTCCACCCCCGGGTTGAGGGTCTGCAGCAGCTTGGGATCGGCATGGAAACGCTCGCCCAGCGACTCGGCCACCGAGGTAAACCCAAGGGCTTTCAGCTTGGCCTGGTCGGCCGGCTTCTTCGGCACCGGCTGGAATGGCCCGGCTACGTCTTCGGCCGTGAGCGTATACGTGGCGAGAGGCCCGGCAGCATCGGGCTGCAGCGCCTGCCAGGTGGCATCGTCCAGCTCGCCGGTCACCTTCAACCCCTTCGCGGCCTGGAATCCAGCCACTGCGCGCTTCTGGTTGGAGCCCAGCAGCCCGTCGATCTGTCCCGGGGAGAACTGCGCCCTGTCCAGCAGCACCTGCGCGTGCAGGTCCGAGCGTGGTCCCGTGGCGACGGTGTTGCTTTCGGCGATTGGCGCGGGAAGCGTGGCTGACGCCTGCGCCATGACCGGCGATGCGGCAGCGAGGGCCAGGGCAAGCAGGGAAACGGAAGCAGGCAGTCGCGGCAGCATCGGGTAATCCGGAATGGGTTCATCATCACCATGCCGGAGCGCGCTGCGCAGAATCCGTGAAAAGCCTGACGGAACGCTGACCGTCAGGCGGTGACCCATCAACGAACGTCGCGCAGTTCCCAATGATGCCCGGCGAGCAGGCGCAGGCGCTCCTTGAACACGTCGCTGTTGATCGTGGTGGTGACGACCAGATTGATGCGCAGGTCCTTCTGTTCGCCGGTCACGGTGGCGGCAGGATCGGTCGCGCCCCACTGCGATTCGACCGCATCCGGGTCGGGCTGCTTGGCGCGCCAGCGATCGAACAGGGTCGTGTTGCGCAGGGCATCCTGCAGCTCCTCGGCGAAGCCGGCAGCGCTCTGCGAGTGGAAGGAAAGATCGGAATCGTTGCCGCGGGCCTTGGATGGGTCCGGCAGGCTGATGTAGTACTGCGACATGGTGGCCTCCGTTGAATGCGGGAAGATTCGCAGAATCCGGGTGCATCCGGCGTGCAGAAACGGCCGACGTGGCGGACCTTCGCAGGGAAGGTCCGGCCGCCTGGCTCAGGCAGTAAACGTATGCGGCTCGTCAGCAAACCCCACCGTGACCGCGCCCTTGCCCACGTTGACCATGCCGGTCAGGCTCATCACCGATTCGTACAGGTCCACGCCGTGTGCCTTGCAGGTCTCGCGCAGGCTGGCGTAGCCCGGCAGCGCCTGCAGGTCGGCCAGTTCGCCGCCGTAGCTCACGCACACCGTGGGCGACAGCAGCCCGCCCTTGACCCGCTGGCCGACGAAGTCGAACAGCTTCTGCACCGCGTTGTCGAAGCCCTTGATCTTGGCCACCGGCCCGGTGGTGCCGCGGTAACCGTGCAGCACCGGCTTGATGTCCAGTGCGCTGCCCAGCGCTGCGCTGATCAGGCCCACGCTGCGGTCGCCCTTGTGGCGGGCGCGGGCGCGCATGTAGTACAGGTCGCGGGTGACCATGTAGCCGTGCACGTTCTGCGACAGCTGCTCCAGGCGCTCGCGGATCTGCTGCACGCCGGCACCGCTGTCGCGCAGGCGCACCGCTTCCACCGCGGTGATGCCCTGGGCCGCGAACAGGTTCTGGGTGTCCAGCACGCGCAGTGCGAACGGCGAGTTGTAGCCTGCCGCCTGGCGCACCGGCTTGTAGTCGTTGAGGATCGCGAAGCTGGCCTGCATCGCGTTGTCGTAGATCGGACTGCGGGTCTTGGTGATCGTCATGCAGAACACATGGTCGTAGTCGATCACCAGCTTGCCCAGGAACAGGTCGCGGATCTGCGCGACGCTGAAGGGAATGGTTTCAGCCTCGGCGCCGTTCTCGGCAACGTGGGCGTGCAGGAAACTCAGGGTGGCCTGCTCGTCGCGGTGGTCGGCCAGCACGGCCTCGCCAATCCGGACGGTAATGGGCAGCACCACGATGTTGTGTTGCTGGATGAAGTCCTGCGGTAGATCACAGGCAGAGTCGACCACGATTCCGATGCGCATCCTGTTTGCCCCCTCCAGGCAGGGTGTCCGTTCGAAAATGTGAAAGCTATCTCAAAACGCGTCCGCTTACCTGACCGCGCGGGTCAGCTTGGGCGATGCCGGCTGGGGGCCGGCATCGCCACCCCACCTTACCGCGAGTACGCCCGCGGTTCGCTGCCGGCCGGCGCCACATAGCGGTCGCGCAGCTCGGTCTGGCGCGACCGCATCGGCACCGCCCGGCCACCCAGCCAGACCTGCTCGGCGTAGTGGCCCACGTCCAGCGGGTCGCCTTCCCACAGCACCAGGTCGGCCAGCTTGCCCGGCTCGATACTGCCCAGCTTGTCGCCCACCCCCAGCGCCTGTGCCGGCACCCGGGTCAGACCGGCCAGGCCGTCCTGCCAGGGCAGCCCGTTGGCAACCGCGTTCCCCGCCAGCTGGCGCATCTTGCGCGCATTGTGCGAAGGGTCGTCGCGCTGGGTGAAGCTGACGGGCACGCCGGCGGCGCGCAGGCGTGCGGCGTTTTCCAGCGTGGCGCCGAGCTGGTCGAAGCTGGCCGGCAGGTTGCCGAGTGCATCGACGAACACCGGGACCCCGGCCTGCGCCAGCTGCGGCGCCACCCGCCAGGCTTCCGCGCCGCCGGCGATGGCGATCTTCACCTTCTCGCGCGCGGCCCAGCGCAGCAGCTGGCGGATGTCGGCGGCGCGGTCCACTTCGACCACCAGGCGCCCCTGGCCGGCCAGGTAGCGGGCCAGCGTGGCGCGCCCGGCCGGGGTCAGCAGGGCATGCGGCGAATCCACCGGCACCCGGCCACGCGCTTCGCTGATCATCTGCTCCAGCAGCATCCACTGCGCGGCACGCGAGTTACCGGTGAGTTCGGCGGCGGCCGAGCCCAGCCGCAGGTACAGCGCCAGCGGCCCGATCGGGTCGGCGCTGCCATCCAGCCGCATCACCCCGCCCTGGCCGGCGACGAAGCCACCGCCGCTGTTGGCGCCCAGCGCGGTGAAGCCGATGCCGTCCAGCCGCGCCACCGGGATCAGCACCGATGACGGGTTGTAGGCCAGGGTCACGTCGAATTCCGGGCGCAGCGGCTGGTCTTCCAGCTTCAGCGTGCTGTCCACCGTGGTCGACTCGCCGGACACCTCTTCGATACCGATGTCGGTGATCCCACCAAACAGCGCCGGGGTCAGCGGGCGACCGTTGGCCTCCACCACGGTCGCCCCGGCCGGTGCGGCCAGGCCGGGGCCGACCGCGCGGATCACTCCGCCCTGGACCAGCACGTCGGCATGTTCCAGGCTGCCGCGCGCGCTGGCGGTGTGTACCGTGGCGTTGCGGACCAGCAGGTCCTGCGCCCAGCTGGACGGCGCGGCGGCGAGCAGCGCCAGCGCGAGTAGTGACGCCTTCGAACGCGCGGTCATGGGCGAGCCTCCTGGCCGAGCATGAAGTCCGACAGCGGCTGCCGGCGCGCGTCCTGGCGGTCATAGACCTGGTGGCCGTCGATATAGACCTTCTCGGCCAGCGCGTAGGAACTGAAGGGGCTGCCGTTCCAGATCACCACGTCGCCCATCTTGCCCACCTCCAGGCTGCCGGTCTGTTGCTCGATGCCCATCGACCTGGCCGGGTTCATGGTCAGCCAGGCGATGGCGTGCTCGGGCGTGATCGGCATGCCGGCGCGGCGCGCATTGGCGATCACCTTGGCGGCTTCCTGGTTGAGGCGCTGGATGCCTTCGGGCGAATCGGAGTGGACGATCGCGCAGCTGTTGGCCGGACGATCGACCAGTGCGATGTTGTCCTGGATGCCGTCGAAGGCTTCCATCTTGAAGCCCCACCAGTCCGCCCAAAGCGCACCGCACACGCCTTCGGCGGCGAGCCGGTCGGCCAGCTTGTAGGCCTCGGTGGCGTGGTGGAACGCGGCGACCTTGAAGCCGAATTCCTTGGCCAGATCCAGCATGGTGGCCATTTCATCGGCGCGGTAGCAGTGGATGTGCACGCGGATGTCGCCGTCGATCACGCCGGCCAGCGTGTCCAGCTTGAGGTCGCGCTTGCCGCCGGAATCGCCGGCGCTGTCGCCCTTGTCGCTGCCACTGAACCAGCGCTTCTTCTTGACCGTCTTCGGCGAGTTCTTGGCCAGGTATTCGCTGGCGTCGATGAAGGCCGCACGGTATCCGGCCACGCTGCCCATGCGGGTCTGCGGTGCCACGCCCTTGCCGCTGCCGTAGACGCGCTTGGGGTTCTCGCCGCAGGCCATCTTCATGCCCCACGGCGCGCCCGGGAACTTCATCGCCTGGTAGGTGGTGGCTGGCACGTTCTTCAAGGTCACCCCGCGCCCGCCGACCAGGTTGGCCGAGCCGGGCAGGATCTGCAGCGAGGTCACCCCGCCGGCCAGCGCCGCGGCAAAGCCGGGGTCCTGTGGCCACACCGAATGCTCGGCCCAGACGTTGGCGGTGACCGGTGCGGTCATTTCATTGCCGTCGGCATGCGCGCCCACGCTGGGACTGGGGTACACGCCGAGGTGCGAATGCACGTCGATGATGCCGGGCGTGACCCACTTGCCGCTGGCGTCCACCTGCACCGCCCCGGCGGGGGCTTCCAGCGCGGTGCCCAGCGCCGCCACGCGGCCATCGCGCAGCAGCAGGTCGGTGCGTTCCAGGCGCTGCCCGGTGCCGGTCAGCACGGTGGCATTGCGGATCAGCACCGGCGCCGAGGGTATCGGCGCATAGGTGCTGGGGTAGGGGTCCTGGGTGAAGCGCGATGCGGCCGGCGCCGAAGGCGCAGCCAGTGCAAACAGCGCCAGGCCCAGCCCGACGGTCAATCGTGTACGCATGTTGTCCCCGATGCGGCGTGGAATTTCCTCCGTGGACGCTAGCGGCTGGGCGTGGCCTTGCCAAGTGACCAAGCGCACGGTGCGACCGTTTCCAGCTTGCTTATTCGTTCGAGCGCATGACAATTGGCGCACGAAAGTAGAGACGGAACGGAACCGGGCAATGAAGAACAAACAGGAAATCGTCGAAAACTGGCTGCCGCGCTATACCGGCGTGCCCTTGGACCAGTTCGGCCCGCACGTACTGCTGACCAACTTCAGCGGCTACCTGCACGTGTTCTCCCACCTCACCGGCGCGCCGGTGCAGGGCATGGACCGGCCGATGGCCAGCGTGACCCACGACGGCATCACCCTGATCAACTTCGGCATGGGCAGCCCCAATGCCGCCATCGTGATGGACCTGCTGTCGGCGGTGATGCCCAAGGCGGTGCTGTTCCTGGGCAAGTGCGGTGGCCTGAAGCGCAAGAACCAGCTGGGCGACCTGATCCTGCCGATCGCGGCGATCCGCGGCGAGGGCACCTCCAGCGACTACCTGCCGCCGGAAGTGCCGGCGCTGCCGGCCTTCGCGCTGCAGCGGGCGGTGTCCACCACCATCCGCGACCTGGGCCACGACTACTGGACCGGCACCGTCTACACGACCAACCGGCGGGTCTGGGAGCACGACGAGGCCTTCAAGGAGCGGCTGCGGCTGATGCGCTGCATGGCCATCGACATGGAAACGGCCACCCTGTTCGCGGCCGGCTTCGCCAACCACATCCCGATCGGGGCGTTGCTGCTGGTCTCGGACCAGCCGATGATTCCCGACGGGGTCAAGACCGAGGCCTCCGACGCCAAGGTCAGCTCGCAGTTCGTCGAAAACCATATCCAGATCGGTATCGAGGCGCTTAAGCTTATACGGCGCAACGGCAAGTCGGTCCGACACCTGCGCTTTGACGAGTGATGGCATTGGCAGGGGTGGGCGCCGGGATGGCGCGCCGCCCGCAGGGGCAGTGAATGGACGTTGCAGCGAAAGTGGTGGAATTCTGGCGCGACGCGGGACCGGAAAAATGGTTCGCGCGCGATGACGCGTTCGATGCGCGTTTCCGCGGGATGTTCCTGGAGGAACACTTCGCGGCGGCCAAGCGTGCGCGCGAGCACTGGTTGGCGTCGTCCGAGGGCGCGCTGGCGCTGATGATCCTGCTCGACCAGTTCCCGCGCAACTGCTTCCGCGACACCGCCCATTCCTATGCCACCGACGGGCTGGCCCGCCACTACGCCATGCGCGCGGTGGAAGAGGGGCTGGACCTGGAGCTGGTGCCGAAGCTGCGTGCTTTCATCTACCTGCCGTTCGAGCATTCCGAAGACCCGCAGGACCAGGAGCGGTCGGTGGCGATGTTCGATGTGCTGGGCGATGTGGAATACCTGAAGTACGCCGAGCTGCACCGCGACATCATCCGGCGCTTTGGGCGTTTTCCGCATCGCAATGCGGTGCTGGGGCGGATGCCTACGGCGGAGGAGTTGGATTTCCTGGCCGAGGGTGGGTTTGCCGGGTGATTCAAATTCACGCATGACACGCGTGGCGTGTCACTACGAAAAACGCCGGCACTTCTGCCGGCGTTTTTGTTTAGCGCTTCAAGCGTCGATCAATACTTCGGCACGCTGTTGTCCACCGCATCCGACCAGGCGTCGATGCCGCCGGTGATGTTGTGGACCTTGCTGAAGCCCAGGGCGCGGAACTGCTCTGCGGCCTGCGCGCTGCGGCCACCGTGGTGGCACAGGAAGGCCAGCGGGGTGTCCTTGGGCAGGGCTTCCAGACGGGCACGGGTGTCGCCGTCGAAGGTTTCGAACGCACCGTCGATGGCGGCGATGGCGCGCTCGTCGGCCGGGCGCACGTCCACGATGGTCACGCTGCCGGCGCGGCGCTGGTCATCGGCGTCGCGCACCGACAGTTCCTGCACGGCCTTCGGCGCATTCGGGTTGTCGATGGCCAGGCCCTTGCCGCGGATATCGTCCACCCAGTCGATGGTGATGCCGTCGGCGCGGCGCGCGCTGGCCAGGTCGAACTGCACGCGCAGGCCGTTGGACTCGGCGGCAATGGCGTTGTCGTCGTGCGGGGCCAGCTGGAAGTTGGGCTGGAAGCTGGCGTCGATGCCCAGCTGCAGCGAAGCACCCGGGGCGTCGGCCAGCGCGCCACGCAGCATTTCCACGGCAGCCGGAGTCACCGTGATGCGCGGCGGGGTACGGTCCGGCGCGGCCAGGCCGAGCACGCTGCTCAGCTCACCGCTGCTGGCCATCTGCAGGATGATGTCGCTGCCGCCGACCAGTTCGCCTTCGATGTACAGCTGCGGGATGGTCGGCCAGTCGCCGTAGGCCTTGATGCCTTCGCGGATCTCGGCGTCGGCCAGCACGTTGACGTGCGCGAACTCCACGCCCAGGTCCTGCAGGGCGCCCACGGCCTTGGCCGAGAACCCGCACTGCGGCATGGTCGGCTGGCCCTTCATGAACAGCACGACGCGGTTGGCGGTGAGGATGGATTCGATGCGCGAGCGCAGGGCGGGATCAAGGGACATGGCGTTCAGGGTCCGGAGTTTCGAACCGCTCATTCTACGCCGCATGGCATCATGGGGCATGACTGTCCCGGAAACGTTGCATCGCATTCCCCGCCGCCCGTGGCGCTGGCTGCCCTGGCTGGTGCTGTCCCAGCTGGCCGTGGTGCTGGCCTGGTGGGCCTGGGGCTGGGCCGTGGGCCTGGCGCTGATGGTGGCCTCGCATGCGCTGTTCCTGGTGCCGGTGTTCCTGCCCAACAGCCGCTTCTACGCACCGGTGCTGAGCCGCCTGCCCGGGCCGACTCAGCAGGTGTGGCTGACCATCGACGACGGCCCCTCGGCCGAGACGCCGGCGGTGCTGGACCTGCTCGACCGCTACCAGGCCAAGGCCACCTTTTTCATGGTCGGCGAGCGCGCCGCCGCCGAGCCGGCGCTGGTGCGCCAGGTGCTGGCGCGCGGCCATGACCTGGGCAACCACAGCCACAGCCACCCGCAGACCCGGTTCTGGCGGCTGGGGCCGGCGACCATGGCCGGGGAGATCGCGCAGTGCCAGCAGGCCCTGGCCGGGATCGCCGGCCACCCACCGCGCTGGTATCGCTCGGTGGTGGGCATGACCAACCCGTTCGTGGCCCCGGCACTGAAGCGCTGGAACCTGACCCGGGTCGGCTGGAGTGCGCGCGGCTTCGACGGCGTGGACTGCGAACCCCAGCAGGTGGTCGACCGTGTCGTGGCCGACCTGCGTCCCGGCGCGATCGTGCTGCTGCACGAAGGCGCCGCGCACGGTCACAACCTGGCGATCATTGAAGCGGTGTTGCAGGCCGTGCAGGCACGGGGTCTGCAGGCGGTGCTGCCGGATGCGCCTGCTCCCACTGCTGGTGAACCCAGCTCCCCAGTGAGGCCTGCGCCCACAGCAGCGTGATCGACAGGCCCAGCGCCAGCACCCCGGTGACCCGGCGCCGCTGGTGCTGCAGCGCGCTGCCGATGCCCAGCAGCAGGCCCACGGTGGTCACGCCCAGGCCGACGAACAGCATCACCAGCACCGCCACAGGCACCTCCTGCATGTCCGCGTAGCGGGGCAGGTGGGCCACATGCGCGATGACGCCGAAGAACACCAGCGCCACCAGGCTCACCACCAGCGCCGCGATGCCCAGCGCGGAATGCCGTGGCCCGGAAGCGGTCACGCCGCGTCTCCGCGCACGCCAACCACCAGCCAGTTGTTGAACGGCGTGTTGCCGTACAGCGGCGTCATCTGCAACTGCAGCCCGGCCGCTTCCAGCGGTGCGCGCACGCTGGCGGCATCCGGGTAATGGCGCGGGCGCGTGCCCATCCAGCCCACCATATGGGCCAGCATGTCGGTGACACGGGTGGTGCGATCACGGCCGCTGTTGTCGGCCAGCGTGGTGCGGATCACCAATCGGCCGCCCGGCGCTACCCGCGCTGCCGCATCGCGCAGCAGCACCGGTTGGGCCTCGGCCGGCAGATACTGCAGCACGTCCAGCAGGGCCACGCTGCCGTGGTGATCGGGCAGGGCAGCGCTGGCATCCACGCATTCGAAACGCGCATCGGCCAGCGTGGCGCGTGCACCCGCGCGCTGTGCGCGGGCAATCTTGTCGGCGTCGATATCCACGCCGAGGTACGGCTGGTCGCGTCCGTGCTGGCGCAGCACATGCGCCAACAGCCCCAGCCCGCAGCCGATGTCCAGCAGCGGTCGCGAACACGGCGCCAGCGCCGCCAGCACGCCCGGGTACAGCGGGTCGCTGCCGAGCTTGCCGCGGCTGTAGTAGTAATCGCGGCGGTTGCCGAAACGTTGCGCCGGGCGGTACGCCTCGGCGATGCGGTGGGCCTGTTCCCTGGCCAGTGGTGATGCGTCCGTGCTCAGCGTGCTGCCCCGTCGTCCAGGAGAGTGCGCGCCACCGGCAAGGCCAGGCGCGTCCATTCGGTATACATCGCGGCCGAGGGATGCAGGCCATCTTCGACCAGCATCGCCGGTTCCGCGCCGCGCTCGCGACTGACCGCGGTGATGTCCACGAAGGCGACACCGTGGTCGGTGCAGATCGCCTGCGCGGCCGCGTTGTAGGCATCCAGCTCGCGCGCGATCTGCGCGGGATCGCGCTTGTTCTCGCGCGCGAACGGCGTTACGCCCCAGTCGGGAATCGCCAGCACGAGCACACGCTTCGGGCGGTTGTCGGCAAACGCGATCGCGCGCTGCAGAAGCGCAGTGAAGCGCGGGCGATATTCGTCCACGCTGCGCCCACGGTACTGGTCATTGACCCCGATCAGCAGGCTGACGAAACCGAACGGACCTTGCGGTGCGACGGCATCGATCCCAGCGTCCAGTTCGTCGGTAGTCCAGCCGGTGGTGGCTATGATCTGCGGCTCGGCCACCACGTGGCCGGCCTCCTGCAGCGCCGTGGCCAGCTGCACCGGCCAACGCCCGGCCGGGGCCACGCCTTCACCGATGGTGTACGAATCGCCGAGCGCCAGGTAAGACACCGCCACCTCAGGCCACCGCACTGCGCGGCTTGAGCGGCACTACTTTGGTATTGGCTTCAGCGCGACGCGCCAGCGCCCGGTCGATGCGCGCGAACACATCGCGCATCACCTCGGCCTCGGGCAGCAGGGTCACTCGGAAGTGGTGGCGGTAGGGCACGTTGAAGCTCGAGCCCGGCACCACCAGCACGCCTTCCTGGTTCATCAGGTCCAGCGCGAAATCATGGTCGTCGAAGCTGCGTGCCGCGTCGCCCACCACCGCCGGGAACGCATACAGTGCACCGGCCGGGGCCACCAGCGAAAGGTGCTCGCTGGCGTTGCAGGCCTCGATCACCGCACGGCGGGTTTCATACAGGCGGCCACCGGGCGCGCACAGCGCCGACACGGTGTCCGGCCCGTTCACCGCCGCATCGATGGCGTACTGGCCCGGCACGTTGGCGCACAGGCGCAGCGCGCTCAGCAGGTCCATCGCCGCGCGGAACTCGCCCAGGCGCTCGGCGGCGCCGGACAGCATCGCCCAGCCCACCCGCCAGCCGCAGGCGCGGTGCACCTTGCTCAGGCCGCTGAAGGTGATGCACGGGTGGTCACCGGCCAGCGGGGCCACCGGCTGGAACTGCGCGCCGTCGTACAGGATCTGGTCGTAGATCTCATCGACCATCAGCAGCAGGTTGTGTTTGGCCGCCACCGCCACGATGCGCTCCAGCAGCTCGCGCGGGTAGCTGGCGCCGCTGGGGTTGTTCGGATTGATCAGCACGATCGCGCGGGTACGCGAAGACACCAGCGACTCGATCTCCACCGGGTCGGGCTGGAAGCCATTCTCCGGCGCGCAGCGGTAGTACACCGGTCGGCCATCGTTGAGGATGGTCGCCGCCGACCACAACGGGTAGTCGGGCGAAGGCACCAGCACTTCGTCGCCCGGGTTGAGCAGGGCGCGCAGGGAAAGGTCGATCAGCTCGCTCACCCCGTTGCCGATGAACACCCGGTCCGGGTGCGCGTCGGGGGCGCCACGACGGGCATACGCGGCGGCAATCGCCTCGCGTGCCTCGGGCAGGCCCTGCTGATGGGTGTAAGGGTCGGTACGGCCCATGTCGTCGGCAATGGCGCGCTGCAGGTGTTCCGGCGCGCGGAACCCGAAGTTGCCCGGGTTGCCGATGTTCAGCTTGATCAGCTTGCGTCCCTGCGCCTCCAGCTCCCGCGCTCGCCGCGCCAGTTCGCCCCGGATCTCGTAGCGGACTTCGGACAGGCGCTCGCGGGTGGCAAGCGGCTTCAGCGGGGGCGTGGACATGACTGGGCCGTGGTTTCGGGCATGGAAATCGCATGGTAGCGGAAATGCTGCGGTGCGGTTGCGGCCCTTCGCCTAGAATGGGGGCATGAGCGAACCGATCGACTTCCACGCCCTGCAGACCATGGGCTGGCCCTGGGCAGGCGCCCCCGAGCTGCCGGCCTGGCAGGCCCTGTTCGACGCCCACCCGCAGGCCCGCCCGGGCCGGGTGGTCGAACAGCACCGCACCGGCTACGTGGTGGCCGACGCCCCCGGCGCAGCGATCAAGACCGAATCGCCCGCCGAATGGCAGCGCCCGCGCTTCCCCAGCCACGAACGTGCAGCGGTGGGCGACTGGGTGCTGCTGGAAGGCAACCTGATCGTGGCACTGCTGCCCCGGCGCACTGCGATCAAGCGCGGCGCGGCCGGCGAGCACTACCACCAGCAGGTGATCGCGGCCAACATCGATACCGTCTTCATCGTCTGCGGGCTGGATTCGGACTTCAACCCGCGCCGGATCGAGCGCTATCTGATGCTGGTCGGCGGCGGTGGCGCGCGTCCGGTGGTGGTGCTGACCAAGGCCGACCAGACCGAATACAGCGAAGACGCCCTGGCCGTGCTCGAAGAACTGGCCGCCCAGGACATCCCGCTGCTGGCCATCAACGGCCGCGACCCGGCCAGCGCCAGCGCGCTGCTGCCGTGGCTGGGCGCTGGCCAGACTGTGGTGCTGGTCGGTTCCTCCGGCGCCGGCAAGTCGACCCTGACCAATACGCTGCTCGGCTACGAGCTGATGAAAACCGCCGAAGTGCGCGGCAACGACTCCAAGGGCCGCCACACCACCACCCACCGCGCGCTGATTCCGATGCCGTCCGGCGCCTGTCTGATCGACACCCCCGGCATGCGCGAGCTCAAGCCCACCGGTGAAGAAGCGCTGGGCGAAGTGGGCTTTGCCGACGTCGAAGCGCTGGCCGAACAGTGCCGCTTCCGCGATTGCGCCCACCAGCGCGAGCCCGGCTGTGCCGTGCGTGCGGCCATCGACTCGGGTGAGCTGGACGAAGAGCGGCTGCTGAACTACTTCAAGCTGAAGGAAGAAGTGGCCGCGGCCGCCGCCAAGCTGGCGGTGCGCCAGGCGCAGCAGGCGCTGGAGCGCAAGCATGTAAGCAAAGGCGCACAGTGGCGCCCGCCAGGCAAAAAACGCTGACGATCTTCCGGTAGAGCCACGCCCTGCGTGGCTGCTGTTCGCGGACCCACTGCCGCTTTGGGTGTGCCATGCAGCCACGCAGGGCGTAGCTCTACGCAAGGGAGGGGCCGACATCGCCGGTCGACCCTGCTAATGTCCGCGTCATGAGCATCGCTCCTCACCGCCCGCCGATGACCGTGGACCGGGATGTGGCCCACCACACGGCGCTGGACGCCCGGCTGGTGGAGGCAGTTGGCGGCATCCGCCTGCTGACCCTGACCAGCTGGCCGGCGGCGCTGCAGGCCCCGTTTCTAGCCAGCGTGGCGCGTGGGCAGCCGGTCCTGCCGGTGCTGGAATATCCGAAGCTCGATTTCACCGACACCCGCCGCGAATTGGCAGCGCTCAGTGCCCAGTGCGACCTGAGCCACCCGCTGGGCCTGTACATCCAGCGTTCGGCACACAGCTGGGACCTGGCAGCCGGGCTGCTCGAATCGCTGGGTACCGCTGAGGTGGACCGCTACTCAGTGGAGCTGTTCGGCTCGCCCGAGCAGCCGCTTCCCGGCAATGGTCCCAGCACCCGTGAAGCCGCCCGCCATTTCATCCAGATCGCGCAGGAACTCGATCATGAGCTTCTGGCTCCGGAAGAGCAGGTGCCGGTGTCGGCCACCGCATTGCAGCTCCAGCTGCAGAGCGACCTGGACGCTTTCTTCGAATCGCGCATCATCAGCGTGCAGCTGGACCCGGAACTGATCTCCAAGGCCGCCGCCGGCCCCACCCGTATCCGCCTGCGCACCAGTGCGCGCTTCAGCGCCTACGACCGTGCGCAGCTGTTCCACCATGAGGCGCTGGTGCATTCACTCACCGCGCTCAATGGGCGCGAGCAGCCGCACCTCCCCAGCCTGGCGCTGTCCTCGCCGCGCGTGACCGCGACCCAGGAAGGGTTGGCCACGTTCGCCGAGCAGATCACCGGCAGCATCGACATTGAACGGCTCAAACGCATCAGTCTTCGCACCGAAGCCATCGCCATGGCGCGCGAAGGTGCGGACTTCATCCAGGTGTTCCGTTACTTTTGCGACGCGGGCCAGAGCAACGAAGAGAGCTTCGCCTCTGCGCAGCGCGTGTTCCGAGGCGTGCCGGCGACCGGCGGTGCAGCTTTTACCAAAGACACCGTTTACCTGCGTGGCCTAGTGTCGGTGCACACATTCTTCCGCCACATGCTGGCCGAAGACCGCCTGCAGAATTGCCGCTGGCTGTTCGCGGGGAAGATGTCGCTGACCGATGCGATTGATTTCGCGCCGCTGTTCGAAGAAGGCATCCTGCGCCCGCCACGCTGGTTGCCGCATTGGATGAGCCGGGCGAATGGGTTGGCGGGGATGCTGGCGTTCTCGTTGTTTGCTAATCGCATCCGGATGGATCAGCTGGCGGCGGAATGAGCCGCCGCTACGCGCAATGCTGCACCCCTTCGTTTCGATGTCCGCTCTTGGCCGAAAGCAGACATGCGCGCTTGGCACGCTTCTGGTCCGGCCGACAAACCTTTGCGTCGACCGGTTCGATCCAGTGCCAGCTGTGAACATTCGGCCAGAGGCCGAATGTTCGCTAGCTTCGGCTCAGATCCTTAGGGACGCGGATTGGGCTGACCGCTCTTGGCCATTGTACGATAGAGCGACATTGCCCTCTCGTCGATATTCACCTGATCGATCCTGCCCAGGTCGGGATACCGACGGTGCATTTCGACCGACGCCTTCGTGTCGCCCAGTATGTAGGCAACTCGAAGGTATGCAGCAGAGTCGATCATGTCCTCCAGCCCGGGCGTGTTCTGAAAGATGCTCGACATGCCGTAGTAGCCATAGATGCTCCCGTTGCGAATGGCGTCGTGGACATACTGAGTGCCGGTTTTGGTGTCACCCGCCGCAGCCATTCTTTGTCCAAACGATACCATTGCGGCGAGATCACCCGCATCCGCTTCACGGCGGAGCTGATCGTCGGAAAGACCCTTGAAGTGCTTAAGCTGCTCGGAAGAGGGGTATCCGTTAGCACGGAGCCAATCTGCCTCTTCTTTGTTGCGAGCACCGAGCATTTCAAATGCGCAGGCTGCGCCGACACAACGGTAGGCCAGATCAGCAGCCAGCCACTCCGATTCAGGAGAAGCCTTGGCCTGTACAGATGCGGTAGCGTTAGCCTCCTTTTTAACAGCCGGCGCTGCTTGCTTCGGCACTTCAATAGCCCGGTCGTCAATGGGCTTGCTACATCCTGCTGCCAACATCACAATTGCTACAACACCGGCCAGTCGAGCTTTGCGATTCGGCTCTCTTGTGGATTTCTTCGTCGTCATGGCGCCATACAATGATTCTGTTCCATTTGCTACAACCAGGGAGAGCAGGTGGTGTCTGTTTAGTAATATTTGACTTGAGGATGCGCACAGACCAAAGTTGGTTATTTTTACTCAAGGCTGAGATAGAGGTCGAGTTCTATGCAGTGGGTAGAGTGTAGAAAGTGATTATACGTGTCTCTTCATCATGCCCGCTTCTAGCCGGAAGCGTTCAACGATATCGAAATGCAATTGCCCACAGACGCCTGGGCGATTCACCTCAACTTACGTCGCCATAGCCAAAGTAGGCCGAAGAGAAGCGCAAGAGCGAGTAAGTAGACTCCGAAGTTCCCAACTAGCCATCCTACGTAGGATCCAAGTTTGAACATCGAGCTGTGCTCGGTTGCGGAAGGAGGCCGAGCCGCAAGTAGCCACGGAATGAAAGACCAAAACGCGTTGATAGCTGAAGCTGACAAAGTCATAGGTTCCGTTCTTGCGTTGAGTATAGGTTGCAGTTGTTACGCTAATGGCCTCTCCAGCTGTTAAGGCCATGCTGAGGACAGCCTCGTTCTTTGGCACTTCGACACAAGGGGGTTGGGAGGGATCCAAGGGGGACTTTGTCGAACCGTAGATGTTGCAACCCTTAAGAGGTTCCACAACCGGTTGCGACCGGCGCGAGATCCGGTCGCTTGCCGAGCTCCCTCCGACTGCATATGATCAGTCTCGCATCGACTGAAGCGCCACCCTGGTTGGCGGCAAGCTTGGCGAGCTTCCATAACGCACCGATAGAAGGATCTACCAATGAATGCAGTCTCTCGATCTAAAACGACACCCATCCTTGTGCTGCTTGCCGTGCTAGCAGTTGCGAATGCAGTTGACTTCATTTTCTACGGTCAGCACTTTTACAACCTTGCAGCACTGATCGGCCTGTCAGTAGCCGCCCTCGGCGTCGCGAAGGACCGTAAGGTGCTCGTTAACTGCGGTGCATTAGTGGCCATTGCAGCGATAGCGGCAAAGTACATCTGATTCTGCCGTGAGCAACGCGCGGTCAACCGCGCGGCCTAATATTCATGGAATCGCCCAAGTTAGCGGACAAGACCCCTCGGGCGTTGGTGCGCGTTCGCTTAGAATCGCACCGACGCTTAGAAAGGGTATCTTCGGCCTCGCAGAATGCCGGGATTTCTCTGATCCGAAGCGCCAGGATATCTGGCTGAAAAATCTAAGGCTAAGACGGAAAGGAGCGATGCAGGCTTCAGGCGGGCGTTGCGCGAAAAAGCCTAGATTTCAGAGCGGGACAGCCGCGTCTCGAGTCGCGACCGCCCCGCAACTATCGGTTACAGCTTACGCGGCTCCGCGTTCTCGTAACCTTCCTTGAAGCCTTCAACGAAGTCGGTCGCCGCGTCATACACAGCGATAGCCGCCAGGACGTGGGCCCAGATGCCGCCCGAAACCTGCTCGATTTCGTTGTTCTCAAGAGTACGCATTGCTCATTTCCTTATGCAAAGTAGGTAGTCGAAAGGTGCTGACGGTTAGCCGCCGCACCGCAAATCACATGCGAGACTTGGTCAAGTTGCCCGCATGGATTGCCTCGATATTGGCCTCATACCAAGCGTAGGCCTCACCGGCCTTTTCGCCCAGATCGCTCCAGAAGCCAGCACCAGAGATCTCTTCCATTTCGACTTCAGTAATCTCACGCATACACATTTCCTTATTGGTGATTGATTGAAAAGCTTGGCAATCGCACCTCCAGGTGCGATTGAGAGATCAAGCCGCTAGGCGGCAAGTTCATCAAGCTCAGAGCAAGCACTGCGGCGCACGCCGTACTCTAGGTAGGACAGAGGAGGCGCACAGAACGCTTCTACGCCTATCGTGCGGGACGACGAGCAGTCGAGTACTCGCAGCGCCCTTATCGCACGTGCAGTTTTGGACTGTCAACAGTGTAGGTGGGTTGATGTGTGGATCTCTTGCCCCTCGCCATGGAGCCATCGTATATTCGGCCGACTGACAAGGAAGACAGTAGTACGCAATGGAACCCATCATCCAGTCTGAGTCTGCGGAATGCGGGCTCGCCTGCTTGGCGATGATCGCAGATCATCACGGCAACGGAATTGGCCTTCGCGAGTTGCGCCGCCAGCATCCATCCTCTCTGAAGGGCGCAACGCTTGCGCACGTCATGAAGGTGGCTGAGCGCATTGGATTAGGAGCGCGAGCACTGCGTCTCGATCTTGAGCAACTGGATCAGCTAAGGCTTCCTGCAGTCCTCCACTGGGATCTCAATCACTTCGTCGTACTGAAGAGCGTTGGCCGAGGGCGGGCTGTGGTGTTCGACCCAGCGTTTGGAAGGAAGACGCTCAAGCTTGAGGAGCTTTCCAAGCACTTCACGGGCATTGCGCTGGAACTTGCACCGGCAGCAAGCTTTAGGAAGATGCCGGCGGCCCCATCCATTGCGATCTCAGATCTCACGGGAAAGATTGACGGCCTCTGGCGATCCCTCTCATTGGTACTGCTTCTCTCGTGCGCATTGCAGGTGTTCGTTCTGCTGGCACCATTCTTCATGCAGTGGACTGTGGACCAAGTCCTGATCGCGGCTGACAGCAGCTTGTTGACGGTGCTCGGGATAGGCTTTGGGCTTGCGCTTCTCTTACAGATGCTTATTGCGTTCGTTCGCGGCTCAGCGGTGATCTACCTCTCGAATCGTCTTGGAGTCCAGTGGGCCTCGAATGTCTTTTCGCACCTCATCAAGCTGCCAATAGACTTCTTTCAAAGGCGGCATCTGGGCGACGTCACTTCGCGGATGAGCAGCGTTCAAGCTATTCAGAAGACAATTACAACGAGCTTCGTCGAGGCCATCGTTGACGGATTAATGGCCGTAGTGACGCTTGCCATGATGTTCCTCTACAGCTGGAAGCTTGCGCTCGTCACGCTCTTGGCAGTGGCCATGTACCTTGGCGCCAGGTCAGCTGCGTTCAAGGCGCTTAGAAATGGCTCCGAGCAACAACTTATGGCGTCTGCGCAGCAGCAAAGCTACTTGATGGAATCGATTCGCGGTATTCAATCGATAAAGATTGGGGGCAATGAGGTATCGCGAAAGGTGAGCTACGCCAACTTACTGCATAAGACCACTAACAGTGAGGTTTGGCTCGCTCGATATGCCCTTGCGTTCAATACGTCAAGTCAGCTCATCTTCGGCCTTGAGCGCATTGCGGTGATCTGGATAGGCGCACTGCTCGCCATGCAGAACGTATTCTCGGTAGGCATGCTCATCGCATACTTGGCGTACAAGGACATGTTCGCCCAGCGGGTTTCCGGCCTGATCGACAAGTTCATTGAGTTTAGGATGCTGAGACTGCATGGCGAGCGTTTAGGCGAGATCGCGCTGACGCCTCCGGAGCTCGAGCAAGGTGACCTGGGTACATGCGATCCTCCAGGCGTCATGTCGATCGAATGCATTGACCTAGGTTTCAGGTATTCGCCGGACGAACCTTGGATCTTTAGAGGGTGCAACTTCCGCATCGACCATGGACAATCGGTAGCTATTACTGGTCCATCTGGGTGCGGAAAGACAACTCTCCTGAAGGTAATGCTAGGTCTACTGACGCCAACCGAGGGGACTGTTCTTATTGGGGGTATTCCTCTTCACAAGATCAGCCAGCAACGCTATCGCAGTACTGTTGCCGCTGTCATGCAGGATGACCAACTCTTCGCTGGAAGTGTGGCGGAGAATGTTGCGTTTGGCGAAGATGGCTTGGATCAGCCAGGGATTTCCCGTGCGTGCAATCTTGCCGCAATTCACGAGGAGATTGTGGCAATGCCTATGGGTTACCATACTTTGATCGGCGATATGGGTACGAGTCTCTCAGGTGGACAGAAGCAGCGTGTAATTCTGGCGAGGGCTCTTTACAGCAACCCGAGGATCCTCTTCCTCGACGAAGCCACGAGCCATCTCGATGTGACCAGAGAGCGTTCTGTGAGTCTTTCCATTCATCGCTTGGATCTCACTAGGGTCATCATCGCCCATCGCCCCGAAACGATAGCCACTGCGGATCGGGTACTTGTCATGAGCGAAGGCATGGTCGTAGACGCGCCGGCTACACCTGCCAAGGAAGAGTTCAAGGGTGCCGAATCCCCTCTGGAGCTCGCCGTATGAGTGGTCTTTTTCGAAAGGAAATATTCGAAGCACGTCGCGCAGGCTGGCTCGGCGGGATATCGCTAGTTCAGCCGGTCCGGGCATGGATCGTTGCGGGAATGGCGGCGATTGCTGCTTGTTTGGTTTTGAGCTTCCTGTCCTTCGGTGAGTACACACGACGATCGCGCGTTGTCGGCGAACTAACCCCTGACCTTGGTCTTTCTACCGTGGTGGCGCAGGCCGCAGGCGTTGTAACTGAGCTAAAGGTTGATGAGGGCGACCAGGTTTCTGCACACTCCCCGCTGCTGCTACTAACCGCATCGAGGGTTACGGCCTCCGGGCAGGATGCCTTGGACACGCTACGCTCTCAGCAGGACGTCCAGCGGAGAAGTGTTGTCGCTGGTCTTGAATCTCAAAGCGAGCAGCTCCGCGTTCAAACTGCTGGCCTGGTAAGGCAGCGCGATGCGCTCCGGCTTGAGCTGAATCAGATTGCCAGCGAAGTGGAGTCTAGAAGAGCGCAAGTACGGATCGCCCAGGATATCGTAGCGAGGTACAAGAAGGTCTCCGACGAACGTTACGTCAGCGTTCTTCAACTGAACCAACAGGAGCAATCTGTTCTCGAGCTTGTGAATGCGCAAAAATCGCTTGAAAGGCAGGGTACGACTATTGGTCGTACACTTGCGCAGGTAGAGCAGACGTTAGCTGAGGTGCCGCAGCAACAAGGGGCAGCAAGCGCTCGAGCGGCGGGAGAACTGGCTGTTCTAGCGAAAGAGGCCTTCCAGGTGGAGGCAAGTGGAGAGATGCTTATCCGCGCGCCTGTTAGAGGCCTTATCGCAAATCGTTTGGTGGAGGTCGGACACGCCGTGGAAGCGGGACAGCCTGTGATCAGTGTCCTGCCTCACGGTTCCAAGCTGCGGGCCCAACTGATGGTTCCAAGCTCCGCGATCGGCTTCATCAAGGTAGGGGACAAGGTGTTGCTTCGCTATCAAGCTTACCCGTACCAAAAGTTCGGCAGTCACGTAGGACACGTATATCGAATCTCCCGAAGTGCTGTTCTTGCAAAAAAGGGACAGGGCGAGGAGGGTGAAGCTGTCTATCGGGTTCTTGTGTCGCTCGATCAACAAAGCGTCCTAGCATACGGGAAGCCAGAGTTGCTTCGACCCGGGATGCGATTGGAGGCCGATGTTATGGGTGAGCGCAGGCGGCTGTACGAGTGGGTTTTGGAGCCTCTGTATTCCGTTGCAGGGCGGACCAACGAATCTGGCTGAGGCCGAACGGCAGTGCTGCGTGGTTCATCGGCGCGGCCCTGAACGCTGCCTTGGCGCGCCACAACTCACTCACCGCTCTGTTGTGCAGCCTCCGATGCTGGAGCCGCCAAACGATTGTGCCGGGTGAATAGTCCATCATTGTCTAACTCCAAAGCTTCGAGTGTCCGCTTCTGGCCGAAAGCGGACGAGCGCGGGAGGAGCGGGATGATGTCTAGCGCGCCGGATCAGCCAACGCGCGGTGAGCATGGCCGCGCGCAGCGACAGGGGCCAGCTTGGCGGCGCTGTTTAGCAACGTCCGAAATTGAGTCGTGCCGGACTGACACTCCGGCATGACTGATGAGGAAGGGTGGCCCCCGATCAAGATCGGCTTCTGGCCACACTCAACACACACTCCCGAGGTGTTCCATCGACCTGTACAACCAGCGATGTCTGACCATTCTCCGCTCGATAAAGTAGTCTGTTGCCCCCCTTTTGGCCGGCAGGTGCGTGCGGGTTGGGTGGGGCAAAGAACGCCTTCATCCCGTACTTTTTCCGAAGGCCGGAAAGCGGATAGCAACTGGTTTGCGCCAATTGGACATAGAGGAAGTTTGTCCCGGCCGTCAGGTAAGGGGCAATCCTGAACTCCACAAACTCTATTTCAATCCCGTCACTGCTCAATATTGGAGCGGATCGAAATGCAATGTTCGCAGAGTCGCTACGGCCCTCCTGCTGGAACTGCGACGCACCTATTCCAGCGAATAGCGAGAACCCAACGGGGAACGGCTCTTCCACAATCCTCTGTATAAGCACATCCATCCGCTGACTGCTCCTGTGCGAGTGGGTCTCTGCCGCAGATCCGGACAGAGGCAACATCACCATTGCCGCAAGCAGGAGCAAGCTACGCAGGTCGTTTCCATCTTTGATCATCATTTACGTCCGTTATAACCCTGATTGAGGATGTTAGCGAGGATGGTTGGTGTGCCACCAATTCTCATCCCTTATCCACATTGCCAGCCTCCACGGCCAACGGTTCGCCATTCCATGATCAAGGTCGCACTTTGGATTACCCGAGTCGGAACGTAAGAATCCCTTAATCTTCCCCTAGCACCATGGCGACGCACCTGCACCATGCAGGCCATCTCCATCTTGCAACGGACCCCCATGCTCAACCGACCCCTGACGATCGCCGTAGCGATCGCGCTGTGCGCTGCCAATGCAAATGCTGCCGACGTAGATGCCTCGCTCAGCGCCGACTCGGCCGCTACCGCCCGCACCTTGGACGCCGTTTCTGTCATCGGCCAGGGCGAAACCCGCCAGGTGCAGCGCATCACCATCGCTGACAAGCAGGTGTTGCCGCCCGGTACCAGTGCACAGAAGATCCTCGACCGCCTGCCCGGCGTGTCGGTGCAGTCGAATGACGCCTTCGGCGCCAACGAGGAGTCCCAGACCATCAGCCTGCGCGGCTTCGACAAGAGCCGCCTGGGATACACGCTGGATGGCCTGCCGCTGGGCGACAACAGCTACGGAAACTACAACGGCCTGAGCATCGCGCGTGCGCTGATCGCCGAAAACCTGGCCGGCGCCGAGCTCTCGCAGGGCATCGGCTCGCTGGGCGTCGCCTCCACCAGCAACCTGGGCGGCACCATTCAGTACTTCTCGCAGGACCCGTCCACCGAGTTCGGCGGCCGTGCCAGCGTCACCTTGGGTGACGACAACCAGCGCCGTGGCTACCTGCGCGTCGACACCGGCGACCTCAACGGCTTCTCGGGGTATGTCTCCGGCGTGCACCAGGACGCTGACATGTGGGCCGAGCCGAACCAGAACCAGACCACTCGCCAGTTCAACGCCAAGGCGGTGTGGCAGGTTGGCGACCACCGTTTTGGCGCCTTCGCGGCCACCTCGCGGGTCAGCCAGGCCAACTACGCCTATCTGTCCAAGAGCATGCTGGAGCGCGGCCTCGGTTGGGACTGGAACATCTACGCACCGGACTGGGACCGCGCACTGGCTGCCGCATACTGCGCGCCGGCGACCTACAACGCGCAGCGCTGCGCCTTCAGCGGCGGCGTCAACAGCATCGACGATGCCTACTACCAGAGCCGCGCCTTGCGCGACGACAACCTGTACTCGCTCGATGCCGACTTCGCACTGGGCGACACGGCCCGCCTGAAGCTGCTCGGGTACCACCATGAGAACCGCGGCCAGGGTCACTGGTGGGCGCCGGGCCAGCCGTCCAACCCGGGCACGCCGCAGGCGCTGCCGATCTCCATCCGCAGCACCAACTACACCATCAACCGGCAGGGCATCACCGCCGCGCTGAGCTGGCAGTGGGGTCTGCATGAGCTGGAAGCAGGGCTGTGGTATGAGCGCAACGACCACAACGTGGAGCGCAACTTTTACTACATCACCGGCCCGTTCCTGGACGATGGGTACCTGAACTACCCGAACCGCCGCCTGTTCGACCAGGACTACGACATCCGCACGCGCCAGTTCTACGTACAGGACCGCATGCGCTTCATGGATGACCGTCTGACCGTGGATGTGGGCATCAAGAGCCCGAATACCCGCATGACGGCGGTCTCAAAGCCGGGCACCGAAGCCAACTATGCCTCGGGCACGCTCACTGCGAAGGAATCGGTGCTGCCGCAGGCAGGTATCGGTTTCAAGCTTAGCGAGCGCAATGAGGTGTTCGCCTCTTATGCGGAGAACATCGCCGCGTTCGTCGGCGGCGGCAGTGGCGGCCCGCTGCAGGTCTCGCCGGAATCCTTCGCCGCCAGTGTGGACGACCTGGAGCCGGAGAAGTCGCGCACCCTGGAAGCAGGCTTCCGTACGTTCGGTGAGAAATACCAGGCGTCCATTGCGGCTTACCACGTGATGTTCGACAACCGCCTGCTGTCACTCAACCCGTGCACGAGCATTGAGGTAGGCACGCGGCCAGAGTGCATCACGCGCTTCATCAACGTCGGTTCGGTGAAGAGCCAGGGTGCGGAGCTGACCTTCATCCTGAAGCCGGTCGAGGGGCTCCAGTGGTACAACGCGGTGTCGTGGAACAAGACCACCTATAAGGATGATTACATCTCGGGTGGCGTGGTGGTGCCGGTGGCCGGGAAGATCACTGTGGATACGCCGCAGCAGATGGTGTCCAGCGAGATCAGCTGGAACCGGGACGGCTTCTTCGCCAGCCTGCGGGGGAAGTACACCGGCAAGCGGTATTACACGTATACCAACGACCAGTCGGTGCCGGGTGTGACCACGTTTGACGCGGGCATGGGGTATTCGTTCGGGCCGGGGATGGGGCTGCGGGATGTCAAGGTGGCGCTCAATGCCACCAACCTGACCAACAAGCGATATGCGGGGCAATTGAGTTCGTTCGCGCCGACCGACCCGAATGGCACCCGGTACGCGATCCACGCCAGCGCGCCGCGACAGTTGTTCATGACCTTAAGCGCGGAATTCTGATGACGCCAATGGGCACGTAACAACGGGTACCCACGTAACCCGCTTCAAATCCCAATGGGCCCGTAACAACTCGTAGAGACACGCCATGCGTGTCCACCGCGCGCAGCGCGGCCCAAGCATCCGAAGACGCGGCACCGCCGGTTGGGACAATCCAACCGGCGTTTAGCCCGTCCGAAGACGCCCATCAGGCGTTCATGTCGCCTGAACGAAGCGCGGACACGCATGGCGTGTCCCTACGCTTCAGAACATGTGCAGCCCACCGTTCACGGCATAGTCCGCCCCGGTCACATACGCGGCGTCATCCGATGCCAGCCACGCGCACAGGCTCGCCACCTCTTCAGGCTTGCCCAACCGCCGGATCGGCACCGATCCAGCCAAGCGGTCCAGCACATCCGGCGGGAAGCTGCTGATCGATTGGCTGGCGATATACCCGGGCGAGATGGTGTTAACGGTCACCCCACGCGTGGCCACTTCATTGGCCAGCGCCCGGCTGAAGCCATGCATCGCCGCTTTCGCAGTAGCAAAGTTCACCTGGCCGATCTGGCCCTTGTGCGCGCTCACCGAACCGATGTTCACGATCCGGCCCCAGCCGCGCGAGGCCATGCCATCAATCACCTGCTTGGTGATGTTGAACAGCGCATGCAGGTTCGAGCCCATCACCGCATTCCAGTCATCCTGGCTCATCTGCCGGAACAGCACATCGCGGCTGCCACCGGCATTGTTGACCAGCACGTCGATCTCACCGACTTCGGCCTTCACCTTGGCGAAGGCGGCCACCGTGGACTGCCAGTCGGCCGCGTTGCCTTCCGAGGCGATGAAGTCGAAGCCCAGCTCGCGCTGTTCGCGCAGCCAGCCGGCCATGCGTGGCGAGTTCGGCGCGCAGCCGGCAACCACCGTGTGGCCGCTGCGGGAAAGCTTCTGGCAGATGGCGGTACCCACGCTGCCCATGCCACTGGTGACGTATGCAATGCGAAGAGTCATTTCAATAGCTCCAGGATCAGGCCGCGAAGGGATACAGCGCACACAGCAGGCTGCCGAACATCAGCACCAGCGAGACCATCACCGCCCACTTCAACGTGAACTTCTGGTGGTCGGCGAACTCAACCTTTGCCAAGCCAACCAGCAGGTAGGTCGAAGGCACCAGCGGGCTGAGCAGATGCACCGGCTGGCCGGCCAGCGAGGCGCGCGCCATTTCCACCGGGGTGATGCCGTAGTTGCCGGCGGCCTCGGACAGGATCGGCAGCACGCCGAAGTAGAAGGCGTCGTTGGACATGAAGAACGTGAATGGCATCGAGGCCAGCGCGGTGATCACCGCCAGGTACGGGCCCCACGCATCCGGAATGACTGCCAGGAAGCTGTGCGACATCGCCTCCACCATGCCGGTGTTGTTGAGGATGCCGGTGAAGATGCCCGCCGCGAAGATCAGCGACACCACTGACAGCACGTTGCCGGCGTGGTTGACCACGCGGCGGCGCTGCTCGGCCAGGTTCGGGTAGTTGATCACCAGCGCGATCGCGAAGCCGACCATGAACAGCACCGGCATCGGCAGCACGCCCATCACCAGCGCGGTCATCAGCGCCAGGGTCAGGGCCAGGTTCACCCACAGCAGCTTCGGACGCTTGGTGTCTTCGGCATCTTCCACGGTCGGCAGCGAACCGTCATCGGACACGCTCGAATCCATCCAGCTGCCACCGCTCGGCAGCTTCACCACGCCGAGGCGGCGGCGTTCCTTCAGACCCAGATACCAGGCCAGCAGCAGCACCGAAGCACACGCCAGCACCATCGCCGGGATCAGCGGCACGAACACATCGGCCGGGTCCACGTGCAGCGCGGTGGCCGCGCGCGCGGTCGGCCCGCCCCACGGGGTGAGGTTCATTACGCCGCCGGCCAGGATGGTCACGCAGGTCATGTTCAACGCGTTCATGCCCAGGCGCTGGTACAGCGGCAGCATGGCGGACACGGTGATCATGTAGGTGGTGGAGCCATCGCCATCCAGCGAGATCAGCATCGCCAGCGCGGCCGTGCCCAGCACGATCTTCATCGGGTCGCCCTTGACCAGGCGCAGGATGATGCGCACCAGCGGGTCGAACAGGCCGGCGTCGATCATCACGCCGAAGTACAGGATGGCGAACATCAGCATCACGCCGGTGGGCGCGATCTTCTTGATGCCGTCCAGCATCATCTGGTCGATGCCCGCCCCGAACCCGCCCAGCAGCGCGAACAGGATGGGAATGGTGATCAGCGCGACCAGCGGCGACAGTCGTTTGCTCATGATCAAATACATGAACGTAATGACCATGCCAAAACCGAGGATGCTCAGCATCATCTGCGGGTTTCCTTGCAAGGGGGGTTAGAAATCGAACTGCAGGCGGCCGGTGACCGCACGGGTGTGGTCCACGGTGGCTGCGGCCAGGTGGTCGCGGTTGCGGCTGTCGATCAGGTTCAGCATGAAGCGCAGGTTCGGGCGCATGTACCAGTTGCCGCCCAGCGTCCACGCCTCGGTGCGTGCGTCGATCAGGTCCGGCTGGCCGAACAGGTACTGCTCGCCGCGCATCTGGTCATAGCGCAGCGCCAGCTCGAACGCGCCGGCCTTGTGCCGGATGTCCTTGATGCGCGCGAACCGCCCGGTCTTGCGGTCGTAGCCGCGCGACTCGCCGGTCACGAACCAGCTCACCATCCCGTAGCCGGCAACCACGGTGCCGCGTTGGCTGCCGTCATCGAAGGTGGCGCCACTGAACTCGCCCTGCCAGCTGAGCGGGCCTTGCACCTGCGCGTACTCCAGCGACCACTTGTTCACGTCGGTGTCGCGGCCGGACGAGAAGTCGATCAGGGTCAGGCGGCTGTTGTCGGAGAGGTGCCCGGCCGGGCGCGGGCGTATCCGCAGGGCCGGCACGCCGTTGGCGCCGGGCGTGTCGTAGCGCTCGTGGGCCAGCGAAAGGCCCAGGTGCAGCACGTCGCCCGCCGTGGCGCCGGGCGCCCAGGTGGCGCGGCCACCCGCGGCACGGCCCTTCACCTGCCACGCGTCGATGCTTTCCAGGCTGTAGGCGCTGGCCGCCCAGGTCATGTCGCCCTTGGCGGCCTGCCAGGACGCGCCCAGCCGGTACAGCGGCGCCAGCGTGGTGCCGGCGTTGCCGCGCTCCAGGAAGCTGCCGTAGTTGGAGCCGGTGCGGTCGTCCAGCGAGAAGAACTGCTTGAACTGGCCAATGCTGAGCTTGCCGCCGCTGAAGTCGCGGCTGACGTAGACGTCCTTGGCTTCCACCTGGTCGCCGGAGAAGTCCGCTTCCAGCTTGTAGTCCACCACGAAGAACTTGCCGGAGACGTCCAGCCAGGCGCGGCGGATCTCGGTGTCGTCCTTGTTCGGGGTGCCTCGTGAATCGTTGTCGAAGTCGGCGAAATCCAGGTGCAGGCGGCCGCCAAGGGTGGCGGTGACCGGGCGGTCTTCGCCGGTGTCGTCGGCCGCCCAGACCGGGGTTGCGGCCAACAGCAGGGTGCAGGCGGCCAGCCCGCGGCAGCGCAGGAGTTGGTGGTGCATGAACCCTCCCAGGTACATGGCGTGGGAGGGCAGGGCACCAGTGCCGCGCATTCCCGCAGGTTGTCGATGGCGCAGCCTAGATCGGGGAAGCTGTCATCCACCTGTCGGCGCCTGTTGCAGCGCAGCGCAACCCACGAAACACGCCGCTCGCGCTAGGATTCCCGCACCGTTCCCCATTCCTGCCCCATGCGCATCCTGCTGGTCGAAGACAACCCGGACCTGGCCGACGCCATCGTTCGCCGCATGCGCCGCAGCGGCCACGCGGTGGATTGGCAGAGCGACGGCCTGGCCGCCGCCAGCGTGCTGCGCTACCAGAGTTTCGACCTGGTGGTGCTGGACATCGGCCTGCCCAAGCTTGATGGCCTGCGCGTGCTGGCCGGCATGCGCGAGCGCGGCGACGCCACGCCGGTGCTGATGCTCACCGCGCGCGACGGCATTGAAGACCGCGTGCAGGCGCTGGACGTGGGCGCGGATGATTACCTGGGGAAGCCGTTCGACTTCCGCGAATTCGAAGCCCGCTGCCGCGTGCTGCTGCGGCGCACGCGCGGGCAGGCCAGCGAAGTGGTGCAGATTGGCGGCTTCCAGTTCGACAACGCTTCGCACCGGGTAAGCCTTGATGGGCAGCCGATTGAACTGCCCAACCGTGAGTACCGCCTTCTGGAAATCCTGATGGGCCGGTTGGGCCATGTAGTGGGCAAGGATGAGATCGGCAACGGCCTGTTCGGCTTCGACGACGAGGCCGGTCCTAATGCCATCGAGCTTTACGTCGGCCGCCTGCGGAAGAAGCTGGCTGATGCGCCGCTGCGCATCGTGACCGTGCGCGGCAGCGGCTACCTGCTCGAAGCCATCGACGGCGCGCCTGATGCCCAAGGCTGACACCCGCGCGCCCAGCTCGCTGCGGCGCACGCTCACCCTGTACCTGGGTGTGCTGCTGGCAGTGTTTGCAGTGGCGTTGTTGTTCGCCGCGCGCGACTACGGCCAGCGTGCCGCCAATCGTTCCTACGACCATCTGCTGGTTTCTTCCGCGCTGTCCATCATCGATTCGGTGGCGCTGGTGGACGCGCAGTGGCAGGTGGATCTGCCGTATGCCTCGCTCGATCTGCTCGCGATGGCGTCGGATGACCGGGTGTTCTACCGCGTGTATGACGCGCGTGGCCGCACCGTTACCGGGTACCCAGACCTGCCGCCACCGCCGCGCACGCCCACCGACGAACCCCAGTTGTTCGACGCGCAGTACAGCGGGGAAACCGTTCGGTTCGTGGTGGTGTCGCGGCGTGTTTCCTCGCCCTCGGCCCAGGCTGAAGTGCGGGTGCAGGTTGGCCAGACACGCTTGGCGCGTGAAGCGGTGGCGCAGGAGATCGTCAACCGCGCGTTGATCGCCATCGTCGTGCTCTCGCTGCTGTCGCTGGCACTGGTGGCCTTCGGCGTACATCGTGCATTCCGCCCACTGGTGAAGGTGGAGCGCGAACTCTCTCGCCGCGAGCCGTCCGACCTGAGCCCGTTGGACGCCCGCGTACCGCGCGAAATGGACCAGATGGTCGCCGCCTTGAACCGCTTCATGGCGCGCCTGTCCACCAGCAATGAAACCCTGCGCGCCTTCATGGCCGAGGCCGCCCACCAGATGCGCACCCCGTTGGCCGCGCTGCGTGCACAGGCGCAGCTCGCACTGGACGACGAAGACCCCGAAGACATGCACCGCAGCCTGGTCGCCATCGACCGCAACGCCACCCACATGAGCCGCCTGCTCAACCAGCTGCTCAGCGACGCCAGCGTCATCCACCGTTCCAACCTGCAGCGCTTCGCCCCGGTGGACATGGTGGAAACCGTGCATCAGGCCCTGCATGAAGCCCTGCCACAGGCGCTGCCGACCCCGCGCGTGCAACTGGCGGTGGGCGTGGCGTCCAGCCGTGTGCAGGGCGATGCGCTGCTGCTGCGCGAAGCGATCAAGAACCTGATCGACAACGCCATCAAGTACGGCGGCGATGGCCCGCTGCAGGTGGCGCTCACGGAAGAAGCGCAGCACTGCGTCATCACCATTGCCGACCATGGCCCGGGTATTCCGCCCGGCGACGCCGAGCGCGTGTTCGAGCGCTTTGCTCGCGGCGAAGAAGCCCCGGCCGGCGGGGCAGGGCTCGGCCTGGCGATCGTCAAGCGCGTGGTGGACAGCCACGGCGGCCATATCGACCTGAGTAACCGCCCCGGTGGCGGGCTGGTCGCCACGATTCGTTTGCCGAGGCTGCACGCATGATGCGCACTACCCTCATTCCTGGCGCGTTTGCGCGGGTGATGCTCCCGTTGGGCATGGCGCTGCTGCTCATCAGTGGCCATGCGTGGGCTGCACCCGGAGACATCCAGCGCTTCCCGGCCAACGGCACCGCCACGTCGGAACTGCGCATCCACGGTTCGACAGACATCGAAGTCTTCAGCACCGTCATCGCCGATTACCAACGCCTGTACCCGGGTACCGAGATCGTCTACGAAGACGTCATCACCCAGGACATGTACGCCCAGTACCTGCGCGAGAAGAACCGCCCGGACGGCCCGGACATGCTGATCAGCAGCGGCATGGACCTGCAGGCCAAGCTTGTCAACGACGGCTACGCCCTCTCGCACCGTTCGCCGCAGACTGAAGCGCTGCCTTCGTGGGCACAGTGGCGGCATGAAGCCTTCGGCATCAGCTACGAACCGGTGGCGATGGTCTACAACACCCGTACCCTGCCAGCCGCCCGCGTCCCACGCACCCGCAGTCAGCTGCTTGAACTGTTGCGCGCCCCGGACGCCCCGCTGGCAGGCAAGGTGGGAACTTACGACGTAGAGCGCAGCAGCGTGGGCTACCTGCTCGCCACGCAGGACGGTCAGCGCGGCAGCATGGCGGGTGCGCTGCTTGGGGCACTCGGCGACAACCAGGTGCAGCTGGAGGAGCGCACCGGCGTTCTGCTGGACAAGGTAAGCAGCGGCCAGCTCTCGCTGGTCTACAACGTGCTGGGCTCGTACGCGCAGGCGCGCATTGATGCCGGTGCCCCGCTCGGCATCGTCGAACCGGAGGACTACACGCTGGTGGTGCTGCGCACCGCTGTGATCCCGCGCACGGCCCACAACGCCACCGAAGCACGGCGCTTCCTCGATTACCTGCTCTCACCACGTGGCCAGCAGGTGCTCTCGCGCGAAGCCAGGCTGATGTCGATCATCCCCGACCAGCGCAGCCCGACGCCCGGTCGTAGCTACCGCCCGATCCTGCTGGGCCCGGGGTTGCTGGTCTATCTGGATGGTCTGAAGCGGCGGCAGTTCCTGGACGCCTGGAAGGGCAGCACGCAGCCCCGCTGAAACTCCACGCGCAACACCCCGGTAGATCCACGCGCTGCGTGGATGCTCTTCGCGCCAACCCAAAGCGCCCCCTACAATGCCCCCATGAGCGAAATCACCATCCTCGTGGCCGACGACCACCCGCTACTCCGCGCCGCCGTGGTCCACTCCCTGCGGCAGGCCCTCCCGGCCGTCCAGGTCATCGAGGTCGCCAGCGCCCAGGCTTTAGAGGCTGCCCTCAATCAGCACCCGGAAATTGAACTGGTCCTCCTCGACCTCACCATGCCCGGCGCCCGGGGCTTCTCCTCACTCCTGCACGTACGCGGCTCGCACCCGGACATCCCGGTGGTCATCGTCTCCTCCAACGACCACCCCCGCGTCATCCGCCGCGCCCAGCAGTTCGGCGCCGCTGGCTTCATCCCAAAATCCGCCCCGGCAGAAACCATCGGCCAGGCCGTAGCCGCCGTCCTCGACGGCAGCCTCTGGTTCCCCGCCATGGCCGCAGAGCGCTCCGAATCCGACGCCCTGCTCGCAGCCCGCCTCGCCCAGCTCACGCCGCAGCAGTTCCGCGTCCTGCTCTCCCTCGCAGACGGCCTGCTCAACAAGCAGATCGCCTACGAACTGGGCCTGGCCGAAAACACCGTAAAGGTGCACGTAACGGCCATCCTCAAAAAGCTCGAATGCCACAGCCGCACCCAGGCCGCCGTGCTGGTAAAGGCGCTGGAACCGGAAGGCGACGCAGGCGCAGACCTGACGTAGAGCGCAGCTGTATTCTGCGGTTAGTTGCGTCGTCACACCCTTGGTAGAGCCGGCCTCTGCCCGGCCACTTCCGGCGCCGGTAGCCCCGACAACGGCCCCGGAATCGGCACCGGTGGGGTAGCACCGGTAGGGTCGCACCCCAGTCGACCGCCGACCCTGCACCCCGCCGCGATAGGGCATGATCCAAACCGAAGACAGGCTTCTCTGTCTGCGATCAAACAAAGCCGCAACGACCTCAAGGAAGAGCCCCATGCCGCTAACCGGCGAACAGATCTTCGTAAAATGCCTCCGGACCGCCCTGCTGGCTGGTACGGTCTACATCCTGTTCGCCCTGGGCGAGCTAATGCTCACCATGACCTGCAACCAGGAACAGTACCCAGGCGCTTTCCTCTGGCCATGGCTGCTCTCCCTGCTGGTCCTGGCGATCTACTCGAAGTTCGATTTCATGCGGACAGGGCTGTTCAAAGCCAACGTGATTGCCGTTCGCGTGGCAGCAGCCGTCCTGCTGTCAACCGAGCTGGTCGTAATCGCACACCTAAGCACCCAGCTCTCAACATGCCAAGGCGCCGATGACGGCATGATCGTGGCCCCGGGCTTCTTTCTGCTGGTCTATACGGCGATAGCGCTGTCACTGTTGTTCGGAGATGCCTGGCTGGGCGTAATTCGCAACATCATCCGCCTTGGCAAAAGGCCATTCGATCTATCGTCGGCGGATGACGAAGACCCGGTAGAAGTAATTCGCAACGCTTCGCGGCGCGGGAGAAGGCGCAAGCGTTGACGGGCAAGCGCTCTTCTTCTGTATGGGTGGAGCGCGGGTTCGCTACTCCACGTGGGTGAAAAATGTGCTGTCGTCCGTTGAAGGCGACTTGAACTCTTGAGGGCGTTCGACCTTCGAAGCATTGCCACGCGTTACGTCGATTGAGTGTCGATCACGACGTTCAGTAGTGCGTGCCTATCGAAACCTCAATATCATTCCAAACAAGCAATTTCACTTTGCGTACGGCGTGGCGCATGGTGTTGCCTCGGAGCCTGAACACTCCTCGAAAACAACAGTGTGGACGTCCCATGTCGGGAGGGTGGCGGAATACAACACCTTCGCGGGAATACGTCATGCCGTGTGTTTTCGAGCGGTTTCAGCCTCCCGACTCCCTCGCCATTCCGGCGAGGGGGACTTCCACGGAGGTGGCAAATGCGTCGTTCGAATTCCGAAGTTCCCTCAACCGAGCAACCCCAGACCCGCATCGGCATGTATGTGCCGGATACGCTGCGAATTGGATCGCTTAGTCATCCAGGCGGTGTGCCAATGCCCGACGGTGGGCGCATTCCGTGCCTGATGTTGCGTGGCATGTGGATGGAGCGGTTTGAGCTGCCGGTGGGCGGGAAGGTGATCGTGGAGGTGGAGCCGAAGCGGATCACGTTGACGTTGGATGAAACGCCGATTCCGGTGCCGTACCGGTATCGGGATCATGTGCCGAAGAGGCAGCGTCGGGCGACGGATGCCGATGGGCAGGCGTGATCGGTAGGGTCGCATCCCAATCGACCGCCGACGATGGTTGTGCGATCGATAGGGCATGACCTGCGGCGGAGAGGCGCGTTTTTGATTTTAGGTCATGCCTTCGTCGCACGTATCACCGTTACGTGCAGTCGACTGGGGTGCGACCCTACCAATGCAGTGCCACGGTTGCTTTGATCCCTTATGCCCTGTGCCGCACCAGCAACTGCGTCATCAACGCCCGCAAGGCCGGCGGGCGGACAGGCTTGGACAGGAAGCCCCAACCGTTTTCCGCTGCATGTGCCTTCAGCGCGTCGTCGCGTTCGGCGGTGACCAGGATCACCGGCGGGCGCGCCTGCCACAGTTCGCACAGTTGTTCGTACAGGTCCGGCCCGTGCCACTGGCCCATGCGTACGTCCAGCAGCAACAGCTGCGGCACGTTGAAGGTAGAGGCGATTTCCAGCGCAGCCTGCGGGCCGTCCGCCAGTTCCACCACACAACCCCAGCGTTCCAGTAGCGCGCGGGTGGCGGCGCACACGCGCGGGTCGTCGTCGATGCTCCATACCCGGCACTGGCGCAGCGGGCTGTCATCGCCAGCGTCGACCGGGGCCACGGCCGCGGGTGCTGGCGCAGGAATCGCCGCCGCATCGCCCAGCGCCACGGTTACCGCGAACACGCTGCCCTGACCCAAGGTAGAGCGCAGGCTGATGCGGTGGCCGAGCAGGCGGCCGATGCGCTCCACAATCGCCAACCCCAGCCCAGCGCCGCGCTCCTGATCCACGCCATCGTCGAGCCGGCGGAACTCTTCGAAGATCTCACCCTGCAGGCTCTCTGGAATGCCCGGACCCTGGTCGTGCACTTCAATCCGCAGCTGGTCGCCCACGCGCCGGCAGCCGATCAATACACGCCCGCGTGGGGTGTAGCGCAGTGCGTTGGAAAGGAAGTTCTGCAGGATGCGGCGCAGCAGCGCTTCATCGCTGATCACCACGGCGCGCGTGTCCACCCAGTCCAGCTGCAGGCCTCGGCTTTGCGCCGCGATGCCGAACTCGCGGGCCAGAGTTTCCAGCAGGGGCGAGAGCGCAAACGCGCGCACATGCGTCTGCAGCGTGCCCGATTCCAGCCGGGAGATATCCAGCAGGCTGTTGAGGATGGAATCCTGCGCGGCCAGAGCGGCGTCCACATGCTCGCTCAGCTCGCGCGCGTCGCCACTTAACTTGCCGCGCAGCACCGAAACAAACATGCGTGCAGCATTCAACGGCTGCAGCAGGTCATGCACGGCCGAGGCCACGAAGCGGCTCTTGTAGCGGTTGGCCCGTTCGGCTTCACGGCGCGCTTCGTCCAGGTCGCGGGTGCGTTCGGCCACGCGGTGTTCCAGCGCGTCGGCCAGCGAGCGCAGTTCGCGTGCGGTGTTCTTGTAGGCGGTGATGTCGGCGTAGCTGGTGACGAAGCCGCCATCCGGCAGCGGATTGCCGCGGATCTCCAGCACGGTGCCGTCGTCTTTCTCGCTCTCGCGCATGTGCGGGCGGCCGCTGCGCAGGTGGTTCAGACGACGCTCGATGGCTTCGTCGATCGGCCCTGGGCCGAGCAGGCCGCGGCGGGCGTTGAAGCGGAACGCTTCTTCAATCGGGCGGCCCACCTGGATGAGGTCCGGCGGGAAACGGAACAGTTCCAGGTACCGCACATTCCACGCCACCAACCGTTGCTCGCTGTCGATCACCACCACGCCCTGCGGCAGGTGGGCGAGGCTGCGGGCCAGGCCGCTGTCGGCCTGCTGGGCGGCCTGCAGGATGCCGTCCTGCGCGGTGCGGAGTTCCTGCGCATGCTGCTGCAGCACCGCTTCCAGTTCCAGGCGGCTGCGCTGGCGGTGCGATGCAAGGCGGCGGCGCTGCTGCACGAACAAGGTAAGGAAGCACAGCGCCAGCCAGATACCACCGGCTGCCAGTGCGGTGCTGCGGCCCACGGCGGCGCTGGCGCCGGCGTCGTGCAGCAGGTGCAGCTTCCAGTGCGGGTCGATCAGTACATAGGTCTGCCACAGCACCGGGCGGGGCAGGGAGGGTTGTTCCAGCCGCACCATGCGGCCGCCGTCCTCCAGCAGATTCAACGTGCGCGCACGCAGCGGCTGCAGCGTGCGGTCGGCGTACTGGCGGGTGGCGAGCATTTCGCGGCGCTCGGCCGGCGCCAGCGGGCGCAGCAGGCGGTAGCGCCAGTCATCGTGGTTGGACAGGAACACCACGTCGTGCGCGTCGCTGGCCATCACGATGTCGGGGCTCTGCAGCCATTCCTGCTCAAGCGCGCGCAGTTCGATCTTGATCGCGATCACGCCGAGCACGCTGCCGTCGGTGTCGCGGATCGCCTGCGAGAGGAAGTATCCCGGCACGGCGGTGGTCATGCCGATGCCGTAGAAGCGTCCGCTGCCCTTGGCCATGGCCTGCTGGAAATAGGGCCGGTAGCTGTAGTCTTCGCCCACGTTGGTGGTGGGCTGGTCCCAGTTGCTGGCGGCCACCGCTACGCCATGGCGGTCGATCAGCGTGAGGGTGGAGGCACGGGTTACGTTGTTGGCCTGCTGCAGTTTCAGGTTGAGACGCTGGCGCGCCGCATCATCCAGCGGCTGGCGCAATGCCTGCTGCAGGTCCGGGTCCAGCGCCATCACCTGCGGCAGGGTGCCGAAGCGGTCGATGCGCTGCTGCAGGGTCTGGGCGTAGAGGTCGAGCTGGCGGCGCACCTGCGTGCTTTCGGCCGCAAGGGCGCGCTCTTGCGCGTAACGGCCGGCAACAAGGCCGGCCAGCAGCGTCCCGCCCACCATGACCAGCAGGGTCAGCAGCAGCGGGCGGTAGCGGGAGACGCGATACATGGCGTCAGTTTACGGTGTACCGGCGGGTGCACGTTGCGTGCACCCGCCGCGCGACATCAGAAGTGAACCTGCGCCCGAAGTTCGAAGATTTCCGGCTTGGTCCGCACGCCGCGACGGCTGGCATCAGCCCACACGTAGTTCGCCTGGAACTTGAAGTGGCTGGTCAGGTACCAGTTCGCACCCACGGTCCAGTCGTGCTGGCGGCCACCGAACACGTCGGCGTCGTCCAGGTCGATGCGGCTGTAGCGGGCCAGCAGTTCCACCGCGCCGTAGTTGTGGGCGGGCTTCACGTTGGCCACGGCGCCGGCGTTGTACGGCCGCGATTCGCCGGTGACGATCCAGCTGGCCATGGCGTACTGGCCGTCGCCGGTGTAGTCCGGCTTGCCGTCACGGGTGACGGTGGTGCGCAGCGCTTCGGCCTGCACCGAGAACGGACCACGGATCCAGATACCTTCCACGCCGGTACGGCGGATCTGGTCGGCGGTGACCAGCGCGCCGGAATCGACCAGGCGGATGTCGGTCAGGCCGGCTTCCGGGCGGGCGCGCAGGCGGGCGCTGGCTTCATGGTGCACATCGCGGCCGTCGCTGTAACCGCGCGGGTTTTCCTGCGAATAGGCCAGGCCGAGGTGGATCACGTCGCCGGGTGCCTTCACCGGGGTCCACACGCCGCGCACGGCCTGGGTGGTGCCCGGGTTGTCGCCCTGCAGATCCTTGCCACCGTAGGCGCCGACCTGCATCAGGTAGGCCGGGCGCTCCAGCACCCATTCGGCACCGGTGCGGCGGCCGGCGTAGAACGCCTGCACGGGCAGGGCGGTTTCCACGAAGCTGCCGGCGCGCGAGGAGGTGTTGGCGTCCAGGCCGACCGGGGTCTTCATGTAGCCGAAGCGGAAGCGGCCGACGTCCTTGCCGAACAGCGCCTTGCTCTCGAAGCGGAAGAACACGTCCAGCCAGGTGTCGGACTGGAAGTCGTAATACACCATGGCGTCGTACACGCCCTTCTTCTTCAGGGTGGCGCCGAATTCCTTGCGGCGCACGGCGTCGTCGTCTTCAAAGGCGTTGTTGCCGGAGAAGTCGTTGAGGTCGTAGGCGATATTGCCGGTGGCGGCCAGTTCGGTGCCGTCGCTGAAGGCTACCTTGGTGGGCCAGTTGTCCCAGTCTGCGGCGGACGCAGCGAGTGGGGCGGAAAGGGCGGTCAGTGCAACAAACAGGGGGGTCAGGCGCATGGAGTGGGTCTGGCTTCAAAAAAGTGGGGCAGTACAAGAACGGCCGCGAGCGGGAAAACTGAGGGGCCACAAGGCCCGGAACGACACGGCCACCCGCCGCCGTGGGGGCGCGGTGCCGTTGCAGTGTAGGCACTGGGACTAGCTGAACAGGGGGGCTAGTACCAATAGGTTATCTGCGTGGCGATGCAGCCGGCGTAAAAAGACCACGCCCGATGCCGCCCCCTGCGGCCGGCATCCCCGTGACACTGCCGGAGTTTCCCATGCACATTCCCACCGCTGCCCCCCTGGCAGCCAAGCCGTTGCCGTTCTATCGCCAGCTGTATTTCCAGGTGGTGGTGGCGATCGTGCTGGGCGCCATCCTTGGCCATTACGAGCCGGCCTTCGCCGAATCGCTCAAGCCGCTGGGCGATGGCTTCATCAAGCTGGTGAAGATGATCATCGCCCCGGTGATCTTCCTGACCATCGTCACCGGCATTGCCGGCATGACCCACCTGCGTACCGTGGGCCGGGTGTTTGCCAAGTCGATGGCGTACTTCCTGTTCTTCTCCACCCTGGCGCTGATCGTGGGCATGGTGGTGGCGCACGTGGTGCAGCCGGGTGCGGGCATGAACATCAACCCGGCCGACCTGGACCAGACCGCGGTGCACAGCTACGTGGAGAAATCCCATGAGCTGACCCTGACCGGGTTCGTGATGGACATCATTCCGGCCACGCTGGTCAGTGCGTTCGTGGATGGCAACATCCTGCAGGTGCTGTTCGTGGCGGTGCTGTTCGGTATTTCGCTGGCCCTGGTGGGCGAAAAGGGTCGCCCGGTGCTGACCTTCCTGGAGGCGCTGACCGCCCCGGTGTTCCGCCTGGTGCACATCCTGATGAAGGCCGCGCCGATCGGTGCGTTCGGTGCCATCGCCTTCACCATCGGCAAATACGGGGTGGGCTCGCTGATCAACCTGGCCTGGCTGGTGGGCTCGTTCTACCTCACCGCGTTCCTGTTCGTGGCGGTGATCCTGGGCCTGGTCTGCCGCCTGTGCGGCTTCTCGGTGTTCAAGCTGGCGCGTTACCTCAAGGCCGAACTGCTGCTGGTGCTGGGTACCTCCTCGTCGGAGTCGGCGCTGCCGTCGCTGATGGAGAAGATGGAACGCGCCGGGTGCAGCAAGTCGGTGGTGGGCCTGGTGGTCCCGACCGGCTATTCGTTCAACCTGGACGGAACGAACATCTACATGACCCTGGCCGCGCTGTTCATCGCCCAGGCCACCAACACCGAACTGACCCTGGGCCACCAGATCGCCCTGCTGCTGGTCGCCATGCTCAGCTCCAAGGGTGCCGCTGGCGTTACCGGTGCCGGCTTCATCACCCTGGCCGCGACCCTGGCGGTGGTGCCGGAAGTGCCGGTGGCCGGCATGGCGCTGATCCTGGGCGTGGACCGCTTCATGAGCGAATGCCGCTCGCTGACCAATTTCATCGGCAATGCCGTGGCCACCGTGGTGGTCTCGCGCTGGGAGGGGGCGCTGGACCGCAACCGCCTGCAGCTGGCGCTGGATGGCCGCGAAAGCGAACTGCCGCCGCTGATCGATGCCGTGCCGCTGGCAATGACCGAGGCGCTGCCCGCCAAGGGCTGATCCGGGTGTGTGGTACTGCGGGGCCGGTCACGACAGTGGCACGGCCCCGCAGCGTTTCAAGGCGTCCCACGGCTGTCATCGCCAGCGCCGAAGCTGTGCTCTGGTAACGTCGCATACGCCATGGAATTGTGCGGTCGCAGCATCACTGCGACAGCATAGCGACAGGTCCGACCGCTCCAACGGGGGTATGATCCCCTGTCCCTTCTGCCCATTCATGTAACCCACATCGATGTCCAACGAAGATTTCAAACAGGCCGCCCTCGATTACCACCGGATGTCTCCGCCCGGCAAGATCAAGGTTTCCGCTACCAAGCCCATGCTGACCCAGCGCGACCTGTCGCTGGCGTATTCGCCGGGCGTGGCGTACGCCTGTGAAGCGATCAAGGCCGATCCGCAGCAGGCCAGCGAGCTGACTGCCCGCGGCAACCTGGTGGCGGTGATCTCCAACGGCACCGCGGTGCTGGGCCTGGGCAACATCGGCGCACTGGCCGGCAAGCCGGTGATGGAAGGCAAGGGCGTGCTGTTCCAGAAGTTCGCCGGCATCGATGTGTTCGACATCGAAGTGGACGAGAACGACCCGGACAAGCTGGTCGACATCATCGCCTCGCTGGAGCCGACCTTCGGCGGCATCAACCTGGAAGACATCAAGGCACCGGAGTGCTTCATCGTCGAGCGCAAGCTGCGCGAGCGCATGAAGATCCCGGTGTTCCATGACGACCAGCACGGCACGGCGATCATCGTCGGTGCCGCGGTGCTGAACGCCATGGCGATCACCGGCAAGAAGATCGAAGAAGTGAAGCTGGCGACCACGGGCATGGGCGCGGCCGGCATTTCCTGCGTGAACATGCTGGTGCAGCTGGGTCTGAAGCCGGAGAACATCCTGGCCTTCGACCGCGAGGGCGTGATCCACACCGGCCGTACCGACCTGGACCCGGAAAAGCTGCGCTATGCGCGCAACACCGACAAGCGCACCCTGGCCGAGATCGTCGACGGCGCGGACATCTTCCTGGGCCTGTCGGCACCGGGCATCCTGACCGCCGAGATGGTCAAGACGATGGCGCCGGACCCGGTGATCTTCGCGCTGGCCAACCCGACCCCGGAAATCATGCCGGAACTGGTGCGCGCTGCGCGTCCGGACGCGATCATCGGTACCGGCCGGTCGGATTACCCGAACCAGGTCAACAACGTGCTGTGCTTCCCGTACCTGTTCCGCGGTGCGCTGGACGTCGGCGCGACCGCGATCAACGAGGAAATGAAGATCGCCTGCGTGCGCGCCATCGCCGCGCTGGCCCGTCGTGCGGCCACCGACATGGGCTCGGCCTACGGCGGCGAGACCCCGAGCTTCGGCCGTGAATACCTGATTCCGCGCCCGTTCGACCGCCGCCTGCTGGTGGAGCTGTCGGCCGCCGTGGCCCAGGCCGCGATGGACTCGGGCGTGGCCTCGCGCCCGATCGACGACATGGGCGCCTACCGCGACAAGCTGGCCCAGTTCGTCTACCGCACCAGCCTGATGATGAAGCCGGTCTACGACCGCGCGCGCAGCGACAAGCAGCGCGTGGTGTACGCTGAAGGCGAAGAGGAAGTGGTGCTGCAGGCGGTGCAGAACGTGGTCGACGACGGCCTGGCGCACCCGATCCTGATCGGCCGCCCGGAAGTGATCGAATCGCGCATCGAGCGCCTCGGCCTGCGCCTGAAGATCGGCGAGAACGTTGAAGTCACCAACATCAACGACGACCCGCGCTTCAACGAATACTGGCAGTACTACCACGGCCTGACCGGCCGCCGTGGCGTGACCGTGGCCGCGGCGAAGAACCTGATGCGTTCGCGCCCGACCCTGATCGCGGCGGTGATGGTGGCCCGTGGCGAAGCCGATGCGATGCTGACCGGCATCGTCGGCCGCTTCCACAAGAAGCTGGGCTACGTGCGCAGCGTGCTGCCGCTGGAGCCGAAGGTCACCTCGACCTCGGCGATGACCGGCGTGATCAACCAGCAGGGCGTGTTCTTCTTCGTGGACACCCACGTGCAGGAAGACCCGACCGCCGAGCAGCTGTGCGAAGCGACCCTGCAGGCGGCCTACCGCATGAAGCTGTTCGGCATCGAGCCGAAGGTGGCGCTGCTGTCGCACTCCAACTTCGGCAGCCATGATTCGAAGGACGCGCTGAAGATGCGCCAGGTGCGTGAGCTGCTGCTCAAGCGCAACCCGCGTCTGAACGTGGACGGTGAAATGCAGGGCGACACCGCGTGGGACGAAGCGCTGCGGCAGAAGCTGCTGCCGGGCTCGACCCTGCAGGGCCGCGCCAACCTGTTCGTGCTGCCGAACCTGGAAGCGGCCAACATCGCCTACAACCTGGTGCGCGTGTTCACCGACGGCGTGGCGATCGGTCCGATCCTGATGGGCGTGGCCAAGCCGGCGCACATCCTCACCACCAGCGCGACCTCGCGTCGCGTGCTGAACATGACCGCCATTGCGGCGGTGGATGCGCAAATCAGGAAGACGCTGGAGGCGGAAAAGGCCTAAGGCCTTTTTCGGTTCCAGCGTGGAACGTGCAGCGCACGTTCCTGTTTCGCGCAGCGAAACACTTACGTGGTGGCTACCGACCGCTGGTCGGTAGACCTTGAAGAAGGGATCGGTGCGACGCACCGATCCCTTTTGCATTTGACGTTCTGCCATGTCCCCGCAGCCGCACCGTAACCCGGGTGCAACCTCGCGCTGGCCCAATATGCCCACGCGGCCCGGCTTGGCGGTGGTCTTTGAGACCCTGCCACCCCGGGCCCGACCACTTCCTCCCCCCTGGAATGGCGCCATGCGCATTCGTCCTGCAAAGCGGTACTTCAAGCAGCTGTTCGCGTTGTACGCCGGCCTGGTAGGCGCGCGGTAAACCGGGCATGCCGTGGAGCCGGGCAGAGCCCGGCTCTACGGTGGCCGCCGCGTAGCGACACGCCACGCGTGTCCCAGGCGGTCCCAGCCCGTTCAGCCCATCAAGGCGCCAACAGCTCCACTTCCGCCAACTGCGCCCGCCCGGAACCTTCCACCCGCAACCGGTACTCGGCGTACTGGCCCGGCTTGGCAATCCGGAACGGCCGGGTCTGCTGCGACCACTCGAAGCTCTCACCCGTACGCTGATCCAGGGTGGTCCATGCGCCGCCTGCCTTGCGCGCCTCGAGCGTCCACTTCGCCCCCTTGATCGCCGAATTCCCGCTGGTCAGCGTGTACATGGTCGGCGCACCCTCGGCCACGCCGGTGAACACCACGGTCCCCGCGCCACCAAACGGCACCACCGTACCTGCGTCATCATCGATCAGCGCCGCCAGCTCGCGCCCATTCTCCGCCGTCGCCCGCGCGCCCTTGCCCAACAGGTCATGCAGGATCGCCGGGCGCTCACCCCTTGCGGTGAGCGAGCGCGGCGCATCATCCGGCCCCGTGCCCCACTTGGACGGCGCCGGACCCATCTCGAAGTCCAGCGTCGCGCCCTTGGCGATCACATCGTGCGGCACCCAGGTCCGGGTCCACGGCTTGCCGTTGATCTTCAGCGACTGCACGTAGATGTTGCGGTCCGAATTCTCCGGTGCGTTCACCGTCAGCACCGCGCCACCCTGCAGTTCCACCTTGGCATGCTTGAACGCCGGTGACCCGATCGCATACTCCGGCGAGCCCATGCGCAGCGGGTACAGGCCCAGCGAGGCCAGCACGTACCATGCCGAGGTCTCGCCATTGTCTTCATCGCCCGGGTAGCCCTGGCCGATCTCGCTGCCCACATACAGGCGCGACAGGATCTCGCGCACATGCTGCTGGGTCTTCCACGGCTGCCCCGCGTACAGGTACATCCACGGAATGTGGTGCGAGGGCTGGTTGCTGTGCGCGTACATGCCCATGCGCACGTCGCGCGCTTCGGTCATTTCATGGATGGTGCCGCCGTAGGAACCGGAGAAGGCCGGGTCTGCGGTTTCCGGCGTGCTGAAGAACGTATCCAGCTTCTCGGCCAGTTTGGCGCGGCCGCCGTACAGGCCGGCCAGGCCTTCGCCGTCGTGCGCGGCGGTGAAGGCAAAGGTCCAGCCGTTGGATTCGGTGTAGTCGTGGCCCCACACGCGCGGGTCGTATTTTTTCGCATCCACGCGCCAGCTGCCGTCTTCGTTGCGACCCTGGAAGAAGCCGGCGGCGGGGTCGAACACGGTGCTGTACACACCGGCGCGCGCACGGAAGTACGCCGCTTCGGTGGCGTAACGCTCACGCGCGGCGGCAGTGCCGGCGCGCTTGGCCAGCGCCTCGGCCATGTTGGCGATGCCGAAGTCGTTGAGCGCGCCTTCCATCGTCCAGGACATGCCTTCGTGCACGTCCGCACTGGCGTAGCCTCGGAAGGTGGAGCGGTCCATGCCCTTGCGGCCGACATGGCGATCCGGCGGCACCACCGTGGCGTTCTTCAGTGCGGCCTTGTAGGCCTCGTCCGGGTCGAAGCCGGTGATGCCCTTGAGGTAGGCGTCGGCGAAGGCCACGTCGGAGCTGGTGCCCACCATCAGGTCGGCATAGCCCGGCGAGGACCAGCGCGCCACCCAGCCGCCGGCGCGGTACTGCTCCAGGAAGCCCTGCACCAGCGCGCCGGCGTCGTCCGGAGTAAACAGCGCATACGCCGGCCATGTGGTGCGGAAGGTGTCCCAGAAGCCGTTGTTGACGTACACCTTGCCGTCGCGGATCGGCGCGAAGCTGCGCGAGGCGCTGCCGTCGGTGTTGTTGTCCTCGGCGCTGGCCTGGCTGGCGTAACGCCAGTCCGGTGCCGCAGCGGTGCCTGCATTTTCGAAGCCCGAGTTCGGGTACAGGTACAGGCGGTACAGGCTGGAATACAGCGTGGTTTTCTGGTCGTCGCTGGCCTGGCCGATGTCGAAGCGGGCAAGGCGCTGGTCCCAGGCGTCCTGCGCGCGCGCTGCAACGCTGTCCAGGGTGTCGTCGCTGGACAGCTCCAGCGCCAGGTTGTGGCGGGCCTGCTCCACCGAGATGAGCGAGGTGGCGATGCGCATGTTCACGCGGCGGTCGCTGCCAAGGTCGAACTTGATGTAACCGGTGGGACGGCCGCTGTCGATGCGGCCGCTGCTGCGCCATGGCGTGTCGAAGCTGGCGACCACGTACATGCGGGTGGCGCCGTTGGACAGGCCGCTGCGCACGTCGGTGTAGCCGGACAGGGTCTGCGTGGTCGCGTCCAGGGTCAGCCCGCCCCGCGCATCCACGTTGTCGAACAGCAGGTTGGCGTCGCCGTCCTTCGGGAAGTCGAACTGGAACAGGGCGGCATGGTCGGTCGGCGCAATGGCGGCGGCGATGCCGTTGTCGAAACGCACCGCATAGCGATACGGGCGCGCGCTTTCGTTGTCGCGGTCGAAGGCGAGGGCGCGCTTGGCGCGGTCGGCCTCGGGCACGCCACGGCTGGCCGAGGGCATTACCTGGAACGTCTGGCGGTCGCCCATCCACGGGCTGGGCTGGTGGCTCAGGGCCAGCGCCTGCAGCTGCGGGCGGTTGGCGGCGTTGTTCTGCTCGTTCCAGCGGTACAGCCAGTTCAGCGCGCCGGCGTCGGTGACCGGGGTCCAGAAGTTGAAGCCATGCGGCACCGCCGTGGCGGGGAAGTTGTTGCCGCGCGAGAAGGTGCCATTGGCCTGGGTGCCACGGGTGGTGAGCACCCAGTCGGACGCGCGGGTCGGCACGGTGCGCGGCTGGCTGTCCAGGCGCACGTCGTCGATCCAGCCCGACACCGGGGCGTTTGCCGTGCTGGCCAGGGCCAGCTCCACGCCGACCACGCGGCGACCGCGCAGGGCGGGCACGTCGCCCAGGCGCACTGATTTGTGCGCCCACTGCTGCGGGTACAGGGTCTTGGAGTCGCCTTGGGCCTTGGCGCCGAGCGCGATGCCGTGAATGTCGCGTGCGTCGCTGGCCGAGACGCGGCTGCCGTCGTCCAGCACCAGGTCCAGCGAGACGTAGGTGGAGGCCACGGTGTCGTCCCCGACGATTTCCGGCAGCACCAGCCAGGACAGGGTGGTATCGGCATCGACGGTCACGTCGGTGGCGAACAGCTGGGTGCTCGCGGTGCCGCCGGCGCTGGCGTAGTGCAGGGCATGCAGGCCGCTGTAACCGACCCCCGGCTTGGCCGCGTAAGGCGCCGTCGGGCCTGCGCCGATCTTCACCTGCACGCCGTTCTGGCTGGCCTGCGGGGCCGGTTCACCCGGCTCGAACGAGGTCTGCAGGCCCTGCGCGAAGGCGGGCGAACAGGCCAGGGCAAGCGCGAGCGGAAGCAGGGCGCGGCGGGCAGGACGGGGGTGCGGCAGGGTCATGCAGGGATCTCCCGGGTGGGACAGGCGGCAGGGCAAGCCCGCATCGGCGACCTCGGCAGACAGCAGCGCGCCGGCCGCCCGGGGAGGGCAGTCGAAGCGATGCAGGTCCGGCGGGGGACGGGCCATGCGATCGGGTGTTTGATCGGAACGCGTCCGATCCTGCAACACCCGGCGCGGCTCCGCAAGTGAAATTAGTTCGATCTAAACCCCGGAAAATCGCATTTCGTGGGTTTCGCCCGGAACCCGCGCGCTGGACCGGCGGCGGCGCGCGGTACGCCCCGGGTGCTAGAATCGACGCCCTCGCAATCCCTTTCGTGTCCACGCCATGAGCCATACCGCCACCGCGCCCGCCAATGCTGAAAAGCGTTACACCGTGCACCGCAGCGACCTGCCGCTGAGCTGCCCGACGCCGGAAATGGCGCTGTGGAACTCGCACCCGCGCGTGTACCTGCCGATCGAAGACGAGCCCAGCGGCGAAGCCGCGTGCCCGTACTGCGGTTCGGTCTTCGTGCTGGCCGACTGAGCAGGCACGACCGGATGCGCCGACTGACCGTGGTGCAGCTGCTGCCGGCGCTGCACTCCGGCGGGGTCGAGCGCTCCACCCTGGAAATTGCCGCCGCGCTGGTCGCGGCCGGGCACCGCGCGATCGTGGTGTCGGCCGGTGGCCGGCTGGTGGAACCACTGCTGGCCAGTGGTGCCGAACACCTCACCCTGGACATCGGCCGCAAGTCGCTGTGGACGCTGCGCCACGTGCGCACGCTGCGCAACCTGCTGGCGGAAACCGGCGCGGACATCGTGCATGCACGCTCGCGGCTGCCGGCCTGGCTGGGGTTGTATGCGGTGCGCAACCTGCCTGCCGCTACGCGTCCGCACTGGGTTACCACGGTGCACGGCCTGAATTCGCCCAGCCGCTACAGTGCGGTGATGACCAGTGGCGAGCGGGTGATCTGCGTGTCCGACGCCGTGCGCGAGTTTGTCCGCACTCATTACCCGAGCGTGCCGGCCGAACGCCTGCAGGTGATTCCGCGCGGCGTGGACGTGGCGCAGTTCCCGCGCGTGGGCCGGCAGGACCGTCGCCCACGGCTGGCGGTGGCCGCGCAGCACCCGGCGTTGTCCGGCGATGCGCCGCTGCTGCTGTTGCCTGGCCGTGGCACCCGCCTCAAGGGCCATGGCCACGCGCTGACGCTGCTGGCCGGGCTGCATGCCGCCGGCGTACCGGCCAGGCTGTGGATGCCGGGCACCCGCGAGCCGGGGCGCGAACGCTATGTGGAAGCGCTTGAGGCGCAGGCACGCCAGCTGGGCATCGCCGATGCGTTGCTGATGACGCCGCCCACCTCGCGCATTGCCGAGGCGTATGGCGCCAGCGATCTGGTCCTGCAACTTTCAGACAAACCCGAAGCATTTGGCCGCACCGTGGTCGAAGCGCTGTCGGTGGGCCGACCTGTACTGGGTTGGAACCATGGCGGCGTGGGTGAGCTCCTGCAACAACTCCAGCCATCGGGCGCGGTACCCTTGGGCGACGCCGAGGCCCTGCTGGCGCGTGCGCTGCAGTTGCTGGCGCAGCCGCCGGCGCTGCCTTCGCGTATTCCGTTCACCCTGCAGGCGATGCAACGTGACACGCTCCAGCTCTATTCCTCCCTCGCTGGCTGAGCCGCTGAAGGCGCCGGGTTCGCCGGGCTTCCGTGCGGGCCGCTGGGCGCCGTGGTGGGTGATCGCCTTCGTGGCGCTGCTGCCATTGCCTGGCATAGCCGAAACCGTGCTGGGGCTGGGCGCGATCTATGCCGCCGCGCGCATGGTGCAGCTGCGCCTGCAGGGCAAGCAGCGCATGCTCAGTAGTCCGGCATGGGCGCTGACCAGCATCCTGTTCCTGGGCTATTGGCTGCCGCAGGCGTTTTCCGCCTTCGATGCGATCGACCCGGGCACGGCGTGGCGCAAAACGGCGGCCGGGCTGCGCTACCTGCCTTTCATGTGGCTGGTGGCGATTGCCGTGGCCACGCCGGAGCGACGCGCGCTGACCTTGAAGGGCATTGCGGTGATCACCGGGGTCTGGACACTGGATGGGTTGGCGCAGGCCGCGTTCGGCACCAGCCCGTTGTTCTGGTCGATGGATCAGTTGAAGTGGGCGATCAGTGGCCATGGGTTGTGCCCGCCGGCGGAAATGGCGGCGGCGGATCGGTTGAGTGGCGTGCTGGGCCCGTGCAACCTGAAGTTCGGCCAGGTACTGGCGAGTCTGTCGCCGTTCCTGTTGTTTGCGGTAGCGTCGCGGTTTGGTCGCTGGGGTTGGATGGTGGCGGCTGCGGCGCTGGGCGTGGTGCTGGTCATGGCGGGTTCGCGCGCGGCATGGCTGACCTATGCGCTGGTGCTGGTGTTCTCGGGCTGGCGCCTGCTCGGTGCACGCGGGCTGCTGGCCTGCGTGGCAGTGGGGCTGGTCGTGGCGATTGGACTGGGCGTGGGTTCGTCGCAGGTGCGTGATCGCCTGGAGCGCACGGCGATGGCGTGGGAAGGCGAGACCGATGGCGTCAACCAGGCATTGTCTGGACGCGCGCAGATCTGGGCGGCGGCCGGGTGCATGATCGAGGAGCATCCCATCAACGGCGTAGGTGCCCGCGGTTTCCGCGACGCGTACCCGGAATGCAATCCGCGCCCGGAAGCGCAGGAAGTGTGGGGCGCAGGCCCGGCGCTGCATGCGCATCAGATCCTTCTGGAGATCCTGGCGGAAACCGGCGTGCTGGGCCTGCTGTTGTGGCTGGCCGCCGCAGCGCAGGCGTGGCGCGCCTGGCGCTTCGCACCGAAGGAAGCGCGCGAACGCGCGCGGCCTGCGATGCTCGCGTTGGCGGTCACCGTGTTCCCGCTCAACACCCACTTGGCGTTCTATTCCACCTTCTGGGGCGGTCTGACCCTGTTGCTGGCCGCGTTGTACGCAGGCAGCCTGCTCGCAAGCGACGAACAGACCCGGTAGAGCCACGCAGGGCGTGGTTCTACCGCAGCGGCGGCGGCAGTTTCGGGGCTATCAATTCCACCGTGCGCTTCAACGCACCGCGACCATTGCTGACCAGCGCGCACCCGGCACTGGCCATGTCTTCGCGGGCCTGCGGATCGCGCAGCAGCGCGAGCAGGGCGTCGCCCACGCCGGCCACGTCATCGGCAATCATCACCGCGCCGGCTTCGCGCATGCGCCGGGAGATCTCGGAGAAGTTGTGCAGGTGCGGGCCGGTCACCGTGGCGGTACCCATCGCGGCCGGCTCCAGCAGGTTGTGCCCGCCGATCGGCTGCAGGCTGCCACCGACGAAGGCGACCTGCGCGCAGCCGTAGAACGCCATCAGCTCGCCCAGCGTATCGATCACGAACACATCGCTGTCGGCCTGCGGCCACTGCTGCTGGCGTCGCGTGCTGACCTTCCAGCCTTGTTCGCGGGCCAGCGCTTCGACCCGGGGGAACCGCTCCGGATGGCGCGGCGCCCACAGCAGCAGCAGGCCGGGGACCTCCGCACGCAGGCGGCGGTGCAGGTCGATGGTGGCCTGCTCCTCTCCCTCATGGGTGCTGGCGGCGATCCACACCGGGCGCGTGCCGGGCACGGCCGCGTGGAAGTGGGCGGTGAACTCGCGCACGTTCGGGGTGGCGATGTCGAACTTCAGGTTGCCCAGCGGCTGCACCTGTTCGGGCAGGGCACCGAGCTGGATGAAGCGCTCGGCATCGTCGGCCGACTGTGCGGCCACGCAGGTCACTGTGCGCAGGGTGCGTCCGATCAGCGGGCGCAGCAGACGGTAGCCGCGCAGTGAGCGTGCCGACAGGCGCGCGTTGAGGATGTACACCGGAATGCCACGGTCGCGGCAGCCGAACAGCAGGTTCGGCCACAGCTCGGTTTCCAGGATCAGCGCCAGGCTGGGCTTGAAATGTCCCAGGAAGCGGCCGACGCTGCCGGGCACGTCATACGGCAGGTACACGTGGTCCACCGCATCGCCCCACAGCGAGCGCACGCGTTCCGAGCCGGTCGGGGTGATGGTGGTGATCACCCAGCGGATGTCCGGGCGCAGCTGGCGCAGCGCGTTGACCAGCGGCGCGGCCGCGTTCACTTCGCCCACGGACACCGCATGCAGCCAGACCCGGGGCTGGGCGCTGGAATGCGGGTAGGAGGCATAGCGCTCGTCCCAGCGCTGGAAGTACTCGCGCACCCGGAAACCCCGCCAGACCAGGTGGTACACGGTGATTGGCAACAGCAGGTACAGCACGACCGAATACAGGCCGCGCAGGATCCATTCGACAGGGCTTTTACGCATGTACGGAGGATACGGGAGCCGCACCGGGAAAGACATGCGCGGCCGCTGCATGACTTAGAATCGGGGGCATGTCCGATAACGCTTCCACCGCCACCCGGCCGTCCCTGCGCAATCCCCGGCACTGGCCCACCTTCGCCTTCATCCTGGCCGCCTTCGTGATCGCCCGGCTCCCGTGGGGCCTGCAGCGTGTGCTGGGCCGTGGCGTGGGTACCGTGGCCTACCACGTGGCCAGCAGCCGCCGTCGCGCGGCCGAGGTGAACCTCAAGCTGTGCTTCCCCGAAAAGGACGACGCCTGGCGCCAACGCCTGCTGCGCGACAGCTTCGACGCGCTGGGCGTGGGCATCTTCGAATTCGCCCGTGCCTGGTGGGGCAGCATCGACAGCATCCGCCCCAAGGTTGAGGTGGAAGGGCTGGAACACCTCAAGCGCATGCAGGCCGAAGGCCGTGGCGTGCTGCTGGTGTCGGGCCACTTCATGACCCTGGAGATGTGCGGTCGGCTGTTGTGCGACCACGTGGATCTTTCGGGCATGTACCGCAAGCACCGCAACCCGGTGTACGAGTGGGCGGTGAAGTTCGGTCGGCTTCGTTACGCCAAGGCGATGTATGCCAACGAAGACATCCGCGCCACTGTGCGGCATCTGAAGAAGGGCGGCTTTCTGTGGTACGCGCCGGACCAGGACATGCGCGGCAAGGACACCGTGTTCGTGCCGTTCTTCGGGCACACCGCTTCGACCATTACGGCCACGCACCAGCTGGCGCGCATGACCGGGTGTGCGGTGATCCCGTACTTCCATCGACGCGAAGGTGGGAAGTATTTCCTGAAGATTGGTGCGCCGCTGGAGAACTTCCCGAGCGAAGACGTTGAAGCGGATACCGCGCGGGTCAACCAGGCCATTGAAGCGATGGTGCGTGAAGCGCCTGACCAGTACCTGTGGATCCATCGGCGGTTCAAGCGGCAGCCGGGTGGTAGAAGCGACTACTACAAATAATCGCGTCCGGTACAAAAAAGCCACCCTTCCGGGTGGCTTTTTCGTTTCCGCATTACACCGCGATCAGTTGTTGACCGTGGTGCTCGGCGTCGCCGCCTGCTGGGTCAGCAGGCGGTTGATGTCCTGCAATTCGGCAACATCCAGCACGCCCACCGCCTGGCCCAGCAGCAGCCGGTTCTGCAGGAAGGTGTAACGCGCGTTGGCGTATTCGAGCTGCGCCGCGAACAGGATGCGCTGGTTCTGGATCACGTCCAGCACGGTGCGGGTACCCACTTCCAGGCCAACCTGCGAGGCGTCATAGGCGCTCTGCGCCGAGACCACGGCCAGGCGACGCGCTTCCACTTCGCTGATGCCGGCCTTCAGGGTCTGGTAGGCGTTGCGGGTGTTGCGGTCCAGGGCACGCTTCTGCTGCTCGTAGCCGTCCTGGGCGATGTCGCGTTGGGCCAGGGCCTGGCGCACGCCGGACTGGGTGGCGCCGCCGGAGAAGATCGGCACGCTCAGGGTCAGGCCGATGCTGTTGCTGCGCGCATCCGGGCTGAAGTTCGAGCCGCTGCCGACCACGTCGCCCCAGCTGGCCTGGCGGCCGGCGCTGGCACCCAACGACAGGGTCGGGTAGTGGCCACCACGTGCGGCCTGGACGCTGGATTCCGCGGCGCTGACCTTCAGTTCCTGCGCCTTCAGCGCCGGGTTCTGCTCGACCGAGCGGTTCACCAGCTCGTCGACGGTGGCGTACTTGGCCGGCAGTTCCGGACGGAAGTCGGCCGGCAGCGCACGCAGGTCGGTAACCGGCTGGCCGGTCAGCTCAGTCAGTGCCTGGTAGGAATCGGCCAAGGTGTTCTGCGCCACGATGGTGTTGGCGCGGGCCTGGTCGTACTGGGCGCGCGCTTCATGCACGTCGGTGATCGGGGCGAGGCCCACTTCCAGGCGCTTGTCGGCGAAGTCGAACTGCTTCTTCGCAGCCGCTTCGTTGGTCTCCGCGGCCGAGAGCGATTCGATGCCCACCAGCACGTTGAAGTACGCCGCCGAGGTGCGCACGATCAGGTCGTCGTTGGCCGAATCCAGGGTGAAGTCCGCGGCCTTGCTCAGCTCGCGCTGCGAACGCAGGTTGGAGATCTGGGTCCAGTTGAACAGCGTCTGCGACGCGTTGACGCCGTAGTTGCGGTTCTTGGTGGTGTACGAATTCGAGCTGATGTCGTGGTTCGGGTTGGTGCGGTTCTGCGTCAGCGACGCCTCGCCGTTGATCTGCGGCAGCAGTGCGGCACGCGCCTGCACGGCGCCTTCCTTGTCGAACAGACGGGTCGATTCTGCGGCAGACAGCTGCGGATCGCCATTGCGCGCCATTTCGTAGACCTGCAGCAGGTCGGCGGCAGAGGCGGTCATGGGCAGCAGTGCGGCGGCCAGCGCAATAGCGAGGGATCGGCGGATCATTGCGGCTTCCTTGGACTCAGAGTTGGAACTGGGGTGCCGGCGCGGCACCGCGCAGGTAGTCGATATCGGTTTCAAACAGGGAATCGATGCTGCCGTCAGCCTTGACCAGGACCGCTTCCATCACCGGCGACTGCCCGCGGATCACGTACAGGCGACCGTTCGGACGCAGCCACTGGGTAAAGCGGGCCGGGATGGTGTCGACCGCAGCGGTGACGCAGATCGCGTCGAAGCGGCGTTCGGTATCCCAGTTCAACGCGTCGGCGGTTTCAATGCGGACGTTGGTGCCCAGGCCCTTGGCGTCCAGGTTGGCGCGCGCGGTGGCAGCCAGTTCCGGCTGGATTTCCAGGCTCAGCACTTCGCGGGCCAGCGCGCCCATGCAGGCACTCAGGTAGCCGCTGCCGGTGCCGATTTCGAGTACTTCGTCGCCGGGCTGGAGGTCCAGCGCCTGCAGGGTGCGGCCTTCGATGACCGGCTTCATCATCTTCTGGCCGAAGCCAAGCGGCAGTTCCACGTCCGTGTAGGCCAGCTTGCGGTGCGTTTCGGCGACGAACGCCTCGCGCGGCAAACGTGCCAGTACGTCGAGCACACGGATGTCCAGCACGTCCCAGGGACGGATCTGCTGTTCAACCATCAGTTCGCGGGCGTGGGCGTAATCGATCGTCATGAGGTTCTAATCCAGCGCAGTGGGCCGGCCATTTTACCGGTGCCGGGAGCCGGCGGCGCACTGGGAGCATCGCTGCCGTCGCGCCGGGGTCGCAGTGCCGGAAGTCACCGCGACCTCCAGCCATTCATGTTGGTGTCACCGCGCGGGGCGGGTGGCGTAGGCCCTCAGGAAGAAGGCGACGCTTTCCTCCACGTGGGTGGTCGCATCGCACTCGGCCGGGACCGGTCGCAGCCCGCACATCATATGCGTATGCAGCTCGCCTTTGATGAGGGTGAAGAACTGCAGGGCGGCGGTGTGGAAGTCGCTGATCTCCAGCTCGCCGCGTTCGGTGCGGGCGCGCAGGAACTCGGCCAGGGCGTCGCTGGTGCGTTGCGGGCCGGCTTCCCAGAACATTTCGCGGATCCGGTCGTCGGTGTCCGGCGCCATCATCACCCGCTGCACCGCCACCGCGGCCGGCGAGGTGATCATGTTGAAAAACGCCCGGCCGATGCCCAGCAGCTGCTCGCGCAGGGCGCCTTCGGCGTCGGTGACGAACAGCGCGTCGGGCAGCATCTCGACGCAGGTCGACTTCACAGCTTCGGTGAACAGCGTCTCTTTGTCGCCGAAATGGCTGTAAACGGTGAGCTTGGAGACCCCGGCCTGGGCCGCGATGCTGTCCATGCTGACGCCGCCGTACCCCTGTTCGACGAACAATGCCTTGGCCGCCTCCAGGATTGCCGCGCGCTTGCCCAGATCCTTCGGGCGGCCGGGTCCTGCGGCCTTGACAGCGGGCTTGGACGAGGCGGCGGAAGCAGTGGGTTCGGTCATGCAAACAATACTAGACCAATCGGTTCGATATTTATACTATACCGACTGGTTCACTATTATCCGTCGTGGAATAGAGTGTCGCGTTCCACGCGGTCTTCCCCCCGGTACTTCAAGGTCCGAGACCTCATGAACAAGTTGCAATGGATGGGCAGTGGCCTGCTGGCGTTGATGCTGGCAGCGTGTGGCAAGCAGGACGCCGAGCCGGCCGCACCAATTCCGGTGCTGGTGGTGCAACCGGGCACCGTGAGCGGCCAGGAAGTGGCCGCGTATCCGGGCGAGGTGCATGCCCGTGAGGAAAGCCCGCTGTCGTTCCGGGTGGGCGGCAATCTGATCAAGCGCCATGTCGACGCCGGCCAGCGCGTGCGCAAGGGCGACCTGCTGGCCGAACTGGACGCCGCCGACTTCGCCGCCCAGGCCAGTGCGTCGCAGGCGCAGCTGGCTGCCGCGGAGGCCGACCTGGTGCGTGCCCGCGACGACCAGAAGCGCTACGCCACGCTGGCCGAGCAGCAGCTGGTGAGCAAATCCACCCTGGACGCGCAGACCGCCGCGTTCAAGGCTGCGCAGGGCCAGGCCAACGCCGCCCGCGCCAACCTGTCGGTGGCCCGCAACCAGACCGGCTACGCGCAGCTGCGCGCGCCGGCCGACGGCGTGATCGCCAGCCGCCAGGCCGAAGCCGGGCAGGTGGTCGGCGCCGGGCAGACCGTGTTCACCCTGGCGGCCGATGGCGGCCGTGAAGTGCTGATCGCGCTGCCGGAAAGCAGCATCCGCGACTACAAGGTGGGCCAGGAGGTGCAGGTCGAGTTGTGGAACCGTCCGGGCCAGATGCTACCGGGCACGATCCGCGAGATCGCGCCGGCCGCCGACGCGCAGGCGCGCACCTATGCCACCCGGGTCAGCCTGGCGCCGGAAGCGCTGGCCGAAGTGGAACTGGGGCAGAGCGCGCGCGTGTTCGCCGCCGCCGGTCGCAGCGGCACCCTGCAGCTGCCGCTGGGCGCGGTGCTGCGTGGCGCCAATGGCGCGCCCAGCGTATGGGTGGTGAACCCGGCCAACGGTGCACTGAAATCCACCCCCGTCACGGTGGGCGCGTATGGTCCCGAGTCGGTGCCGGTGCTGACCGGCGTCGCCGCGCAGGACTGGGTGGTCGCCGCCGGCGGGCACCTGCTGCGCGAAGGCCAGGTGGTGACCCCGGTTGACCGGCAGAACCGGCCGGTGCTGAAGCCGGCTGCCGCGCCGGCCGCCGCGGCCAAGGCGCACTGACCCGTGCGCCGCTTCAATCTTTCCGAATGGGCGCTGGGCAACCGCGCGCTGGTGCTGTTCGCCATGCTCGCCTTCGCCATCATCGGCGCCTGGTCGTACAAGCACCTGGGCCAGTCCGAGGATCCGCCGTTCACCTTCAAGGTGATGGTGGTACGCACGCTGTGGCCGGGCGCCACCGCCGAACAGGTCTCGCGCCAGGTCACCGAGCCGATCGAAAAGGCACTGTTGAACACCGGGCAGTACGAGTTCATCCGCTCGTATTCGCGCCCGGGCGAGTCGCAGGTGATCTTCGTGGCGCGCGACAGCCTGCGCTCCAAGGCCATTCCGGACCTGTGGTACCAGGTGCGCAAGCGGGTGGGCGACATCAAGCCGACCCTGCCGCGCGAGATCGTGGGGCCGTTCTTCAACGATGAGTTCGGCGACACCTTCGGCAACATCTATGCGTTGACCGGGCAGGGCTTCGACTATGCGGTGATGCGCGATTACGCCGACCGCATCCAGCTGGAGCTGCAGCGCGTGCCGGACGTAGGCAAGATCGAGCTGGAGGGCCTGCAGGACGAGAAGATCTGGATCGAGCTGTCCAACACCAAGCTGGCCACGCTGGGCGTGTCGCTGCAGCAGGTGCAGCAGGCGCTGGCCGACCAGAACGCGATCACGGCCACCAGTTTCTTTGAAACCCCGACCGACCGCGTGCAGCTGCGCGTGACCGGCCAGTTCCAGAGCGTGGACGACATCCGTCGCTTCCCGATCCAGGCCGGCGACCGCACCCTGCACCTCGGCGACATCGCCGAGATCAAGCGCGGCTTCGCGGATCCTGCGTCGCCGAAGATGCGCTTCATGGGCGAGGACGCGATCGGCATTGCGGTGGCGATGAAGGACGGCGGCGACATCCTCAAGCTGGGTTCGACCCTGGACGCGGAGTTCGAACGCCTGCAGAAGACCCTGCCGGCCGGCATGCAGCTGCGCAAGGTGTCCGACCAGCCGCATGCGGTGGAAGAGTCGGTGGGCGAGTTCGTGCAGGTGCTGACCGAGGCCGTGGTGATCGTGCTGCTGGTCAGCTTCTTCTCGCTCGGCCTGCGCACCGGCTTGGTGGTGGGCGTGACCATTCCGCTGGTGCTGGCGATGACGTTCTTCGTCATGCACTACTTCGACATCGGCCTGCACAAGATTTCGCTGGGTGCGCTGGTGCTGGCGCTGGGCCTGCTGGTGGACGATGCGATCATCGCGGTGGAGATGATGGCCACCAAGATGGAACAGGGTTACGACCGCCTGCGTGCGGCCAGTTTTGCCTGGGAATCGACTGCGTTCCCGATGCTGACCGGTACGTTGATCACTGCGGCTGGCTTCCTGCCGATTGCCACGGCGGCATCGAGCACCGGTGAGTACACCCGCTCGCTGTTCCAGGTGGTGACCATCGCGCTGGTGGTGTCGTGGATCGCGGCGGTGCTGTTCATCCCGTACCTGGGCGACAAGATGCTGCCGGACCTGTTCAATCCGCAGCCGCCGAAGCCGGGCAGTTTCGCGGCGCGCTGGCATGCGCGTCGGCAGGCGTGGGGCGATCGCTTCCCGGCGCTGTCGCGCTTCATCGTGCCCAAGCAGCATGCGCACGACCATGATCCGTACCAGCGGCCGTTCTACACGCGCTTCCGGCGGTTCCTGGACCGCTGCCTGCGCCACCGCTGGTGGGTGATCGCGGCGACGGCGGCGCTGTTCGTGTTTTCGCTGCTGATCTTCCGCTTCGTGCCGCAGCAGTTCTTCCCGGATTCGACCCGGCCGGAACTGATGGTGGACATCGAGCTGGCCGAAGGTGCGTCGCTGCAGGCGACACAGGCGCAGGCGCACAAGCTGGAAAAGCTGCTGAAGGGTCGGGAGGGGATCAGCAATTACGTGGCCTATGTGGGCACGGGGTCGCCGCGCTTCTATCTGCCGTTGGACCAGCAGCTGCCGGCGACCAACTTCTCCCAGTTCGTGGTGTTGACGGAGAACGCGGAGGCGCGTGAGGCGACGCGCAGCTGGTTGCTGAAAGAGGTGATTCCGCAGTTCCCGGACGTGCAGATGCGCGTGACCCGGCTGGAGAACGGGCCGCCGGTGGGCTACCCGGTGCAGATGCGTATTTCCGGTGAGCACATCGAGCAGGTGCAGGCGATCGCGCGCAAGGTGGAAGCGAAGGTGCGTGAGAACCCGCACGTGATGAACGTGAACCTGGACTGGAGCGAGCCGAGCAAGGTGGTGCGGCTGGTGATCGACCAGGACCGTGCGCGGGCGCTGGGGGTGAGTAGTGCGCAGGTGAGCCAGCTGCTGGGCACGTCGTTGTCGGGGATGAGCGTGAGCACGTACCGGGAGGGCAACCGCCTGATCGAGATGCTGCTGCGCGGTCCGGACAATGAGCGGGTACGGCTGGACATGCTGGGCAGCCTGGCGATTCCGACGGCAAGTGGTACGTCGGTGACGTTGTCGCAGGTGGCGCGGCTGGAGTATGTGTTCGAGGACGGGATCATCTGGCACCGCAACCGGTTGCCGACGGTGACGGTGCGTGCGGACATTGGAGATGGCAAACAGCCGCTGGACGTGGTGCAGCAGTTGCTGCCGACGCTGGAGGGTATCCGGGCGGAGTTGCCGTCGGGGTATCTGCTGGAGACGGGTGGCACGGTGGAGGATTCGGCGCGTGGCCAGAATTCGATCAAGGCGGGCATGCCGCTGTTCCTGATCGTGGTGGCGACGTTGTTGATGCTGCAGCTGCGCAGTTTCTCGCGGGCGGCGATGGTGCTGGTGACTGCTCCTCTCGGGATCATCGGGGCGACGCTGTTCCTGCTGCTGTTCCGGGCGCCGTTCGGGTTCGTGGCGTTGCTGGGGACGATTGCGCTGGCGGGGATGATCATGCGCAATTCGGTGATCCTGATCGATCAGATCCAGCAGGACATCGATGCGGGGCATGACCGCTGGCACGCGATCATCGATGCGACGGTGCGCCGGTTCCGCCCGATCGTGCTGACGGCGCTGGCGGCGGTGCTGGCGATGATTCCGCTGTCGCGCAGTGCGTTCTATGGGTCGATGGCGATTTCGATCATGGGCGGGCTGATCGTGGGCACGGTGCTGACGCTGGTGTTCCTGCCGGCGTTGTATGCGGCTTGGTTCCGGGTGAAGCCGGATGAGGCTGGGGAACAGGCGTGATCATTGCGGCGCGAAGAGCGGCGCTTTGATTCATACGTGCTGGGGCGGCCGCCGGGCAGCCCCGCTCCGAGACACGCCGTGAACCCGTCCTTGGGGGCTGCTAGAAAACATCCATGTTTTCTAGCGTCTCTCCGGGGGCTACCCGGCGGCCGCCCCCGATGGTTGGTCGCGGGCGGTTGGGAAGGGCTGACACGCGTGGCGTGTCACTACGCGGTGTGTTGCCGACATGTGCGAACGTGCATGGGCTGCATTGGTAGGGTCGGTTCCCAAACGACCGCACGGAACTGCACAACGTTCTTTAACGCATGACCCTTGATCGAAACGGTGGTGCCGGCCAACGGCCGGCACGTTTTCTTATTTCAACCGCGCCAACACGGCGGCGGTGGCCTGCGTGGTCGACACGGCCTGGCCTTTTGCCGCCAGGTCGGCGGTAAACACGCCATCATCCAACGCGGCATGCACGGCGGCCTCTACGGCGGCCGCTTCTGCTTCCAATCCCAACGAATGGCGCAGGAGCATTGCTGCGCTGAAGATGGTGGCATACGGGTTGGCAATACCCTTGCCGGCAATGTCCGGGGCCGAACCGTGGATGGGTTCGTAGATGCCTACGGCGCCGGGTTCGCCCAGCGATGCCGACGGCAGCAGGCCCAGTGACCCCGCCAGCATCGAGGCTTCATCCGTGAGGATGTCGCCAAACATGTTCTCGGTCACGATCACGTCGTACTCGCGCGGCTTGGCCAGCAGGTGCATGGCCATGGAGTCGACCAGCTGGTGTTCGAGGGCGATCTCCGGGAACTCTTCGCGGCCGATGCGTGCGGCGACGTCGCGCCACAGGCGCGAGGTCTCCAGTACGTTGGCCTTGTCCACCGAGGTGACCTTGCCGCGCCGCTGCTGGGCCAGGCGGAAGGCGCTGCGCATGACGCGTTCGATCTCGCCGACGCTGTAGCTGCACAGGTCGCTGGCGGTGTCGGCAGTGCGGGTCTTTTCGCCGAAGTAGATGCCACCGGTGAGTTCGCGCACGACCACGAAGTCGACGCCTTCGAGCAGTTCGGCCTTGATCGGCGAGGCGCCAAGGGCGGCGGGATGGGTGCGGACCGGGCGCAGGTTGGCGTACAGGCCGAGCGCTTTGCGGATGGCCAGCAGGCCCTGTTCGGGTCGGACCTTGGCGTTGGGGTCGGACCACTTCGGGCCGCCGACGGCGCCGAGCAGGATGGCGTTGGCCTGGCGGCAGGCGTCGAGGGTGGCGGCCGGGAGTGGTTCGCCGTGGCGGTCGATGGCGATGCCGCCGATGTCGTGCTCGCTGAAGGTAAAGGTGTGGCCAAAGCGTTCGGCGACGGCGCCCAGTACCGCGACGGCGGCAGTGGCGACTTCGGGACCGATGCCATCACCGGGTAAAACGACAATCTCAGCGTGCATGTTCACTCTCGTAACGTTCGATGTCAGGGGTACGGCCCAGCAGATAGCCCAACTGATCCACGCCTTCCAGCAGGCAGGTCTGCGAGAAGCCGTCCAGCGGGAAGGTGTAGACGCGGCCATCGGGCGTGCGCAGTTCGCGCGCGGCGATGTCCACGGTCAATGCGTCGTCGGGGCGCTGCATCAGGGTCTGTACGTCGGCTTCACCCAGCACGATCGGCAGCAGGCCGTTCTTCAAGGCGTTGCCACGGAAGATGTCGGCGATCTCGCTGCTGACGATGGCGCGCAGGCCCAGGTCAGCCAGCGCCCACGGTGCGTGCTCGCGGGAGGAGCCGCAGCCGAAGTTGCGGCCGGCCAGCAGGATGCTGCGCCCGGCGTTGTGCGGCTGGTTGAAGGCGAACGCCGGGTTCGGCGTGCCGTCGGCCTGCCAGCGCCAGTCGTTGAAGGCGTGCTTGCCGAGCCCGGCGCGTTCGGTGGTGGACAGGAACCGCGCCGGAATGATCTGGTCGGTGTCGATGTTGGTCTCGCGCAGCACCACGCTGGTCGAGGTCAGGGTACGGAAGCCGCTCATCAGGCCACCTCCTGCGCGGCGTACAGGTCGCGCGGGTCGGCCACGCGGCCGTTCACGGCGGCCCAGGCGGCGGTCATCGGTGAGGCCAGCAGCGTGCGCGAGCCCGGGCCCTGTCGGCCTTCGAAGTTGCGGTTGCTGGTGCTCACCGCCAGTTGACCGGGGGCAACCAGGTCACCGTTCATGGCGATGCACATCGAGCAGCCCGGTTCACGCCATTCGGCGCCGGCGGCGCGCACGATGGCGTGGATGCCTTCCGCTTCGGCCTGGCGCTTGACGATTTCCGAGCCGGGCACCACCAGCATGCGCACGCCGGCGGCCACGTGGCGGCCCTGCAGGACCTGCGCCACTTCGCGCATGTCGCTCAGCCGACCGTTGGTGCAGGAGCCGACGAACACCACGTCGACCGGGGTGCCGGCCAGGGTCTGCCCGGCGTGGAAGTGCATGTAGTCCAGGCCCTTCTGGTCGGCGGCGTCGTTGGCGGCCGGAATAGGCGCGTCCACCGCGATGGCGGTACCGGGATGGGTGCCCCAGGTCAGGGTCGGGCGGATGTCGGCGGCGTCGATGTGCACCTCGGCGTCGAAGTGCGCGCCGTCATCGCTGCGCAGCTGCTTCCACTGTGCTACCGCTACGTCGAATTCAATGCCCTTCGGTCCGCGCGGGGTGTTGGCGACCCAGTCGAAGGTGGTCTGGTCGGGCGCGACCATGCCGGCGCGGGCGCCGGCTTCGATCGACATGTTGCACAGGGTCATTCGCTGCTCCATGTCCATCGCGGTGATCGCGCTGCCACGGAACTCCAGCACGTGGCCGGTGCCGCCGTTGACCCCGATCACGCCGATGATGTGCAGCACCACGTCCTTGGCGCCCACGCCCGGGGCCAGCGCGCCGTCGACGGTGATCGCCATGGTCCTGGCCTTGCGCTGCAGCAGGCACTGGGTGGCCAGCACGTGGCCCACCTCGCTGGTGCCGATGCCGAACGCCAATGCCCCGAAGGCACCATGCGTGGAGGTGTGGCTGTCGCCGCAGACGATGGTCATGCCCGGCTGCGTGAAGCCCTGCTCGGGGGCGATCACGTGCACGATGCCGCGGTTGGCGGAATTGAGGTCGAACAGTTCGATGCCGTGCTCGGCGCAGTTGCGCGCCAGCATCGCTACCTGGGCTTCCGAGGCGGCGCTGGCGTAGGGCAGGTTGCCGTCCGCGTCGGCCGGCAGGGTCGGCGTGGAGTGGTCCATGGTGGCCTTGGTCCGGTCCGGGCGGCGCGGGGAGAGGCCGCGCTCGCGCAGTTCGGTGAAGGCCTGCGGCGAGGTCACTTCATGGATCAGGTGCAGGTCGATGTACAGCACGGCGGGCGCGCTGTCCGATTCGGGCACGACCACGTGGGCGTCCCACAGTTTGTCGTACAGGGTGCGGGGAGCTGGGGTCATTGGATGGCCTTGCTGGTTCATATGACGATAGTGCGGAAAGATCGAATCAGGAAGCGCGCAGCCGCGCGTCGAAGCGCAGCCGTACGTAGTCGGCGGTCCACTGCCCGTGCGCACTGCGCTGGCTGGGTGCGAGCAGTGCCACGGTGTCGTCGATCACGCGCTGGCGCTGGGCGCTGTCCAGGCCAACCAGGAACGGTGAGGCGAAGGTGCGCAGCCAGCCCTGCATGCCGGTCGGCAGCACGGTCGGGCGCGGCAGGCATTCGATGTGGCGTACCTGGAAGCCATGCGCGCGCAGGCGATCGGCGTACTCGTCGGCGCTCGGGAAGTACCACGGGAACGCGGGCACGACATGACCGTTGCTGCACAGCGCGGCCTGCAATGCGCTGGTGACCGCAGCCACGTTGCCCTGGCCGCCCATCTCGGCGACGAAGCGACCGCCACTGCGCAGGGCGCGACGCACGCCATCGATCACCTGGTCAGGCTCGCGCATCCAATGCAGGGCGGCATTGCTGAACACTGCATCGAAGCAGCGCTCGAAGGTCATCGCGTGCGCGTCCATCAACCGAGCGTCCAGCCCGCGCGCGCGGGCGCCCCCGATCAGCTCCGGCGAGCTGTCCACGCCCACGACCGTTGCACCGCTGAGCGCCAGGTCGAACGTGAGCACGCCGTCGCCGCAGCCCAGGTCCAGGATGCGCTCGCCGCGCTGTGGGTCGAGCAGGCGCGCCACCGCGCCGCCGAGCACTGGCACGAAGCCGGCGTCGATGGCGTAGTCGTGCGCATTCCATTGCTGGATTGCTTCCGGGACAAACGGCGAGTCGAAGGCACTCATGCAGGATTCCTCAGGCGGCGGCGGTAGCCGCCGTGTGTTCGGTACTGGCCTGGCGCTGGCGCAGCAGGCGGTTGGCCACGTCCAGCCAGGCCAGCGCGGAAGCCTCGATGATGTCGCGGCTGGTGCCGGTCCCTTCGTACTCCACGCCGTCGTGGCGCACGCTCAGGTTGGCTTCGCCGCGCGCGTCGGCGCCGATGCCCACGCTGTGCACGTGGTAGCTGTCCAGCATCAGCTGCACGCCGGTGGCGGCGGCCAGCGCGCCGAACAGCGCATCCACCGGGCCGTCGCCCTGTGCGGTCTCAGCGACGCGGTTGCCGTCCGGGTCGGACAGCTCCACCAGCGCGTTGGCACGGCTGCCAACATCGCTGATGGTCATCGAAGCCAGGCGGTAGCCGTTCTGGGTGGAGCTGCCCTGCATCAACACCTGCAGGTCGGCGTCGGTGACCACGCGCTGCTGCTCGCACAGCGACTTGAACTGCTCGAACACCAGCTTCAGCTCTTCTTCCTCCAGCCAGAAGCCCAGGGCGCGCAGGCGCGCTTCCACGGCGGCGCGGCCACTGTGGCGGCCCAGCACCATCTGCGAGTTCTCCCAGCCCACGTCTTCCGGGCGCATGATCTCGTAGGTACCGCGGTGGCGCAGCATGCCGTGCTGGTGGATGCCCGACTCGTGCGCGAACGCATTGGCGCCCACGATCGCCTTGTTGCGCTGGACCGGCATGCCGACCAGACGCTGCAGCAGCTGCGAGGTGGAGACGATGCGCGGGGTGTTGATCCGGGTGTCCTCCTCATAGAAGGCGTTGCGTACCTTCAGCACCATCGCCAGTTCCTCCAGCGAGCAGTTGCCGGCGCGCTCGCCGATGCCGTTGATGGTGCACTCCACCTGGCGCGCGCCGCCTTCGATGGCGGCCAGCGAGTTGGCCACGGCCAGGCCCAGGTCGTTGTGGCAGTGCGCGCTGAAGATGATGCGGTCGCTGTCGGGCACCCCGGCGATGACCCGCTGGAACATGCCGCGGATCTCTTCGGGGGTGGTGAAGCCCACCGTGTCGGGCAGGTTGATGGTGGTCGCGCCGGCGGCCACCGCCACGCGGGCGACTTCAATCAGGAAGTCTTCTTCGGTGCGGGTCGCGTCTTCGGCGGAGAATTCCACGTCGTCGATATAGCTGCGCGCCAGGCTGACATGTTTGTGCACCGACTCCAGCACCTGCTCGCGGCTCATGCGCAGCTTGTGCTCGCGGTGCAGCGGGCTGGTCGACAGGAACACGTGCAGGCGCGCGTTGGCGGCGGCATCCAGGGCGCGGGCCGAGGTTTCGATGTCGCCCGCCAGGCAGCGCGACAGCACCGCCAGGGTCGGGCGCCGCACTTCGCGGCCGATCATCGCCATCGCGTCGCGGTCGGACTGCGAGCTGGCCGGGAAGCCGGTCTCGATGATGTCCACGCCCAGCTCGTCGAGCGCGCGGGCCATCACCAGCTTCTGCTGCGGGCTCATGCTGCAGCCGGGCGACTGCTCGCCGTCGCGCAGGGTGGTGTCGAAAATTCGAATTCGGGGGGAGTTGGGCGTGGTCACCAGGAGGTCTCCTCGACGGCAAGGTCGGATGGCAAGGCAGGGGAAGGAAGAATGGAAGAAGGTGGGGGTGGCGCGAGCACGGTCGGTAGGGGCGGCCGTGTTCGCTCGCTGGCGCGGCGGCGCGGTTTGCGCGGCGCGCGCGGGCGGATGTCGGAGAGCAGCTGGGCCAGCACCATTGCGTCGATGTTGCCGCCGGACACCACCGCGCACTTGCGCCGGCCGGCGACGCGGCGGCCGGCCGCCAGGGCCAGCGCGCCAGCACCTTCGGCGATGATGTGTTCTTCCAGCGCCAGCCGCACCAGGGTTTCGCGCAGCTCGGCTTCGCGCACGATCACCACGTCGTCCAGCAGCGCGCTGCACAGGCGGCGGGTCAGCTGACCGGGAATCTTTACCTTCACGCCGTCGGCCAGGGTGGCCACCGGCGCTATCTCACGGCTGTCGCCACGGATCGCGCGGGCCATCGAATCGACCCCTTCGACCTGGGCGCCGACGATGCGCACGCCCTGCGATTTCAATGCCAGCGCTACGCCCGAGGCCAGGCCGCCACCGCCGATCGGCACGATCACCACGTCCGGCGCGTGCGCGGCCAGTTCGATCCCCAGCGTGCCCTGGCCGGCGATCACGTCCGGGTCGTCGAACGCGGACAGGAAGCGGTAGCCGTGCTGTTCGGCCAATGCCCGCGCGAACGCGTAGGCCTCGTCATAACTGTTGCCATGCTGGCGCACGGTGGCGCCCCAATGCGCAACGCCGGCAATCTTGGTGGCCGGTGCGCCATGCGGCATGACCGTAATCGCCGGAATATCCAGCCGGTAGGCCGACCACGCCACGCCCTGCGCATGGTTGCCGGCCGAGGCGCAGATGACCGGACGGTCGTCGCCGCGTTCGCGTCCGGCCAGCAGCGCATTCAACGCACCGCGCACCTTGTACGACCCGGTGCGCTGCAGGTTTTCCAGCTTAAGCCAGGTGCCGAACCGCTCTGCGTAATGCAGCGGGGTCGGCGGAAGGAACCGGCGCAGCCGCGCCTGCGCGGCCAGCACGTCGGCGACGCTTACGTCGCCTACATCGGGTTCCTGGGGGGAACGGCTAGAGGGCATGTTCATGGCACGCAGGCACGACACGGTCGCGCGACGTCGACGGGCCTGCGAGAAGACCCCTCCGTACCGGCACCGTAACCACGGTGCGGGCGTTCACGCCGATACTCCAGCGCCGGGTTCCAGCGCGCTGATCCGCACCGACACGCAGTCGTAGATCTTCTCGATCTGGCGGCACAGGGTTTCCGGCGGACGGGTGCTGTCCACCACCAGCTGCAGGTGCCAGCGGCCATCGTCGGCGGCATTGGGCGCGCCGACGATCGCGCGCGGCGCGAAGCCGCGACGTTCGGCCATGCCGATCACGCGCAGCAGCGCGCCTTCGGCCGGTACCAGCACCAGGTCAAGCCGGTATTGCATGGGGGAACTCCTGCGGCTGGTGGGCGGGGTTGCTTTCCAGCATGGTGCTGTTGGCATTGTTGGGTGGCACCAGCGGCCACACGTTGGCGCGCGCGTCGATGGCCACGTGCAGCAGGGCCGGGCCGGGTTCGGCCAGCAGCGCAGCCAAGCCGCCTTCAACGTCGTCACGTGCTTCGATACGCGTGGCCGGAATGCCGAACACCTTGGCCAGGGCGGCGAAGTCCGGGTTGTCGGACAGGTCGATCTCGCTGTAACGCTCGGCGAAGAACAGCTCCTGCCACTGCCGCACCATGCCCAGCGAACTGTTGTCCAGCAGCACGATCTTCACCGGCAGGCGGCAGCGGGCGATGGTGGCCAGCTCCTGCACGTTCATCATGAAGCTGCCATCGCCGGAGACCAGCACGACGGTGCGCTCGGGGCAGGCGAACTGCGCGCCCATCGCTGCGGGCAGGCCGAAGCCCATGGTGCCCAGCGCGCCGCTGGTCAGGTGGTTGCGCGGATGGTTGAAACGGCAGTGCTGTGCCACCCACATCTGGTGCTGGCCGACGTCGCAGGCGATGATCGCGTCGGCCGGGGCGACTTCGCTCAGGCGCTTCAGCAGTGCAGGGGCATAGATGTGCGCACCGGGGGCGTCATAGCGGGCGGCGAAGCGCTCACGGTGGGTCGCGCAGCGCTTGCGCCACGCCTCCTGCGCCGGCGCCGGGCTGACCAGTGCGGCCGTCAGCGCACGCAGCGCGGTGCCGACATTGCCCGGTACCGCCACATCGGCGGTGCGCAGCTTGGAGATTTCGTAGGCGTCGGCGTCGATATGGATGACCCGTGCGAACGGGGCGAACTCGTTCAACTTGCCGGTGGCACGGTCGTCGAAGCGCGCGCCGACCACCACCAGCAGGTCGCTTTCCTGCACCGCCATGTTGGCCGCGCGGGTGCCGTGCATGCCCAGCATGCCCAGGTAGTGCGGGTGCTGCGCCGGCAGCCCGCCCAGGCCACGCAGGGTCAGCACGGTGGGAATGGCGGTGGCGTTGACGAAGGCGCGGAAGTCTTCGACCGCGTCGCCCAGGGCGACGCCGCCGCCGGCGTAGATCACCGGCTTTTCGGCGGCCTGGATCGCGGCGATGGCGGCGGCCACGGCCTCGTCCTGCGGGGCGGCCGGTGGGTTCACCGTTTCCGGCATGTGCGCCGGCAGGTGGCTGGCGTCGGCGATCTGCACATCCTTGGGCAGGTCGATCAGCACCGGGCCGGGGCGGCCTTCGCGCGCAATGCGGAAGGCTTCACGGACCACGCGCGGCAGGTCGTCGACCGAACGCACCAACCAGCTGTGCTTGACGATCGGCAGGGTCAGGCCGAACACGTCCAGTTCCTGGAACGCGTCGGTGCCCAGCAGCGGGGTGGCGACCTGGCCGGTGATGCAGACCATCGGCACCGAATCCAGCATCGCATCGGCGATGCCGGTGACCAGGTTGGAGGCGCCCGGGCCGGAGGTGGCCACGCATACGCCGACCCGACCGCTGGCGCGGGCGTAGCCGTTGGCGGCCAGGGCCGCGCCCTGCTCGTGGCGGACCAGGATGTGCTTGAGCCCCGAATCCACCAGGGCGTCGTAGAAGGGCATGATGGTGCCGCCCGGATAGCCGAACAGCGTATCGACGCCCTCGGCTTCCAGGGCCTGCGTCAACCAGCGTGCGCCGTTGCGGGGCGCGGTGCTGTGTGCGGAGGTGTTCATGCGGTGACCTTTGCGAAAGCGGTGGGGGAGCCGCGCGGTTACGCGGCTTGACTTTGCAACCAGACCATCTTGGCGCGCAGTTCCTTGCCTACCTTCTCGATCGGGTGTTCCAGATCCGCCTGCTTGAACTTGTTGTAGTTCGGCAGGCCCGCTTCGTACTCGGCCACCCAGTTCTTGGTGAAGGTGCCGTCCTGGATGTCGGCCAGCACCGCCTTCATGCGCTCCTTGGTACCGGCGTCGATCACCCGCGGGCCGCTCACGTAGTCGCCGTACTGCGCGGTTTCAGAGATGAACTCGAGCATGCGGGTGATGCCGCCTTCGTAGAACAGGTCCACGATCAGCTTCAGCTCGTGCAGCACTTCGTAGTAGGCGATTTCGGGCTGGTAACCGGCTTCCACCAGCGTTTCGAACCCGGCCTGGACCAGCGCCGAGGCGCCGCCGCAGAGCACGGCCTGCTCACCGAACAGGTCGGTTTCGGTTTCTTCCTTGAAGGTGGTCTGGATCAGGTTGGCGCGTGCACCGCCCAGGCCGGCGGCGTAGGCCAGCGCGTACTCGGCGGCCTTGCCGCTGCGGTCCTGGTAGACCGCCCAGATGCACGGCACGCCACGGCCGATTTCGTACTCGCGGCGGACCAGCGCGCCCGGGCCCTTCGGCGCGACCAGCACCACGTCCAGGTCGTCGCGCGGGGCGATCATGTTGAAGTGCACGTTCAGGCCGTGCGCGAACAGCAGCACCGCGCCCTGTTTCATGTTCGGCGCCAGCACGTCTTCGTAGAGTTTCTTCTGGACCATGTCGGGTGTCAGCACCGCGACCAGGTCGGCGTCCTTCACGGCGTCGGCCGGTGCCTTCACGGTGAAGCCGTCGGCCTGCGCCTTGACCTCGGTCGGGCCGCCCGGGCGCAGGCCGATGACCACATCGAAGCCGGACTCACGCAGGTTGAGGGCGTGGGCGCGGCCCTGGCTGCCGTAGCCGACAACAGCGATCTTGATCTGGGGCAGGTCGTTGGTGCTCATGGGGGAGGTCCTTTTGGAGGAAGAAAATCGAAGGGTTCTGAAACGAAAAAACCCGCACCTGGGTGGGTGCGGGTTTCGATGGATACCTGGCAGTTCTACTTACACGCCGGTCCGTCCCGCACCTGTTGGTTGGGTAATAAGTACGAGGACAAGAAGCGAACGGATGGAGGCCGCGCCGGGTCCGGCGTGCTCGATGGATTCGCGAATGGGCGTGTGGCGCTGCAACATGTGATCGAGAAAACCACAGCGGTTTTGCGGCTGTCAACCGTGGAAAGGGAATTTCCAACAGTTTCGCCTGTATCCAGCGCAATGCCTTGTCGCGCAAGGATGGTTGCGGGTGAAAGCGTTCCGATGAACCCGAATTCAAGTATTGAAGCGGGGTTTCCGCGCGGAATATCGGCCTCCACGCCTGTGTACATGACCATTGTCGGATGTGCGAAACCGGCTGCTGCGGCGACCATCGACCGGTTGCTTCCCATACTGGAATCCCGATCCGTGACCCGACCCCTTGCCCGTGCCGTACTGGCGACCGCGCTGCTGTGCGCGCTGCCGCTGTTCTCTTCCGCTGCCGACCGGGTGACCGGGCGGGAGTTCGCGACCCGCTCGGAGGTGATCGCGCCGCATGCGATGGCGGCCACCTCGCAGCCGCTGGCCACGCAGATCGCGCTGGAGGTGATGAAGGGCGGCGGTTCGGCGGTGGACGCGGCAATCGCGGCCAATGCGGCGCTGGGCTTGATGGAGCCGACCGGGAACGGGGTGGGCGGGGATCTGTTCGCGATCGTGTGGGACCCGAAGACGCAGAAGCTGTATGGCTACAACGGCTCGGGCCGATCGCCGAAGTCGCTGACCCTGGCGGAGTTCCAGCGCCGTGGGCTGAAGGACATTCCGGCCACCGGTCCGCTGCCGGTGTCGGTGCCTGGCGCGGTGGATGGCTGGTTCGCGCTGCATGAGAAGTTCGGGCGCAAGCCGATGGCCGAGAACCTGGCGCCGGCGATCCGCTACGCGCGCGAGGGCCATCCGGTGGCGGAGGTGATCGCGTATTACTGGGACCGTTCGGTGCCGAAGCTGTCGCAGTACCCGGGCTTCAAGGAACAGTTCACGATCAACGGGCACGCGCCGCGCAAGGGCGAGATGTGGAAGAACCCGAACCTGGCCAACACGCTGGAGCAGATCGCAACGGGCGGCCGCGATGCGTTCTACAAGGGCGATATCGCGCGCACGATCGGCACGTACTTCAAGGCGAACGGTGGTTACCTGAGCTATGAGGACATGGCGAGCCACCACGGTGAGTGGGTGGAGCCGGTGAGCAGCAACTACCGGGGCTATGACGTGTGGGAGCTGCCGCCGAACAGCCAGGGCATCGCGGCGCTGCAGATCCTGAACGTGCTGGAAGGCTACGATTTCTCGAAGATTCCGTTCGGCTCGCCGGAGCATGTGCATCTGTTCGTGGAGGCGAAGAAGCTGGCGTTTGCGGACCGGGCGCGGTTCTACACGGACCCGGCGTTCCAACCGGCGCCGGTGCAGAAGCTGGTGTCGAAGGAATACGCGGCGGAGCGGCGCAAGCTGATTTCGATGGACAAGGCGCTGCGCGAGGTGCAGCCGGGCACGCCGAAGCAGCTGGAGGAGGGCGACACGATCTACATGACGGTGGCGGACGCGGACGGGATGATGGTGTCGCTGATCCAGTCGAACTACCGGGGCATGGGCAGTGGCATGGCACCGCCGGGGCTGGGTTTCATCCTGCAGGATCGCGGTGAGATGTTCGTGCTGCGCAAGGACCATCCGAATGGCTACGCGCCAGGCAAGCGTCCGTTCCAGACCATCATCCCGGGGTTTGTGACCAAGGACGGGAAGCCGTACATGAGTTTCGGGGTGATGGGCGGTGCGATGCAGCCGCAGGGCCATGCGCAGATCGTGATGAACATGGTGGACTTCGGGATGAATCTTCAGGAGGCGGGTGATGCGCCGCGCATCCAGCATGAAGGTTCGACCGAACCGACCGGCCAGGCCACGGCGATGAGCGACGGTGGCGAAGTGAACCTGGAGACGGGCTACCCGTATGAAACCGTGCGTGCGCTGATGCGCAAGGGGCATCGGGTGACGTTTGCCGACGGCCCGTATGGCGGCTATCAGGCGATCATGCGCGACCCGGAAACCGGCGTGTATTACGGTGCTTCGGAAAGCCGCAAGGACGGGCAGGCAGCGGGGTACTGACGGCTGCGGTAGAGCCGGGCTCTGCCCGGCTGCTGTTGGATTCAGGCGAACAGCCCAGGGGTGCGCGGTTTCCCTGGCTTGGGCCGCCCGGTGTCGGTTTGCGGGGTCGCCGCAAGTACGTCCCTGTAGGCTAAGCGGACGCCATCCATGGCGCCGATTCCCCCGCAAACCGACCCCGGTCGACCCTTTGACAGGTGGCCGGTGGCCACGGGAAACGCGGGTGCCGGCCGTTGGCCGGCGTCGCGATGCCGATCATTTTCATGCGTTACCGAACGCGGATGATTTCACGGCGGTCGTTTGGGAACCGACCCTACCAAGCCTTGCCGTCGCGAGATCACGCGCCATCACCAGACCGCGCACCCGCGTAGGGACACGCCATGCGTGTCTGCCGTTTCCAACCGCACACGACCCTGTATGGGGGCGGCCGCCGGGTAGCCCCCGGAGGGACGCTAGAAAACATGGATGTTTTCTAGCAGCCCCCATGGATGGGTTCACGGCGTGTCCCGGAGCGGGGCTGCCCGGCGGCCGCCCCTGCACGGATCAATGAGACGCTGCTTTAGAACTCAACAGAAGCGATCAAGTATCAGCCCGCGAAGCCTCATCCCGCGTCTCTTCCTGCGCGGCGATCTCGCGTTCGATCCAGGCGTCCATCATGCGGCGCGCGCGTTGGGCGCGCCGGCGCTGCAACTGGTATTCGGTGTTCAACACCCGGTACAGCGAATAGATCACTGCCAGCATCAACAGCGCGAAGGGCAGGGCGGCGATGGTGATCATGCCCTGCAGTGCATCCAGTCCGCCGGCCAACAGCAACACGCCCGCAATCAGCGCAATCGCCACGCCCCAGGTCATCTTCCGCGACAGCGGCGGGTCGCCCGCTTCGTCGGTGGACATGCTGGCCAGTACCAGCACCGCCGAGTCGGCCGAGGTCACGAAGAAGATCATCAGCAACACCAGCGCGATCACAGACAGGACGGTCGGCATCGGCAGGCTGTCGAACATGGTGAACAGCACCGTTTCGTAGCCGTTGCCCAGGGCCTGCACCAGGTCCACGTGGCCGAAGATCTGCGACCACAACGCCGTGCCGCCGAATACCGAGAACCACAGGAAGCCCAGCACGCTGGGCGCGATCACCACGCCGAGCACGAACTCGCGGATCGTGCGCCCCAGCGACACGCGCGCAATGAACGAGCCCACGAACGGCGCCCACGCGATCCACCAGGCCCAGTAGAAGATCGTCCAGTCCGCCACCCACGTGCTGCCGGAGAACGGCGACATCCGCAGGCTCATGGTGACCAGCTGGTTCAGATACGAGCCGATGGTGGTGGTGAAGGTGTCGAAGATGAAGCCGGTAGGGCCCAGCACCAGGACCAGTGCCAACAGCAGCGCGGCCAACGCCAGGTTGATGTTGGACAACCATTTGATCCCGCGCTGCACGCCGCTGGTGGTGGACGCCATGTAGAGCACGAATGCCACTGCAATGATGGTCAACTGCGACGGAATGTCGGCACGGATGCCAAACACCCGCTCCAGGCCGGCCGCGATCTGGATGGTGCCGAACCCCAGCGTGGTGGCCACGCCGATGGCAGTGGCCACGACGGCGGCAACGTCCACCACCGTGCCGATCCAGCCGCGGTGGTGCGCGCCGATCAGTGGCTGCAGCAGGTCGCTGATCTGGCCGCGGCCGTTGCGGTTGAACTGGAACCAGGCCATTGCCAGTCCGATCAACGCGTAGATCGCCCACGGATGCAGGCCCCAGTGGAAGAACGCATATCGCATTGCCGCACGCGCCGCTTCCATGCTCTGCGGCGGCAGGCCTTCGGGTGGGGTGACGAAGTGCGAGACCGGCTCGGCTGCGCCCCAGAACACCAGGCCGATGCCCATGCCCGCCGCGAACAGCATCGACATCCAGCTGGCGTTGGAGAACTCCGGTTCGGCGTCTTCGCCGCCGATGCGCAGGCTGCCCAGTCGGCCAAACGCCAGGTACAGCAGGAACGAGAGGGTGATGAACACCACCAGCAGGTACAGCCAGCCGGCCCCGCGAACGATGTGTACCAGCCCGCCGCGCACGATGTCGTTGAACGCGTCCGGGGCGATGCCGGCGGCCAGCACCAGGGCCAGCACCAGCGCTATCGAGAGTCGAAATACCATGTGCCACAGTGTAGCCACGGTCGCATGAGACCCCTGTTCACGTTGGGCCGTGACTGTGCTCTAATCCGCCCCGAAGCGGGGGTACCGCGGCCCTGGGGCCACGGTTGAGACAGTCCCATCGAACCTGATCCGGTTGATACCGGCGTAGGGAAGCTTCGCTACAGCAGCGGCATGCCGCACGGACCCCGTGCGCCATGTGCCTGCCGTGCGCCGCCGCTTCGTCCCCGTTCCGCACACCCCGTGCGGGCGAGTACCCAGGACGATGTCGTGAACGCACAAACTTCCAGCCTGCAGCAGCAGGCCCAGCAACTGTCCGCCTCGGTCACCCGGGCGATCCCCGGCTCGCGCAAGATCCACGTATCCGGCTCACGCAGCGACCTGCAGGTGCCGATGCGCGAAATCGCGCTGAGCGGTGACAACGCCCCGCTGACTGTCTATGACACTTCCGGCCCGTACACCGACCCGGAGGCGGTCATCGACCTCTCCACCGGCCTGCCCGCGCTGCGTGCGGGCTGGGTTGACGAACGAGGCGACACCGAACTGCTGCCACGACTGAGCTCGGCGTTTGGACGCTCGCGGGAAATCGACGCCCGCCTCGACGCGGTACGCTTCCCTTCGCGCCTGCAACCGCGTCGCGCGCTGGCCGGGGCCAACGTCACCCAGATGCACTACGCGCGGCGCGGCATCATCACCCCGGAAATGGAGTTCGTGGCGATCCGCGAGAACCAGCGGCTGGAGCAGGTGCGCGACCAGGCGCTGCTGGCGCAGCATCCGGGGCAGTCGTTCGGCGCGGCCATCCCCGCCGTGATCACCCCCGAATTCGTCCGCTCGGAAATCGCGCGCGGGCGTGCGGTGCTGCCCAACAACATCAACCACCCCGAAAGCGAGCCGATGATCATCGGCCGCAACTTCCTCACCAAGATCAACGCCAACATCGGCAACAGCGCGGTGTCCTCGGGCATCGCCGAAGAAGTGGAGAAGCTGGTCTGGGCGATCCGCTGGGGGGGCGACACGGTGATGGACCTGTCCACCGGCAAGCACATCCATGAGACCCGCGAATGGATCCTGCGCAACTCGCCGGTGGCGATCGGGACGGTGCCGATCTACCAGGCGCTGGAAAAGGTCGACGGTCACGCCGAAGCGCTGAGCTGGGAGGTCTTCCGCGACACCCTGGTCGAACAGGCCGAGCAGGGCGTGGACTACTTCACCATCCATGCCGGCGTGCTGCTGCGCCACGTGCCGCTTACAGCGAAACGCGTCACCGGCATCGTCTCGCGCGGCGGCTCGATCATGGCCAAGTGGTGCCTGGCGCACCAGCGCGAGAACTTCCTGTACACGCATTTCGAAGAGATCTGCGAGATCATGAAGGCCTACGACGTGACCTTTTCGCTCGGCGATGGCCTGCGCCCGGGCTGCATTGCCGACGCCAACGACGCCGCGCAGTTCGGTGAACTCGAAGCGCTGGGCGAACTCACGAAGATCGCCTGGAAGCACGACGTGCAGACCATGATCGAAGGGCCCGGCCACGTGCCGATGCAGCTGATCAAGGAGAACATGGACAAGCAGCTGCACGAATGTGGCGAAGCGCCGTTCTACACGCTGGGACCGCTCACCACCGACATCGCGCCGGGCTACGACCACATCACCAGCGCGATCGGTGCGGCGATGATCGGCTGGTACGGCACCGCCATGCTCTGCTACGTCACCCCCAAGGAGCATCTGGGCCTGCCCAACCGCCAGGACGTGCGCGACGGCATCATGGCCTACCGCATCGCCGCGCATGCCGCCGACCTGGCCAAGGGCCATCCCGGCGCGCAGGTGCGCGACAACGCGCTGAGCAGGGCGCGCTTCGAGTTCCGCTGGGAAGACCAGTTCCACCTCGGCCTGGACCCGGAGAAGGCGCGTGAATTCCATGACGAAACCCTGCCGAAGGACGCGCACAAGGAGGCGCACTTCTGTTCCATGTGCGGGCCGCATTTCTGTTCGATGAAGATCACCCAGGACGTGCGCGACTACGCCGCGGCGGCAGGGCTGAGCTAAGCTCCGGGCATCACACCGGGCCCGGGGACCGACCATGGCGATAGCGCGCACCACCAAGTGGCTGGCCATTGCCCGCCGGCATCCGTCGGCGTGGCTGCTGGCCGTACAGCTGCTGGGCGTGCTGCTGTATCCGGCCATCGACGAGTCCGGCGCCGGTCGCGCGCTGTTCGGCGCGTTCGGCATCGCCGTACTCGGCCTGGCGATCTGGGTGGTGCGGCGCAGCCCGCTGGGCATGTGGCTGGCGCTGGTGCTGGCCATTCCCTCGGTGGTGTTCTCCATCGCCGGCGTGCTGCTGGGGCGTCCGGCGCTGGTCACCACCGCGCAGTTGCTCGAATGCCTGCTGTACTTCTATACGGCCGGCAGCCTGATCGCCTACATGCTGCAGGACCACAAGGTCACCCGCGACGAACTGTTCGCCGCGGGGGCCACCTTCACCCTGCTGGCGTGGGCGTTCGCCTTCGCCTTCGCGGTCTGCCAGCAGTGGTATCCGGGCAGCTTCGTCGCCACCAGCGAATCCGAGCTGCGCACATGGATGGAGCTCCTTTATCTGAGCTTCAGCTTGCTGTCAGGGGTCGGGTTGAGCGATGTGGTGCCCATCCACCCGCAGGCGCGTGCGTTGGTGATGCTCGAGCAGTTCGCCGGCGTGATGTACGTGGCGCTGGTGGTGTCGCGCCTGGTGGGCCTGACCATGATCCGGAATGCACGAAACTGAATCCGCACTAAAAGTTTGCTGAATCGCAGATAAAAAAATCGCGCCCGAAGGCGCGAATGATGGAGCAAATTGTATGGATTCGTCGGCGAGAGAGGGCCTGATGTCTTCCCGACGCACAGGCGCCGTTTAACCTGCTTAGGCTAGTATTCGCGCGCTTCAGTGTTTTTGCGCTTTGCGCTGATGCCATTTGCGGAATCTGGCGGTTCGGTCGCTGCGTTCCAGTTGTTCAGTTGTCGCACGCAGCACCGGAATGAACGTCATAGAGAGTGAGACACCCGCTGCCGACCGTATCCGGATCGGCGATTGCACCATCACGCTGTCCTCGCGTGAAGTGGTGGTTGACGGCGCGCGCCGTCCGCGGCGGCTGACGCCCAAGGCGCTGGGTGTACTCAAGGTGCTGATGCGCGTGCCCGGTGCGGTGGTGACCCGCGACGAACTGTTCGCCGAGGTCTGGCCCGACACGCTGCCCACAAATGATGTACTGACCCAGGCCATCACCCAGCTGCGCAAGGCGTTCTCGCGCGACGACGGGGCCGGAACGGCCTACATCGAAACCATCGCCAAGACCGGCTACCGGCTGCTGCAGCCGGTGTCGGTGCTGACCGAGCCGCTGGCCGACATTGACAGTGCGCCCGGTGAAGACGAGCGCGACGCGCTGGCTGCGGTGTTCGCCGCACCCGCGCTTTTGTCCGCGCCGCGTCCGCGCAGCCGCTGGCGGCGGACCCGTCGCTACGTGTTCCTGGCGATCGGCCTGGCCATGGCCGTGGCGCTGCTGGTGCTGACCGCGCTGCTGTTGCAGCGCCAGTCCGGCGCACCGGCGCCGAGCGGCGTGCTGGAGGACGGCAGCCGGGTGGTGGGCAGCCCGCAGCGCCCGTACCGCCTGATCACCGCTACGGCGGGCTTTGAGACTTATCCCACGGTGTCGCCGGACGGCTCGCAGGTCGCCTACGAGGCCGACGACGCCAGCGGCGGCGGCAGCGCGATCAAGGTGCAGACCTCGGGCAATGCACCGGCGCGCCTGCTCACCGACACCCCGGCCGCGCATTCGGACCGCTTTCCGAACTGGTCGCCGAACGGTCGTGACATCGCCTTTGCCCGGTTCGGGCCCGAGGCCAGCTGCGAAGTGCTGATCGCCAGTGCGACCGGCGGTGCGATCCGCCACGTCACGCGCTGCGACGGCACCGAACTGCTGAGCTTCGACTGGACCCCGGACGGGCGGGGCCTGGTGTTTGGTTCGCTGTCTGGTCGCCATGCGCACCGCGGCATCCGCGTGCTGGATATCGCCAGCGGCGCCTGGACGCCGATCGACTACCGGGTTGCCGACGACAGCTTCGACTATGCGCCACGGTTCTCGCCCGATGGGCGCTGGATCGTGTTCGTGCGCAACCCGCAGATCGGCGACCTGTGGCGCCTGCCCGCCACCGGCGGCGAACCCGAACAGCTCACCAGCGATTCGGCCGAGATCCGCGGCTGGGCCTGGCGCGGCGACAGCCGCCATATCGTGTTCGGCCGGCGTGTCGACAGCGAGGCGCGCCTGTACGAACTGGACACCGAAACGCGCACGCTGCGCGATGTCGGACTGGACGACGCGCAGTCGCCTGCGCTGTCGCGGCACAACAACATGCTGGCGTTCGTGCACCGCAAGGCGCAGTTCGGCCTGTTCCGCGTGCCGGTCAAGGAGGGGCGGCCGGGCACGCCTGAACGCCTGTTCCCCTCCAACGGCCGCGATGGCCAGCCCATGCTTGCGCCCGATGGCCAGCAACTGGTGTTCACCTCGGATCGGTCGGGGAATTACGGCCTGTGGTGGGCCGACCTGGGCCGGCCGGAATCGCTGCGCCCAGTGGAAGGGCTGCGCCCGGAAACCCGCCAGTCGGCCGACTGGTCACCCGACAGCCGGCACCTGCTGGTCTCCGGCCGCGATGCACAGGCACAGCCGGTGATCTACGAAGTCTCGCCGCGCGACGAGCAGATCGTGGCGTTGCCGGTACCGGTGGCGCAACCGCTGCAGGCCCTGTACGCCGGCGACAGCGACCACATCCTGGTGGTGGAACGCGATCACGACGAGCGCATGCGGCTGTCGTTGTTCGATCGCCGCGTCGCACCGTGGAAGTTGCTCGGCAGCGTGGACGGCGTATCCCAGGCGCGGCTGGATCCCGCCAACCAGCGCGTATTGTTTACCCGCTTGTCCGCAGGCGGCCTGTGGTCGGCCAACCTGCAGCTGGATCCGGCCAGCGTGCAGCAGGTCAGCGAAGACCGCCCGTCGCGCTGGCGCTACCGCACGTGGGCCGTAGCCCGGGATGGCAGCCTCGATTACCTGTCCAGCCGTGCCGACTGTTCCACCGTGTTCGCGCGCATCAACGCGCCCTCCAACGGCGAGGAAGTGTGCCTGGATGCCCATCGGCTCAGCGCGGGCAACGGCTTCAGCGCGCAGCCCGACGGCAGCGCCGTGTACCTGGCCCTGGCGGTCGCCGATGGCGCCGATATCGGCGTGATGACGCTGCCCGAGCCGTCGCGACCGGTGTTCTCGGCTGCGCCCAACCTGTTGTTCTGGAAAGGAAAGTAGTCGTCGTACTTTCTTCGTGATCGCATCGTGACGAATTCGGATCAATCTCGTCGAATCTTCCTGACGCACCTGACCTGATTTGGCAAAACGGGAGCCCTGTTACGGCAAACCCCGGTGTACGTCATGCGTCAGCTTTCCCTGGCCGATCGCGGCCAATCGCTTTCCCTGGACAAGATCGTCGACGACGGTCCGCTGCCGACCTGTCTCGGTGTTGCCCGACTGGGCAGCCTGCAGACCGCCGGCACCACGTTCACCGTGTGGATGCAGCTGCGTGGCAGCGCCTGGGTCGAATCCAAGGAAGGCCGCTTCCGTCTGCGCCAGCGCGAATGGATTGCGTTCGAGAAAGAGTCCAAGCCGATGATCCAGGCCGGCCGCGATGGCCTGTGCATTGGCCTGAGCCTGACCCCGGACGCGCTGCGCGCGCTGGGCGAACTGGCCGACTGCAGCCTGTACGCCGGCCGCGGCAGCATGTCGCGCAGCGAAGTGCGGGTGGCCCTGCGCCTGTGGCGCGATGCATTGGCCAGCGGCCAGCCGGCGCAGGCACTGCGTCCGGTACTGCTGCACCTGGCCGCCATGCAGCGCGGCATGGCTACCGGCGTGCAGCGTTGCCCGGGCCGTTCGCGCATCCGCAAGCGCCAGGTGTTCGGGCGCATGCAGCGTGCGCGCCTGTACCTCGAAGGCAACAGCCACCGCGTGGTGCGCATCGGTGAACTGGCCGAGCTGACCAACTTCTCCAGCTGGTACCTGTCCAAGACCTTCCAGAGCCTGTACGAAGAAAGCCCGCAGTCGCTGTCGGCGCGCCTTCGCCTGGAACGCGCGGCGGATCTGCTGCGCGACACCGACATGATGATCGGTGAAGTCGCAGCGGCGAGCGGTTTCGACAACTGCTGCAGCTTCGCGCGTGCGTTCCGCGCCCGTTATGGCCAGTCTGCGTCGGGCTTCCGTCAGACCGGTGGATCGCTTCCGCCAAAGTCGGCAAACAGTCCGGTGGCATCGCGCAAATAATTAACGGTAACGCAATCGTAACTTTCCGAGGCGGTTTAACACGCTACTAACGTACCTTGGAGAGATTGATGAATTTTCGTACTCCCGCAGTGCGGCTCGGCCTTCTGCCGGCCGGTATTGCGCTGGCGCTCGTGCCGAGCTTCGCTTCGGCACAGGAAGCAGCCTCCGGCACCACTGACCTCGATCGCATCTCGGTCACCGGCTCGCGTATTCGCGGCGCCAACATGGAGACCCAGCAGCCGATCCTGACGATGACCCGCGAATCCCTGGAAAAGCAGGGCTTCTCGAACGTCGCTGACGTGCTGAACAACCTGACCTCGGCCGGCTCGCCGGCCATCTCGCGTTCGGACTCGCTGTCCTCGGGCGAGAACGTGGGCGGCTATTACGTCGACATCCGCAACCTGGGCGCCCAGCGCACCCTGGTGCTGATGAACGGCAAGCGCCTGGGCGCCACCACTGCCGGCTACCAGGATCTGAGCCAGATCCCGATGTCGGCGGTCGAGCGCATTGAAGTCCTGAAGGACGGCGCTTCCTCGATCTACGGTTCCGACGCCATTGCCGGCGTGGTCAACGTGATCACCCGCAAGAACTTCGACGGCGGCGAAGCCAACGTCTACATCGGCCAGTACGACCAGGGCGATGGCCAGAACCAGCAGTACTCGATGACCCTGGGTGCTACCGGTGAGCGTGGCAGCCTGACCCTGTCGGCCGAATACGCCAAGCAGGATCCGGTGTGGGCCAAGGACCGTTGGTACAGCCGTGATGGCGGCCGTGGTCCGAACTCGGTCGCTGCCGACGGCAGCCCGATCAGCCAGTACGGCAGCTGGTGCAACCCGCTGCAGGTGAACTGCGCCGACTCCAAGACCGCCGTGTGGAAGACCCTCAACGCCGGTGGCAACCCGAACAACCCGAACGACTATCACACCCTCACTGCCGAGGAGTACGCCAACTCCAACCAGCAGATGAGCCTGCTGACCGGCGTCGAGCGCAAGTCGCTGTACGTCAACGGCACCTACGACTTCACCGACACCATCAGCCTGAACACCGATGTGCTCTACAACGAGCGCAACACGTTCCAGCAGATTGCCGGTTATCCGTACCAGTCGTCTTCGTTCGGCACCCCGCTGGCCGCCGACAGCGCGTTCAACCCGGTTGGCCAGAATGTCGACTTCCGTCGCCGCCTGTGGGAAGTGCCGCGTACCACCGACAGCCAGCTGAAGACCCTGCGCTTCGCGCCGACCGTCAGCGGCTACTTCGAGCTGGCCGGCAAGACCTTCGATTGGGACGTCGGCGCCCTGTGGAACCGCAACGAGTCGATCAAGACCCAGCGCGGCGACATGAGCCTCATCGCTTCCGAGCAGGCCCTGGGTTCGTCCTTCATCAACGCGCAGGGCGTGGCACAGTGCGGTACCGCTGCCAACCCGATCGCGCTGGGCGACTGCCGTCCGTGGAACCCGCTGCTGCCGTACGGCGTTGCAGGCCAGGGTTCGCTGGCTGACCCGGAACTGCAGGACTTCCTGTTCCCGACCTACACCACCCGTGGTGTCACCAAGACCACCAGCTTCACCGCCAACCTGGCCGGTTCCATCGTGACCCTGCCGGCCGGCGACCTCGGCTTCGCCGTGGGCGTGGAGCACCGCAAGGAAGAAGGCAGCTATGTGCCGGACGCCTTCGCACAGTCGGGCATGTCCACCGGCCTGGGCCAGAAGCCGACCCAGGGCGAGTACGATCTGAACGAGGTCTACCTCGAACTGAACGTGCCGATCCTGGCCGACATGGCGTTCGCCAAGGAACTGACCCTGAACGTTGCCAGCCGTTACTCGGACTACAGCAACTTCGGTGGCACCACCAACAGCAAGTTCGGTCTGACCTGGCGTCCGATGGACGAGCTGCTGGTCCGCGGCACCTACGCCGAGGGCTTCCGCGCTCCGACCATCGCCGACCTCTACGGCGGCCTGAGCTCGAGCTTCGAGCGTTACACCGATCCGTGCGCCGTGGGCGTTTCGGGCAGCGTGGCCGGCAATGCCGCCTGCCTGGCCGGTGGCGCTCCGGCTGACTACGTGCAGCTGGGCCAGGGCAACGTCCCGTGCTCGACCACGCCGTGCCAGTCGGGTGACCAGTTCATCTCGGGTGCCAACCCGAACCTGTCGCCGGAAACCTCGAAGAGCAAGACCGTGGGTCTGGTCTGGAGCCCGCGTTGGGTGCAGGGCCTGGACGTCTCGCTGGACTGGTACCGCTACGAAATCAGCAACATGATCATCGACGACTCCGTCGATCGGATCCTGCGTGACTGCTACGTGCTCGGCGATGCAAGCCGTTGCGGCAGCGTGACCCGTGCCGCCGATGGCCACATCAGCGCCATCACCTACGGCACCGCCAACCTCGGCAAGATGGACACCGAAGGTTACGACCTGGGCATCAAGTACCGCCTGCCGGAACTGAGCATCGGTCAGTTCAGCATCGACTGGCAGACCAGCTACCTGTCCAAGTACGACGAATCGGCGCAGAACGCTGAGGGCCAGGACATCATGATCGGCCGCGTGGCGCAGGATGCCCTGTTCCGCGTGCGTTCGAACCTGAATGTCAACTGGGCGCTGGGCGACTTCGGTGTCAACTACACCGCACGCTACTACTCGGGCCTCAACGAAGACTGCATCGCGATCGGCTGCACCGATCCGGACCGCATCGCTTACGGCGAGACCGCTCCGCTGCGCAAGACCGGCTCCAACACCTTCCACGACCTGCAGGTCAGCTGGAAGGCACCGTGGGATGCCACCATCGCCCTGGGCGCGAACAACGTGTTCGACCACAAGGGTCCGCTGATGTACTCGCAGCAGAACTCGAGCTTCGCCTACTACGGCGGTTTCGATATCGGCCGCTTCCTGTACATGAAGTACACCCAGAAGTTCTGATCCATCGAACCACTGGTGCAATAAAAAGAGGGCGGCCCGCAAGGGCCGCCCTCTTTGTTTGCCCGGACCGCAGGCAAAAAAAAACCGACCTCAAAAGGTCGGTTTCACCGGTAGGGCCGGGCTCTGCCCGGCGCCACGCAAACCCAGCATCAAGCGTCAGCCGTAGCCAACCCCATCAACCCATTGGCATGGTCGCGCCACTGCGGCAACTTGCCCAGCACACCCGCGCGCTGCAGGTACTCCTCGTCCACCGGCTCGCCGTTGACCAGCGCCAGCGCCACGTGCACCGCGCCGGTCACCCAGAAGCTGCGCGTGTTCGAACGCTGCGGCTGCAGGTGGAACGCCACGGCTTCGATGATCGGCATCGGAAGACCCCACAGGCCCAGCAGGTACGCACCCGCTTCGCTGTGGCCCGGACGCGGATCGGCGTCGCTGGCCGGCTCGGTGCGCTCATTGCGCACGCCCGGCAGCAGCAGGCCGATATCAGCAAGAAGTGCTGCGGTAGCGCCCAGTTCGGCACTGGACTCGGGCAGCAGCTTGGCGGCCAGCCGCGAGGCCAGCAGCGCGCGCTGCTGCAGCGCATTGCGCTCGGCACCGGACAGGGCCGAGGCCGAGAACACCTCGCTTCCCAGCACCAGGTCGCGCAGCGTGGCCAGGCCCAGGCGGGTCACTGCGCTGCGCAGGTCGGAAATGGTCCGCCCGCTGTTGAAGAAGGCCGAGTTGGACAGCTGCAGGACCTTGGCCGCGATTGCCGGGTCGGCCGAGACCAGCTTGGCCACGTCGGCGGTGTCGGTGTCGTCGTCGTGCTCCAGCGCCTGGGTCAGGCTCAGGTACAGGTGCGGCGGCGAAGGCAGCTTTTCGATGCGGCCGATGGCGCTGCGCAGGCGTTCGCTGTCGAGCAGCTCGCGCAGCTCTTCCAGGCTGGTCAGCGCTTCAAGCAGCACTTCCGGAGACAGTGGCAACGGCAGGAAGCGGTGGGCCACGCCGATCAGGCGCGCCGGCGGCGGCCGGTTGCCCTGCGGCGCTTCGACCAGCGCGATGCGGATCGTCTCCGGACGCAGCGTCCGGATCTGGCCCAGCAGCGTGGTCGCGGTGAGATCGGGCAGGGTGGGGCAGGCAATGACCGCATCGACCGGCGAGGCCGACACGATGCTCATGGCCGTCTGGCCATCTGCGGCGGTCAACGGCTGCCACTCTTCCCCAAGATCGGCAATGAAATCCAACAGCTCAGCCGACAGGCTGGCTTCGTCCCCAACTAACAGAATACGCACGACACAATCCCCTGGGTGACCACGGTGAAACCCACCGTGGACGGTGTAGAAGTCGCAATGTACCCAATTCGGCACAAACAGTGATGCGCCTCATTGTAAAAACGTGATGCCCATCGCTCCGGCGCCAGGCACCGGAGCGGGGCTCATCCCGTCTCAGCTGGCGCTGGACAGGTAGCGCTGGTGCGCTTCGACCAGGATCTGCCTGGCTTCGGCGGCGCCGCCCCAGCCGTCCAGCTTGACCCACTTGCCCTTCTCCAGGTCCTTGTAGTGCTCGAAGAAGTGGCCGATGCGCTCCAGCCAGTGGCTGG
>NZ_CAUQLJ010000005.1:0-226196 GCF_963519125.1 uncultured Stenotrophomonas sp. | reverse complement strand
GCCGAACGGGGAGGCCCGTCCGGCTTTTGTGCATTATCCGGGTTTCCGGGGTCGGCCGCCACCCCGTGGCGTGGCGGATTCAACCGGCGGTCAGCGGTCGTTCTTCATGTACTGCAGGAACGGGTCGTTCTTGTCGAGCACGATCACCCCGTTGCCGTCGGTCATGGAGTTCCGGTAGGCCTCCAGGCTGCGGTAGAACGAGAAGAACGACGGGTCGGCCGAGCCGGCCTTGCCGTAGATCCGGGCGGCTTCAGCGTCGCCGGCACCGCGCAGGCGCTGGGCGTCACGCTCGGCCTCGGCCACGATCACCGTGCTTTCGCGGTCGGCCTGGGCGCGGATGGTGAGCGACTGCTCTTCACCCTCTGCCCGCAGCTTGGCCGCTTCCTGCTTGCGCTGGGCGCGCATGCGCTCATACACGTCGTTGATCACCTGGCTGTCGGTCGGCAGGTCGATCTGCTTGATCCGCAGGTCGATGATCTGCATGCCCAGGCCCTTCACCGCCTCGTTGATGCCGGTCAGCTGCCCGGCGATCAGCTCGCTGCGGTCGCCGGACACCAGCTGCTGCAACGAACGCGAGTTGATCTGGTTGCGCAGCGAGTCGGTGATGATGGGCGCCAGCCGCGCGTCGGCCACGCTGGCATCGCCGCCGGTGGCGCGGTAGTAGGCGCGCACGTCGGAGATGTAGCCAATGGCGAAGAAGTCGACGCTGACGTCCTTCTGCTCGGCGGTGAAGTAGCGCGCCGGCGCGGTGGCCAGCACCTTCAGGCGACGGTCGAACACACGCACCGATTCCACCACCGGAACCTTGAAGTGCAGGCCCGGCTTGATGTCCGAACGGACCACCTTGCCCAGGTTCAGCACCATCGCGGTCTGGTCCTCACGGACCACGTATACCGAGCCCAACAGGCCCAGCACGACGGCAACGGCCAAGCCGATCCACAGAGAACTCTTCATCGGATGGCTCCTTCACGACCGGTCGGTCGCGTGGTCGGACGCTCGGTGTTGCGCACGCCGTCCACCGGCGTGCTGGCCGGCAGGGACGGCATCATCACTTCCGGGGTCACCAGCGGGGTGCTGCTGCCGGTAGCGGCAGCGCCTGGGCCTGCGCGGTTGTCGGGCATGGGCACGTAGATCAGCTGGCGGCCATCGCCGCCGATCACCTTGCGGTTCTCCTTGAGCACGCTTTCCACGGTTTCCAGCCACAGGCGCTTGCGGGTCACTTCCGGCGCGCCCTGGTACTGCTGCTGCAGCAGGCTGAAGCGTTCGGCGTCGCCTTCGGCACGGGCCACGGCGGCCTGCTTGTAACCTTCGGCGGTGGTACGGGCGCGCGAGGCCTGGCCTCGGGCTTCCGGTACGACCTTGGCAGCGTAGGCCTGGGCTTCGTTGATCAGGCGTTCCTTGACCTGCTGGGCACCGTTGACCTCGTCGAAGGCCGGCTTGACCTCCTCCGGCGGGCGGGCGTCGGGCAGGGTCAGGCCGGTCACGACCAGGCCGGTGCGGTAGGCCTTGAGCGCGGCCTGCAGGCGTTCCTGCGCGACCACCGCGAGCGGGCCGCGGTTGTTGAGCACGGCGTTGAGATCGGCGCGGCCGACCTGCTCACGCACGGCGCTCTGCGCGGACTGCTCCAGCACCTGGTTGGCGTCGACCGAACCGAACAGGTACAGGCGCGGGTCGTCGATGCGGTACTGCACGTTGAGCGACACGCGCACGATGTTCTCGTCGCGGGTCAGCACCGGCACGTCGCTGCTGAAGGTCTTGATCTGGGTCGCGTTGACCTTGGTCACCGACTCGATCGGCCACGGCAGCTTGAAGTTCGGGCCCGGCTGCAGGATGCGCGAGAACTGGCCGAAGCGCAGTACCACGCCGCGTTGCTGTTCGCCGATCAGCTGGAAGCTGGAGAACAGCAGCAGCAGGACTACTGCCACCACCACCCAGCGCAGGATGCCACCATCGAACAGGTCCTTGAGCGGTCCGGGGAAACCGCCCCAGCCACTTCCACCGCCGCTGCCACCGCGGGGACCGAACGGTCCTCGTCGATTCTCGTCGGGGCCTTGTCCGCCCTTGTTGCCGCCGGGTGTATTCCAGGCCATGCACGCTCCATCAAGATTTGGGCTGCGGCGCGGGCCCTTCCCGCACCGCCAGCCGTGAAACCATCACCGATCATACAAGATGGGGCGGATCGGCAGGATCGAAAGGGGGGCAACGGGGTAAGGTGGCGTTTTCCTCGAAGTCAGGCAACGCCGATGGCCCCCACCACCCCGTTCACCGCCTTCCGCATCGAAAACGACGACGCCGGCTACCGCAGCGGCCTTGCCCAGCTCCGGATCGACGACCTCAACCCCGGCCAGGTGCTGATCCGCGCCCACTGGTCCTCGGTCAACTACAAGGATGCCTTGGCCGGTACCGGCAAGGGGAAAATCCTGCGCCGCTTCCCGCTCGTGGGCGGCATCGACGTGGCCGGTACCGTGGTCGCCAGTACCGACCCGGACTGGCGTGAAGGCGACGCAGTACTGGCCACTGGCTGCGGGCTGAGCGAGACCCGTGACGGCGGGTACAGCCAGTACGTGCGGCTGGAATCGCGCGCGGTGATCGCCCAGCCGGCCGGGCTGACCCCGCGCGAGGCGATGGTGCTGGGCACCGCCGGCTTCACTGCGGCGCTGGCCCTGCTGCGCATGCAGGACAACCGGCAGACCCCGGACCTTGGCCCGCTGGCGGTCACCGGCGCCAGTGGCGGCGTCGGCGCGCTGGCGCTGTCGATCTTCAGCCGTGCCGGCTATACCGTGCACGCGGTCAGCGGCAAGCCGGACCAGACCGAATTCCTGCACGCCATCGGCGCCGCCGAGGTGCTGCCGCGCGAGGCACTCTCCGATACCGGTCCGCTTCAGTCGGCGCGCTTCGGCGGTGGCCTCGACAATGCCGGAGGCGACATGCTGGCCAGCCTGCTGGCGCAGACCGTGCCCTACGGCAGCGTGGTCAGTGCCGGCCTGGCCGCCAGCCCGACGCTGGACATGACCGTGATGCCGTTCATCCTGCGCGGTGTCTCGCTGCTGGGCGTGTCCTCGGCCAATGCCCCACGCGGACTGCGCGAGGAAGTCTGGGCGCGGCTGGGCAACGAATGGAAGCCGCAGCACCTGGAACGCATCTGCACTGCCGAAGTCGGCCTCGATGGCCTGCCCGCCGTATTCCAGCGGATGCTGGCCGGCGGCTCGCTGGGGCGAACGGTGGTGCGGATCGACTGAACGTCGCAGGCAGGCGACGGACGGCAGACGCGCCCCTCCCGCCGGTAATGTGCCCGCACTACACTGCGGGCATTACATGGGGAACAACATGGCACGCATTCTGATCGTCGACGACTCACCGTCGCAGCTGTTGGGGATACAGCGCATCGTCGAGAAGCTCGGGCACCAGATCCTGACCGCCACCGATGGCGCCGCCGGGGTCGAAACCGCCAAGGCCGAGCTGCCCGACCTGGTCCTGATGGACGTGGTGATGCCCAACCTCAATGGCTTCCAGGCCACCCGCACCCTCGCCCGCGACGAGGCGACCCGGCACATTCCGGTGATCCTGGTGACCACCAAGGACCAGGACACCGACCGCATGTGGGGCATGCGGCAGGGCGCCAAGGCCTACATCACCAAGCCGTTCTCCGAGGACGAACTGTCCGAAGTGCTGGAGCGCGTTTTCAGCGGACAGACGCCGCCGGCAGGTTGATCAGCGGTTCGCCGGGCAGAGCCCGGCGCTACCCGGCAACCCCTTAAATCTTCTCGCCGAACGCCTTGGCCAGGCTGCGGTACGCCTTCTTCTGTGCGTCGTCGGTCGGGACCGGGGCAACGATCTCCAGCTCGACAATCTGGTCGCCGTCCGGATTGCCCGGCAGGCCACGGCCGCGCAGGCGCAGCTTGCGCCCGGCATCGGAACCGGCCGGCACCTTCAACTCCACCGCTCCGCCCAGGGTCGGCACGCTGATCGAGGTGCCCAGCGCGGCCTGCCACGGGGTAACGTCCAGGGTGTACAGGATGTTGCGGCCGTCGACCTCGAACTGCGGGTGTGCGGCGTACTCCACTTCCAGCAACAGGTTGCCACCGTTGGTGCCCTGCCCGGTCAAGCGGATCACCTGGCCGGGACGGATGCCCTTGGGCACGCGCACGTCCAGCTGCTTGCCGTTGACGGTGATGCGCAGGCTGTCGCCGCCGTAAGCCGCTTCCAACGGCACCGAGAGCTTCGCGCGGGTGTCGCGTACCGGCTGCGGGCCAGCCCCGGCGCCGCCGAAGCCACTGGCCCGCCCAGGACCGCCACCGCCCCGCTGGCGCGCAAACAGGCTCTCGAAGAAATCACTGAAGCCACCGCCACCAGCGCCGCCGCCGAACACTTCCTCGAAATCGAAGCCCTGCGCACCGCCATAGTTCGGCGGGGCATGGAACTCCTCGCCCGGCCGGTAGCCCTGGGCCTTGAGCTGGTCGTAGGCCGCGCGCTTCTGCGGGTCGCGCAGCGCTTCATAGGCCTCGTTGACCGCCTTGAACTTTTCTTCCGCGCCAGCCTCCTTGCTGACGTCGGGGTGGTACTTGCGCGCCAGCCGGCGGTAGGCGGTCTTGATTTCGGCATCGCCTGCGCTGGGTTCCACACCCAGGGTGGCGTAGTAGTCCTTGAATTCCATCCATACACCTCGAAAAAGTTCGGCCACCCGCGCCGGCGGGGGCCCTGCACGTAATTCTAGCGGCTGGCCGCCCCGCTGCCGTGATCGGCGAATGATCCAGCGCAATGCAGCGGCCATCTGGCCGGGGTACGGTGCAGGAAATGGGAATGAACAGGCGATTTTCAACGTTTTGACACGGCCCTCCCATGGCCCTGTCTACGCTGCCCTTGAACCAGGAGCTCCTCCCATGACCATCCACGTTGGCGACCGCATTCCCGAAGTCACCCTCAAGCGCATCCGCGAAGGCATGGAGACGCTGGACACGGCGGCCCTGTTCGACGGCCGCAAGGCGGTGCTGTTCGCGGTTCCCGGCGCCTTTACGCCGACCTGTTCGGCGCAGCACCTGCCCGGCTTCGTCGAGCACTTTGCAGCGTTCCGCAAGCGCGGCATCGACGTGTTCTGCATGGCGGTCAACGACCCGTTCGTGATGAAGGCCTGGGGCGAGAGCCAGCAGGTGCCGGACGGGCTGCAATTGCTGTCCGACGGGAATGGCGACTTCACCCGCGCGCTCGGCCTGGAACTGGACGCGAGCAGCTCCGGCATGGGCATGCGCTCGCGCCGCTTCGCGCTGTACGTGGAAAACGGCGTGGTCCGCGAAACCTTCATCGAAGAACCCGGCAAGTTCGAGGTGTCTTCGGCCCAGTACGTGCTGGAGCACCTGCCCAGCTGACACTCCCGCAACAAAGGAAACCGGCCAGCCATGTCAAAGCCAGCCAAGCAGAACCCGAAGACCCAACCCAACCCTGCCCCCGACGCCCCCCGCCCGAGCGGGATAAGCGACACCGCGACGCTGCGAGCACGGGCGCGGAAGAACATCGATGACGGTGCGATCACCGACACCTACAGCGCCGACCGCAAGGCGGTGATCAAGCTGCTCAACGACGCACTGGCCACCGAGTACGTGTGCGTGCTGCGCTATTACCGCCACTACTTCATGGCCAAGGGCATGCTCGCCGACGCGGTGAAGGGTGAGTTCCTCGAGCATGCACAGCAGGAACAGGCGCACGCGGGCAAGCTGGCCGAGCGCATCGTGCAGCTCGGCGGCGAACCCGACCTCAACCCGGCCACCCTGACCCAGCGTTCGCATGCCGAGTACAAGGAAGGCAAGGACCTGCGCGACATGGTCCGCGAGAACCTGATTGCCGAACGCATCGCCATCGACAGCTACCGCGAGATGATCAACTTCGTCGGCGATCGCGACACCACCACCAAGCGCATCCTGGAAGAGATCCTGGCCCAGGAGGAAGAGCATGCCGACGAGTTTGCCGACCTGCTGGACGGCTGGATTGGAGAATAGCGTCACAGGGTAACCTCCCGGCAATGCAATCGCATTGCCGGGGGTGCTAAGGTCGGGCCGATCCCACTGCAAGGACTGCATCGTGACCATTGCACTGATTCGTGCACCGCTTGTGGCTGCCCTGTTTGCCTCCGCCACCGCCCTGGCCCAGCCAGCACCCGCGCCGGACGCGCGCACGCCCCCTGCCCCGCATTGCCTGGATGCCCGCGCGGTACGCCAGATGGAACAGGCCAGCCCGGAGGCCATCGCCGTACTCGGACGCAACGGCCAGGCGTACCGCCTGGACTTCGCAGCGGCGTGCCCGGGCATCAACGACGCCGCACAGGTCCGCCTGGACGCGCCGGATGGCTGGGCCTGCGGTCGCCCCAGCGAGCGGCTGGTCGTGGACGGGCGCAGCTGCCCGTTGGCCGCCGTGAGCGTCATGGACAACCGCAGTTTTGCCGAAGTAGCGCGTGAGAGCAGCCGCCAGTTTGCGACCACGCTGGAGGCGGTGACCGTGACCGCCAAGGGGGCAGCGACGAGCGAGAGACGCCAGGCCTTCCGGGGCTCGCCTGAGTTCTGTTTCGCCACGCGCAATGTGCGCGGCTGGAGCGAAGATCCCGGCGGCGTGGTGGTGGAAACCAACCCGCGCCGCAATGGTGGACACAAATTCTACCGGGTCGAGTTGGGCAGCAGCTGCAGCATTCTTGCCGGCGCCACCGAGGTGGACTTCCAGTCCGGCTTCCAGAACGGGCTGATCTGCGGCAATCCGGGCGACCGCATCGTAATGCAGCCCAGCGGCATCGAAAACGATGGACGTTCGTTTACGCCGCGCTTCGCGCGTCCCGGTTGCGCGGTGATGGCGGTCTACCCCAAGGAATAGTGCCGACCAGCGGTCGGCACCTACCGGAGCACCTGGAACCGCACCTGGGTCCAGGCGCCATCGGCGGCGAGCGCGGTCAGGGTGTGCTCGCCGGCCTGGTCGAACTCGCGCTGGAAGGTGCGCGCGCCTTCGGTGCGTGCGATCCAGCGGTCATCCAGCAACCAGTCCACCGCCTGCTCGCTGCCCAGCGCGCGCAGCTGCAGGCGCACGCCGTGTTCGGCATTGGGTGCGCGGGCCAGGGTGGCGCGGTCGTTGAGGCCGTCGATATGCAGGCTGCCAGCGCTGCTGCGGCCATCGTCCCGACAGTCGGGGGACAACGCCGGCATCTGCGCGGCGCGGCGCTGGGCCAGAGGCAGCCACGGCGACACCAGCGCCGGCCAACGCGCGATCTCGCGCGGCTGCGTTTGATGCGGCAGCGTGCATTCGGGTGATACCCGCAGTCCGGTACGTGCGTCCACCTCGAATGCCACCCGCCCGGCCTGCCACAGGCGCGCGTCGCGCTCGGCGAAGGTGGGCGGCACCACGCCGTCCAGCACATGGGCCTGCAGGCGGCGCTGGCACAAGGCCGGAGGCGTGCTGTCGGCACGTTCGCCGGTGGGCCAGCACACCTCGGCCTGGGTCACGCTGGCCGGCAGCGGCGCGGCGGCGGCATCGCCGCTCTGGCGCGGCAGGCTGTCCACCACTTCGAACATCAACGGCAATGCGGTCACCGCGCCGTACTGGCCCGGCAGCGGCGTGCCGTCCGGGCGGCCCACCCACACGCCCACCGTGTAGTGGCGGGTGCTGCCGATCGCCCACGCATCGCGATAGCCATAACTGGTGCCGGTCTTCCAGGCCACGCGAGGCCGGCCGGTGACATCGAAGGTTCCGGTGCCGTAGCCGGGGCGTGGATTGGATTCGAGCATCTCGCGGGTGATCCACGCCGCGCCGGGCGACATCAACCGGCGTTCAATCACCGCGTCGTCGGACGTGTAGCGCACGCGCCCGGCGATACCGTTGCGGTTGAATGCAGCGAAGCTGCCGACCAGGTCTTCCAACCGCGCCCCGGTGCCGCCCAGGATCAGCGACAGGTTCGGCGCGCTGCCGCGCGGAAAGCGCAGGGTGATGCCGGCATGCGCCAGCCGTGCGGCGAATCGCGCCGAGCCGACCCGATCGAGCAGGTCCACCGCCGGCACGTTGAGCGACAGTCGCAGTGCGGTAGCGGCACTGACCGGGCCATTGAACGCTGCATCGAAGTTGCCGGGCCGATACCCGGCAAAACTCTGCGGTGCGTCCACCATCAGGCTTTCCGAATGGATCAGGCCGTCGTCGAGGGCCATGCCGTACAGGAACGGTTTGAGCGTGGAGCCCGGCGAGCGCCACGCCTGGACCATGTCGACATGGCCGAGCCGCTGCTTGTCGCCGAAGGCAACCGAGCCGACGTAGGCGCGCGCTTCCAGGGTGCGGTTGTCGACCACCAGCAGGGCCGCCGAGGTGCGCTCGGGCAACTGCGAAAAATACGATGAGACGCGTTCCTCGAGCGTGCGCTGCAGGCCGATGTCGAGCGTGCTCTGGATGCGCGCTGCCCGTGGCTGCGCGGCGTGCAGGCGCTGGGCCAGCAACGCGGCGTGCAACGGCGGCTGCAGGGCGCGGGTCACCACCGGCTCGATGCGTGCATCGTCCACCTCCTCACGCGACCAGACACCCAGTGCCACCATGCGTTCGAGCACCTTGTCGCGCGCGGCCTGCGCGGCTTCGGGGTGACGGTCCGGGCGCAACCGGCTGGGCGACTGCGGCAGCACCGCCAGCAGCGCGGCTTCGGCATGCGACAACTGCGCGGCCGGTTTGCCGAGGTAGGCCCAGCTGGCGGCTTCCACGCCTTCGATGGTGCCGCCGTAGGGCGCGCGTTCCAGGTACAGCGCCAGGATCTGCGCCTTGTCCAGGTGCAGTTCCAGCTGCACCGCGCGCAGCAGCTGCTTGGCCTTGCCCCACGGGGTGCGCGTATGCGGGTCGAGGATGCGCGCGACCTGCATGGTCAGGGTCGAGCCGCCGGAGACGATGCGCCGCTCGAGCACCCACTGCTTTCCTGCACGCAGCAGCGCCCAGGGATTGACCCCGGGATGCCGCCAGAACCAGCGATCCTCGTAGTTCAGCAGCGCCTGCAGGTACAGCGGCGAGACCGTCGTGGTCGAGGCCGGGTAGCGCCACACGCCGTCGGCGTCGGCAAACGCGCGCAGCGGGGTGCCGTCGCGCGCGACCACGAGCGTGCTGGTGTCGCGGAGTTTCGGCAGCGGCGGCGGAAAGGCCAGGTCCAGCACCAGCAGCAGCGTCAACAGCGCCGCCGTGCCCCAGCGCAGGCCCGGCCACAGCCAGCGCCGCCACCGGGCGGGCCCCGGCGTCGGCCGGGGCCCGCGCGTTCTCACGGCTGGACCACCGTCAGCGTGCTCGGCGTGCTGCGCCCCACCCCGCGCAGGTCGGGACGGTACATGTCCTCGACCAGCGGCGGCGGAACCGTGTAGGTGCCCGGGGTGACTGCGCGCACCAGGTAGAACACCTTGGCGGTGCTGCCGCGCGAGAGCTTGAGCGCGGCCACGTAACGGTCGTCGCGGAACTCTTCATGGCGCAGCGTGGCCGCGTCGCCACGGTCTTCCACGCGCAGGCCATCCACCACCACGTCGGCCCACTGCTTGGCATCGCGCAGGTTGAAGTTCTCGATCTCCAGGCCGGCCGGCAGCAGGTCGGTCAGCAGCGCGTCGGGCATGTCCACGTTGGGGGTGACGCTGACCCGCACGATCAGAGCCTCGCCTTCCTTCAACGCGCGCGGGGTCCACGGCTTGCCGTCGGTGGTGAACCAGCTGCGTTCCACGCCCAGGGTGCGGTTATCCGGTTCGGGGGCGGTGCGCGGAATGCCGGCCACTTCCAGGCTGGCGAACATCGGCGGCTCGCCCTTCGGACTGAAGCGCACGCCCTTGGCCAGTGCGGCGTAGTCGAAACTGCGGCCGAACATGCGGCGCGCGGCAATCGCTTCCACTTCGCCACCGATGGCCAGTTCACCGGACACCTGTTTGGTCTGGTTCGCCGCCAGGGCCTTGCCGAGGCGTGCGATGGCGACCTGCTCCTGCGTGCTCAGCCAGATCCAGCCGCTGTTGCGGCGCGCATCCAGCGCACGGCCCAGTTCCACCGCGCGGGCGTCGTAGGCCGGCTTGGCCAGCTTGCGTTCGTGCAGCAGCGCGATCATCAGCGCGTCGTCGCGCACCGCGCTGCCGTAGTCGCCGAAGTACTGCGGGCGCTCGCTGCTGGGCTTGGCGAAACCGGCTGCAATCGCCGCGTCGCCGCGCTTGTGGTCACCCTGCAGCGACAGCGCGATGCCCAGGTGGACCAGCGACAGACCGGTCAGCGACTTGCTGCGCTCGTTGTCGTACAGCGCGCGCAGGGTACCGAGCGGGGCGCGGTTGACCCGTGCCAGCACGTAACCGGAGTACGCCTGGTTGGCGAACTTCAGGTTCTCGCGGCGGTCTTCACCGTAGAACTGGTTGCCGCCGGAGAGCAGGTCTTCGCTGAGCCGGTTCAACGCCTTCTGCAGCACGCCGTCGGGCACCGCGAAACCAGCATCCTTGGCATCCAGCAGGAACTCGGCGATGTACGGGGTCAGCCACGGATTGACGTAGCCGTCGTCGCCCCACATCGAGAAGTTGCCGTTGGCCACCTGCATCGAGGCCAGCCGCCCGAACGCGCCTTCCATGCGCTCGCGCCGGGTCTTGGCATCCAGCCCGTCGGCACCGAGCATGGCCGAGGTCGCCTCGTCCAGCATCAGCGCGGCGTAGCCCTTGCTGGTGGTCTGCTCGGCACAGCCGTACGGGTACTTCAGCGCGCCGTCGAGCGCGCTGGCGAAGGGAATCGGCGGCAGCGCGCTGACCAGCATGCGCGCGGTGACCGAATCGCCCATCAGCCCGTCGGCCAGGCCGGTGCCCATCTCCACGTCGGCCAGCGGATCCAGCGTGCGGGTCTGCGCGCGCAGTACCTGCGGCCACGCCGCACGCACCGGCAGGTCATAGCGGCGATCGACCTTGAAGCCGTTGCCGTCCACCCGCACCCGCACCTTGGCCACCGTGTAGCCCTCGCGTGCCTGCAGCGGGAAGCTGAGCGTGCTCTTGGCGTCGGTGTTGAGCTTGAGCGTGCGGCTGGGCTCGCCCAGGCTGAGCGGGCCGATGCCGTCCACCTGCACCTTGAACTCGCCCGGTTTGCCGGTGAAGTTCTGCACGTCCAGGGTGACCGTGCTGCGGTCGCCCGGGGCGAGCACGCGCGGCATGCTGGCTTCGGCCAGGATTGGCGCGCGCACCACGGTTTCCAGGTCGCGCTTGCCGTACTGGTCGTCGGAGTACACCAGCGCCGAGACCCGCAGGGTGCCGTTGAAATCCGGCACCTTCAGCGCGATCCGGGCAATGCCCTTGGCATCGAGCTTCACCGGGCCGGAGAACAGGTCCACGGTCTGCACGCGCGCGGTCGGCCGCTTGGCCTGCGGCAACGCGGCCAGCGCCATGTCGCCACCGAACTTCAGCTTGCCGCTGCTGCCGTCGAAGCTTTCGATCACGCGGCTGTAGATGTCATACGCATCCACGCCCAGGCGGCGCTGGGCGAAGAAATGCCCGCCCGCGTCCGGTACCGGGAAGCGGGTGATGTTGAGGATGCCTACGTCCACCGCCGAGACGGTCACGTGGGCCAGCTTGCCGGCCAGCTGCGGTGCGCTGACCGTGACCGGCAGGGTCTGCTCGGGCCGCATCTGCTTCGGCGCGGACAGGCCCACGGCCACGGTGCGCGCCTTGCGGTCCATCGGTACGTGGACCACGCCGACCGCACGGGCCGGGGTGATCTTGCTCGGGGCACTACCACCGCGGAATACCAGCGCAGTGATGTAGACGTCGTGGCGTTCCCATTCGGCGGTGACCGGAATGTCGAAGGTGCTGCCCGGCTTGGCGTCGATTTCCTGCACGTACAGCATCTTGTCGCTTTCAACCATCAGCACGCCCTTGCCGGCATGCGGCGGGGTGACGGTGACGCGCACCTTGTCGCCAGCCTTGTAGCCGGTCTTGTCCAGGCCCAGCTTGACCTTGTCCGGGCGTGCATCCAGCCCGCGGTTTTCGTCGTTCCAGCTCCAGCCTGCGTGGAACGGATAGCGGCTGGTCAGGCCGGTGGCCGGGTCGAACACATCCAGCCGGTACTCGCCCCACTCCACCGGGAAGTCCACGCCCACCGCCGCGCTGCCGGCGTCCAGGGTGCGGCTTTCCTTGTTCTCGAAGCGGCGGCTGAAGTCGTAATCCCAGCGGTTGTCGTTGAAGGTCCAGTGGTAGTCGCGCAGCTCGCGCACCAGGGTGACCTTCAGGCCCTTGCCGGGCTGCGGCGTGCCGGCGGCGTCCACCCGCATCACTTCAAAGCGGGCGTTGCTGTTGGCGTCGGCACCGTCGTCCGGGTTGAACAGCGGGCGCACGCCAACCAGTACTGGGGCCGGCCACATCACCCGCTTCAGGGTGCGGGTGACAGTGCGGCCGCCGGTCTCGTAAACGCTGCCGGACAGCACCACCGCCACCGGCGCGCTGGCCTTGACCTCGGCGGGCAGGTCCACGTCCTGGCGCAGTTTGCCGTCGGCCGGGAATTCGGTGTCGATCACATCGCGCGCTTCGCGCGGCAGTTCCAGGGTCGGGTCGCCGAAGAAGTAGCCCGGCAGCGAGTCCACAGGCGACTGTTCGGCCGCCACCGCCAAACGCGCGGTGAAGCGGTTGCCGTCAGCAGGCGCGCCGTACAGGTACGCGGCGTCGGCCTGCAGCTTGAGCGGCTCACCCGGCTTGAGGATCTTCTGCGCGCTGTCCAGGTCCAGCTTCATGCGCTCGGGCAGGAACTCCTCGATGCGCAGGGTCATGCCCTGGATCGCTTCCTTGCTGGCCGGGTTGGTGCGGAATTCGACCTGCCAGCGGCCGGTGGGCGCTTCGACCGGAATGGTCTGCTCGAAGCTCAGGTAGCCCTGCTCGCCCGGCTGCAGCCGGGTTTCGCGGAAGGTCTTGCCGTCGGGCTGCTTCAGGCGCAGGAAGACGGGCTGTGGCTTGACCGGCTTGCCGTCGTTGTCGCGCAGCAGCGCGGAGATGCGCACGGTCTCGCCGGGGCGGTACAGGTCGCGGCCGGACCAGGCGAACACGTCGAACCAGGCGTTGTCGCGGCCGGCGACGGCAAACTCACTGAGGTCCAGTGCCGGCTGGTTGAACGGCAGCATCGAGGTGTCCGGGCCGCTGCTGGCGATCAGCACGTGGCCCGCGTCCAGGGTGTAGTTGAGCAGCGCGTTGCCGTTGCCGTCGGTGCTGCCCTTGAGCACCACCTCGCCCTTGGCGTCGAGGATGCGCAGGTCGACCTTCTTCAGCGCCGCGCCGCTCTGCAGCGAGGCGGTGTGCACGAACAGGGTGTCCTTGTAGGCGCGGGTGTGCAGGCCGATGTCGCTGACGGTGAAGAAGGCGGTGTCGAACTCGCTGTCGAACGAACCGCTGCGCTTCATCACCGCGAAGTACAGGCCGGGCTCCTGCAGTTCCTTGATGTCCTGGGTCGGCAGGTAGGTCAGCACGCGCTCATTCTGCTTGCCTCCGAGCACGAAGCGGTTGACGTAGACGGGTTCGGCCAGCTGCGACATGGGGGTCTTGTCGCCGTACTCGCTGTCCAGCTCCCAGCTGCCGCGACGGCCGCCGCGCTGGTACTGGCTGAAGAAGCTGGGCAGTTCCTTTTCGCGCACACGCAGGAACTCCACGTCCACTTCCTGGACGTTGACCGAGACCACCGGCAGGCCGCGGCTTTCGCGCGCCGGCAGCACGCTGCCCTGCGAGGCAAAGCCGGCTACGGGCTTGAGTTCGCCGGTGAACACCTTCTGGCGCAACTCCTTGCCGATCCGGCTGCCGTCGGCGGCGAGCAGGTCCGGGGACACTATCAGGGTGTATTCCTTGGCGGCTTCCACGAACGGGTAGCGCAGGGTCTTGCCGTCATCGGACAGGGTCCAGCTGCTGTCGTCGGTACCGACCTTCTCGCCGAAGCGGACCAGTTTGTCGAAGTCCTGGGTGCCGACCAGCGGCCGCGAGAACTCCAGCGCCAGCGACAGGCCGTCGCTCTTCTGGTCCGGGAAGGCCCGCAGCAGGGTGAAGTCGGTGACCGCTTCGGCCTTGGCCGCGATCGGCGCGCCGGAGGCGGTGGGCAGCTGGCCGCTGTCGGTGCGCTTGCAGCCGCTGATGCCTGATGCCAGCCCGGCGACCAGCGCCAGTGCTGCGATTCCCTTCCAGATGCCCTGACGGACCGTGGCCATACGTCGCTCCTTGAACAAGGCGGCCAGTATACGGCCGCCCCGCAGGAGACCAGAGGTCAGGAAACCCTTAAATCGTGCCGGCCGGCACCCGGACCGCGCCTTCCATCAACACCCGGGCGCTGCGGCTCATGATCGCCTTGGTTACCGTCCACTGACCGTCGACCAGGCGCGCTTCGGCACCCACCCGCAACGTGCCGGACGGGTGACCGAACGTCACCGCACCCCGCTCGCCCCCCCCCGCGGCCAGGTTGACCAGGGTGCCGGGGATGGCCGCTGCGGTGCCAATCGCCACGGCGGCGGTGCCCATCATGGCGTGGTGCAGCTTGCCCATCGACAGCGCGCGCGCATGCAGGTCGATGTCGCCCGCGCCGATCTGCCTGCCGCTGGACGACACGTAGTCCTGCGCCGGCGCCACGAACGCGACCTTCGGCGTGTGCTGGCGGGTGGCGGCCTGGTCGATGCTGTCGATCAGGCCCATGCGTACCGCGCCATGCGCGCGGATCGCCTCGAACCTGGCCAGCGCGGCCTTGTCGTCGTTGATCGCCGGCTGCAGCTCGGTACCGGTGTAGCCCAGGTCGGCGGCGTTGAGGAAGATCGTCGGGATGCCGGCGGTGATCATGGTCACCTCGAAGCTGCCCACGCCCGGCACCTCCAGGGTGTCTACCAGATTGCCAGTCGGGAACATCGCACCCGCGTCGCCATCATCGGACGGATCGATGAATTCGAGCTGGATCTCGGCCGCCGGGAAGGTCACGCCGTCCAGTTCGAAATCGCCGATCTCCTGCACTTCGCCGTCGCGCATCGGCACGTGGGCGATGATGGTCTTGCCGATGTTGGCCTGCCAGATGCGCACGGTGCACAGGCCATCGCGCGGCACGCGGGCGGGATCGATCAGGCCATTGGCAATCGCGAACGGGCCGACCGCGGTGCTGAGGTTGCCGCAGTTGCCGCTCCAATCAACGAAGGCGGTGTCGATCGAGACCTGGCCGTACAGATAGTCCACGTCGTGGTCCGGCACCGAGGCGGTGGAGATGATCACGCACTTGCTTGTGCTGGAGGTGGCGCCGCCCATGCCGTCGGTCTGCTTGCCATACGGATCGGGCGAGCCGATCACGCGCATCAGCAGCGCATCGCGCGCGGGACCCGGCACCTGCGCGGCTTCGGGCAGGTCCTGCAGGCGGAAGAACACGCCCTTGCTGGTGCCACCGCGCATGTAGGTGGCGGGAATGCGGAGTTGGGGGAGAAATGCCATGAAAGATCCCTTGCAATGAAAGACGGCCCGTTGCCGGGCCGTCGGTTGCGTCACGCTACCTTGGCGCCTTCCAGGAAGTCCTGTGCGAAGCGCTGCAGCACGCCGCCGGCTTCGTAGATCGCTACTTCCTCGTCGCTGTCCAGGCGGCAGGTGACCGGCACGATCACGTCCTGACCGTCGCGGCGGTGGATGACCAGGGTCAGCTCGGCACGCGGGGTACGCTCGCCGATCACGTCAAAGGTCTCGGTGCCGTCGATGCCCAGGGTCAGGCGGGTGGTGCCCGGCTTGAACTCCAGCGGCAGCACGCCCATGCCGATCAGGTTGGTGCGGTGGATGCGTTCGAAGCCCTCGGCCACGATCGCCTCCACGCCGGCCAGACGCACGCCCTTGGCGGCCCAGTCACGCGAGCTGCCCTGGCCGTAGTCGGCACCGGCGATGATGATCAGCGGCTGCTTGCGGTCCATGTAGGTCTCGATCGCTTCCCACATGCGCATGACCTTGCCTTCCGGCTCCACGCGCGCCAGCGAGCCCTGCTTCACGCTGCCATCGTCGTTGCGCACCATCTCGTTGAACAGCTTCGGATTGGCGAACGTTGCGCGCTGCGCGGTCAGGTGGTCACCGCGGTGGGTCGCGTAGGAATTGAAGTCCTCTTCGGGCAAACCCATCTTCGCCAGGTATTCGCCGGCGGCGCTGGAGGCCATGATCGCGTTGGACGGCGACAGGTGGTCAGTGGTGATGTTGTCCGGCAGCACCGCCAGCACGCGCATCCCTGCCAGCGTGCGCTCACCGGCCAGTGCACCCTCCCAGTACGGCGGGCGGCGGATGTAGGTGCTCTGCGGGCGCCAGTCGTACAGCGGGCTGACCTGCGAGCTGTATTCCACACGCACGTTGAACATCGGGTTGTACACGCTGCGGAACTGCTCGGGCTTGACCGCCGCCTTCACCACCGCGTCGATCTCCGCATCGCTGGGCCAGATGTCCATCAGGCGCACCTCGTTGCCCTGCGCGTCCACGCCCAGGACGTCCTTTTCGATGTCGAAGCGCACCGTGCCGGCAATCGCATAGGCGATGACCAGTGGCGGCGAGGCGAGGAAGGCCTGCTTGGCATACGGGTGGATGCGGCCGTCGAAGTTGCGGTTGCCCGAGAGCACGGCGGTGGCATACAGGTCGCGGTCGATGATTTCCTGCTGGATCGCCGGGTCCAGCGCGCCACTCATGCCGTTGCAGGTGGTGCAGGCGAACGCGACGATGCCAAAGCCAAGCTTTTCCAGGTCGGGCAGCAGGCCGGCTTCTTCCAGGTACAGCTGCACGGCCTTGGAGCCCGGCGCCAGCGAGGACTTCACCCACGGCTTGCGCAGCAGCCCGCGCTCATTCGCCTTGCGCGCCAGCAGGCCGGCGGCGATCACGTTGCGTGGGTTGGAGGTATTGGTGCAACTGGTGATGGCAGCGATGATCACCGCGCCGTCCGGCATCAGGCCCTGGGCCTGTTCGGCCTTGCCCGCTTCCAGCTTGGCGGCGTCGGCAATGCCGCGTTCGGCCAGCGCGCTCACCGGCAGGCGGCGGTGCGGGTTGCTCGGGCCGGCCATGTTGCGCACCACGCTGGACAGATCGAAGCTCAACACGCGCGGGTACTGCGCGCTGACCAGATCGTCGGCCCACAGGCCGGTGGTGCGTGCATAGGTTTCCACCAGCGCCAGCTGCGTTTCCTCGCGGCCGGTCAGGCGCAGGTAGTCAATGGTCTGGCTGTCGATGTAGAACATCGCTGCCGTGGCGCCGTATTCGGGGCACATGTTGGAGATGGTGGCGCGGTCGCCGATGGTCAGCGCGGCGGCACCTTCGCCATAGAACTCCAGCCACGCACCGACCACGCGCTGCGCGCGCAGGAATTCGGTCAGGGCCAGCACCACGTCGGTGGCGGTGATGCCCGGCTGCGGCTTGCCGGTGAGCTCCACCCCCACGATGTCGGGCAGGCGCATCCACGACGCGCGGCCGAGCATGACGTTCTCGGCTTCCAGGCCGCCCACGCCGATGGCGATCACGCCCAGCGCGTCCACGTGGGGGGTATGGCTGTCGGTACCCACGCAGGTGTCCGGGAAGGCCACGCCGTCCTTGACGTAGATCACCGGCGACATTTTCTCCAGGTTGATCTGGTGCATGATCCCGTTGCCCGGCGGAATCACGTCCACGTTCTGGAAGGCCTGCTTGGTCCAGTCGATGAAGTGGAAGCGGTCCTCGTTGCGGCGGTCTTCGATGGCGCGGTTCTTCTCGAACGCCTGCGGGTCGTAGCCGCCGCATTCCACGGCCAGCGAGTGGTCCACGATCAGCTGCACCGGCACCACCGGATTGACCTTGGCCGGGTCGCCACCGCCGTCGGCGATGGCGTCGCGCAGGCCGGCCAGGTCGACCAGCGCGGTCTGGCCGAGGATGTCATGGCAGACCACCCGGGCCGGGAACCAGGGGAAATCGAGATCCTGGCGGCGCTCGATCAGCTGCCGCAGCGAGGCTTCAAGGGTGGCCGGGTCGCAGCGGCGCACCAGGTTTTCCGCCAGCACGCGCGAGACATACGGCAGCGTGGCATAGGCGCCGGGCTGGATCGCGTCGACCGCGGCCCGGGTATCGAAATAGTCCAGCGCGGTGCCGGGGAGGTTCTTGCGGTAATCAATGTTCATGGCTGGCGGTAGCTGCTCGTTGGCGGGCCTGGGCGGCAAGACCGCCAAGGCACCCCGCAGGGTGCCTTGGCGTTTGCATCACTTGCGTTCGTCGATCGGCACGAAGGCCTGGTCTTCCGGCCCGGTGTAGTTGGCGCTGGGGCGGATGATCTTGCCGTCGATGCGCTGTTCGATCACGTGCGCGCTCCAGCCGGAGGTGCGGGCGATCACGAACAGGGGGGTGAACATCGCGGTCGGCACGCCCATCATGTGGTAGCTCACCGCGCTGAACCAGTCCAGGTTCGGGAACATCTTCTTGATGTCCCACATCACCGACTCCAGGCGCTCGGCAATGTCGTACATCTTCAGGTTGCCCTGCTCGGCCGACAGCTCGCGGGCCACGTCCTTGATCACGTTGTTGCGCGGATCGCTGACCGTGTACACCGGATGGCCGAAGCCGATCACCACTTCCTTGCGCTCGACGCGGGCCTTGATGTCGGCCTCGGCCTCGTCCGGGGAGTCGTAGCGCTTCTGCACTTCGAACGCCACTTCATTGGCGCCACCGTGCTTGGGACCGCGCAGCGCGCCGATGCCACCGGTGATGCAGCTGTACATGTCGCTGCCGGTGCCGGCAATGACGCGGCAGGTGAAGGTGGAGGCGTTGAACTCGTGCTCGGCGTACAGGATCAGCGAGGTGTGCATCGCCTTCACCCACGACTGCTGCGGCGGCACGCCGTGCAGCAGGTGCAGGAAGTGGCCGCCGATGGAGTCGTCGTCGGTTTCCACGTCGATGGCGCGACCGTTGTGGCTCCAGTGGTACCAGTACAGCAGCATCGAACCCAGGCAGGCCATCAGCTTGTCGGCGATGTCGCGCGCGCCGGGGTGGTTGTGGTCGTCCTTCTCCGGCGACACGCAGCCGAGTACGGAGACGCCGGTGCGCATCACGTCCATCGGGTGCGCCGACGGCGGCAGCTCCTCCAGGGCGGCTTTGACCGCGGCGGGAATGCCGCGCAGCGACTTCAGCTTGGCCTTGTAGGCCGCCAGTTCGGCGCGGTTGGGCAGCTTGCCATGCACCAGCAGGTGGGCGATCTCCTCGAACTCGCTGGTGTTGGCCAGGTCCAGGATGTCGTAGCCACGGTAGTGCAGGTCGTTGCCACTACGGCCCACGCTGCACAGCGCGGTGTTGCCGGCAGCGGTGCCGGACAGGGCGACGGACTTCTTCGGCTTGAAGGTCGGGGTTGCGGTCGTATCGTTCATGTTTCCCTCCGAAAACTTGATGGTGCAGGGTACTGCTTATTTCTTGGCGGCGAACAGTGCATCGAGCTGCTGCTCGAACGCGTGGTAGCCGATGCGGTCGTAGAGTTCTTCGCGGGTCTGCATGGTCTCCACCACGTTGCGCTGGTGGCCATCGCGGCGCACCGCCTGGTAGACGTTCTCGGCCGCCTTGTTGGCCGCACGGAACGCCGACAGCGGGAACAGCTGGATGGCGACGCCGGCCGAAGCCAGCTCATCGCGGCTGAACAGCGGGGTGGCGCCGAACTCGGTGATGTTGGCCAGCACCGGCACCTTCACCGCGTCGACGAAGCGGCGGTAGGTCTCCAGGTCGTAGGCGGCCTCGGCAAAGATGCCATCGGCACCGGCCTCGACGCAGGCGATGGCGCGCTCGATGGCCTTGTCCACGCCGTCCACCTGGATGGCGTCGGTGCGCGCGATCAGGAAGAATTCCGGATCGGTCTTGGCATCGGCAGCCGCCTTCACGCGGTCGACCATTTCACCCTGCGAGACGATCTCCTTGCCCGGACGGTGACCGCAGCGCTTGGCGCCAACCTGGTCCTCGATGTGGCAGGCGGCCGCGCCGGCCTTGATCAGCGACTTCACGGTGCGCGCGATGTTGAACGCGCTCGGGCCGAAGCCGGTATCGATGTCGACCATCAGCGGCAGGTCGCAGACATCGGTGATGCGGCGCACGTCCACCAGCACATCTTCCAGGGTGTTGATACCCAGGTCCGGCAGGCCCAGCGAGCCCGCGGCCACACCGCCACCGGACAGATAGATGGCGCGGAAGCCGGCGCGCTTGGCCAGCAAGGCGTGGTTGGCGTTGATCGCGCCGATCACCTGCAACGGCGATTCGGCAGCCAGCGCCTCACGGAAGCGGGCACCGGCAGAGAAAGGAGTGGAAGCGGTCATGCGGCAATCCAGGTTGAGGTACGGAAAAGAAAGCGCAAGCACCATGCCAAGCTGCAAGCCGTTGATTTCACGGGCATGACTGCCATGCAGCTGTGAAACAAATGAAACATTGAAACAGATGTATCATGAAACACCCCGTCCCACGCACGCCGCCATGTATCTGCCCCGCTCGCCCCTGCGCCACGCCGATGCCGACCCCGGTCGCCCGGTGATCTGGACCGTCAGCGTTTCGCGGCTGACCGGTCTGCTCGGCGACGTCATTCCGGAGTTCGACCGCCGCGCGCGCATCGAACAGATCAACCTCGGTTTCGAGGAAGCCGTGGACGTGATCGGCCAGCGCCTGCGCCGCGAGCACTGCGACGTGGTCATCGCAGGCGGCTCCAACGCGGCCTGGCTGCGCGGCCGGCTGGAGCTGCCGCTGGTGCCGATCCAGGCCAACGGCTTCGACCTGATGGAAGCGCTGGCCCGGGCGCGGCGGATCGCGCCGCGGATCGGGCTGGTCACCCACGCCAGCGACGTGCCCAGCTTCAACAGCTTCCAGCACAGCTTCGGCCTGGACATCGAACACCGCCGCTTCGTCACCCGCGAAGACGCGCGCGACTGCATCGCCGACCTGCGCGCCAACGGCATCGAAGTGATCGTCGGCACCGGCATGGCCATCGACCATGCCGAGCAGGTCGGCCTGCCCGGGGTGCTGCTGTACTCGGCCGACTCGGTGCGACACGCGTTCGAGCATGCGCTGGAACTGACCCAGACCCTGGCCCGCTCCGGTGCGGCGCCTCCGCGCCGACGCGTTGCCGGCGCACGACGTGCGGAGCGCCCGCTGCTGCTGGGCGACAGCGCTGCCATGCAACAGGTGCGCGACCGCATCGCACTGTACGCCCCGCATGACAGCACCGTGCTGGTCACCGGCGCCACCGGTACCGGCAAGGAGCTGGTGGCGCGCCAGCTGCACGCGGCCAGCGGGCGCAACGGACGCTTCGTGGCGCTGAACTGCGGGGCGATCAGCGAATCGTTGCTGGAGGCGGAGCTGTTCGGCTACACCGAAGGCGCCTTCACCGGCGCGCGCCGCGGCGGACGGGTCGGCCTGGTCGAGGCGGCCGACGGCGGCACGTTGTTCCTGGACGAGATCGGCGAGCTGCCACTGCCACTGCAGACGCGGCTGCTGCGCGTGCTGGAGGAGCGCGAAGTGCTGCGCGTAGGCGCCACCGAACCCACCCCGGTCGACGTACGCGTGGTCGCGGCCACGTTGCAGATATTGGAGTCGCTGGTGCAGGCGCAACGCTTCCGCCGCGACCTCTATTACCGGCTGGCGGCATTGCGGATCGCGCTGCCCACCCTGCAGGAACGGCCACAGGACGTGCCCGTGCTGCTGGAGCACTTCTTCCAGCAGCTCGGCCAGCGTCCCTCGCCACTGGATGCGGACGCCACCCGGCGCCTCTGCGCATATGCCTGGCCGGGCAACGTACGTGAGCTGCGCAACCTGGTCGACCGGCTGCGCATCCATTGGCCACCGCAGGCCGGTGTGCTCGGATGGGCCCAGCTGCAGCCTTGGATGCCTGAGCTGCAGCAGACACTCCCCGCCGCCGCAGGTGCAGCCTCGGTCCCCGTCGCCATCGCCGCGCGACCTTCACCGGCCGTGCTGCAGCAGTGGCTGGACGAGCACCAGGGCAACCGCGAGCAGCTGGCGGCACGCCTGGGCGTGTCGCGCACAACCCTGTGGCGATGGCTGCGCGTCGCAGAGTGACGCGCAGGCTGCGCACCGTTGCTGGGACTGACACGCAGACCGGGCGCAATCCGACATTGCACCGGGAAAATTCTGAAACCCATTCGCGCCGTTTACGTTCTGCGACATGTTCATCATCGCGCATCCTGCAAGTGCAGGAACCGACAACAGGCGCGGTTACCCGGTTAACTTGAACAGAGCGGGCCTATCGCACTGAACGCGACATCAATGTCTGGATTGCGGTGATTTGTCTTGTTTTAAAGGCTCAGTCGCCGCACCGACCCCGCTTTCACCGATTGATTGAATTGATAGCACCATTCGCTATTGGCCTGCTGCGCGCAGCGAACCGGATTCATCAAGAAAAACCCCCAGTGAATTCTTTGCGAGAAGTGGAATGTGCAAGCCCCGGCGACACCGGTAGGTTCCGGAGCACACCGGCGGCCGTTCCTGCGCCGGTGAGACCTCCGCTCACCTTCACCAGGACATCCGCATGTTCCAAGCTTCCGCCAGGATCTTTCCCAGCTTCTTCGTCCGCGCTGCCCAGCTCATGCGTGGCCGCCGGGACTGCCCTATCCGGGTCCCGCCGCACGCGCCGCAGCGCATGCCGCTGACCGGAATCAGCAACCATGCTTCGCGGGCGCTGCCGGCGCCGGTACAGGTGAGCCGGATGCCGTCGTCGGCCGCCAATGCCGACCCGTCCGACGCGCTTCGCGCACCGGGACCGAACGAAGAGGCGCTGGAGATCCTCAGCAGCCAGATCCACCTGCTGCTCAGCCAGACCCGCGAGCATGCGCCTGCCCGCTTCGGCCGGGCACTGGACACGCTGGCGCTGGATCCGAAGCAGCCGCTGGTCCGGCGCCAGTGCAGCCTGCTGCTGCGTGCGATCAAGGAGCTTCCCCAGGGCGCCAAGGTCACTGAGCGGCAGAACAAGCTGCGCATGGCGCTCTACGACCTGACCCGCGCCGCGCGCGCCGAAGCGATGCTGCACGAACAGATCGCCCGGCATACCGAGCGCGAAAAGGCCAACGCGCTGCCCGGGTCCCAGCGCAGCGCCAGCACCGGCGGCATGTTCGGGGTCCGCTTCGGTCTGCCCGGCGCGGTCGATGCCGGGGCTGCACTGGGCGCGAGCAGGGACACCAGCATCGGCACCTTCGACGACCTCACCATCGGCACCGTACGCAGTGGCAGGGTCATGGCCGAAGCCACCGCGCAGGCGAAGGTGGTGCCGGGTGTCGGGGTGAGCGCCAGGCTCAGCGGGTACTCGAGCGAAGGCGATGCCGACATCTCGATGTCGATGCGCACCCGCGTGCTGCGCCTGGCCCACGCGTCGGTCGAACGCCGGTTGGGGGGCAACGCGCTGCAGCGCGCGTTCAACCGCGTCACCGAGCCGCGCCGGGACCGGTACGACGAGCGCACCAGCCGCGCGCTGGCGCTGCAATCCACGTTGCCGGTGCTGCTGGGCCAGCGGGCGGTGGCTCGCCCGCTGGCGTTCGGCAAGCGGGGACTGTTGATCAGCGCTGGCATGACCACCCACGGCGGCGCCCTGGACGCCGCTGCCAGCTACGGCGTGGGCCAGCTCGGCGCCAGTGGCACGCTGACCCGTACCGAGTTGCGCGCCGCGCTGCCGACGCGGCTGACCGAACTGGGCAACGACGGCCGGCCCGCCAGCAGGAACGCAGACATCCACGCGGCACTGGACGCCCGGCTGTCGCAACGCGTGGCCAGTGTGTTGGACGCGCGGCCTGCCGTGACACACGGGCAGCTGCCTGCACTGCATGCCGTGCGGGATCTGATGCGGGACCCGCGGGAGGCCGGAGGCATGGCCAGGCGGCTCGACGCGGTGGGCCACGTTCGCGCCGCCTTCGACCACCTGCAGGCGCTGGCCGACCTCTCGATCCGGGCGCCGGCGCACGCACGCGCACCGCTGGCCTCGCTGGCACGCGACTGGGGTGGCACCGGCACCGCGCTTGAGCCGGTGATGATCGGCATGCTGGACACCCTGGCCTGGCTGCAGGCGGCTCCGGAACCGGACGCTGGCCCGGCGCACGTGCAGTGGGCGCAGCTGCAGCGCAGCGTGCAGGCCGAAGCGCGGCGCATCCACGACACCACGATGCCGCACGACCGCGAGTGGATGAAGCGCGCGAGCCACGCGTTCCGCCAGCAGACCCAGCGCATCGCCAGCACCAGCGGGACCCTGTCGCTGTCTGCGGTGCTGCCGCTGTTCAGCGCCAGCGGTGCGGTGACGGTGGAGCGCCAGGTCCGCCAGGACCCGGATCCGTTGCGGGACGGCATGTACCTGCAGGTGACCTTTGCCGCAGAGCTCGCGCCGTCACTGGGCACGATCCTGTCCGAACTGGAGCGCCAGCTTCCGGCATGGGGCACCCTGCCACTGGACCAGGCGCAGGCGTTGATCGACCCGATCGGCGCCACCCTGGGCCTGGCCGGTGCCATGCGCTACAAACTCCGATTCTTCCGGCCGAGCTTCCAGAACGACCCGGATTTTCCGCGCGGGGCGTGCGGCAGCCATGTGTATTCGGCACGGCTGGAAGCCGAAACCTCGAAGGGCCTGGACGTCACCGTGCCGGTGCCGTTGGCACCCGGCGTGGCGCCGACGCTGACGCTGCAACACAGCCGCGCCAACACGACCACGCTGCTCGAGCGCCTTCCTTCCACCACCCTGACCAATACGTTGATGCGCTACCAGTCCGAGTGCTCGGCGACCACCCCGCGTGCCGATACCTGGGCCCGGATGCTCGCGCTGTATGGCGCCGACCTGGACACGCTGGCCGAAGCGCTGGTCGATTCGCGCTCCGTTCCCGCGCTGGAAGTGCGCTACTGGCTGCAGCGCGAGCCCGCCACCAGCACCGGCGCCACCACGACCCGGCGTGACGCGCCCGACACGTCGAGCCTGGATGCATTCAACCTGGAAGCCGACCGGGCGACCCGGCGCGACCAGCTGTTCGCACTGTTCGAGGCGGTCGGCGATATCACGGGCCGGCAGAAGGCGATGTCGGCGCTGATCGGCCCGCTGACGTTGCCCGTAGACGCCTGAGCACCCTTCACCGCGGTGCGCCCAGGTTGGCGCGCCGCGGTGGACGCACGGTCACGGGTACAGCAGGCGCTTGCTCCACTGGCCTGCCGCGTCGCGCTCATAGCACCAGCGCTCGTGCAGGCGGAACTGCGCGCCGTACCAGAATTCGATCCGGCGCGGCACCACGCGCAGTCCGCTCCAACCCTCGGGACGCGGCACCTCGCGCCCGGCAAAGCTGGATTCGGCGGTGGCAACGCGCGCATCGAATTCCTCGCGCGAAGCCAGCGTGCGCGACTGCAGCGACGCCCACGCGCCGATCTGGCTCAGGCGCGGGCGCGAGGCAAAGTAGGCGTCGGCCTCGGCGTCACTGACCTGTTCCACCCCCCCTTCGATGCGCACCTGGATGCCCGCCTCGCGCAGGCTGCGCCACAGGAACAGCAGCGCGGCATGCGGGTTGGCCTGCAGCTCGCGGCCCTTGTGGCTGTCCAGATGCGTGTAGAACACGAAGCCGCGCGCATCGAAGGCCTTCAACAGTACTGTGCGTGCCGATGGGAGGCCTGCAGCAGTGGCGGTGGCCACGGTCATCGCGTTGGGTTCAAGTTCGGCGCTGCCCTTGGCTTCTTCGAACAGCGCGGCGAAGGTGGACAGCGCTTCTGCGTAAAGATCGGTCATGGTCGGTATCTTGCGGCTCGGTTTGGGTTTATTGTCACCGCATGCACGTTGCAGCGCACATGTCCCGGAACAAGGAATTTCCCGATGCGCTGGTCGCGCTGGCACTGGAGGATGCGTTGGCGGTGGACGCAGGGGTTCCAGTATTGGCGATCAGCGGCCTGCAGGGCAGCGGCAAATCGACGCTGGCCGCGCAGGTGGTGGCACTGGCCGGACAGCGCGGCCTGCGCGCGGCCACGCTGTCCATCGACGATTTCTACCTGACCCGCGCGCAGCGCCAGCGACTGGCGCGCCACGTCCACCCGTTGCTGTTGACCCGCGGCCCGCCCGGCACCCACGACCTCGACCTGGCGCACGCCACGCTGGACGCAATCGCGGCGCGGCAACCGGTGGCCTTGCCGCGTTTCGACAAGCTGGCCGACGAACGCGCACCTGCGTCGCAGTGGCCGAAAGTGGAAGCGGGTCTTGACCTGCTGGTGTTCGAAGGCTGGTTCCTCGGTACGCCGGCGCAGCCCGCGCACGAACTGGAAGCGCCCCTCAATCCACTGGAACGCGAGGCCGACGCTGATGGTCGCTGGCGCCGCTGGTGCAACCAGGCCCTGGCGGACCACTACCCTGCCCTGTGGCAGCGCTGCCACCGGCTGTGGTTCCTGCAACCGCCGGATTTCGCCGTGGTACCGCGCTGGCGCTGGCAGCAGGAGCAGAACCTGCAGGCCGCGCACCCCGGGCGCAGCAGCATGAGCCGGGCCCAGCTGGACCGTTTCGTGCAGTACTACGAGCGGGTCAGCCGCCAGGCGCTGCGCACGTTGCCGGCGTTGGCCGACCGGGTGGTGGTGCTGGACGAACATCGTGGGATCGTGTCCGCGCCGGGCTGAGCGCGGCACGAGGGCACCGTTACTTGACCACGAAGGTCACGCGCAGGTTGACCCGCCACTCGGTGATGTTGCCCGAGCCGTCAGTGACCACCTTGGTTTCGCCGATCCAGGCGCCTTTGATCTCCTTCACTGTTTCGCCGATCTTCTGCAAGCCACTGCGGACCGCGTCTTCGACGCTGGTGGGAGACGCGGCAGTGATCTCGATGACTTTGGCGACTGACATGGACCTGCTCCGGTTGCGCGCGGGGGATTCCGCGCGGCCCACCATGGGGGTAAACGCGTAAAGGCGGCGACACGGGGGTGTTAGCATCACGGGTAATGAATCCCGCTCCGAACCTGATCCTGATTGGCCCCATGGGCGCCGGCAAGACCTGCATCGGGCGCCGCCTGGCCGAGCGCTTCACCCTGGACTTCGTGGACGCCGACCAGGCCATCGTGGAGGCGGCCGGGGCCAGCATTTCCACCATTTTCGAGCTCGCCGGCGAGGCCGGCTTCCGCCAGCACGAGCGCCAGGTGCTGCAGCAGCTGCTGGCCGGCCAGGGCCAGCTGGTGTCCACCGGCGGCGGCGCGGTGCTGGACCCGGACAACCGCGCGGCGATCGCCCGGCGCGGCTTCGTGGTCTACCTGCGGGTCAGCGTGGCCGCCCAGCTGGAGCGGCTGGCCCGCGACCGGACCCGGCCGCTGCTGCAGCGGCCCGACCGTGAGCAGGTACTACAGCAGATGGCCAGCGTGCGCGACCCGCTGTACCAGGGGCTGGCTGACCTGACCCTCGACACCGATCTGTACACGCCGGGCGAGGCCACCGCGCAGCTGGTGCTGCGCCTGGCCACGCACTGGCAGCGACTGGAACCCACCGCATGACCGCTTCGCCCCGCACCGTCGCCGTAGGCGGCGACACCCCCTACACCATCCATATCGGCCCGGGCCTGCTCGGACAGGGCGCGCTGCTGGCCAAGCACGTGCGCGGCCGCCACGTGCTGCTGCTCAGCGACTCGTCGGTGGCGCCGTTGTACCTGGCCGGCGTCAAGCAGGCGCTGCAGGCCGAACGCCCGGACCTGATCATCGGCGAAGTGGTGCTGCCGGCCGGCGAGGCGTCCAAGACCCTGGCCAACTTCGGCGCGGCGATCACCGCGCTGGCGGCGCTGGGTGCCACCCGCGATGCCTGCGTGATGGCCCTCGGCGGCGGCGTGGCCGGCGACCTCGCCGGTTTTGCGGCCGCCTGCTGGATGCGGGGCGTGGACTGCGTGCAGTTGCCCACCTCGCTGCTGGCGATGGTGGATTCTTCGGTCGGCGGCAAGACCGCCGTCGATATTCCCGAAGGCAAGAACCTGGTCGGAGCGTTCCACCCGCCGCGCGCGGTGATCGCCGACACCGCCGCGCTGCGCACGCTGCCGCCGCGCGAACTGCGCGCCGGCCTGGCCGAAGTCATCAAGTACGGCGCGATCCGCGACCCGCTGTTCTTCCAGTGGCTGCAGGCCGAGCATGCCGCGCTGCTGGCCGGCGACGACGCCGCATTGGCCCAGGCGATCGCCCGCAGCTGCGAACACAAGGCCGAGATCGTGGCGCGCGATCCGCTGGAACGGGGCGAGCGCGCCCTGCTGAACCTGGGCCACACGTTTGGCCATGCGATCGAGACCGAACAGGGCTACGGTGCGCCGGGCAACGACAACCTCAACCATGGCGAAGCCGTGGCGGTGGGCATGGTGCTGGCCGCGCGGCTGTCGGTGGAGCTGGGCATGAGCCATCCCGATGACACCGCGCGCCTGCGCGACCTGCTGCTGCGCTATGAGCTGCCGGTCGAGATTCCCGCCGGGCTGGATCCCGAGGCGTTGCTGGCGCGGATGCGGCTGGACAAGAAGAACGTGGCGGGCCGCCTGCGCCTGGTGCTGTGGCAGGGCATCGGCCGTGCCGAAGTGGTGGGCGACGTCGACGAAGCCGACGTGCTGCGGGTGCTCCGGACCGGCTGAGCAGATGCAGTGACGGCCGCGTTCCCGGTTCGCGGCTACAATCGTGCCCATGCACGTTTTCCTGCAGCACACCCCGGTCGGTACCGAGCGGGCCCACTATCTCGAGCTCACGCTGGTGCCGGACCTGTTCGGCAACTGGGAGTTGCTGCTCCAGTCAGGCCCGGTCGGGGGGCGCGCGCGACTGCGTCGCCAGCAGTACGACACCCGGGCCGAAGCCCAGGCCGCCTTCGACAAGGCACGCGACGCCGAGCTGCGGCGCGGCTACCAGATCATCGAACGTTGATACCAAGGATGCACCCCGTGACCGACCCTTCCCGCCACGATCGCCTGCTGCGCGCCCTGCGCCGCGAACCGGTGGACTGCACTCCCGTCTGGCTGATGCGCCAGGCCGGCCGCTACCTGCCGGAGTACCGGGCGACGCGGGCCAAGGCCGGCAGCTTCCTGGCGATGGCCAAGAACCCGGACATCGCCTGCGAAGTGACCCTGCAACCGCTGCGCCGTTTCGACCTGGACGCGGCGATCCTGTTCTCGGACATCCTGACCATTCCCGATGCGATGGGCCTGGAGCTGTACTTCGTCGAAGGCGAAGGCCCGAAGTTCCGGCACCCGGTGCGCGACGCTGCGGCGATCGCCAAGCTGGCGGTGCCGGACATGGAAACCGAGCTGCGCTACGTGATGGATGCGGTACGCGTGATCCGCCGCGAACTGGACGGCCGGGTGCCGCTGATCGGCTTCTCGGGGAGCCCGTGGACGCTGGCCTGCTACATGGTGGAAGGCGGCGGCAGCAAGGACTTCGCGCGGATCAAGGCGATGGCGCTGAAAGAGCCGGCTGCGCTGCACCAGCTGCTGTCGGTGGTGACCGACGCGGTGGTGGCTTACCTGGCCGCGCAGCGCGCCGCCGGTGCGCAGGTGCTGCAGGTGTTCGACACCTGGGGCGGCGTGCTCAGCCCGGCGATGTACCGCGAGTTCTCGCTGCGGTACCTCACCCGTATCGCGCGCGAACTGGAACGCGGCGACGGCGATCAGCGCACCCCGCTGATCCTGTTCGGCAAGGGCACCGGGCTGCACCTGGGCGACCTGGCCGACACCGGCGCCGACGCGCTGGGCGTGGACTGGACGCTGGACCTGGCCGATGCAGTGGCCCGCACCGGCGGCCGCGTCGCACTGCAGGGCAACCTGGATCCGGCGACGCTGTATGGCAATCCGGAAGCCATTGAACGTGCCGCCGGGCAGGTGCTGGACAGCTATGCGCGCGGCAACGGGGGTTCACGCGAAGGCCATGTGTTCAACCTTGGGCATGGCATGTCGCCGGACATGAATCCCGAGCATGTGCAGGTGCTGGTGGAGGCAGTGCACCGCCTCAGCCAGCGCTGAGGTACGCGGGATGACGACGCCCAGCTACGCCTCGTTCCGGCCGCTGTTGTGGCTGGTGTCGCTGGCGATCTTCATGCAGATGCTGGACTCGACCATCGTCAACACCGCGCTGCCGGCGATGGCGCGCAGCCTGGGCGAAAGCCCGCTGCAGATGCAGTCGGTGGTGTTCAGCTACGCGCTGGCGGTGGCCACCTTCATTCCGGCCTCGGGCTGGATCGCCGACCGCTTCGGGACCCGCCGCACCTTCCTGGCTGCGATCATCCTGTTCACCCTGGGCTCGCTGGCCTGCGCGCTGGCCCAGACCCTGCACCAGCTGGTGGCCGCGCGGGTGCTGCAGGGCGTGGGCGGTGCCATGCTGCTGCCGGTCGGTCGACTGGCAGTGATGCGTTCGGTGTCGCGCGAACAGTTCCTGCGCGCGATGAGCTTCATCGCCATTCCCGCGCTGGTCGGCCCGTTGATCGGCCCGACCCTGGGCGGCTGGTTGGTGGAAGTGGCGTCCTGGCACTGGGTGTTCCTGATCAACCTTCCCATCGGCGTGATCGGCTACATCGCCGCGCTCAAGGTGATGCCCGACCATTACGCCGAGCATCGCACCCGCTTCGATATCGCCGGTTACCTGATGCTTGCCTTCGGCATGGTGGTGCTGTCGCTGGCGCTGGACGGCATTTCCGGCATGGGCACGCCGCATGCACTGGTGATGTTGATGACCGTGGCCGGACTGGCCGCGCTGGTGGGCTACTGGCTGCATGCGGCCAACTCGACCGCGCCATTGTTCTCGCTGGCGCTGTTCCACGTACCCAGCTACCGCATCGGCATCCTCGGCAACCTGTTCTCACGCATCGGCAGCAGCGCGATGCCGCTGCTGATTCCGCTGCTGCTGCAGGTGGGCATGGGAATGAGCCCAATGAACGCCGGCCTGTTGATGATTCCGGTCGCCGCAGCCGGCATGCTGTCCAAGCGCTATGCGGTCAAGCTGGTGGAACGCTTCGGGTACCGCCGCGTACTGATGGTCAACACGGTGCTGGTGGGCATTGCCATGGCCAGTTTCATCTTCATGGTGCCGGGCCAGCCGATGTGGTTGCGCGTGGTGCAGCTGGCGCTGTTCGGCGCGGTCAACTCGCTGCAGTTCACCGTGATGAACACCGTGACCCTGCGCGATCTGGACCGCGACTTCGCCAGTTCCGGCAACAGCCTGCTGTCGATGGTGATGATGCTGGCCACCGGCTTCGGCGCGGCGGCCGCCGGCAGCCTGCTGGCCGCGTTCGGTCACCTCGACGCGCTGCACGGTGCCACCGCGGCCCTGCACGCCACCTTCGTCTGCGTCGGCGCGATCACCCTCACCTCCACCGTGATCTTCTGGCAGCTGCCCGACACCCGTCCGTCACCGAGGGATGTGGAAGAAGTGGCCGAATAGGCCACTTCGTAGCAGCGGGCCTCTGGCCCGATGACCTTATGGCGGACCAACGGTCCGCTGCTTTCAACGCGACAGCAACACCCGCGCGATCGCCTGCTCAAGCAGGTCACCGGTCACCGGCTTGCGCAGGAAGCCCTGGAATCCGGCCTGGCGTACCTGTTCCTCGATGCCCGGGTCGGTCCGCGCGGTCACCGCCAGCAGCGGCATCGCATAGCCCTGGTTGCGCAGGTGCCCGGCCAGTTCCATGCCGCCCAGGCCGGGCAGGTCCAGGTCGAGCAGCACCACGTCGAACGTGGTGTCGCTGACTTCACGCAGGGCCGCCAACGCGTGCCCGGCATGCACCACCTGGTGCCCGCGTGCGCCGAGCAGACCAACAATCACATCGGCCACGGTGCTGTCGTCCTCCACCAGCAGCAGACACAGCGGCGGCAACGCCTGGCCGTCGGTCGCCCCTGCACCGCCGGCCGTGGCATCGGCCAGCTGCAGCGGCAACGGCAGGGTCACGCTGAAGCGCGTTCCCACCCCGAGCTGGCTTTCCACCCCGATCTGACCCTGCATGGCCAGCGCCAGTTCGCGGCAGATCGCCAGGCCCAGGCCGCTGCCGCCGTACTGCGCGGCGGTGCGCGCGCCATCGGCCTGTTCGAACCGGCGGAACAGGCGCTGCTGCTGGTCGCTGCTGATGCCCGGGCCGGTGTCGGAGACTTCGAAGTACAGGCCACGGTCCGGCGCCAGCGCGCGCACCTTGAGCCGCACTTCGCCCTGGCTGGTGAACTTCACCGCATTGCCGAGCAGGTTGAGCAGGATCTGGCGCAGCCGCACCGCGTCGCCCACGCTGCACAGCCCCGCCGGCAGGTCGTTGTCGACCACGAACCTCAGGCCCTTCTGTTCGGCCAGTGCCGCCATCAGCGTGCACACATCTTCGATCACGCCCTGCAGCGCGAACGGTTGGCTCTGCAGCTGCAGCCGTCCCGACTCGATGCGCGCCAGGTCCAGCGCATCATTGACCAGGTGCAGCAGGTGCTCGCCGGCGTGGCGGATCGACTCGGTGTAGCTGCGCTGCTGCGGGCTCAGGGGTGAGCCGAGCAGCAACTCGCTCATGCCCAGCACCCCGGTCATCGGCGTGCGCACTTCATGGCCCAGGTTGGCCAGGAACCGGGTCTTGGCCGCCGAGGCCTGTTCGGCCAGTTCCTGCTTGTGCAGGGCCAGCTGGTAGGCGTGCCTTCGCTGCACGCGGCGCCGGTACAGCCAGGCGAACAGGCTCATCAGCAGCAGCGCGATCGAGGCCATCACCAACAGGCCGGACACGCTGCGCCACCACGGTGGCTGCACGCGGAACTCCAGCACCTGGACCCGCGACCAGACCAGGTCGGCCGAGCGCGCCTGCACTTCCAGCCGGTAACGCCCCGGCGGCAACCGCGAGAACACGCGTTCGCCGCCCGGGCCCACCTCCACCCAGTCCGGGTCATAGCCGGCCAGGCGGTAGCGGTAACTGTTGGACGAGGAATCGGCAAACGACAGCAGCCGCGCCACGATCCGCAGGTCGCGGTCGGCGTCGGCGATTTCCAGCGGTTCCAGGTGGGTCAGGTCGAGCATCTGGTCGCCCCGCCGAACTTCAACCCGTTCGATCACCAGCGGCGCGCGCCGCGTCGCCGGGCGCACCTGGTCCGGATCGAACAGCACCACGCCGGCCGGAGTGCCGCCGGCGATGTGCCCGCTGGCGGTGCGCACCAGCGTGCCGCGACGGAACTCCTGGCTGGGCAGGCCATCGCGCACGCCGTACTGGCGCACGCTGCCCTGTGCGGCATCGACGCGGATCAGTCCGCGAGCGCTGGCCGCCCAGACGATGTCCTGCGCGTCGACCACCAGCCCGGTGGCCGACAACTGCGGGTAGCCCACGTCCGCGCCCACCTGCGCTTCGCGCTCCATCCGTTCGCCGCTCCAGCGGTAGCGGGACAGCTGCCCTTCCTCCGACACCCAGATGCTGCCGTCATTGGCGCGGGCCAACGCGTGGATGCCGGCGGAGGTTCCCCCTTCCACCGGCTCGAACCGCGCACGCGCCGGCACCCACTGCAACAGCCCCTGGCTGGTCCCCACCCACAGGTGGTCCTGCGGCCCGCACAACAGGTCCTGGACCAACTGCCCGGCGGCCAGTCCGCGCGTCCCGGCCAGCACCTGCTGCAGGACCCGGCCGTCGGTGTCGCGCTGCTGCAGTCCGCCCGACGCGGAACTCCAGATCCGGTCGCCGTCGCACAACGCCAGCGTCTCCACCGTACCGTCCAGGGCGGCATCGGTCGGCGCGTCATGGCCCCAGCGTTGCAACGCACCGCTGCGCGGGTCGTAGCGCAGCAGCGCCTCATCCGAGCCGATCCAGACCTGGCCACGCCGATCCTCCAGCACAGACTGCAGCCACTTGCTGCCGTTGACCCAGGTGCGATGCTGCTCGACGGTGCCGGACACAGGGTCGAAACGGTCCAGCGCACCATGCGTGCCGACGGCCCAGACGCCCCCGTTGGCCGAGGCCGCCATGCCCAGCACATAGCCATTGCGCAACGAGGCGGGGTCGTCCTCCAGGCGCGACAGCACCGAGAACTGCCACCATCGCGGCAGCAGGTGCCACAGCCCGCTGTTGCTGCTGGCCAGCCAGATGCCGCCTTCGCGGTCCTCGTAACCGCCGGTCCAGTTGGGCCGCACCTGGCCACGCGCCACCGCGCTGTACAGCGGCACCTGCTGGAAGCGGCCCTGGTAGACACGGCCGAGCCCGGACAGGGTGTCGAGCCAGTAACCGCCCTGTTCGTCGCGCAGCATCATGCCCAGCACCTGGTCGCCTGGCTCCACCTTCCAGGGCGCCGGCTCGAAGCTGCCATCGGGGCGGCGCACCACGGTGCCAGCAACGGTACTGATCCACAGGCTGCCATCCAGCTCGGCGGTCAGCCCGTTGATGAAGGCGGTGGGCAGCCTGGACGCGGGAACACGTTCGAAATCACGTCCGGTCCAGCGTGCGAGACCGGCCTTGGTGCCCACCCACAGGCTGCCGTCGCGGGTGGTTGCCATGTGCGTCACCGACGCGGCCGGCAGGCTCCGTTTGTTGCCGGGTTCGGGCATGAAACGGGTGATCACCCCGTTGCGGTCGAGCCGGTGCAGGCCGCCCTCGTAGGTCCCGAACCAGAGCGCCCCGTCGCCGGTGGAAGCCAGGCTCCAGACGGTGTTGCTGCCGATGACCGGGTTGCTGCGGCGGTCGAAGAAGCGAAGCTCGCGGCGGTCGGCGGACATCATCGCCACACCCGCATTTTCGGTGCCGATCCATAACTGGTTGCGCGCATCCACGTGCACGCTCCAGATCATGTTGTCGCGCAGCCCGTCTTCGGCGCGCCAGACCCGATAGTTGCGGCCGTCGAAGCGCGCCAGGCCATCATTGGTGGCCAACCACAGGTACCCGTAGCCGTCCTCGGCCATCCGGTTGACCGTGTTCGAGGGCAGGCCGTCGAACACGGTCAGCTGCCGCGGCGTGGGCGGGATCGGCTGCGCCACGGCGAGCAACGGCCACAGCAACAGCAGTCCCAGCAGGAGCAGCCAACGCGTAGGCACCACCAAATGGATCTCCTGGAACGGACCGGGCATGATCTGACGCAATCGGCCCGATCAAGACGGGATGGTAGCCGGTTCTGTCCGGCGCAGGGCCTGGCGCACCATGGTGGCGCTGACCGGTTTGCGCAGCAGGTGGCCGCCACCGGCGGCATGCACCCGGTTGGCCAGCCCGGGCCGGGCCTGACCACACATCGCCAGCACTGGCGTGCCGGCGTGCTTCGCCTGCAGCAGGCCCAGCAGGTCCACACCGTCCAGGCCCGGCAGGTCGGTGTCGACCAGGACCGCATCGAAACCGCCCACGGTCAGTTCGGTCAGCGCTGCCAGCGCGTTGGCGGCGTGCACGGCATGCATGCCCTGCGCCCTCAACAGGGCACAGCCGGCGACGGCCGCCGCGCGGTCGTCGTCCACCAGCAGCACCCGGCCGGCGGTTGCGTTCACGGCAGACCCGGCGGTGCCCGCCACAGCCGGCATCGGCAGGCTCACCTGGACGCGCCACTGCCTGCCCTCCACCGCGTGCACGCGCAGCGCACCGCCCAGCGCGGCGGCCAGCCGTTCGGCGGCCGCAAGCGCCGCGCGCAGCGACGCCACCGAGGGCGTCGGCATGACGGACGCGCGTCCGGCGCGCGGCGCCGCGCGGCCGGCAGCATCGAACGCCAGCAGCAGCCCGTCGCGTCCCGGACGCCACGCCACCTGCAGCACGACCCGCCCCGCCCCCGTCCGCCGGCCGAGGGTCCGCGCCACGGCATCCAGCAGCTGGGCCAGCCGCTGCGGGTCGCCGTGCGCCCGCACTCCCGCCGCTACATGCAGACACAGCGCCAGCGCGGTGCCGCGCCGGCAGGAGGCAAGCACCTGCCGCGCCAGCCAGTGCCGATGCACGGCTACCACGTCGAACTCGATCGATTGCAGGGGCGCGCATCCGGCCTCCAGACGCGCCTCATCCAGCGCCGCGTTGACCCGTGCCAGCAACGTCTGACCACCGGCCCGGATCTGCTCCAGCGGGCGCCGCTGCGCAGCATGCAGTGGTGAGGCCAGCAACAGCTCGCTCATGCCCAGCACCCCGGTCAGGGGGGTGCGTATTTCATGCCCCAGCGTGGCCAGGTAGTGCGACTTGGCCTGCGCCGATCGCAGGGCAAGGGCGAGGCGTTGGCTGGACGCATCCGCGCGCCGGCCGCGCGCGATGCGGCGGAATGCCGCCCAGGCGCCGCCGCCGGCCAGCAGCACCCCGGCGCCCACGCGAGCGCCTTCAAGCACCGGGTGATACCAGCCGCTGTGTTCGACCTGCAGCAGCAGCGTCCGGGTCGACGACCAGCTGCCGTCGGCCAGTCGCGCCTGGAATTCCAGACGATGCTCGCCCGGCGGCAACCGGGCAAAGCCACGCGTGCCGCTGCGGCCGACCCGGATCCATTCGCGGTCCAGTCCACAGACGCGGAACCGATACTGCTGGCGCGCCTGCACGGCGGCGCCCAGCAGACGCACGCTCACCTGGACGTCGCGGTCGTCCGGACGCAGCGACACCGCCGCCCCGGCGGGCAGTGTCTGCAGCACCCCCTCCCGATACAGCTGTACCCGCTCGACCACCAGCGCCGGTTCGCTGCTGCGGGTCGCCAGGCCCATCGGGTCGAAGCGCGTCGCCCGACCGTGGCGGTCTACCGCCAGCATCCAGGTACCGTCGGCCTGCAGTTGCGCGTTGATCACCGCATCGGGCACGCCGTCGCTGCGTGTGTACATCCGCACCAGGCCTTCGCGCGGGCGCAGCTGCAGCAGGCCGCGCGCGCTGGTGGCCCACACGGCGCCATGCGCATCGGTTGCCAGCGACGCCAGGCGCACGGCGGGCAAGCCCTGGCGGGCATCCACCTGCATGCCCGGCCGAGCCACGCCGTCCTGGATATGGTAGCGACGCACGCGCTCGGGACTGGCCACCCACAGCGTCGCTGCGTCGACGCCGTGCAATGCGCTGACCTCCGCATCCACACCCGGCACCGGGTGGAAGCGCCCCGCCTGCCAGCGGCTCAGTCCATGTCGTCCGCCCCACCACAACCCCGTGCCCGCATCGCAATGCAGCGCCAGTGGACCCCTCGGTGGCGCCTGCTCAAGCGTGTCCCAGCGCCAGCGCTGCGGGGGAGCGCCACCGGGCGGATGCCGTTCAATGACGGCGGCGTCCAGTCGCCAACGACTGCCGTCCGCGCAGACCAGCTGCACCGCAGGCAGGTCCTGGGCCAGCTGCACCCCGTTCGCCGCCGGTGCCAGTACAGGCGCCCGGTCCACCGGCTGGAAGTGCTGCCAGTGGGGCGGCAGGCGCCATACGCCCAGATGCCTGCCCAACAGCCAGACGCTGCCATGGCGGTCCTCAAGCGCACTGCGGAACTGTGGGCGGTCCGGGCTGCCCAGCGGGGCCACCGCCACGTCCGGGAGCGGCTCCGCCCCGGGCCGCCACACCTGCGCGTCATCGCCCAGCCATGGCCCACCGTGGCGGGACAGGCCCAACGCGCGGGTACCGGCGCTGGCATCCACCGGGTCCAGCTGCCCCGCGCGCGTCCAGCGCCATGGCCCCGCCGCGCCTCCCACCCAGAGGTGTCCCTGGGCATCCACCAGCAACCCGCTGACCGGTGCGTCGGCCAGCAACGCGGGTGCGGGCACGAATCGACCCTCGCGCCAACGGGCCAGGCCGCGGGGCGTGCCGACCCAGAGCGTGCCATCGGCAGTCAGCGCGAGATGGTCCACGCGCCGGTCGGGAAGACCATCGCCACGCTTCGCGGGCAGGAACTGGCGAAGACGCTGGTCCGGTCCCAGACGGAACAGGCCGGCGTCGCGGCTTCCGAACCACACCGCCCGGTCAGGCGTGGGCAGCACCACGCCGATCGCGGCGTGCGCCAGCACCGGATAGCGCGTACGGTCGAAGTGCGCGATGTGGTTGCGGTCGGCCGACATCCGCATCAGCTGCCCTTGGGCCGTACCGATCCACAACTGGTCTGCGTCGTCGACCGCGATCGACAGCAACTGGTTGTCCGACAGGCCCTGCTCCCGGCGCCAGATCCGGAAACGCTCGCCATCGAACCGGGCCAGGCCGTCGTCGGTGGCAAACCAGAGATAGCCGACGCGGTCTTCCACCACCTGGTGCACGGCGTTGGACGGCAGCCCGTCGGCGGTGGTGAAACGCAGTGCGTTCGGAGGTGCCGCGCGCGCGCCACCTGCCAGCAACAGGACGATCAGCAGCGCAACCAGGCACCGCAACCGCGCATGCAGTGCCTCGATCACGCCACCTCCAGCGCCGCTGCCAGTCGCGTGCAGGTGAGCGGCAGCCGGGCGAACACGTCGAAGCCGCCGGCACGCGCATCGCGCTCGGCGCAGCCGTCGGCGCGCGCGGTCAGCGCCATCCGCCGGACCCCCGGCCACAGCCAGGGCAACCGCGCACTGAGACGACCGCCGGCAACCAACAGGTCCGGATCGGCCACGATCAGGTCCCATGGCCCCGGGTCCACGTCGTGCACCCAGGCGTCGACGTCGCGCACTCCCACCACCCGGTGGCCCTGCGCGCGTAGCATCGCGCAGACCACCTCCAGCGCCTCGACCTCGTCCGGCGACACCAGCAGCATGATCCGCAACGGCTTCGCCGGGGCAGGCGCGCAGGGGGACACCGTCACCGCTGCGCCTGGCGGAAGCGGTTTCCAGGGCAGCATCAACTGGAACTGCGTGCCCCGCCCGCGCTGACTGTCCACGTCCAGGCTGCCGCCCATGGCCCGGGCCAGTTCGCGGCTGATCGCCAGGCCCAGTCCGCTGCCGCCATGGCACGCCCAGGTCGTTGGCGCATCTACCTGGCTGTAGCGCTGGAACAGCCGCTGCACCTGCGCCGGCGTCATGCCGGGTCCGGTGTCGGACACGCACAACAGCAGGCCGCAGCCATCGGACGTGGGCCGCGCGGACAGGCGCACCTGCCCGTGCGCGGTGAACTTCAACGCATTGCCGAGAAGGTTCAACAGGATCTGGCGAAGCCGTTGCACGTCGCCGATATAGCGGGTGTCCGGATCCAGCGCGCTGTTCCAATGCAGGGCCAGCGCCTTGCGCCGCGCCACCGGCAACAGCAGTGCGTGCAGCTCGCGGATCAGCTCGGCCAGCACGAACGGGACGGACTGCAGCTGCAGTCGGCCGGACTCGATGCCGGCCAGGTCCAGCGCATCGTCCATCAGCTGCAGAAGATGATGTCCCGCCTGCTGCAGGCTGACGACCTGCTCGCGTTGCAGGGGCGACAATGGCGACTGCAGCAGCAACTCGCTCCAGCCCAGCACGGGCGTGAGCGGCGCGCGCACCTGGCTGCCGAGATCGGCCAGGAAGCGGCTGCGCTGAAGCGAATCCTGTTCCGCGCGCTGCTCGCGTGCGCGCGCCTGGCGTCGGCGCGCGCGTCGCCGTTGCCGTCGTTGATGCAGGCGCGACAGACCGACCGCCGCCAGGCAGATCGCCACGCCGACGGCGCTTCTTCCGGCGGTCGTTTCCCACCAGCGGGGCAGCACCCGCAACGGCAACTGGCGCACGGCCGACCACGGTCCGCCTGCATGGCGGGCCTGCACCAGCAGGGTATGGTCGCCGGCCGGCAGACGCGTAAACAAGCGTTGCGCTACCGGCCCGGTGTCGACCCATGCCGGGTCGTGGCCGAGCAGGCGGAAGCGGTAGCGGATACGGTCCGGGTCGCCGCGTCCCAGCAAACGGATCGCCACGCGCAGATTGCGGTCGGCCGTTCCCAGGATCACCGGCTGCATCGAGAGCGGAACCTGGATGATCCGGCCATGGCGGCGGCGACTCATGGCGTCGAACACCAGCACCGGTGCCGACACCGGGGATCGCAAGGCGCGCGGATCGAAGGCCAGCAGCCCGCCTTCGCGCATGCCCGCCACGACGGCCCCCGCACCGGTGCGCAGCAGGCGATGGGGCAACACTTCCTGCACGGGCAAGCCCTGCGCAGTGCCAAGTACCGTCACCTCGCCCGCGCCCGGATCGACCCGCACCAGTCCCCGCGCCGCGCCTGCCCAGGCCACGCCGTTGCGGCCGACTACCAGCGCTTCGGCACGCAGCTGCGGGTAGCCTTCGGCAGGGCCGACCCGGCGCAGGCGCTGCAGTGTTCCGTGCACGCGGCGGTACTGTTCCAGCGCGGCGTCGCGGCTGATCCACAACGTGCCATCGTCCGCCTCGGCGAGCGCCAGGGTCGCGCCCGTACCGTCGCCCCGGACCGGTTCGAAACGCTCCCGCGTGGGTGACCAGCGCATCGCACCGGCCGGATCGGTGGCCCACAGTTCGCCGTCGCGCGTACACAACAACTGACGTACCGGCAGGTCTTCAGCCAATCCGACCGCCTGCGGCGCGACGTCGCGCAGCCGCTCGCCGCCCGGCGACCACTGCTGGATCGCCTGCGGGTGGGCCAGCCAGACCTGCTCCTCCGCGCAGACCTGCAGCGACAGCGCGCCCTGCGGTACGTGCAGGTCGAGCGGCCAGACCCGCCGCTGTCCGCGCTGCGGGTCGTAGCGCAACAGACGATCTGCGCTGGCCAGCCACACCCGGCCGCGCGCGTCCTCATCCAGGCCAACCGGCAGTGCAGTCACCCCGGCGTGTGGATACGTGCCCACATCGCGGCCGTGCCCCGTACGCAGGTCCAGCCGCTGCAGGCGTCCGCGGCTGCCCGCGACCCAGGCGTGATGCGGGCCCGACGCGGCCAGCGCCAGCGCGTAGTGACTGTTGATGCCCGGTACGCCTTCGGCGGCCGCCGGCAACGCGGTGGACTGCCGCCACCGCGCCGACAGCCACCACAGGCCATGGCGTTCGCTGACCCACCACAGGTCGCCGCTGCGGTCTTCCCATGCCTGCCGGATGACCACCGGACCCGATGCGGCGCCCGCGGGCTGCACCAGCGACACCGGCAGCACCCGGCCCGCCTCGCGCCGATGCAGGCCAACGCTGCCTTGCTGCCACAGCGTTCCATCGGCGCTGCGCAGGACGCTGCGGTCGCCTGGCACGTCGCCGCGCGTCGGCGTGGTGGACCCGACAGGCCAGCTGCCCCGCGCCGAGGTCACTTCGATACCGCCGTGGGCGTCGGCCCACAATGACGCGATGGGCGCGGCAGCGGCCGCCGGCAGGGCGACGCGGACAAAGTGCGCGCCATGCCAGCGCCACAGCTCCGAAGACTGGGCCACCCACACCGTGCCGCCGCGGTCGCGTACCAAGGCGATCACCGCCGCACCGGGCAGTGGGTGACGCTGCCATTGCCCATCGCGCGGCGACAGCCCGTAGAGCTGCTGGTCGCTGCCGATGGCCCAGACCCGGCCATCGCCGCTGCTGCTCACCTGGCGCAGGTGGCCTTGGCGCAGCGCAATCGGGGCCGATGCCGACATCCGCTGGAAGCCGCTGCGTTCAGTGCCCATCATCACCAGGCCCTGGTTGGCCGTGCCCAGCCACAGCCGGTCGCGCGCGTCGACGTGGATCGCACGCAGATCCACATCGGGCAGGCCCTCCTCGCGCCGCCACTGCCGGAAGCGCTGCCCGTCGAATCGCATCAGGCCATCGCTGCCCGCCAGCCAAAGGTAGCCGGAGGCATCCTCCGCGATGGCCCGCACCTGGGGATCGAGAAGGCCGTCGGCAATGCCGAGCGGGCGTGGTGTCGGGATCTGCACGACGATCGGGTTGCCTGCAACCGGCCAGGCAAGCAGGTAGGCCAGCAGCAGCATGACAGCCCGCCCGTGCAGGACTGCTCGCGGAAGCCTCACCTTTCAGCGCAGCGTGATCATTCTCATTGCTCCAACGGTAGAGCCTTCGTCGGCCGCGCGCAGCGCCGGACCTGTAACGGCGTCACAGACGGACGAATCAAGTTTTTTATTGATTTTGCGTTTTCAAGTTGCGCAGCCTATGGCGAGATCGCCGCATCCGCCGTTCCGCGACGCTTCGCGCAGGCCTGGGCGATGGCCGAAATCAGCAGATCGCCGGTCACCGGCTTGCGCAGGAAGCCGTCGAAGCCAGCCGCCAATACCTGTTGTTCGGCGTATGCATCCGAGCGCGCGGTCACGGCGATCAACGGCAGCGCGTAGCCCATCGCCCGCAACTGCCCCGCAATGGCAATGCCATCCAGCGCCGGCAGGTCGAGATCGAGCAGCCCTATATCGAAACGCCCGGCGGCCACTTCCGACAACGCGGCCAGGCCATGCAGCGCATGCACGACCGCATGGCCGCGCGTGCGCAGCAGTCCGGCGATCACCTCAGCCACGGTGGCGTCGTCTTCGACCAGCAGGATCCGCAGCGGTGGCAGCGCGACGGGGCTTCCATCGGGTACGGCGGGCGAACCCGCGCCAGAACGCTGCCACCAGGGCAGCGGCAGGTGCACCGTGAACCGCGCGCCCTGCCCGGGTTGGCTGTCGATCTCGATCCGGCCGCCCATCGCCACGGCCAGCTCCTGGCAGATCGCAAGGCCCAGGCCACTGCCACCGTAGCGCGAGGCGGTACGCGGGCCGTCGGCCTGTTCAAAACGATGGAACAAGCGTTCCTGCTGGTCGCGATTGATGCCCGGGCCGGTGTCGGAGACCTCGAAGACAACGCCATTGCCGTTTTCGACCAGCTCGATACCCAGCCCGACATGGCCGTGCTCGGTGAACTTGATCGCATTGCCCAGCAGATTCATCAGGATCTGGCGGACGCGCATCTCGTCGCCACTGACCTGGACCGGCCCCGGCAGCGTGAAGCTGCGTTCATAGGCCAGACCCCGGTGGTGCGCCATCGGCTCCATGAGCGCGTCGACCTGGGCCAGCATCGAGACCAGGTCGAACGGCCGGATATCCAGCTCCAGCCGGCCGGCTTCGATGCGGGCCAGGTCCAGCGCATCGTTGACCAGGCGCAGCAGGTGGGCGCCGGCATGCTGGATGGAAGCGGCGTAACCGCGCTGCAGGTCGTCCAGTGGCGTGGCCAGCAGCAGCTCGCTCATCCCCAGCACGCCGGTCATCGGGGTCCGGACTTCGTGGCCCAGCGTAGCCAGGAAGCGGCTCTTCGCCTGCGAAGCCTGTTCCGCGATGTGCTGTTTGTGCACGGTCAGCTGCCACTGCTGGCGTCGACGCAGGCGCGCGCGGGCAAAGGCGGCCACGGCCGCCACCAGCAGCAGCCCCAGCATGACGTAGCCCAGGATCGCCCAGCTGCTGCGCCACCACGGCGGCTGCACGCGCACACTGATGGTGCGCGAAGGCGTCCATTCGCCATGCGGCGTGGCCGCCTGCACGTCGATGGCGTACTCGCCGGACGGCAAACGCGACAACAGGCGTTCGCCGTCTGCGTTCTGCATCACCCAGTTCTGGTCGTACCCGGATACGCGGTAGCGGTATCGGTTGCCCATCGGGCTGGCATAGGACAGCAGCCGCGCGGAGACGATCAGGTCGCGGTCGTCGGGACCGAGCAGCAGGGGCGCGTTGACCGGCAGCGACTGTTGGCCCTCGGCGTCATCGCGGCGCACCTGGATGTTGTCGATGACCAGCTGCGAGGGCGGCAGGGGCGTGTCCGGCGCGTTCGGGTCGAACGCCACCAGCCCTGTGGCCGTTACTGCCAGCACGCGGCCGTCGGCGCCACTGACCGGCGGGCGCCCGCTGAATTCCACGTCCGGCAGCCCGTCGCGCTCGCCATACACGCGCAGCCGATGCTCGCGCGGATGCCAGCTGACCAGGCCGCGCGGGGTGGTCGCCCAGACCTGTCCGTCCGCGCCCATCGCCAGCCCGCCGATCGACACCGGTGGCATGCCCTGTGCGGCACCGACGCGCTCGCGCAGGGTCATCGACAGGCCATCCCAGCGATAACGCTCCAGGCTGCCCTTGCGGGCAAGCCAGGCTTCTTCGGGGCTGATCCAGACCATGTCGTAGAGGTTGCCCGGGGCGATGCCCGGCACCGGCTGGAAGCGATCGTCCTGCCAGCGCAGCAGCCCCATCTCCCCCTTTTCGCCCAGGTCGCCCATGACCCACAGCTGGCCGCGCGGATCGAACAGCATCTGTTCCACCGGCACGTCGGCCAGGCCGCGGTCGGCGTCGACGCGGATCTCGTCGAGCAGCGTGCCGTCGCTGGCGCGGCGCTGCACGCCGAGGTTGGTGATCGACAGCCATACCTCGCCGTCGGGGGCCTGCCGGATCAGTTCGATGCGCTGGCGCACGTCGGTACCGCTGCCGATCTTCCACTCGCGCAGCTGGCCACTGCGCGGTTGGTACAGCCCCAACCGTCCAGCGCGGCCGACCCACAGGGCGCCGTCCGCACGTGGCAGCACCGAGCGCACCGCGCCGACGCCGAGCTGCTTCTCCGTTGCGATCTGGCGCAGTTGTCCGCCCGCGTCGAGCAGGTACACGCCGTGCGCGCCGGCAATGTAGTAGTCGTTGCCGGCGGCGGCGGCACTGAGCAGGTACGCGCTGTCCAGTGGCTTGCCGTCGAGCTGGTACCAGGTGGAGAAGCGCTTCCAGTCTGGCGGAAGGTAAGCCAGCCCCTGGGTCAGCATGGCGAACCACAATCCGCCTTCGTGGTCCTGCAGCATGTCCAGCACGCCGCTGCGTTCGGTAAGGAAGCCGCTGCCGGCATCGCCGGCCAGCAGTCGCACGCTGCGCTCGTCGCCGCGGTACAGGCCGTCGGCGGTGCCCAGCCAGTAGCCGCCATTGCGGTCGTGCACGACCGACGCGGCACGCACGTCGGCACTGGGCGTCCAGGGTGCCGGGCGCGCGCTGTCGTCGCTGCCGATGCGGAACAACCCTTCCTGGGTGCCGGCCCACACGGTGCCATCGCGGTCACGGGTCAGGCGGAATACGTTCTTGTCGCCCAGAACGGCTGGCGCGATGCGGGTGAACGTGGTGCCGTCCCAGCGCGCGACGCCACTACCGGTCCCGACCCAGACCCGGCCCTGTTGATCGGACAGCATGCTGTAAATGGTGTCGCTGGGCAGGCTGCCCGGATCGGCCGGGTCGGCGCGGAACCGCACCAGGCTTCCGTCTTCGTCGCGGCGACAGATGCCATGCGAGTTGGTGCCGATCCACAGCGCCTTGCCAGCATAGGCCAGCGACCAGAACTGTCCATCGCAGCGCACGCTGATGTCCGGGAACTGCTGGAAGTGTTTGCGATCGGGCCCCAGCATGCTCAGGCCGCCGCCATTGCTGCCGACCCAGACCCGGTCCAGGGGATCGACCAGCAACGTTTCGATTTCATTGCTGGGCAGCGAACCGGGGTCGTCCGGCTCGTTGCGCCACACCCGCAGGCCGACACCGTCGACCCGCGCCAGGCCATCGTCGGTGGCGGCCCAGATGTAACCCTGGCGGTCCTGGGCCAACGCCAGCACCATGCGCGAGGGCATGCCTTCGGCGGCACCGAAGCGGCGCATGCGCGGTGTCTCTGCCGATGTCCCTGCGGCCCACAACGCCGACGGCACGGCGCATACGGCCAGTACCACCAGCACGATGCCTGCCCGCCAACCGCGCGCGCTCAACGCCATCGAGTTCTCCCTGTTGGCGACGATTGTCACACAGCAGGCCGGGCTGCGCGCCTGGGCGTGCCACGATCTGTTGCAGCCATGGAGCTGCCGGGCATCACGGGGCAGCGCGTATGATCGGCCCAGCCCTGAATGGAGCCGGCCGTGATCCGTCGCCTGACCCTTGCCCCTCTGCTGTGCCTGGCCCCACTGGTGGCTGCTGCAGCGCCGCAGACCTACCGCTTGGATCCCGTGCATACGCGCGTACTGTTCGCGATCGAGCACGCGGGCTTTTCGAACGCGTTGGGCACGGTTTCGGGCAGCGAGGGAACGCTTTCCTTCGACGCGGACGACTGGGCCACTGCGACGCTGTCGGTCAGCGTACCCATGCAACGCCTGGATCTGGGCGACGACAAGTGGAACCAGGCCGCGCTGGCGCGCAATCTGCTCGACGCCGAACGATTCCCCGACGCGCGTTTTGTTTCCACCCGGATCGAACCGGTCGACCCTACGCATGCCAAGGTGATCGGTGACCTGACCCTGCATGGGGTGACCCGCGAGGTCACGCTGGATGTGACGCTCAATGCGGTCAAGCGCCACCCGATGCCGCCGTTCCGCCGTACCGCCGGCTTCTCGGCCACGACCACGCTCAGCCGCAGTGCGTTTGGCGTCGACGCGTGGCCGTCGATGATCGGCGACGAGGTGCAGCTGCGGATCGAGGCCGAGGCGGTGCGCGATCGTTCGGCCGCCGATCCGCAGGACACACCGTCCGTCGACGATCCGGGAACTACAACGCCGACCGACGACTCCGACACTTCATCTTCGCCAGCCGGGACGCGCTCGCCATGACCACTCGAAACACCCCTGATCGCTGGGGCAACGTCAGCCAGGGCCTGCACTGGCTGATCGCGCTGTTGATCCTGCTGCTGGGCATCGTCGGCCTGACCATGGGCGAGCTGCCGCGCACGCCGAAGTATTTCTGGGTGTACACGGCGCACAAGTCGCTGGGCATCACGGTGCTGGCGCTCGTGGCGCTGCGGCTGGGCTGGCGCGTGTATGCGGGTGCGCCGGAACCGGTGCCGGGCACGCCCCGCTGGCAGGAGCGGATCGCGTCGGCCACCCATTGGCTGCTGTACGTGTTGATGTTCGCGCTGCCGCTGTCGGGCTGGATCTACGATTCGGCGAGCGGGCTGCGCCCGTTCCGCTGGTTCGGGCTGGTCGAGATGCCCAAGCTGGTGGCGCCGAATCCGGGCGCTGCCGATGTTTCGCATGCGATCCATGAGTGGGGCTTCTGGCTGCTGATCGCGGTCGTGGTCGCCCACGCGGGCGCGGCGCTGTACCACCATCTGTTCCAACGCGATGCCACGCTGGCGCGCATGCTGCCGCAGGGCTGGCTCACCTCCCCCCAGAAGGATTGACGATGAACATCAAGCTCACCTCTCCGGCCGCCGTGGCCGCTGCGCTGGCCGGCCTCATGGCCACTGCGCCGGTGCTGGCCGCCGACTATGTGCAGGCGCCGGGCGCCGGTTCGCATCTAGCCTTCGCCACCAAGTACGACGGCGAAGTGTTCACGGGCAAGTTCCCGGGCTTTTCGACCAAGCTGAGTTTCGATCCGGCCAATCCCGCCGCAGGCACGCTGGACGTGACCATTCCGCTGGCCGGCGCGACGAGCGGCAACTCGGACCGCGATTCCACCCTGCAGGGGGCGGAATTCTTCAATGTGGGCAAGTTCGCCACTGCGCGCTACACCGCCAAGGGCTTCACCAAGGTTGCCGAGGGCAAGTACGAAGCCAAGGGCACGCTGGAGCTGCGCGGGGTGAGCAAGCCGGTCACGCTCACGTTCGACTGGAAGCCTGGTGCGAATCCGGTGCTGACCGGCAAGGCTACGGTCAAGCGGCTTGACTTCGGTGTGGGCGAAGGTGACTGGAAGGACACCAAGAGCATTCCGAACGAAACTGCGATCAGTACTGTGGTCAAGTTCCAGGCGAAGTGATTTTCCGGTAAGAGCAGCGTTTCAGTTGCTACGTGCTGGGGCGGCCGTCGGGCAGCCCCGCTCCGGGACACGCCGTGAACCCGTCCATGGGGGCTGCTAGAAAACATCCATGTTTTCTAGCGTCCCTCCGGGGGCTACCCGCCGGCCGCCCCCGATGGTTGGTCGGGATGCGGCCCGAGCGCCAACCAGGCTGTGAGGCGGGCCTCATCGAATGGCCAGTCCAGTTCGCGGCCCTGGGCGTCCTGCAGGACCGGAACCCGGATTCCGTAGCGGTCTTCAAGGTCCACATTTTCATCAATGAACACACTCTCCAGCCCCCTGACCCGGGCCTGGGCCAGTACGGCCAGGGCCTGGTCGCAGAGGTGGCAGTCGTCGCGCTGGTAAAGAATGAACATTCGGCTCCGGATCGTCGGAAAATGCTGCGCCGCAGCCAGGGCGGGCGGCGGGGACAGCATAGAATAGCGCTCCATCCGATACCCGCAGTTTGGCAATCATGGCTGTCAGCACGTTCGACGTTTTCAAGATCGGCATTGGCCCGAGCTCCTCGCACACCGTGGGACCGATGAAGGCGGCTGAACGCTTCGTGCACCGCTGGCTGCTGGATCCGGGCTGCCTGCAGGACGTGGTACGCATCCGTGCCGATGTGTATGGTTCGCTGGCCCTGACCGGACGCGGCCATGGCACTGACAAAGCGGTGCTGCTCGGCCTGGAAGGCCAGCGCCCGAACCTGATCGATCCGGACATCATTCCCGACACGCTGGAGCGCATTCGCAGCACCAAGCGGATCCGGCTGATGGGCACCCATGAAATCGCCTTCGACGAGAAGCGCGACCTGGGCCTGAACAAGCGCCAGAAGTTGCCGTACCACACCAATGGCATGCGCTTCACTGCCTACGACGCGCAGGAGCAGGTGATCGCCACGCGCGACTATTACTCGGTGGGCGGTGGCTTCGTGGTCAACCAGGACGATGCTGCCGACGACCGCATCGTGCCGGATGAAACGCCGCTGCCCTACCCGTTCAAGAGCGGCGATGAGCTGCTGGCGCAGACTGCGCGCAGCGGGCTGAGCATCGCCCAGTTGATGTTCGAAAACGAGAAGTGCTGGCGCAGCGAAGACGAGATCCGCGAGCAGCTGCGCGAGATCTGGGATGCCATGCAGGCCTGCGTGACCCGTGGCATCCGCCAGGAAGGCACGCTGCCGGGCGGGCTGCACGTGTCGCGCCGTGCGCCGGCGCTGTACCGGGAGCTGTCGTCCAAGCCGGAAGCGGCGATGCGCGACCCGCTGACCACGCTGGACTGGGTGAATCTGTACGCGTTGGCGGTGAACGAGGAAAACGCGGCCGGGGGTCGCGTGGTGACCGCGCCGACCAACGGGGCGGCCGGGGTGTTGCCGGCGGTGCTGCATTACTTCGACCGGTTCTGCCCGGGCGCGAACGAACAGCGCGTGTTCGATTTCCTGCTGACGTCGGCGGCGATCGGCATCCTGTACAAGGAAAACGCCTCGATTTCGGGCGCGGAAGTGGGTTGCCAGGGTGAAGTGGGCGTGGCCTGTTCGATGGCCGCAGGCGGGCTGGTCGCTGCGTTGGGCGGCAATCCCAGCCAGATCGAGAATGCAGCCGAGATCGGCATGGAACACAACCTGGGCCTGACCTGCGACCCGATCGGTGGGCTGGTGCAGATTCCATGCATCGAACGCAATGCGATGGGTGCGGTGAAGGCAATCAACGCGTCGCGCATGGCGATGCGCGGCGACGGCAAGCACAAGGTCTCGCTGGACAAGGTCATCAAGACCATGCGCGACACCGGCCGGGACATGCAGGACAAGTACAAGGAAACCAGCCGCGGCGGCCTGGCCGTCAACGTCATCGAATGCTGAGGTAGTGCCGGGCCCTGCCCGGCACCCACACGCAGGGGGGGTTATCCTCGGGGTTCCCCCACTGGAGACCGCCATGCGCATCCTGGCCGCCGCCCTGCTTGCCTGCTTGCCCCTGACCTCGTTCGCTGCCGAGACCTACGACGAACGCCTGCACGGGTTCGATTACGGCTGGCCGGTCAAGACCTTCAGCTTCGAATCGCAGCGCCAGCCGCTGGAAATGGCCTATCTGGACGTGGCGCCCACGGGCCCCGCGATGGCCGGCACCGTGGTGCTGCTGCATGGCAAGAACTTCTGCGCCGGTACCTGGCGCGAGGCGATCAAGGCGCTCAGCGCGGCCGGTTACCGGGTGATCGCGCTGGACCAGATCGGCTTCTGCAAGTCCAGCAAGCCGGAGCGCTACCAGTACTCGTTCGGGCAGCTGGCGGCCAACACCGAAGCACTGCTGGCCCATCTGAAACTCGACAGCACCCAGGTGAACCTGGTCGGCCACTCGATGGGCGGCATGCTGGCTGCACGATTCGCGCTGATGTATCCGCAGCAGCTGCGCACGCTGGCGCTGGTCAATCCGATCGGACTGGAAGACTGGAAGGCCAAGGGCGTGCCGTGGCGCAGCGTGGATGCCTGGTATGCCAACGAGCTGAAGACCAGCTTCGACAGCATCAAAAAGTACCAGCTGGACGTCTACTACGGCGGCGACTGGACGCCAGAGTACGAGCATTGGGCACGCATGCAGGCCGGGATGTATGCCGGTGCGGGGAAACAGGCGGTAGCGTGGAGCCAGGCGCTGACCTCGGACATGGTGTTCAACCAGCCGGTGGTGTACGAACTGCCGGACCTGCGTGTTCCGACGACCCTGTTCATCGGGCAGAAGGATCGCACCGCGATCGGACGCGACCTGGCGCCGCCGGCCTTGAAGGCGACGCTGGGCGATTACCCCGCGCTGGGCAGGGCCGCCGCGGCCGCGATTCCCGGTGCAACGCTGGTGACCTTCGACGAACTGGGGCATTCGCCGCAGGTGCAGGATCCGAAGCGGTTCAATGCGGCGTTGTTGAAGGCGTTGGAAAGGTAGAGCAACGCAGGGCGTGGCTCTACCGGGCGCGGGTGATGGTCAGCACATCGTCCAGCAACGCGGCTGCGGTGATCTCTGCGCCCGCGCCTGGTCCCTGGATCAACAACGGCTGGGCGTTGTAACGGTCGCTGTGGATGGCGACGCGGTTGTCGGTCTGGGCACCTCCCGCCAAGGGGTGGTCGCGCGGGATGATGCGCAGGCCGACCGTGGCGCCCTCGGCATCGAAGCCGCCGATGAAACGCAGGCAGCCGCCCGCGTCGCGCGCCTGTTGCCATTGCGCATGCAGCGGCGCATCGAGCAGCGCCAGCTGCTGGATCGCAGCCGCCGTCGGCAATGCGGCCAGTGCGGCAGGCACCAGCGAGGTGACCTGCACCTGCTCGGCGCGCAGCGCGATGCCGCTGGCGCGGGCCAGGATCAGCAGCTTGCGGCGTACGTCTTCGCCGGACAAGTCCACGCGCGGGTCCGGTTCGGTGTAACCGGCTGCAGCCGCGTCGGCGACCCATGCCGAGAACGGACGCTGGCCGTCGTAATGGTGGAACAGCCACGCCAGCGATCCGGACAGCACGCCTTCGACCCGGTGGATGCGGTCGCCGCCGGCGACCAGCCCGCGCAGGCTGCTCAGCAGCGGCAGGCCGGCGCCCACGGTGGCGCTGTCGCCGTAGTGCGCGCCGCCGTCCTGGCCGCTGTCGGTGATCGCCTGGGCGCGGGCCAGCTGTGCGCCCTGCCCCAGCTTGTTGGCGGTGACCACGTGCACGCCACGCGCCAGCCACTGTTCGTGCCAGTTGGCGACGTCGTCACTGGCGGTGGCGTCGACCACTACATCGCCGCGCTGCAGGCCTTCGGCTTCCGCCCAGGGCTGCAGCACCGGCACGTTGCGTGCCGCGTCGTTGGCGTGCTGCAGGGCCTGCGCCGGCTGCTGTTCGCAGGCGCGTGCGGTGCGTGAGTTGGCCAGCCAGGAGAACTGCGGCAGGTCGATGCCGCGCGACTGCAGCGACTGGTAGCGCTGCACGAACGCGGTACCCACGGTTCCGGTTCCGAGCAACGCCAGCCGACGCGCTGCCGGCCGCGCGAACGGCAGTACCGCGCTCATGCATCCACCCGTTTGCGTTCGGCCAGCTGCACCTGGCGGTCGATCACCGCCTGGGCACGTTCCAGCCCGGCCTGCAGGTCGGCCACCAGGTCTTCGGATGCTTCAATGCCCACCGACAAACGCAGCAGGCCTTCGCTGATGCCGGCATGCGCGCGGGCCTCGGCGGTCATCGCCGCATGGGTCATGGTAGCCGGGTGCGCGACCAGGCTTTCCACCCCGCCCAGCGACTCTGCCAGGGTGAAGCAACGCAGGCCATCGACGAAGGCGCGCACCGCTGCGTGCGGGTCGTCGCCCGGGCACGAGGCCAGTTCGAAGGACAACATGGCGCCGAAACCGCTCTGCTGGCGCGCCGCGATCGCATGGCCCGGGTGATCGGCCAGGCCCGGGTAGTAGACCTGCGCCACGGCGTCGCTGGCCGCCAGCAGCTGCACGATGTCGGCGGTGTTTTCCTGGTGTGCGCGCAGCCGTGCGCCCAACGTGCGCAGGCCGCGCAGCGTCAGGAACGCATCGAACGGCGAGCCGGTCAGGCCGAGCGCATTGGCCCACCACACCAGCTGTTCGTGCAGCGCCGGGTCACGGGCGATCACCGCACCGCCGACCACGTCGCTGTGGCCGTTGATGTACTTGGTGGTGGAATGCAGCACCACGTCCGCACCGAACGCGATCGGCTGCTGCAGCGCCGGGGAAAGGAAGGTGTTATCGACCACCACTTTGGCACCTGCTCGGTGCGCGGCGTCGATGACGAAGCGCAGGTCGGTGATGCGCAGCAGCGGGTTGGACGGCGTCTCCACCAGCACCAGGGTCGGCGACTGCGCGAGCGCATCGGCCAGCGAACGCGGATCGGTCAGGTCGGCAGTGACCAGGTTGAAATGACCCTTCTTTGCCAGCGCGTTGAACAGCCGCCAGCTGCCGCCGTAGGCGTCGTGCGGCACCACCAGGGTATCGCCCGGCTGCAGCAGCGCATTGAGCACCAGGTTGATCGCGCCCATGCCGGTGGAGGTGATGACGCCGCCGGCGCCCCCTTCCAGTTCGGCCAGCGCTTCGCCGAGCAGGTCGCGGGTGGGGTTGCCACTGCGCGTGTAGTCGTACTGGCGCTTGTTGCCGAAGCCTTCAAAGCTGAAGTTCGACGACAGCACGATCGGCGGGGTGACCGCGCCATGGGCGGTATCGCGATCGATGCCGGCACGGACGGCGGCGGTGGTGCGACTACAGGACGGCTCGTTGGCGTGCAGGCTCATGCGGACTCTCCAGAGGTGCGGAAGGCGGTGGCGAGGATCGCGTCGATGCGATCGGTTTCTTTGAGGAAGGCGTCGTGGCCGTAGGGCGAGCGCAGCACGCGCAAGCTGCCGCGCGGGCCCAGACCTTCGACCAGGCCGACGAGGTCGGCCAGCGGCACCAGGCGGTCGCCCTCCACGGCCACCACCACGGTCGGCGGCAGGATCGCGGTCGGGTCGACGCGGTGCAGGTCGATTGATTCGGACAGGCGCAGGTAAGCGATCACCGGCGTGCGCGCGACGTACTGCGCACCGGCCGCGTCGAGATAGTCTTCGGCGGCCACGCGCACGCGGCCATTGATGACTTCCGGTGCAGCATCGAAGCGCTCGCCGAATTCTTCCGGGGTGCGGTAGCTGAGCATGGCGAACTGCCGGGCCAGGGCCAGGCCGTGGTCTTCACCGCACTGCAGCTGGCCGAGCGCGACCGCGCGGCGCTGCAACGCGCGCCAGGCGGCGGCATACGGGTGCGGGCGATGCGCACCGCTGGCCAGCACCAGCTGGCGCACGCGGGCACGATGACGGATCGCGAACTGCTGGCCGACCAGCGCGCCATACGAATAGCCGACGAAGGCCTTCAGCGTGCGGATACCGAGATGGTCCAGCAGCAGGGCCAGCGCATCGGCCTGGTCGGCGGTATCGATTGGCACGTCCAACGCACCGTCGGCGCCGATGAAGTCGAACGCCAGCACGCGCAGCTGCTGCGGATCCAGCGTGCGACCACTGCCGACCAACTCTTCGGCCCAGCCCTTCTCGCTGAACTGTGCGTTGGAGGCCACATGGCGATGCGCGGAGATGCCGCCGGCCAGTACCACCACCGGCGCGTTGGCCGGGCCGACCCACTCGTAGCGCAGGCGCACCGGGCTGGGGCCGGCATGACGCATCGACAGCACCGCGGCGAACTCACCGCGCTCGGCATGCACACGGTCTTCGACCGGCACGCTGACGGGGACAAAGGGTTCGGGGCGAACGGCGGTACTGGCGGCGAAGCTCATGGCGGGATCCGGTTGGGGAATCGGCCATCGAGCCTTCGCGGGGCCCGCGTTCGAGATGCACGTGTGGTGCATGGTTCGAACCATCTTTCGGTGGACGCCACGGTCCCCGCAGGATTTGGCACCTACGCAGACGCTTTCGCATCCGCGGGCTGCCCCGGCTTCAAAGGGCCTGTCCCTCTGCCGGTCTCGATGGTGAGGCCACGATGCCAGCCCTTTCCGGCACTGTCAATCCCTTCATGCGGATAAAGCGATGAATATTTTCAGGTCCACTCTGCGAGGGCTGTCCCGGTCGCCCCGTTCAGGATCGGGTACAGTCCCGGCGGTCCTCTCGCTGGAACCGCCGATGCCACGCCTGCCCCTGACCTGCCTGCTGCTGCCCCTGCTGGCGAGTGCGACGGCCAGCGCCGGCGACTGGCGCCAGGGCTGGGGACTGGTGCCTCCTCCCGCTTCTGCCGCCCGCGCAGGCGATGCCGAGGCTGCCGCACCCATGGCCCAGCTGCGCCTGCAAGCGGTCGGCACGCAATGGCAGGCCCGCATCGACAACACCCTGGCCGGACCGCTGCAGATCGAGCTGCGCGCTGCACCCGGACACCCGGTCGAAGGGCTGCCGGTCCAATCGCTGATCCAGGGCGACAGCAGCCTGGTGGTCGGCCACCTGCCCGCCCCGATCGACGGCCGCACGCTGGATCTGCGCCTGCAGTCAGTGCCGGGCAACCCGGCCGCACAGGCCGAAGATGTTGCTTATCGCCTGCCATTCGATGCGGCCCGCCTGCGTGTGGACCAGGCGCCACAGGGACGATTCAGCCATGACGACGAGGAGAACCGCGATGCGGTCGACTTCGCTCTGCCGGAAGGCACCCTGGTGCTGGCCGCGCGCGAGGGCACGGTGATGCAGATCCAGGATGGCTTCCGTGGCAACGGCCAGGACCGCGAACGCGATGGTGGCCGTGCCAACTTCATCCGCGTGCTGCACAGCGACGGCAGCATGGCCCTGTACGGCCATCTGCAGGCCGGCGGCATGCGCGTGCGTCGCGGCCAGGCGGTGGGGGCCGGGCAGCCGATCGGCCTGTCCGGCAACAGTGGCTACAGCAGCGCCCCACACCTGCACTTCGTGGTACAGGTCAACCGCGGCATGGGCCTGCGCTCGGTGCCGGCACGCATCTTCGCCGAGCAGGGCCAGCTGCAGTTCGCCCGCCACGGCGAGGCCGACGGCGGTACCGGGCGCTGACCGGCTCCGGCCGGTATAATCGGGCGCTTATCTCTTTGAAAAGCGCCCCGGGCGGGCGCCACTGCCATGTCCGAAGTCGCCAACGAAGCGTCGCGTCGCCGCACGTTCGCCATCATTTCCCACCCTGACGCCGGCAAGACCACGCTGACCGAAAAGCTGCTGCTGTTCGGAGGCGCGATCCAGATGGCCGGTTCGGTGAAGGGCCGCAAGGCTGCCCGCCATGCCACCTCCGACTGGATGGCGCTGGAAAAGGAGCGCGGCATCTCCGTCACCTCCTCGGTGATGCAGTTCCCGTATGAAGGCAAGATCGTCAACCTGCTCGACACCCCCGGCCACGCCGACTTCGGCGAGGACACCTACCGCGTGCTGACCGCGGTGGACTCGGCGCTGATGGTGATCGACGTGGCCAAGGGCGTGGAAGAGCGCACCATCAAGCTGATGGAAGTGTGCCGCCTGCGCGATACCCCGATCATGACCTTCATCAACAAGCTCGACCGCGAGGGCAAGGAGCCGATCGACCTGCTCGACGAAGTTGAGAGCGTGCTCGGCATCCAGTGCGCGCCGGTGACCTGGCCGATCGGCATGGGCCAGCGCCTGAAGGGCGTGGTGCACCTGATCTCCGGTGAAGTGCACCTGTACGAGCAGGGCCGCAACTTCACCCGCCAGGACTCGACCATCTTCCCCTCGATCGACTCGCCCGGGCTGGCCGAGAAGATCGGCGAGCGCATGCTGGCCGACCTGCGCGATGAGCTGGAGCTGGTGCAGGGCGCCAGCCATGCCTTCGACCTCGAGGCCTACCGTGCCGGCAAGCAGACCCCGGTGTTCTTCGGTTCGGGCGTGAACAACTTCGGCGTGCAGCCGCTGCTGGACTTCTTCGTCGAACACGCGCCGTCGCCGCAGCCGCGCGAGACCACTGGCCGGGTGATCGCGCCGGAGGAGAACAAGCTGACCGGCTTCGTGTTCAAGATCCAGGCCAACATGGACCCGCAGCACCGCGACCGCGTGGCGTTCATGCGGGTCTGTTCCGGCCGCTTCGCGGCCGGCATGAAGACCTTCCATGTGCGCACCGGCAAGGAGATGAAGCTGGCCAACGCCCTGACCTTCATGGCCAGCGACCGCGAGATCGCGGCCGAAGCCTGGCCGGGCGATGTGATCGGCATCCACAACCACGGCACCATCTCCATCGGCGACACCTTCACCGAAGGCGAAGCGGTGAGCTTCACCGGCATTCCGAACTTCGCGCCGGAACTGTTCCGCCGCGCGCGCCTGCGCGATCCGCTCAAGCTCAAGCAGTTGCAGAAGGGCCTGGCCCAGCTGTCTGAAGAAGGCGCCACGCAGTTCTTCCGCCCGTTGATGAGCAACGACCTGATCCTGGGCGCGGTCGGCGTGCTGCAGTTCGACGTGGCCGCCTACCGTCTGAAGGACGAGTACGGCGTGGAAGCCACCTTCGAGCCGGTCAGCGTCACCGCGGCGCGCTGGGTGAGCTGCAGCAACGAGAAGAAGCTGGAGGAGTTCCGCGAGAAGAACGCGAACAACCTCAGCATCGACGCGGCCGGCCACCTGGTGTACCTGGCCCCGACCCGGGTCAACCTGCAGCTGGCCCAGGAGCGGGCACCCGACGTGCGCTTCGCCGCCACGCGCGAGGCGGCGCACAGCATTTCGGTCGGCTGACCCGGGTGCAACGGCGGTGGCGCGTGCACGCGCGCGCCATCGCGGCGATGATAGGGGGGAGCGGGCTCCCCCTCCCCGCGCTACGATCACCGCCATGACCTCTGTTGCGTCCGTACGTGAAGAAATCGCCAGCGCCCTGACCCACGGCCTGGGCGCCGTTGCCGCACTGGCTGGCAGCGCAGTACTGATCACCCTCGCCGCGATCTACGGCGACGCCTGGCAGCTGGCCAGCGCCATCGTGTTCGGCGTTGCCCTGCTGCTGCTCTACACCGCCTCCACCCTCTACCACGCCATCCAGCACCCGGTTGCCAAGGGCCGGCTGAAGGTGTTCGACCACTGTGCGATCTACCTGCTGATCGCCGGCACCTATACCCCGTTCACCCTGATCGGCCTGCGCGGCGCGTGGGGCTGGGGCCTGTTCACCGCGATCTGGGCGCTGGCCCTGTTCGGCGTGGTGTTCAAGCTGTTCTATACCGGCCGTTTCAAGCTGCTGTCCACCATCATCTACATCGCCATGGGCTGGATGGTGGTGGTGGCGATCAAGCCGATGTGGTCGTCCATCGACGGCTGGACGCTGGGCTGGCTGTTCGCCGGCGGCCTGTCGTACACGCTGGGCACCTATTTCTACCATCGCGAATCGATTCCGTATTCGCACGCGATCTGGCATCTCTTTGTAATAGGCGGCTCGGTTTGCCACTTTGTAGCGGTTACAGCCCAGGTGCTGTAACCGCCACGCTGACGTGGCGCTTACGTCTGCTTCGCGTTGTGTGCACGATGGGCGGGTAACGATGCGCGGGTGAATACTGAATCCGCTCAGGTTACGCCGCCCCCTTCCCGCCCGCGCTGGCGCCTTCGTCGTCCCGGGAAACGTGGGCAACGCTGGCTGGCCATCCTGGTATTCCTGTTCGCGCTGATCCTGCTGCTCATCGCGTTGTGGGACTGGAACTGGTTCAAGGGACCGGTGGAGCGGGCGGTGCAGGCCAAGACCGGCCGCGAGTTCCATATCGGCGGAAATCTGGATGTGGACCTGGGACGCACGCTGACCGTGCGCGCCGATGGGCTCACCTTCGCCAATGCGGAATGGTCGAAAACACCACGCATGGCCAGTGCCGACCGCGCCGAGATCGATGTTCGCGCGTGGCCGTTGCTGCGTGGTCAGATCCGTATTCCTGAAATCCGTCTGACCCGTCCGGACCTGCTGCTGGAAACAGCGCCCGACAAGGACCAGCCCGGCAACTGGGATTTCCTGGGCCCGAGCGACGGGGAGCCGCCCGTGCTGCAGCGCCTGCTGGTCGAGGACGGCCGGCTCAAGTTCCTGGATGCTGCGGGAAAGACCGACATCCTGGTATCGCTCAACAGCGGCAAGCCGCGCAGTGCAGACAGCGCGCCGCCGCTGCTGGTCAACGGCAAGGGCCGCTGGCAGGGCAATCCGTTCACGCTGGACGGCAACACCGAGTCGCCGCTGGAGCTGACCAACAGCGACCATCCGTTCCGGATCCATCTGGACGGGCGCGCGGGTGGTACCCGTGCGATCGCCAGCGGCACGCTGACCAATCCGTTCGCGCTGCGCACGTTTGATCTGGATTTCGCCCTGAGCGGCCAGGACATGGAAGACCTGTATCCGCTGATTGGCCTGGCCATTCCGTCGACGCCGCCGTATCGGCTCAAGGGGCGGCTGAAGCGCAACAACGATACGTGGCGCTACGAGAACTTCACCGGCGTTGCCGGTGACAGCGACCTGGGCGGCACGGCGCAGATCGAGGTCGGCGGTGAACGTCCGTTCCTGAAGGCGGACCTGGTATCCAAGCGGCTGGACTTCGACGATCTTGCCGGCTTCGTGGGCGCGCCGCCGAAAACCGGCGCAGGCGAATCGGCGAACGCCGAACAGAAGGCAGAGGCCGCCGCGCTGGCAGCGAAGCCCACGGTGCTTCCGGATACGCCTTACGACCTGAGCAAGCTGCGCGCGATGGACGCGGACGTGAAGTGGAAGGCGCAGCGGATCAACGCACCGAAGCTGCCGCTGGATGACATGGACGCGCACCTGAAGCTGGACGATGGGCTGCTGCGCCTGGAGCCGTTGAATTTCGGGGTGGCCGGCGGCGACATCCGCAGCACGATCCAGATGGACGCGCGCAAGCCGACTATTTCTACGCAGCTGAAGGCGAGCATTCGCAAGGTGCAGCTGGGTGGATTGTTCCCCGATGCGAAGCTGGCCGAGCAGGCGTCGGGCGGGATCAGCGGTGAGATCGATCTTGCCGGCACGGGCAATTCGATCGCGGCGATGCTGGGCAGTTCAGACGGCAAGGTGGCGGTGGGCATGGGCCGTGGGCATATCGGCAACTTGCTGATGGAGCTGGCCGGACTGGACGTGGCAGAGTCGCTGAAGTTCCTGTTCACCGGCGACAGGCAGATTCCGCTGCGTTGCGCCTGGGGCGACTTCGGCGTGCAGCGCGGCCTGATGACCTCCCAGCAGCTGGCGTTCGACACCACCGATACGCTGGTGCTGGGCGAAGGCACCATCGACCTCAAGCAGGAAAAACTCGACCTTCTGCTGCGCCCGCGGCCGAAGGACATCAGCATCCTGGCGCTGCGCTCGCCGCTGCGCATCGGTGGCACGTTCAAGGATCCGTCGTTCCGTCCAGACTTCAAGGCACTCGGCATTCGGGGTGCGATCGCGCTGACGCTGGGCAGCATAGCCCCGCCTGCGGCGTTGCTGGCCACCATTGAAACCGGCCCGGGCGAAGACTCGAATTGTGGTGGGCGTTACGCGAAGTAGAGCGGGGCCCTGCCCCGCTGCCGTTGAATCTGGGCGGGTAGAGCCGGGCTCTGCCCGGCTGCTGTTGGATTCAGGCGAACAGCCGTGGGTGCAAGGTTTCCATCGCTTGGGCCGCCCGGTGCCGGTTTGCGGGGTCGCCGCAAGTACGTCCGTGTAGGCTAAGCGGACGCCATCCATGGCGCCGATTCCCCCGCAAACCGACCCCGGGCGACCCTTTGACAGAACGTCGGCGGCCACGGGAAACGCGGGTGCCGGCCGTTGGCCGGCGTTGCGATGCCGATCATTTTCATGCCTTACCGAACGTGGACGATTTCATGGCGGTCGTTTGGGAACCGACCCTACCAAAGCAGCCCAGCGCGATCTCGAACCCGCGTAGGGACACGCCATGCGTGTCTGCCGTTTCCAACCGCACACGACCCTGTATGGGGGCGGCCGCCGGGTAGCCCCCGGAGAGACGCTAGAAAACATGGATGTTTTCTAGCAGCCCCCATGGAAGGGTTCACGGCGTGTCTCGGAGCGGGGCTGCCCGGCGGCCGCCCCTGCACGTATCAATTGAAACGCTGCCGTTCGCGGTAAAACGATCACCCTGCAACAATGTATTGCTGCAACTGATCCAGCTTCTGAGCTTGTTCGTCGATTACCGACTTCACGAGATCGCCGATGGAGATCACGCCGACCACACCGTTGTTGTCCACCACCGGCAGGTGGCGAATGCGGTAATCGGTCACCAGCTGCAGGCAATGCTCAACCTGCTCCGACGGCGCGACCGTCACTACCTTGGCAGTCATGATGTCGCTCACCTTCGTCGTGCGCGACGAACGATCATGCAGGACGATTTTCCGCGCGTAATCGCGCTCGGACAGGATGCCGACCAGCTGGCGGCCGTCCATCACCACGACCGCACCGATTCCTTTTTCGGCCATCAGCCGGATCGCGTCGATTACCGCCGAGTCCGGACCTACCGCGAATACCTCAGGGGACTTGCCTTCCAACAGCTGTCGTACCGTGGTCATCTCGCTGCCCTCCACCGATGGGATGCACGGCCGAGTCTGCCACGAACGGTGCATGCCAGGTGTCAACCAGGTACAGCGGCCGCTGCTTGGATTCCTCGTACAGCCGGCCCAGGTATTCGCCGATCAGCCCCAGCGCGATCAGCTGTACCCCGCCCAGGAACAGGATCACCGCCATCATCGTCGGATACCCCGCCACCCGGTCGCCGTACAGCGCTGCCTTCATCACCACCCACGCACCAAACACGAACGCCGCGCTCGCCGTCAGCAGGCCCAGATAGGTCGCCGCCCGCAGCGGAGCGGTGGAGAAGCTGGTGATGCCCTCCAGGGCGAAGTTCCACAGCTTCCAGAAGCCGAACTTGGTGTCGCCCACCATCCGCGCGTGGCGGTGGTACGGCAGCGCCTTGCGCCGGAACCCGACCCAGCCGAACAGCCCTTTCATGAACCGGTGGCGTTCACGCAGCTGACCCAGCGCCTGCAACGCGCGCGGCGACAGCAGCCGGAAATCGCCGGTGTCGGCCGGAATCGGCGTTTTCGACAAGCGTCCGATCACGCGATAGAACGCCGATGACGTCCCACGCTTGAGCCAGGTCTCGCCATCGCGTTCCTGCCGCGTGCCGTAGATATTGTCGTAGCCCTGCCGCCACAAGGCCACGAACTGCGGAATCAGTTCGGGCGGGTCCTGGCCGTCGGCGTCGAGAATCATCGCCGCGCCGCCCTCCACGAAGTCCAATCCTGCGGTAAGCGCCGCCTCCTTGCCGAAATTGCGCGACAGCCGCAGCAGCCCGACGCTGTCGTCGGCCGCCGCCAGCGCCTGCATCACCTGCCAGGTCGCATCGGTGCTGCCGTCGTCCACATACACGATGCGGCCTTCGATGCCGTCCAGCCCATCCAGCACCGCGCGCAGCCGCGGATGCAGAAGAGGCAGCGCCATCGCCTCGTTGTGCGCGGCAATCACCAGGGTGAGGCGTTCATTGCTCATGGCCGCTCAATCCTCCTGCAGGTAGGCATCGCCGCCCAGCTGCCGTGCCTGGCGCTGGATCCAGTTCGCCCGGCGCTGCACGTAGGCCCCCGGTCGCGCCGCATTGTAGCGGCGCGGTGCCGGCAGTACCGCCGCCAGCTTCGCGCTCTCCGCCGGGGTCAGCTTCGCAGCGTCCTTGTTCCAGAACTGCTTCGAGGCCGCCTGCGCGCCGTAGATGCCATCGCCGAATTCGGCGATGTTGGCGTACATCTCCAGGATCCGCGATTTCGGCCACATCGCCTCGATCAGCACGGTGTACCAGACCTCCAGCCCTTTGCGCACCCAGCTGCGGCCCTGCCACAGGAACAGGTTCTTGGCCACCTGCTGGCTGATCGTGCTGGCCCCGCGCAGCCGCCCGCCGCGCGCATTGTGGTCGCGCGCCTTCTCGATCGCCTTCAGGTCGAAGCCGTTGTGCTCCGGAAAACGCTGGTCCTCGGCCGCCACCAGCGAAATCGGCAGGCTCGGCGCCATCTGGTCCAGGTCGCGCCACTGGTAGTGCAGCCGGAAGCCCCAGTCGCGCTGGCCGAGCGCTTCGCCGTAGCGCCACAGCATCACCGTCGACAGCGGCGGATCGATGAAGCGCAGCACGGCCACCTGCAGTACGCTTCCGGCCACGAACAGCACCGGAAGCCACAACAGGTATTTCCAGCGCCAGCGGCGCCGACGCGGTGGTTCCAGGCCCGGTTCGGCCTTGTGGTTGCTGCGCTCTGCCCCCATTACTGGTGCATCCTCTGCTTGCACGGTTGTCGGCGCATTATCCGGCAACACGCCCCCATTACTTAAGCGCAGCCACCGACCCGATGACCGCCCAGACCGATTCCCTGCTCCGATTCCTGCTCCCCGCTGCCGGTGTGCGCGGCGTGCACGTCCACCTCGACGCCAGCTGGCAGGAAATCCTGTCGCATGGCAGCTACCCGCCGGCCGCCGCCGAACTGCTGGGCGAGGCCTGCGTCGCCTCGGCGCTGTTCACCGGCCACACCAAGGTCGACGGCCGCCTCTCGATCCAGCTGCGCAGCAGCTCCGCCCTGCGTGCCCTGTTCGCCGAATGCACGGCCGCCGGCACCCTGCGCGGGATCGTCCAGCTCGCCGACGAGGGCGACGCCCCGCGCGACCTGACCACGCTGGGCGACGACGCCGTGCTGGCCGTCACCATCGAGAACCCGGGCCTGGACCCGCGCGAACCGCAGCGCTACCAGAGCCTGGTCGGACTGGGCGCGGCCGCCCTGGACGAGGCGTTTGAAGACTACTTCCGCCAGTCCGAGCAGCTGCCGACCCGGCTGCTGCTGGCCAGCGACGGCACCCGCGCAGCCGGCCTGCTGCTGCAGAAGCTGCCCGGCGACGAAGGCGACAGCGACGGCTGGACCCGCGCCAGCGCCCTGTTCGAAACCCTGGGCAAGCAGGAACTGCTGGACGTGGCCGGGGATACCCTGCTGCTCCGTCTGTTCCATGAAGAGCAGGCCGAACTGCTGGGCGAACGCCCGCTGCGCTTCGCCTGCTCCTGCTCGCGCGAGCGGGTCGAGGCCATGCTGCAGTCATTGGGCGAGGTCGAAGCCCGCGCTGCCGCCGAGCCGACCGGCGCGGTGGAAATCCGTTGCGAATTTTGCGGACGGGAGTATCACTTTCCGTTGACGGAATTCGACATACTGTTCCACGACGCCGCCGTTTCCGTGCCGGCTCCTGAACGGCTTCAGTAAAGCCGAGCGAGTTTTGTTCTGGGGAGAACCAAGACTTGTTAAGCCGCTACTTGTTAAGAATTCATAAACACCCTAGGATCAGTGTCCCGCTTCGGCGGGAACTTGTGCTCATCGCTGTTGTCTGAGAGTTCCCATGCGTTCCCTTCTGCGTCTACCGCTGGCCCTGATGATCGCCCTCGCCGCGATCCCGGGCGCGCATGCGCAGTCCAAGGCCCGCCAGGACAGCACGGTGATCCCGGTGTGGAACAAGGGCAGCGGCAAGGTCGAAGCCCTGCTCTACCTGGAGCCGACCGGCGAACAGGCGGCCGGCGCGCGCTGGCATTTCGGGCGCAGCTCGCTGGACGCGGCCTTCGGCCTCTCTTCGGGCGACTCGCTTGGCCTGCTCTGCAACAGCAGCCGCGGCACCAGCATCAGCGGCCTGGCCAGTCACTGCATGCTGGCCAGCCTGGGCGACGATGACGACAGCGGCCTGAGCCGCCGGGTCACCGGTACCGCCGCGTTCAACCGTCCCGGCGGGCGCCTCGGCATCACCGCCGGCACCGGCAAGGACACCCTGCCGGCTTGGCTGGCCGGCCCGAACAAGTCGCCGGCGCTGCGCGCCGAGCAGAACGACCTCACCGTATTCGGCCAGAAGAACATCGGCCGCGAGGGCTTCGTCTCCATCGGCGGAACCTACGCGAAGGCGCGCCTGGTGCCGCTGTCGGACATGTCGCCCGCGCTGGTCGACCGCTGGGACAGCAAGAGCCTTACCCTGGGCGCCGGCTACGGCAACTTCAGCGGCAACATCATCGGCCGCGTGGTCGATGTGCCCGGCCAGCCGGGCAAGTGGGAAGGCCTGGGCCTGGGCCTGACCTGGCGTACCCCGTGGAGCGGCCAGCTCACGGTAGGTGCGGAGAACGTGATCACCCGCGGCAAGAATCCGTTCGCCCCTCGCAACGAGAGCACGGACGAAGGCACCGTGCCTTACGTCCGCTACGAACAGGACCTGTAAAGGCCTGCGCATGTCGCAGGCAGGACCCGAAAAGGCGCGCCCATGGCGCGCCTTTGTCGTTCCGGGGATCGCTGAACACGGCAACCTGATACAGAGCGTGACAAAACAACTGCAACTATTTTTCTCACATTTTATTAACAAATGAGATGAATGTCGCATATGCCCTCTCCAGGACATTGATCCACAAGGACTTTGCCAAATTTCACACAGATCACAGACTTCATTAACGCTACTTTAATTCTTGCGAAGTGGCAGTTACTATCGAGTCAGCCTTGTGGTCTTTGGTGCTCCTGTTGGCACCGCCCCCGGCAAACACCCCAGTGAATACCCAAGATTCCCTTGGAGAGAGAGAGCAATGAACGTTAAGTCCAACAAGCTGCGTGACGCAGTGGTCGTTGCACTGGTCGTCGCGGCGGCCGGCAGTGCCACCGCGCAGGCGCAGGAAGCCGCCAATACGACCAACCTGGACCGTATCTCGGTCACCGGTTCGCGCATCAAGAGCACCGACATCGAAACCTCGCAGCCGGTGCTGAGCCTGAGCCGCGCGGACATCGACAAGCAGGGCGTGACCTCGGTCGCCGACGTGCTGCAGCGCGTTGCCGCCAACGGCGCCGCACTGAACCGCACCTTCAACAACGGTGGCGACGGTTCGGCCGGCATCAGCCTGCGCAACCTCGGCAGCCAGCGTACCCTGGTGCTGGTCAACGGCCGCCGCTGGACCACCGGTCTGGACGGCAGCGTCGACCTGAACACCATCCCGGTCGCCATGGTCGAGCGCATCGACGTCCTGAAGGACGGCGCGTCCACCATCTATGGCTCGGACGCCATCGCCGGTGTGGTCAACATCGTCACCAAGCGTGACTTCGACGGCGCCGAAGCCAACTTCTACAAGGGCCAGTACAGTGCGGGCGACGGCGAGCGTGAAGCCGCCGACTTCGTGCTGGGCACCACCACCGACCGCGCGTCGGTGACCATTGGCGCCTCCTACGTCGACGAACGCGAAGTCATGGCCGGTGATCGTGCGATCTCCGCCGGTGGCCCGCCGTTCTTCAGCGGCCAGAGCGGCACCGGCATCCCGGGCTCGTACCTGCGCAACGGCACCCGCTACATCCTCCTCAACGGCGTTGAAACCCGCTTCAACACCAACCTGCACGGTTACAACACCGCGCCGGACAACTACCTGCTGACCCCGAACGAGCGTACCTCGCTGTTCGCGACCGGCTCGTTCAACATCACCGACAACGTCACCTTCCGTACGGAAGCGATGTACAACGAGCGCAAGTCCGAGCAGCTGCTGGCCGCCATGCCCGTCACCGGCATGACCCTCAGCGCCGACAGCATGTACAACCCGTTCGGCCAGACCCTGACCGGCGTTAACCGTCGCTTCAATGAAACCGGCGGCCGTTCGTTCAACCAGAACGTCAAGAACTGGCACTTCTACGGTGGCTTCGAAGGCTTCTTCGAATTCGCTGACCGTACCTTCGACTGGGACGTCGGCTACCGCTACGACAAGACCGACCAGAACGACCTGACCTACGGTCTGTTCAACGTACAGAACCTGGACCTGGCCTACGGCCCGTCGCGGATCGACCCGGTCACCGGCAACCCGGTCTGCGTCACCAGCCTCGGTGCCACCGGCACGATCATCCCGGGCTGCGCCCCGGTCAACCCGCTCGGCCCGGAAGGTTCGATCTCGCAGGCGGCACTGGATTACACCTCGTTCACCGCGCATGACTCGTCCTCGCAGGTCTCGAAGGGCTACTACGCCAACATCTCCGGCACGATCGTTCCGCTGCCGGCCGGTGACCTGGCCTTCGCAGCCGGTTACGAGTACCGCAAGGAAAGCGGCCAGTTCGATCCGGACGCCTTCATCGCGGCCGGCCTGAGCACCGGTAACGGCGCCAGCCCGACCAAGGGTGGCTACGACCTGGACGAAGTGTTCCTGGAACTGTCGATCCCGGTCCTGGCTGACCTGCCGGGCGCCCAGCTGCTGGACTTCAGCGTGGCCACGCGCTACTCGAAGTACAGCAACTTCGGCAACACCACCAACAACAAGTTCGGGTTCCGCTGGAAGCCGATCGACGACCTGATGATCCGCGGTAACTACTCGGAAGGCTTCCGCGCGCCGAGCATCAGCAACCTGTTCGCAGGTGACGGCGACTCGTTCGAAACCTACGCTGACCCGTGCGCGGCCGCCAATGGCCCGACCGGTGCAGTGCTGGCGCAGTGTATTGCCCAGGGTGTTCCGGCTGGCTTCGTGCAGCCCAATACCCGCGACGATGACGGCGTGCCGCAGTCCGGTGCCGCCCAGACCGCCGAACCGTTCACCTGGAAGTCCAACCCGAACCTGAAGCCGGAAACCTCGACCAGCAAGACGCTGGGCCTGGTGTGGAGCCCGAGCTTCGTGACCGGCCTGAACGTCACGCTTGACTGGTGGCAGATCGAAATCGAAGACTCGATCACCCGTCCGTCGATCGACGACATCATGCAGCGCTGCTACAGCGGCACCGCGCAGGAACAGGCGCAGTACTGCGGCCTGATCTTCCGTGATCCGAACTACGGTGCGACCAACGAGCATTACGCGATCACCAACGTCAACATGCCGCTGCTGAACCTGTCCTCGTACAACGTGGAAGGTTGGGATCTGGGCCTGGCGTACCGCATGCCGGAAACCTCGTTCGGTCAGTTCGCCATCACCTGGGACAGCACCTACCTCAGCAAGTGGGAAACCAAGGCGACCGAAGACTCCGCCGTTGATGGCCGTCAGGGTCGTTACCTGAACCAGGATCCGTACTGGCGCATCCGCTCCAACCTGTACGTCGACTGGTCCTTCGGCGACTTCGGTGTCAACTACGGCCTGCGTTACAAGTCCGGCATGACCGAAGACTGCCTGCTGGGCGGTGCGCTGAGCGGTTACTGCTCGGATCCGGACAACCAGAAGAACCACATCGGCGCGACCACCTACCACGACGTCCAGTTCCGCTACAACACCCCGTGGAACGGCACCGTCATGCTGGGTCTGAACAACGTGTGGGACAAGCAGCCGCCGGTCTCCTACTCGGTGTCGTACAACATGTTCGATCCGCAGTACGACCTGCCGGGCCGTTACTACTACGTGCAGTACAAGCAGAAGTTCTGATCGATCCACTGATCGGCACCTGATGCAGCAACGGCCCCGAAAGGGGCCGTTGTTTTTTGTGCGGCATGGCGTGCGCCTCCGATCTCGCAGACACAAAAAAAGCCGCTTCCGCGGCTTTTTCCGTGCGTGCAGACACGATCACCCGATCGGGATCAAGGTCTCGATCACATGCTCCACGTACGCTTCGAAATCCTCGCGTGCCGGCTTGGGCTGCTGCAGCTGCAGCGACAACTGCAGGAAGCCCACATACGCCGCATAGGCCAGCCGTGCACGGTGCTGCGCGTCGGTGCGACTCAACCCGGCCTGGCGGAACGACGCCACCAGATACTCCAGGCGACGGTGCGAGACACGGTCGATTACCGGGCGCACCATCGGGTGGTCCAGCGCCTTCAGCAGTTCGCTGTAGATGATGTGCGGCTGCACTTCATGCGCCACCACCTGGAACAGCTGGCGCAGGCGCGCGCGCGGATCCGGCACGTCTTCCAGGCTGCCGAACACCTGCTCCTGCTCGAACAGCTCCCAGCGCTCCAGCGCGGCCTGCAGCAGCGCATCGCGCGACGGGAAGTGCCAATAGAAACTGCCCTTGGTCACCCCGAGGCGGCGCGCCAGCGGCTCCACCGCAACGGCGCCGACACCTTGTTCAGCGATGAGGTCCAAGGCGGCCTGCGCCCAGTCTTCCGCGCTCAGGCGGCTGTTGCGGCCGGCACGGGGCTCGCCGGCGGAAGCTTCAGGTTCATTCATGCTGACGATTTAACCATACGCCGGGGTCGGTTTGTGTGGAATTCACACTTCAACCATACCCATCGGTATTGACAGGCCCGAAGGCAGGTCCATACTAGCCGGTATGGTAACGCCCACCCTCCGCCTGACTGCCGCCCACGACACCGTGCTGGCCGCCACCCGCAGCGCCCCCGGGCGTCGCGGCACCGTGCTGTTCGCCCATGGCTTCGGCCAGACCCGGCACGCCTGGACCGCCACCGCGCAGTCGCTGGAAGCAGCCGGCTACCAGACCCTGGCCTACGACGCGCGCGGCCATGGCGATTCGGACTGGAACCCGCCCGACCTGCCCTATCACGGCGAACAGTTCGCCGACGACCTGATCGTGCTGGCCGGCGAACAGCCGCAGCCGCCGGTGCTGGTCGCCGCCTCGATGGGCGGCCTGTTCGGCCTGCTCGCCGAAGCGCGCTGGCCGGGCCTGTTCTCGGCCATGGTGCTGGTCGACATTACCCCCCGCTGGGACACCGCCGGGGTCGAAAAGATCCTGATGTTCATGACCGCGCACCCGGACGGGTTCGCGTCACTGGAACAGGCCGCCGACGTGATTTCGGCGTACATGCCGCACCGCCCGCGCAAGTCGGAAGAGTCGCTGCGCGCGCTTCTGCGCGAGGACGGCCACGGTCGCTGGCGCTGGCATTGGGACCCGCGCCTGGTCGCCGAACTGGCGCGCGACAGCGAACAGCACCAGGACGCGCTCGCCGAAGCGGCGCGCCAGGTGAAATGCCCGGTGCTGCTGGTCAGCGGCGGGCGCAGCACCCTGGTCACCCCGCAAACGGTGGCCGAATTCCTGGCGTTGGTACCGCACGCCCGCCACGTGCAGTTGCCGGAGGCCACCCACATGGTCGCCGGCGACGACAACAACGCCTTTACCGCTACTGTGTTGGACTATCTGGACGTGTTGCCCTCGGCCTCCGCCGTGGCACTGTCCGCCACAACCGAGCACGTCACCGGAGCACGCTCATGAGCTATGTCGTCCCCTTCCTTGCCATCCTGCTGGCAGGCGCCGTCGTCGCCTACCACCGTGGCCGGCTGATCACCTGGACGCTGGCCAGCCTGGCGCTGCTGGCGGCCTGCTGGTTCATTCCATACGTCAACCAGACCGCAACGATCGTGGCCGCGGCCATCGTCGCCGTCATCGCCGTGCCGCTGCTGCTGCCGTTCATCCGCAAGCCGCTGCTGACCGGCCCGATGATGAAGGTGTTCCGCAAGGTGCTGCCGCCGCTGTCGCAGACCGAGCGCATTGCGCTGGAAACCGGTTCGGTCGGTTTCGAGGGCGAACTGTTCACCGGTGATCCGGACTGGAACATCCTGCTCAATTACCCGAAGCCGCAGCTGACCGCCGAAGAGCAGGCCTTCCTCGATGGCCCGGTGGAAGAGCTGTGCACCATGGTCAACGACTGGGAAATCACCCACGTCCATGCCGACCTGCCGCCGGAGCTGTGGGCCTTCATCAAGAAGAACAAGTTCTTCGGCATGATCATCCCCAAGGAATACGGCGGCCTGGGCTTCTCCGCACTGGCCCACCACAAGGTGATCCAGAAGCTGGCCTCGGTGTCTTCGGTGGTCAGCTCCACCGTCGGCGTGCCGAACTCGCTGGGCCCGGGTGAACTGCTGGTGCATTACGGCACCCAGGAACAGAAGGACCAGTACCTGCCGCGCCTGGCCGATGGTCGCGAGGTGCCCTGCTTCGGCCTGACCGGTCCGTTCGCCGGTTCCGACGCCACCTCCATTCCGGACTACGGCATCGTCTGCAAGGGCGAGTGGAACGGCGAGCAGGTGCTCGGCGTCAAGCTGACCTTCGACAAGCGCTACATCACCCTGGCCCCGGTCGCATCGCTGATCGGCCTGGCCTTCCGCATGTACGACCCGGATGGCCTGATCGGCGATACCCGCGACATCGGCATCACCCTGGGCCTGCTGCCGCGCGACACCGCCGGTGTTGAAATCGGCCGTCGCCACTTCCCGCTGAACTCGACCTTCCAGAACGGTCCGATCCGCGGCAAGGACGTGTTCATTCCGCTGACCCAGCTGATCGGTGGCGCAGCCATGGCCGGCAAGGGCTGGAACATGCTCAACGAGTGCCTGGCCGTGGGTCGCTCGATCACGCTGCCGTCCACCGCCAGTGGCGGTGCCAAGGCCGGTGCCGCCGTCACCGGCGCCTATGCACGCATCCGCAAGCAGTTCGGCCTGTCGGTCGGCCGCTTCGAGGGCGTGGAAGAAGCGCTGGCCCGCATCGGCGGCAAGGCCTACAAGATCAGCGCGCTGTCGCAGGCCACCGCCGCGGCGGTCGACCGTGGTGACGTGCCGTCGGTGCCGTCGGCTATCGCCAAGTACCACTGCACCAACATGAGCCGCGAGGTGATCTCGGACATGATGGACGTGATCGGCGGCAAGGGCATCATCCTGGGGCCGCGCAACTTCGCCGGCCGCAGCTGGCAGGCCGCGCCGATCGCGATCACCGTGGAAGGCGCCAACATCATGACCCGCAGCCTGCTGATCTTCGGCCAGGGTGCGATCCTCTGCCACCCGTGGGTGCTGAAGGAAATGAAGGCCGCGCAGGATCCGGACACCCGTGCCGGCCTGCAGGAGTTCGACCGCAGCCTGTTCGGCCACATCCGCTTCGGTATCTCCAATGCCGTGCGTTCGTTCTGGTTCGGCCTGACCGGCGCGCGCTTCGGCGCCGCCCCGGGCGACGCCTATACCCGCCGCTACTTCCGCAAGCTGGACCGTTACTCGGCCAACCTGGCGCTGATGGCCGACATCTCGATGATGACCCTCGGCGGCAAGCTGAAGTTCAAGGAATCGCTGTCCGGCCGCCTGGGCGATGTGCTGAGCCACGTCTACATGACCAGCGCCATGCTCAAGCGCTACCACGACGAAGGCGCACCGCAGGCCGACCAGCCGCTGCTGGCCTGGGCCTTCCATGACAGCGTGCACAAGATCGAGGAATCGCTGTCGGCCGCGCTGCGCAACTTCCCGATCCGTCCGATCGGCTGGCTGATGTGGGCGCTGATCTTCCCGCTGGGCCGTCGTGCCGAGGCTCCGGGCGACCGTCTGAGCCGCCGCGTCGCCGCCCTGCTGATGGCGCCGAACGAAGCGCGTGATCGTCTGGCCAGCGGCGTGTTCCTGACCCCGTGCGAGAACAACCCGGGTGGCCGCATCAACAGCTACCTGTCCAAGGCGATCATGGCCGAGCCGGTCGAGCGCAAGTTCATCAAGGCACTGAAGACCAAGGGCATCGAAGCCCTCGACTTCACCGCCCAGCTGGACGAAGCGGTGGCCGAAGGCGTGATCACCCAGGACGAACGCACGCTGCTGGAAGAGCTGCGCACGCTGACCATGGACACCATCACCGTGGACGACTTCGAACCGCACGAACTGCGTTCGGCCAGCTACTACGACCGCGAACGCAAGGACGCCCAGTCGCAGGCGGCCTGATCGCCATCACGGCATGAACCACAACGGCGGACTTCGGTCCGCCGTTTTTTTTGAGGAAGAACCGATGGCCGCTCCCCTGTTGAACCTCTACCACCGCATGCAACGCTGGCCCGCCGGCCAGTGGCTGTTCTCACGCGCGGTCTGCTTCAAGGCGCCCTACTTCGCCAGCATCGCCCCGCGCATCACCCTGCTCGAACCCGGCCGCTGCGAAGGCCGCATCGCCCACCGGCGCAAGGTCACCAACCACATCGGCACGGTGCACGCGATAGCGCTGTGCAACCTCGCCGAACTCACCGCCGGCCTGATGGTAGACGCCTCGCTGCCACGCGGCATGCGCTGGATCCCGAAAGGGATGGAGGTGAAATATCTGGCGAAGGCGGTGGGTACCCAGCACGCGGTGGCGGTGCCGGAGATTCCGATCGTTGCGGCGGAGGCGGGGTATGGGGTGCCGGTGAAGGTAACGGTGCGCGATGACGCCGGCACCGCCGTGTTTGAGGCGACGATCGAAATGTGGGTGTCGCCGGTCAAGCGCGGTTGATTGCGTATTTCGCTGAAAGCAGCGCCTCCCTGCTACGTGCAGGGGCGGCCGCCGGGCAGCCCCACATGGTCGTGTGCGGTTGGGAACGGCTGACACGCATGGCGTGTCCCTACGCGGGCGCGGCATTTCGACGTGGGTGCGTGATCGCGCGCTGGCTGTTTTGGTAGGGTCGGTTCCCAAACGACCGCCGTGAAATCACCCGCGTCCGGTGACGCAGGGAAATGATCGGCGCCTGCGTTTCCCGTGGCCACCGACGCACTATCGAGGGGTCGGCGGGTGGGGGTACGGGACCGTGAAGGCACATGGATGTGCCGCCCGAGCCTAACGGGAGATTCAAGGCGTGTCCCGTACCCCCCACCCGCCGGCCCCACACCAGGAAACGTCTCAGCCGAGGGCTGTTCGCCCAAATCCAACAGCAGCCGGGCAGAGCCCGGCTCTACGGACGGTGCGCAACCCGGGACGGTGCGCAACCCGGGACGGTGCGCAACCCGGGACGGTGCGCAATCCGGCACGGTGTGCACGGACGACAGGCAATCAGGCCGGCACGAACTGCCAGGCAATCACTGCCAGGATGGCCGGCACCGCCTGGATGAAGAAGATCCGCCGATTGACGCTGTACGCCCCATAGCACCCGGCCACGATCACGCAGCCCAGCATGAAGTTCACCAGCATCGGCAGGTGATCGAACAGGCCCCAGAACAGGCCTGCCGCCAGGAAGCCGTTGTACAGGCCCTGGTTCGCCGCCAGCACCCGCGTCAGCTCCGCCTTCTCCGGCGTGTTGCGGAACGTCTTCAGTCCCAGCGGACGCGTCCACAGGAACATCTCCAGCACCAGGAAGTACACGTGCAACAGCGCGACCACCAGGGTCAGGATTACAGCGGTCCAGTACATGCGCACACCTCGAACAAGTTGGAAACAGCTTACTCCGGCCGCTCCGCCGGCAGCTTCTTTTCTTCGCGCAGCAGCCCGAACGCCGCCGTCGTCATGATTCCCGCCACCAGCAGCCCGCCCGCGAACACCGCACTCGAACCGAACACCGACAGCCCCTTGTGCACCCACGCGAAGGTCAGGTCGCCCGCCCGGTACACCACCGTGTCGATCGCCGCGCCCGCCTTGTAGCGCCACTGCCGGTCCACCCGCGTGAAAATCGTCTCCCGCGCCGGCTTCGCCAGTGAAAACTCACTCGCCCGCGTCAGCACCTGCACGATCGCCACCATCACCGGCAGCGGCGACGCCGCCAGCACCGAAAACCCCGCGATGATCGCAAAGCCCGGAATCAACAGCGCCGGCGCGATCCCGAACCGCGACAACAGCCAGCGCGTCACCCCCAACTGCAGCACCAGCGTCAGCGCATTGATCGCCAGATCGATCCGCGAATAGAACGCCGTGCTCGCCGCCGCGTCCGTATACAACCGGCGCACGATCGACGCCTGCTCGTTGTACAGCAGCGTCCCGATCCCCACCCCGAACACCACCATCACCGCCAGCCAGCGCAGCAGCGGCTCACGCGCGATCAGCTTCAACCCGTCCAGCACGCCCCCACCCATCGGCGTCTCCCCCGACACCAGTTGCTGCTCACGCTCGCGCGCCACCGCCCACAAACGCAGCCGCCAGATGCAGAACAGACAGATGCACAGGAACCCCGCCGACACCAGCATCAGGTTCGCGATCCCCACCCGCTGCACCAGCGTCGAGGTGAGCGTCGGACCCAGGAATGCCCCGATCGTACCCGCCGCCCCGATGTACCCGTAGAACGCACGCGCCTGCACGTTCGAGAACACGTCCGCCATGAAACTCCAGAACACCGCCACCGCGAACAGGTTGAACACCGCCGCCCAGAAGAAGAACAGCATCCCCCGCCCCGGCACCCCGCTGTCGAACAGCACGTAGAAGCCCAGCAGCGTCGCAATGAAGAACCCGTACACCAGCGGCAGGAACACCCGGCGCGGATAGCGGCTCACCAGCGCCCCGTACAGCGGCTGCAGAATCACCATTATCACGAACACCCCCGTGAACAGCACCTGCAGTACGAAGTCCTGCAGCGCGATCCCGCGCCCCGCGAACCACCCGATCAGCGCGGGCGGGAACACCGCCTGCAGGTCCGCCGACGCCGCCATCGCCTCCCGCACCGGGCGCAGCACGTAATAACCGCTGAGCAGGCAGAAGAAATACACGCACGCCCACAGCAGCGGCGGCGACTGGCGCAGCGCCGCGCGCAGCCCGGTCGGCGCGGTCGAAGGTACGGCGGTCATGGCGCGTGCGCATTCCAGGCGATAAAGCGCGCACGGTAAACGATGCACCGCAACATCGCCAGTGGTGCCGTATGCTGGCCCGATCACCGTTGGGGAGCGGACATGTACGACTACATCATCGTCGGCGCCGGCTCGGCGGGCTGCGTCCTCGCCAACCGGCTCAGCGCCGACCCGCACTGCCGCGTGCTCCTGCTCGAAGCCGGCCCGCGCGACCGCAACCCCTTCATCCACATGCCCGCCGGCCTCGCCCGCCTGGTCAACAACCGCCGCATCAACTGGAACCTGTACACCGAACCGCAATCCGCCCTCGACGGGCGCCGCCTGTGGTGGCCGCGCGGCAAAGTGCTCGGCGGCTCCAGCGCCATCAACGCCATGTGCTACGTGCGCGGCGTGCCCGCCGACTACGACCGCTGGGCCGCCGCCGGGGCCACCGGCTGGGAGTGGGCCCAGGTGTTGCCCTGGTTCCTGCACAGCGAAGCCAACAGCCGCGGTACCAGCCCATGGCATGGCGACGCCGGTCCGCTGTCGGTCGACGACCTGCGCCACCACAATCCGCTCTCCGACGCCTTCATCGACGCCGCCGTCGAAGCCGGGCACGCCCGCAACCCCGACTTCAACGGAGCCCACCAGACCGGTGTCGGCCTGTACCAGGTCACCCAGCGTGACGGGGCGCGCTGCTCCAGCGCCACCGCCTACCTGCGCCCCGCGCGCGGCCGCCGCAACCTGACCGTGCTGACCGGCGCACGGGCGCGCGCCCTGAGCTTCCAGGGCGACACCGCCACCGGGGTGTACTTCCACCAGCATGGCGCTCACCGGCACGCCCTGGCCGCGCGCGAGGTCATCCTCAGCGCCGGTGCGATCCACTCGCCGCACCTGCTCATGCTGTCCGGCATCGGTCCCCATCGCCAGCTGCGCGCGCACGGCATCAGCACCCGCGTCGACCTGCCCGGCGTCGGTGGCAACCTGCAGGACCATCTGGACATCTGCACCCTCGTGCACACCCATCCCGGGGTCAGCTACGACCGCAGCAACCAGGCCCGCATCGCCTTCGACTACTTCCTGCGCGGCCACCGCGGTGCCGGCACCAGCAACATCGCCGAAGCCGGCGGCTTCGCCCGCTCCCCGCTCGCCCCGGATGCCGGTGCCGACGTGCAGTTCCACTTCGTGCCGGCCATGCTCGACGACCACGGCCGCCATCGCCTGCCTGGCGACGGCTACACCCTGCACGCCTGCGCGCTGCACCCGCGCAGCCGCGGCCGCATTCACCTGCGCGACGGCGACCCCGTCTCGCCACCCAGGATCGAACCCAACTATCTGGGCGATGCCGACGGCCACGACATGGCGATGATGAAGCACTGCGTGCGCATGTCCGCGCAGATCCTGCGACAACCTGCCTTCGATCGCTGGCGCGGTGCGCCGATCTTCCCCGCCAGCGAGCACCTGGACGACACCGCGCTGGAGGCCTTCATACGCGCCAAGGCCGAAACCATCTACCACCCGGTCGGTACCTGCGCGATGGGCCAGTGCGCCGATGCCGTGGTCGACCCCCAGCTGCGCGTGTACGGTGTGCGCGGGCTGCGCGTGGTCGACGCCTCGGTCATGCCGCGCCTGGTCAGCGGCAACACCAACGCCCCGACCATCATGATTGCCGAGCGCGCCGCCGCCTGGCTGCGCGACACCTGAACAGGCCCTCACACACGGCCGTCCGTCCCCTGCAAAAACCGGGCCTTTTCAATGCGATACGCATTCATCTTCGCTCAATTTGTGCAATCAGGAAAAGCGGCGCTAGAATCGGCCCAAGCAGCTGCGCACAGGCCTTACACGATGAAAGAAAACAGCAGGCGCCGACCGATCCGTTCGGCGGCCACCGGGTTGCTGGGCATGCTCATGCCCATCGCCATGTCGTCCACCGCCCAGACCCCGAGTGCAACCCCGGCGTCGTTCCCGGTCAACATCGAGAACAGCGCCGCCCCTGCCATCGCGCATACCCAGCCCGCCGCCTACCGGGCCACCTCGACCACCCCGACCGTGCTGCCGCCGGCCGCCGGCTTCAGCGTGGCCAACATCGAATCCATGGCCCAGCAGCTCACCTATGGCGAGCGCGTGCCCGGCATGGCCGTGGCGATTGTGCAGGGCGGCCGCGTGCTCAGCGCGCGCGGCTATGGCGTCACCGACGTCAACAACCCGCAGATGGTCGACGCGCACACCGTGTTCCGCCTGGCGTCGCTGTCCAAGGCGTTCGCCGGCACCATGGCCGGCCTGCTGGTCAACGACGGCACCCTGCGCTGGGACAGCAAGGTCACCGACTATGTGCCCGGCTTCCAGCTCAACAGCCCCGAAGCGACCGACAAGCTGACCGTGGCCGACCTGCTCAGCCATCGCGTCGGCCTGCCGTACAACGCCTACGACCGCGACGTGGAAGCCAACGCCGAGTACTACACGCTGACCCACAAGCTCGCCTCGACCTCGCTCAAGTGCCAGCCGGGCGACTGCTACGCGTACCAGAACGTGGCCTTCAGCCTGATCGGCGACGTCGTGTACGCCGCCTCCGGCAGTTTCTACGAGCAGTCGGTCGAACGCCGCCTGTTCAAGCCGCTGGGCATGGACGATGCCAGCCTCGGCCTGGCCGGCATCCAGGCCAGCTCGCGCTGGGCGCGTCCACACGTGCGCAGCCGCAATGGCTGGGTGTCACTGACCCCCAAGCCCACCTACTACCGTCTGGCGCCTGCTGCGGGCGTCAATGCCAGCGCCAGCGACATGGCGCAGTGGCTGCTGGCCCACACCGGTCACCGCCCCGACGTGCTGCCGGCGCCGCTGCTGGCCACCCTGCACTCCACGTTGATCAACACCCCCGGCGAAATGCGTTCGGGCTGGCGCCGTGAGCGCCTGCACTCGGCCGGCTACGCACTGGGCTGGCGCAACTTCGATTACGCCGGGCACGAAGTGATCTTTCATGCCGGTGCCGTGCAGGGCTATCGCGGCCTGGTTGCGCTGGTCCCCGAGCGCGACCTCGGCATCGCCATCATGTGGAACGGTGAGAGCAGCCTGCCCAGCGGCCTGCTGCCGACCGTGCTCGATGCCGCCATGGGCCTGCCCGCGCAGCGCTGGCTGGACGTGGACACCGATTTCGGCAGCGACAACCTGATGACCGAAGACAGCAGCCCGGGCAAGCGCAAGGGTGTTTCTTCGGATCGGGCGGTGGCTTCGCCGCGGTAAGACGATCCGGATGATGGATGCGAAAAAGCGGCCCACGGGCCGCTTTTTTTGCATGGCAAAAAAAAACTCCCTCCCCGCTGGGCTGCCGGGGAAGGAGTTTCAGGTACGGCTATCGGGAATCGATCAGATCAGCGGTGCCGGGGTAGCCGGCAGGGCGACCGGTGCAGCCTTCTTCTTGCGGACCGCCGGCTTGCGCTTGGCGACCTTCTTCACTGCCTTCTTGGCCGAAGCCTTCTTGGCGGCCGGCTTGCGCGCGGTGGCCTTCTTGGCAGTGGCCTTCTTGGCGACCTTGCGGACTGCCTTTTTCGCAGTCTTCTTGGCGGTCTTCTTGGCAGCGGCCTTCTTGGCTACCTTGCGGACGGCCTTCTTTGCGGTCTTCTTGGCAGCCGCCTTCTTGGCTACCTTGCGGACGGCCTTCTTGGCAGTCTTCTTCACTGCCTTCTTCGCGGTCTTCTTGGCGGCGGCCTTCTTGGCGACCTTGCGGACCGCCTTCTTTGCCGTCTTCTTCACTGCCTTGCGGGCAGTCGCCTTCTTGGCTGCCTTCTTTACCGTCTTCTTGGCAGCCGCCTTCTTGGCTACCTTCTTCACGGCCTTCTTGGCAGCCGCCTTCTTGGCGACCTTCTTTACGGCCTTCTTGGCGGCCGGCTTTTTCTTCGCAGCTTTCTTGGTTGCCATGGGATTGGCTCCTCGTCAGTGATCTATGGAGTTGAAACGCCCAGGTAAAGCAAACCCGCCGTTGGAGCGTTGCGGGGACCGCCGTCGCGTCATGCGCGTCGTGACGGATACGGGGATACCGACCAGGAACTGCCAGGCAGGTATCGAAGGTGGGGTGACCTTGCGTTTCACCGGAGGAAGCGAACCCGACTCCACCGTCCTCGGACGCGCGGTGGATGTTCTGGTTGTGCTTCGCGACTGGATGTCGATTCGGTTGGCTCGTTTCGCAGGCAAGGTCTGCTGAGGCGAAACCTAATCACGCTTTTTTTCACTGTCAACAACCCCCGCGAAAAAATTTCACATGGCGGGGGGCCGATGCGCCTGCGCCACACCCTCTGCAGGCGCCCGTCGGGACCGTGTCGAACCGACCCGAACCGACGCGCGCAACGCGCGCTTCGTCGATGCGTTGAAAGAAAAACACTTAAAAGAAGCACTTTCGCTTGAACGCCCTGCACGCGGCGCGTGCCAACGCGCCGCCGCAACGTGCATGCCATCGAACGCGCGAGCGCTTCCCGCACGGCGCCAAAACGGGGGCGAAAACTTTTCACATCCGGCAACGCTTTTTGCGTCCGGATTCGCGCAACTGCGCAAACTTTTGGCGGCCACCGGGCGCCGCCTTCTTGCCGGTTACGTGCATCGACCAAAAAAAAACGGCCGCATCAGGCGGCCGTTTCTGTTCCGGGAAGACGAGGATCAGTTGTCCTCGTCGTCCAGGCCTTCGGCGTAGTCGTCCGGTTCCAGCAGGTCGTTCAACTCGTCCTTGTTGGACAGCTCGACCACGAACATCCAGCCGTCGCCGTAGGCGTCTTCGTTGATGGTTTCCGGCTTGTCGGCGAGGGCGCTGTTGACCTCGACCACCTTGCCGGAGACCGGGCTGTACACGTCCGAGGCGGCCTTGACCGACTCGACCACCGCGATCTGCTCGCCGGCCTTGGCATCGGCGCCGACTTCCGGCAGCTCGACGTAGACCAGGTCGCCAAGCAGGCCCTGGGCGTGGTCGGAAATGCCGACGGTGACGCGGTTGCTGTCGTCAACGCGCGCCCACTCGTGGGACTTGAGGAATTTGAGGTCGCCGGGGATCTCGCTCATGGGACTGCTCCGAAGATTTACAGGGGGTCAGGAAAACGCGGGTAGTGTAACCGGGTAGAACGCAGCTCAGCCTTCGCCGAGAACGCCGGGCTGGGCCTGGCCTTCGCGCACGAACGGGAACTTGACCACGCGCACCGGCACCTGCCGGCCGCGGATGTCCACATGCACCTGGCCGAGCTCGCCGGCCGGCACGCGTGCGAAGGCGATGCCCTTGCCCAGGGTTGGCGAGAACGTACCGGACAGGATCTCGCCACTGCCGCTGGCGGTGTTCACCGCCTGGCCGTGGCGCAGCACGCCCTTCTCGTCCATCACCAGGCCGATCATCTGGCGCGCGTCGCCGGCGGCCTTCTGCGCTTCGAGCACGTCGCGGCCGATGAAGTCGCGGCCTTCGTCCAGCGCCACGGTCCAGGCCAGCGCCGCTTCGAACGGGCTGATGGCTTCGTCCATGTCCTGGCCATACAGATTCATGCCGGCTTCCAGGCGCAGCGTGTCGCGCGCGCCCAGCCCGGCCGGACGCACCCCAGCGCCCGCCAGTGCATTCCAGAACGCAACCACCTGGTCCTGTGCGACCAGGATCTCGAAGCCGTCTTCGCCGGTGTAACCGGTGCGGGCGACGAACAGCGGCGCACCGCTGGTCGCGGTGGCCTCGATCGCGGCGAAGCGGCCCAGCTTCTGCAGCGCGGCGCGGTCACCTTCGGCGACCAGGCCGATCACCTTCTCGCGCGCGGTCGGTCCCTGCACGGCGATGATCGCCAGGTCTTCGCGTTCGGTGACCTGCACGTCGAAGGCGGCCGCCTGCTCGCGGATCCAGGCCAGGTCCTTCTCGCGGGTGGAAGCATTGACCACCATGCGGAAGAAGTCCTCACCCAGGTAGTAGACGATCAGGTCGTCGATCACCCCGCCCTGCGCGTTGAGCATGCACGAGTACAGCGCCTTGCCCGGGACCTTGAGCTTGTCCACCGAGTTGGCCAGCAGGCGGCGCAGGAACGCACGCACCTTTTCGCCGCGCAGGTCGACCACGGTCATGTGGCTGACGTCGAACATGCCGGCATCGGCACGCACCAGGTGGTGCTCATCCAGCTGCGAGCCGTAGTGGATGGGCATGTCCCAACCGCCGAAATCGACCATCTTGGCGCCGAGCGCGCGGTGGGTATCGTTGAGAAGCGTCTTCTGGGTCATGACCACAATCCGGGGGATCGAAAAAAACCGGCCTTCATTATCCCAGAACCGCCCCGGCAACGCCTGCGGCGGTGCGCAATCAGACCGGCTGCACCTTGAGCGTCATTCCATCGACCGCCACCACGCGCACCGGCGTGCCGGCCGGCAGGTCGGGCCCGGCCACCACCCAGAACGCATCATCGACCTTGGCGCGGCCAAGGCCGGCGATGATCGGCTGGTCGAGCACCACCACCCGCCCGACCAGCTGTTCCGCGCGGCGGTTCAACAGCGGCGCATCGCTCTCCCGCGCGCGCTTGCGGCCCCACTGCCGGTAGCACTGGATCGACACCACGCTGAGCAGCACGAACGCCACCACCTGCCACAGCAGCGGGATGTCCGCGAACACAGCCACCAGCGCGAACACCGCGGCCGCGCCGATCCCGATCCAGAGCATGAACGCGCCCGGTGCCAACGCCTCTGCAGCGAACAGCACCAGCGCCAGTGCCCCCCACGCGACCACTTCCCAGCGCATCTCAGCCTCCGATGCGCGGCGGCACCGCGCGGGTGGTCTTCTTTTCTTCCTGTTTCGCGAACGCTTCCCTGGCCAGTTCGGCCACGCCGGCGATGGAGCCGATCACGCCGCTGGCTTCCATCGGCATCAGCACCAGCTTCTGGTTCGGCGAGGTCGCCAGTTCCTTGAACGCTTCCACGTACTTCTGCGCGATGAAGTAGTTGATGGCCTGCACGTCGCCGCTGGCGATCGCCTCGGACACCACCTGGGTGGCCTTGGCTTCGGCTTCGGCCAGGCGCTCGCGCGCCTCGGCGTCGCGGAACGCCGCTTCCTTGCGCCCTTCGGCCTCCAGCACGGCGGCCTGCTTCTCGCCGTCGGCACGCAGGATCTCGGACTGGCGCGAACCTTCGGCTTCGAGGATCTGCGCGCGCTTTTCGCGCTCGGCCTTCATCTGCCGCGCCATCGCGTCGAGCAGGTCGCGCGGCGGCTGGATGTCGCGGATCTCGATGCGGTTGACCTTGACCCCCCACGGGTTGGTGGCATGGTCGACCACGCTGAGCAGCTGGGCGTTGATCACTTCGCGCTGGCTCAGCGATTCGTCCAGGTCCATCGAGCCGATCACGGTACGGATGTTGGTCTGCACCAGCGCGATCATCGCCACTTCCAGGTTGGCGACCTCGTAGGCGGCCTTGGATGCGTCCAGCACCTGGAAGAACACCACACCGTCCACGCGCACGGCGGCGTTGTCCTTGGTGATGACTTCCTGGCTGGGCACATCCAGCACCTGCTCCATCATGTTCACCTTGCGCCCGACCCCGTACACGATGGGAATCAGGAAGTGCAGGCCGGGCGTCATGGTGTGGGTGTAGCGGCCGAAGCGCTCCACCGTCCATTCATAGCCCTGCGGCACCATGCGCACGGCCTTGAACAGGATCACCACGGCCACGAAGGCCAGGATCAGCGAGAACAGCACGGTCGGAAACATGGGCTACTCCTTTCCCCGGGGTAGCCCTGAATATACCGCTGATCGCGGCTGCCGCCTGCCTAGGTTGCGCGCGGCGCGAACATGATCACCGCCATCCCGGCCAGGCACAGCCCGACGCCGAGCAGATCCCATCGGCTGGGCCGGATCCCGTCCACGACCCACAGCCATGCCAGCGCGGTGCCGATGTAGACACCGCCATAGGCGGCGTACACGCGCCCGCTGGCCGCCGGGTGCAGGGTCAGCAGCCAGGCGAACAGGGCCAGGCTGGCGGCGGCCGGCAGCAGCAGCCACGCGCTGCCATCGCGGCGCAGCCAGAGCCACGGCAGATAGCAGCCAACGATCTCGGCGACCGCAGTCAGCACGAACAACAGTAAGGTGTTCACGACGTGGGTTCGCCGGCCTTGGCCTGCTCCCACAGCCGTTCCTGCGCCTGCAGATCGAGCTCGGCCATGACGTGGCCGTCGGCCGCGGCCTGCGCTTCCATCGCGCGGAAGCGGCGTTCGAACTTGTGGTTGGCGTGACGCAGCGCCGCGCCAACATCGACCTTGGCGTGACGCGCCAGGTTGGCGCAGACGAACAGCAGGTCGCCCAGCTCCTCCTGGAGCCGGGCCTGGTTGTCCTGGACCGGGCCGCGCGCGAACTCGGCGGCGACTTCGTCCAGTTCCTCGCGCACCTTGTCCAGCACCGGCGCCGGGCCGGGCCAGTCGAAACCGACCCGCGCCGCACGCGCCTGCAGCTTCACCGCACGTTGCCATTCGGGCAGCCCGCGCGAGATCCCGGCCAGCGCGGAGGGGTCGGCATCGCCCTTGGCGGCGCGTTCGGCGCGTTTGATCGCTTCCCAGTTGCTGTTGACGTCTTCGGCACCATCAACCTGCACCTGCGCAAACACGTGCGGGTGCCGGCGCGTCATCTTGTCGCTGATCGCGCGGGCCACCTCGGCGAACCCGAACGCGCCCTGCTCGCTGGCCATCTGCGCATGGAACACTACCTGCAGCAGCAGGTCGCCCAGCTCATCGCAGAGATCGTCGAGGTCACCACGATCGATCGCGTCGGCCACTTCGTAGGCTTCCTCGATGGTGTACGGGGCGATGCTGGCGAAGTCCTGCTGCAGGTCCCACGGACAGCCGTCGCGCGGATCGCGCAGGCGCGCCATGATGCCCAGCAGGCGGTCCAGTTCGGCAGGTGCGGACATCGGTACTCCGGTCAGTCGGGAAGCCAGCTGCGCCACGGCAGGCGGGTGTCGCCGAGCGCGATGAAGTCGCCGTTCAACAGGGTTTCGCGGCGGTTGTAGCGGAACGGCTTGCCGGTGGCGGCAGAGAGGACCGCGCCACCGGCGGCATGCAGCACGCACTGGCCGGCGGCGGTGTCCCACTCGGCGGTCGGGCCCAACCGCGGGTAGACATCCAGCGTGCCTTCGGCGAGCCGGCAGAATTTGAGCGACGAGCCCTGCGCGACCACGTCGATCTCGCCCATGCGATCCAGCAACGCCTGGGTCTGCACACTGCGATGCGATCGGCTGGCGGCCACCTGCAGCGGCGGCAACGCCGGGGTGCGGGTCCGCAGCACCGAGTCGTGCAGGCCCTCGCGACGATAGGCCAGTTCGCCACGCATGGCATGCCAGGCAACGCCGCTGACCGGCGCCAGCACCACGCCAAACGCTGGCGCACCCTGGTAGATCAGTGCGATGTTGACGCTGAATTCGTCGTTGCGCTTGACGAACTCGCGGGTGCCGTCGAGTGGATCGACCAGCCAGTAGGCGCCCCAGTGGCGACGCACCTCCCACGGCACCTGCGCCGATTCCTCGGACAGGATCGGCAGGTCCGGGGTCAGCTGGCCCAGCCCGCGCAGGATCACCTGGTTGGCGGCCAGGTCGGCCGCGGTCACCGGGCTGCGGTCGGACTTGATCTCCACGTCGAACGGACTGGCATACACCTCGCGGATCGCCGCGGCGGCATCCTGGGCGATGGCGATCACCGTTTCGCGCAGCGCGGTGGTGAGTTTGATCATTCCCCGCGTTCCAGCCACTGCCGGGCGATGAACAGCGCGGCCAGCGAGCGGCCTTCGGAGAAGTCTTCGCGCAGCATCAACTGGTCCAGCTCGGCCAGTTTCCACGGCACCACTTCGAGCTCTTCGGGTTCGTCGCCGACCAGCCGCTCCGGGTACAGGTCGCGCGCCACCACCAGGTAAGACAGGTGGCTCATATAGGTCGGGGCCAGGGTCATCGCGCGCAGCACGTCGACCCGGCGCGCACCGTAGCCGGCTTCTTCCTTCAGTTCGCGGTCGGCGGCCTGCTCCGGGGTTTCGCCAGCGTCGATGCGGCCCTTGACCAGGCCCAGCTCGTAGCGGTGCACGCCGGCAGCGTATTCACGCACCAGCAGCACGGTCTCGTCGTCCAGCATCGGCACCACCACCACCGCACCATGGCCCCGGCTGACCAGGCGCTCGAAACGGCGGCGTTCGCCGTTGGAGAACTCCAGGTCCAGGTGCTGGCGCTGGAACGGGCCGCTTTCCTCGTCCGTGATCTGGTGGATGGTGGGCAGCGGACGGGTCATGCGAACTGGCTCTTGGAGATCGATAGAATGCAGGCAGGTGAAAACGTGTCCATGAGCCCGAAATGCTAGCAGACCCAGCCCCCCTCACGCTGGCCGACCAGTGGCGGCAACGCGACCTGGCCGTGCTGTGGCACCCGTGCACGCAGATGCGCGAACACCCCGACACCTTGCCGCTGGTGCCGATTGCACGGGGTGAAGGCCCGTGGTTGATCGATCACGCCGGGCATCGCTACCTGGACGCGGTGAGCAGCTGGTGGACCAACCTGTTCGGCCACGCCGAGCCGCGCATCGGCGCCGCCATTGCGCGCCAGGCCACCCAACTGGAACAGGTGATGCTGGCCGGCTTCAGCCACGAGCCGGCGGTGCAGCTGGCCGAGCGGCTGCTGGCGATCGCGCCGCGCCAGGCCGGGCGCGCGCCGTTGTCCAAGGTGTTCTACGCCGACAACGGCTCGGCCGGGGTCGAGGTCGCGCTGAAGATGGCCTTCCACTATTTCCGCAACCGCGGCGAACTGCACCGCACGCGCTTCGTGGCGCTGGAGAACGGCTACCACGGCGAAACCCTGGGCGCGTTGTCGGTGGGCGACATCCCGCTGTATCGGCGGGTGTATGCGCCGCTGCTGACCGAAGCGCTGTTCGCGCCCTCGCCGGACGCCTACCTGGCCGAGCCCGGGCAGAGCGCGGCGCAACGCGCGCACGAGGCTGCCGATCGCCTGGCCGACCTGTTCGACCAGCACCCCGGCGAGATCTGCGCGGTGATCCTGGAACCGCGCCTGCAGTGCGCCGGCGGCATGCGCATGCACGACCCGGTGTACCTGAAGCGGGCGCGCGAACTGTGCGATGCCAACGGGGCATTCCTGATCGCCGATGAAATCGCCACCGGGTTCGGCCGCACCGGCACCCTGTTCGCCTGCGAGCAGGCCGGGGTGATGCCGGACCTGCTGTGCCTGTCCAAGGGCCTCACCGGCGGTTTCCTGCCACTGGCCGCGGTGCTGGCCACCCAGGCGCTGTACGACGCGTTCCTGGACGACAGCCGCGAGCGCGCCTTCCTGCATTCGCACAGCTACACCGGCAACCCGCTGGCGTGCGCAGCCGCGCTGGCGACGCTGGACATCTTCGCCAGCGAGGACGTGATCGCGCGCAACCGCAGCACCGCCGAGGTGATGCGCCGACTGGCCGCACCGTTCACCGACCACCCGCAGGTGGCCGACGTGCGCCAGGCCGGCATGGTGGTGGCGTTCGAACTGACCCGCAACGGCGACAAACGCACGCCCTTCCCTGCCGAAGCGCGGGTGGGACTGCGTGCCTACAACGCGGCGTTGCGACGGGGGGTGGTGCTGCGCCCGCTCGGCAACGTGCTGTACTGGATGCCTCCCTACTGCGTGGAGGACGAACACCTGGACCTGCTGGCCCAGACCACCCTGGCTGCCATCGAGGAAGCTGTTGCATGCGCGTGACCCGTTCTTATGTCGATCTGCCGCTGGCCGTGGGCCAGACCGTGTCGTTGCCCGAAGAGGTCGCCAACCACCTGGTGCGGGTCATGCGCCTGCGCGAAGGTGATGGCTGCGTGCTGTTCAATGGCGATGGCCACGACTACAGCGCCACCCTGATGGAATCAGGCAAGCGCGAGGCGCGCGTGCAGATCGCCTCGGCACAGGCACTCGACAATGAGTCCTCGTTGTCGATCACGCTGCTGCAGGGCATCGCCCGTGGCGAAAAGATGGACCTGATCCTGCAGAAGGCCACCGAACTGGGGGTGCAGGCGATCGTGCCGGTCAATGCGGAACGCACCGAGGTGAAGCTTGACGCCGCCCGTGCGGAGAAGCGCCTGGCGCACTGGCGCAGCGTGGTGGTCTCGGCCTGCGGCCAGTCCGGTCGCGCGCGGGTGCCGACGGTGGCGCCGCCGCAGAACCTGCAGGAGGCTGCGCTGGCGATGCCGGCAGCGGCGTTGAAGCTCACGCTCGATCCCGTGGGCGAACACCGGTTGTCGACCCTGTCGGCCGCGCCCGGTGGCGTGGTGATTGCGATCGGGCCGGAAGGCGGCTGGTCGCCGCGTGATCGGCTGGCACTGCAGCAGGCTGGCTTCCAGGGGCTCCACCTCGGGCCGCGGATCCTGCGTACCGAGACGGCGGGATTGGCGGCGATTGCCGCGATCCAGGCGCGCCTGGGCGATCTGGGGTAATCGGCCACCCGGGGTAGAGTCGCGCCCTGCGTGGCTCTACCGGGTCAAGCGGGCAGCGCTTCGTCCAGCGCGGTTTCCAGCGCATCCAGATCCGGCAACAGCGCGCTCAGCTCTCCCAGCAGCACGCGCATGTGCACGCCGGGCGGCAGGGCTTCTTCCGACGCGTCGGCCAACAGGCCATCGCGCGGCACCGAGATCAGCTGCGGGAAGTTCGGGGTCACCAGCGCGAAGTACGGGCGCTTGGCATTGCCGCCCAACGCCTTCAACACCACCACCTTGTTCTTGCCCGAACCCTGTTCCTCGCCGAGCCCGGCGTGGCGCGCGAACGACATCAGGGGGACGTCCCACCCCTGCCACTGGATCTGGCCGAGCAGCCAGGCCGGGGTTTCGGAGACCGGGGTCACACTGGCGGAGGCCAGCATTTCGGCGACCGTGGCGTTCGGGACGAGCACCCGGTCATTGCCGGCCTGGATCAGTACTCCGCGGATTTCGTCGTTGCTGGCGTAGCTCATGGTGTGTTTCCTGAAAGTGACATGGCGCGGCGATTACTCGCTCACGCCCCAGCGTTCGGCGATGGCGGCGGCCAGCTGCGGCGGGTCGCCGGCGGCCATGCCGGCGGCAACCACGGCATTGGCCGCGACCGGGTCGTAGCAGCCGTCTCCGGTCTGCCCGGCCACCCAGGCACCGGCCACGGCCAGCGACAGCACGTCGTCCAGCACGGCCACGTCGCTGCCGCTGAGCAGCACCACGGCGCTGTGCGCCGGCGGCAGCGCAGCGACCTGGATGCCCTGCGCGTCGGCAGTGAAGTACAGGCCGCGGTTGCGTACGGCCACACCCACGTCGTCGGGCAGGATGTAGGCATTGCCGGCCCGCACCGGCTGGTCGGACTCGGCCAGCAGCACCGGCAGCGCCGACACCCGCGCCATCTGCTTGACCAGGTTGCCGTAACGGCCCCCGTCCAGGCGCATGTAGACCAGTACCGGCGTGGCGAGCCCGGCGGGCAGCGCGGCCAGCAGGCGGCGCAGCGCATCGGGGCCGCCAATGCCGGCCAGGACCAGCACCGCACCTGGCGCGGAGCCATCCGGCGCGATCTCCGGTTCCAGTTCCACCAGCGACAGGCTCGGCGTATCGAACGCGTCGGTCATCGGCGGTGCGCTGGCCGGTGCACTCGGCACGACCGGCGGCGCAACCGTGTCTTCGTCGACGAGCGACCAGCTGCTGTGGTCGCCCAGCGGCACGCGCGGCGCTGCGGGTGCGTCCACCGGCACCGGCGGCGGCACGCTGGCCGGCGCTGCGGCAGGCGCTGCCTGCATCGCGGCCAGCGCTTCTTCCAGCGACATCGGCTCGCTGTACGCCTCCGGCGGCGTGTACAGCCCATCGGTGGGCACGTCGACCGCGGCGTCGAACGCCTCGCGCACGTGGAATTCCAGCGGCGCGTCGGCATGCCGTTCGGCCGGGGTCTGCGGCAGGCCCGGTTCGGGCTGCAGCAGGCCTTCCTGCTCGGAGCCCGGCGGCAGCACGTCCTGGTGACCGTGCAGCTTGGCCACCAGGTGGCGCGCCCAGCGCTGGGCTTCCCAGCCTTCGCGGCGCGCAGCCAGTTCCGCTTCGTCGAAAATCACGGTCAGTTCGGGCGACGCCAGAACCGGGTCGAGCCGTTCCAGCGCGTCCTCAACCGCCGGCTCCAGCGCGATCAGCACCGCACCGGCGTCGACCCCACCCAGGGTTTCAGCATCGATGCTGTTGGGGTCTTCTTCCAGCACCACGGTCGCGCCGGCCTGGGCCAACGCTTCGCGCAGGCGCTCGCGCGCCGGGCCGACCCGTGCCAGCAGTGCCACCAGGGGCAGCGGGTTCAGGTCATTCGCGGGCACGGGCGATCCCCAGCAGGTCATACACGTTTCGCATCAGGTCCAGCTCCTGGTACGGCTTGCCCAGGTAACGCTGGACACCGATTTCAAAGGCGCGTTGACGGTGCTTGTCGCCGCTGCGCGAAGTGATCATCACGATCGGCACGCCCTTGTAGCGTGGATCGGCGCGCATTGCGGTGGCCAGTTCATAGCCATCCATGCGCGGCATTTCAATGTCCAGCAGCATCAGGTCGGGCACCCGCTCCTCCAGGCGCTCCAGCGCTTCGATGCCGTCGCGGGCGACCGCAACTTCGAAGTTGTGGCGCTCCAGGATGCGGCCGGTGACCTTGCGCATGGTCAGCGAGTCGTCGACCACCATCACCAGCGGCGCCTGGCGGTCGCTGGCCTGTGCGGCCGGGGCGACCGGCTTGAGCGGGTTGGCCTGGTAGCGACGCACCAGCGGTGCCACGTCGAGGATCACCACCACGCGGCCATCGCCGGTGATGGTGGCACCGTAGATGCCCGGGACCGACGCGATCTGCAGGCCGACCGGCTTGACCACGATTTCGCGGTTGCCCAGCACCTGGTCGATCGCCACGGCCGCGCGCAGTTCACCGGCACGCACCAACAGCAACGGTACCTGGGCCTGGCCTTCGGCGCGGGCCTGGCCCTGGCCGACCAGCGTGCCGAGATCGTGCAGTACGAACTCTTCGCCACCGTAGTGGTAGCCGCCCTCGGCGGACTCGAAGCGCTCGCGCGAGATCCGGCCGATACCGCTGACCGAGGCCACCGGGACGGCGAAGGTGGTGTCGCCGATCTGCACGAACACCGCCTGGGTGACCGCCAGGGTCTGCGGCAGGCGCAGGGTGAAAGTGACGCCCTTGCCCGGCACCGAGTGGATGTCCACCGTGCCACCGAGCTGGCGCACTTCGTTGTGCACCACGTCCATGCCCACGCCGCGGCCAGCCAGCTGGCTGACCTGGTCGGCGGTGCTGAAGCCGGCCGCGAAGATCATCGCATCCAGTTCGGCGTCGGACAGGACCGCGCCGGCCTCGACCAGGCCGCGCTGTTCGGCGCGGCGACGGATCGCCTCGCGGTTCAGCCCGGCACCGTCATCGGCCACTTCCAGCACGATTTCCGAGCCTTCGCGGCGCAGGCGGATGGCGATCTCGCCTTCCTCCGGCTTGCCCGCGGCGCGGCGCTGTTCCGGCGTTTCCAGGCCGTGCGCAACCGAGTTGCGCAGCATGTGTTCCAGCGGCGCGACCATGCGGTCGAGCACGTTGCGGTCGAGTTCGCCGTGGGTACCGTCCAGGGTCACGTGGACCTGCTTGCCGGTGTCCTGGCCCGCCTGGCGCACCACGCGCCGCAGGCGCGGCACCAGGCCGTCGAACGGCACCATGCGCGCACGCATCAGGCCGTCCTGCAGTTCCGAGCTGACCCGCGACTGCTGTTGCAGCAGCACGTCGTACTGGCGCGAGAGGTCGTCGAGCACGCCCTGCAGGCCGCCAAGGTCGGCTGCGGACTCGTTCAGCGCACGGCTGAGCTGCTGCAGGGTCGAGAACCGGTCCAGTTCGAGCGGATCGAAGCTGTGATCCACCTGCTCCTGCTCGCGCTGGTAGCGGGCCACGATCTGGGCTTCGGTTTCCAGGTCCAGGCGGCGCAGCTGGTCGCGCAAACGCGCATTGGTGCGGTCCAGTTCGCCCATGGCGCCGCGGAAGGCACCCAGCTGTTGTTCCAGGCGCGAGCGGTAGATCGCCACTTCACCGGCGTGGTTGACCAGGCGGTCGAGCAGATCGGCGCGCACGCGCACCTGTTCCTGCTGCGGACGGGCCAGGCTGTCCTCGTCGTTGGAGGCTTCCAGCGGTACCGGCGCCGACAGCGGCGCGGTGGCCACCGCAGTGTCGATCGCCACCGGCGCAGCCACGGACGGGGTGCTGTCCGCCTCGGTCGCGTTGTCGCGACCCAGTGTGCGCTGTTCGAACGCGGCGATCAGGTCGTCGGGCATCGCCACGTCGCGATGACGGCCGGTACGGGTCAGCATCTGGTGCAGGCGGTCAAAGCCCCGTTCCAGCAGCTGCACGTCGCTGCGATCAATATCGGTGCGGTTGGCGGCGACCGCTTCCAGCAGCGACTCGATGCCGTGGCCGAGGTCGCCGATGGCGTTGATGCCGGCCATGCGTGCACCACCCTTCAGGGTGTGCAGGTCGCGCTGCAGGCCGGCCAGGGCCTCGCGGTCCTCCGGCGCGGCGCGCAGCTCGCTGATCAGGCCATCGCAATGGTCGAGCAGGTCCTTGCCTTCTTCGACGAAGATGTCGACCAGCTCGCGGTCGAGCACGCTGAAGTCCAGCGAACCGGCGTCGTCGAGTTCGTCGGCTTCGGCTTCGGCTTCGGCTTCTGCCTGGATCTCGACCTCGACCGGTGCCGGGGCGTCTTCCAGCTCGAACAGCGGCTGCGCGGTCGAGGGCTGCTCGACCTCCGCTTCGGCGAAGGCGCCGGCTTCGTCCAGCGTCGGATGGGACGCATCCACGCTGAGTACCGGCGCATCGTCGCTGGAAACCGCGGCGTCGGGACCGTCGACGATGGTCAGGCCATCGTCCAGTGCCTGCTGCAGGTCCACGGTGTCGCCGAAGGTCGGCGCCGGCGGCAGCACGTCTTCAAACTCGTCGACGACTGCTTCTTCGGCGACGTTGCCTGTCGGGGCTTCGACTTCGATTTCTTCAATGGTGTCGGTGGCCTCGAGGGTCTCGAGGGTCTCGTGCAGCGCCTCGGACTCGGCCGCTTCCAGCTCGATGGCCTGGACCGCTTCTTCCGCGTCCGGCACGGGCTGTTCGTAGAAGCGCGACAGATCGTCGGCGCCGGTCAGCTCCACGCTCACCAGGCCGTGGTCCACGACTTCGGCGGTGGGCGCATCGGCGGCAACCGCGTCTTCAATCGGAGCAGCGGACGGCGCGTCGAACGAGGTGACCAGGCTGGCGTCGAAGTACGCCGACAGGTCATCGCTGCCGGTCAGTTCATCGACCACCAGTGCGTCGGGTGCGTCAGCGACTTCGACGGGTGCGGCAATGGAAAGTTCATCGACGATGTCCGCCGCGTCGACCACGGACAGATCGTCGGCCTCCACGATGGCCTGCTGCAGCGTGCTGTCGGTGCTGTCGTCCGCAACGGCGTAGCCGTCGCGCTCGTCGAACTGCGCCGAGAACGCGGCCAGCTCGTGCGCGGTGACGTCGTGCGCATCGCGCGACGCATCGGCTTCGGCGTCGAGGTCAACCTCGAGCGTCTCGACCTCGTCGCCGTCCAGGTCCATGCCGTCCTCGGCCACCAGTGCCGGCCAGCGTGCTTCGGGCAGGGTCGCGGCCAGCGCCTGCAGGCGCTGCGCAAGCTCGGCCTGCGACGGAATGCGCGGCGCTTCGGCCTGCAATGCGGTCATGGTGGCGCGGATCGCGGCGGCGGTGGCCGTGAGCGCGTCGACACCGTCGGCATCGGGCACCGCGTCGGCAGCCAGCGAACGCTTGATGAAGGCTTCCGCCCCGCCGGTGACGGCGGTGATCTCAGGCACGTCGGTCATCGCGAACGCACCGTTCATGGTGTGCACCGCGCGCAGCAGGCTGTCGGTGACCGGCTGCGGTGCAGCCTGGGCGTCCTGCAACCAGGCCTGCAAGGTCGCGTGGTGGGCCTCGACTTCGGCCTCCAGGATTTCGCGCAGGACTTCGTCGATGTTGGCCGGGGTACCGCTCAGTTCCGGCTCGACAGCTTCAACGGTTTCAACGACGTCAACGGCTTCGATGACCTCGACGGTTTCCACCGGCGCGGCCACCGGGGCCGAACGCTGCAGCGGCACGTGGAAGGTCTCTTCGCCGGCACCCACGCGGTCGGCGATGGCCTGCATGGCCTGCAGGTCGGCGCTGACGCGGCTGCCGTCGCGCAGCGCGGCATTCAGCTGCGGCAGCACTTCGTAGGCCTGGGTGACCATGGCGACCACCGCCGGCGAGGCCGGACGGCTCCCATCCAGCACGCGGTTGAGCATGCCTTCGATCTTCCAGCTGAACTCGCCCAGGGTACGCGCGCCGACCAGGCGGCCACTGCCCTTCAGGGTGTGGAACACGCGGCGGATCGGACGCAGGCGGTCCATGTTGTCCGGCGCCATGCGCCAGACCGGCAACAGATTGCCGAGGTTGACCAGTTCTTCGTCGAATTCTTCGATGAAGACGTCGCGGATGTCCTGGTCGATGTTCTCGCCATCGTCCTCGAAACCGGCGTCGATGGTGGTGTCCAGTTCTGCTTCAGCGGCGGCGGCGGCCTCCACGTCGCCCACGGCTGCGGCGGGCGCCGCGTCCGGAGTGACGGAGAACTGCGCAGCGGCGACGTCCAGCTCGGCCAGGAAGCGGGCCGACTCGTCGTCCAGCTCGATCGTGCTGATGACCGCTTCCTGCACGCCGCCGGTGGCGACGGGCGCAGCCGCTTCGATCGGTTCGATGACCTGTTCTTCTTCGAGGGCAGCGACCGGTTCGATGATCGCTTCGGCGGGTGCGGCGACCTCCTCGAGCGGCGCGTCCACGGTCAGCGGTGTGTCTGCAGCGGGTTCGACCTGCTCCTGCAGGAACGTCGGCAGCGCCTGCACGTCCAGCGTGTGCTCGGCGTCGTGCGCGGCGACCGGCGTGTCATCGATCTCCAGCGACAGCACGTCGCCGGCGTTGTGCAGTGGCTCGTCGAAGGTGAATTCGATCGGCTCTTCGCTCAGTTCCAGCGCATCGTGCTCGGCCGCCACTGGATCGAATCCAGTGCTGGCCGGCTGATCGGTGTCGGACACGTCAGTGTCGACCCCGTCCAGTACGATCGGCGCGATCTCCGTGGGCGCCACGCCCCATGCCTGGCCCGCCTCGGCGTCTTCGGCCATGACCGGGTCGAAGCTGGCAAAGGTCGGGGCAGCGCTTTCCGTGCGGGCAGCGTCGCTGTGCAGCGTCCACTGCGGCGCGTCGGCGGCAACCGGTGCCATGGAGGCCTCGAACACCAGCGTCGGCGCAGGTTTGGCCACGCGCTCGACCGGCGCGGCCGCGGCAACCTCGGGCACGGGTTCGAAGGTGAAGTCCGGCAGCGGCGGCGACGGCACATCACCCGGCGCAGGCGCGGCGGGGGTTACCGCAATCTCCACCGGCGTGGCCACCGGCGTGTCCCAACCGGTCAGCTCGACGTGTTCCGGGGCGACCGGCAGCGCTTCGGCGCTGACATCGGCCGGCGCGGCGTTCTCGTCGGGCAGCGGCCAGTAGCGCAGCGTTTCCAGGCTGGTCCGGGTGATGTCGAGAATGTCTTCGCGTCCCTGGCGGCGTTCGCGCAGGGCTTCCAGGTAGTACTCCAGGCTGGCCATGGCGTCGGCCAGGGTGTCCAGCTGGCGTCCGCTGGGCACGCGCTGGCGGCCGATCAGCTCGACCGAGATGTACTGGCGTACGCCCTGCAGGTAGTCGGCCGGGGTGGGCAGGTCGAGCATGCGCAGTGCGCCGGCGACCTCACCGAGCAGGCGCGGCACTTCATGCAGCTGCTGGTGGTTCCAGTTGGTTTCGATGAAGGCAACGAAGTGCTCGCGCGCTGCAGCGAAGTTGGCGATCGCTTCGTGCGCCAGGATTTCCACCGTGCGGCGGCCTTCGGCCGCGCTCGGGTCGTCCTCGCCACTACCGCCGGCGCCCAGGTGCGCGACCTGGTCGTCCAGCGAGGCGTCCACGTACAGCAGTGCACCGGCGATATCCAGCAGCAGGGTCTCGTCGATCTGCTGCGCGCCGTCGACCACGCCGCGCAGCGCGTCGCGCTGCTGCACGACCACGCCACGGGCCACGCCCAGGCCCATCATGCCCAGGGTGTCGGCCACGGCGCCCAGTTCGTTGACCTGGGTCTGCAGCTGTGCCGGCTCACCACCGGTGCGCAGGTGCAGGTCCAGCGCATCCTTGATCCGCAGCAGTTCTTCCTTGACCGCATTGCCCACGGTGTCGAGCAGCTCGCGGTTGCGGCCGCTCAGGCTGCCGCGCGCATGGTCCAGTTCGGCTTCGGTGGCGCTCGCGCTGTCCGGGGCGAAGGCGAACAGTACGCTTTCATTGATGCCCGGCGCACCACGTGCGGCACGGATGTCGTTGAGCAGCGGCAACAGCACGATCGGAATGTCGCGGTGGCCGTTCTGCAGGCGCTCCAGGTAGTCGGGCAGCAGCACGCTGCCGCGCATCAGGGTGGCGCAGGCTTCGTCGCGGTCGGGCACTTCGCCCGCGCCGATGGCGTTGGCCAGCTGCTCCATTTCCTCGGCCACCATGGCCGGCGCATACAACTCGACCATGCGCAAGGTGCCCTGCACCTGGTGCAGGTAGCCGGCGCAGAAGCGCATGCGGCTGCCGTCGGCCGGGTCTTCGGCGTAATACTCGACCTCGTTGCGCACCTGGCGCAGGGTCTCGTCCAGCTCCGGCTTCACCCAGCCCAGGGCGGCGTGGCTCATGGCATCGCGCAGCGTGCTCATGCCGGATCTCCCGGCAGGGGCGCGCGCGTGTCGTGCTGTGATTTCTCGCGATGCATCATCTGCTGATTCCTTCCCTCTCCGCCCTGCCCGCGGCTCACGCCGGCAGCTTGAAGTCGGCAACCGAGCGGCGCAGGTCGGCCGCCAGCTGTGCCAAATGACCGATCGACTCGGCGGTCTGTCCCGCGCCCTGCGAGGTCTGCCCGGTAATCTGACGGATCACGCCCATGGTGCGGGTGATGTCGGATGCGGCCGAGGACTGCTGCTGGGCGGCGATCGAGATGTTCTTGATGAGGTTGTTCAGTGCGTTGGACACGCGCTCGATTTCGGTCAGCGCGGTGCCGGCGTCTTCGGCCAGGCGTGCACCGGACACCACTTCGGCGGTGGTCTGCTCCATCGAGCTGACCGCTTCGTTGGTATCGGCCTGAATGGCCTGGACCAGGTTTTCGATCCGTCGGGTCGCACCGGAGGTGCGTTCTGCCAGGCGCTGCACTTCGTCGGCCACCACGGCGAAACCACGGCCGGCCTCACCGGCCGAGGCCGCCTGCACGGCCGCGTTCAGTGCCAGGATGTTGGTCTGCTCGGAAATGTCGTTGATCAGTTCCACGATCGAGCCGATTTCCTGCGACGACTCGCCCAGGCGCTTGATGCGCTTGGAGGTTTCCTGGATCTGGTCGCGGATCTGGTCCATGCCCTGGATGGTCTCACGCACCACGCCGGCACCCTCGGCCGCGATCACCACCGAGCGCTGTGCCACGTCGGCCGACTCGGCCGAGTTGCGCGACACCTGTTCAATGCTCGACGCGATTTCGCCGATCCGGTCGGAAGCGGAGGTGATCTGGTTGGCCTGGTGGCCGGCCGCTTCGGCCAGCTGCATCGCGGTGGCCTGGGTTTCCTGGGTGGACACGGCGACCTTGGCCGAGGTGTCGTTGATGGTGGTCACCAGGTGGCGCAGTTCGTCCACGGCGTAGTTGATTGCGTCGGCGATCGCGCCGGTCATGTCCTCGGTCACCGAGGCCTTCACGGTCAGGTCGCCTTCACCCAGCGAGCTGATTTCGTCCAGCAGCCGCATGATGGCCTGCTGGTTGCGGCTGTTGAATTCCACCTGGGTCTGGTAACGCAGTTCCTGCTCGCGCGAGCGGCTGCGCACGGTGCTGCTGACGAAGCCGATGATGGCGATCAGGGACAGCGCGCCGGAGATCACGCCCAGCCAGAAGTTCGGGAACAGGCGCGAATCACGCACCGAGCCGAACGAGGAGAAGGCTTCGAACAGCCGCTTGCTGTCGTCCAGCATCTTGCTCGAGCCGGCGGTCAGCGCAGCGGCCGAAGACTGCGCCGAGAACAGCTGGCGCGAGCTGGCCAGGATCGCGTCGGCGTCCTGCTTCATCGTGTCCCACTGCTTCTGCGACTGCTCCAGCGCCGCCAGCGCGCCAGCGTTCCGGACCGGGGCGATGCCCAGTTCGTCGTTGCCGTTGCGCAGCGCGTCCAGCACCTGGGTGAACACCACCGAGTCGCGGGCCAGCGCGTCGCCCGCGGCAGCGGCGTTGCCGCCACCGGCGCGCATTTCAGTCACGCGGCGGGCCATCGAGCCCACCACCACGACCTGCTGCAGGGCGTTGTACACCTGCGAGGCCGGGGCGCCGCCGGCCGACATGGCGCGGACCACTTCGTTCAGCTGGGCCTGCAGCGCCGGAACGCCGTTGACGAAGTTGTTCGCATTGCCGGCCAGGGCCAGCACCGCCGGCTCGCTGGCGACCAGCTGGGAGGCGCTCTTGCCGAGCGGTTCCCAGGTCTGGGTCAGCTGGTTGAGCGGGCCGGACACGTTGGTTTCGTTGCCGTAGCGCCCCTGCAGGCTGCTCACGGTGCTTTCGATGCGGGTCTTGGTGTCCTTGAAGGCGGTGAAGGCCTGGGCGTTGCCCGAGACCGCTTCACGACCCTGGTTGGCCAGCTGCTGGGACAGCACCTGCAGGTCGGCCGCGCCGGTGCTGGCGCCAGCCAGGCGACTGCCCTGCCAGGTGGCCACGCCGGTATTCAGGCCGAACACGATCAGCGACAGGGCCAGCAGGCCCAGCCAGAAATTGGTGCCTACCGAGCCCAGCTTGCCGGCCTTGGCGGTTTCCGAAGAAGTACTCATCGTTCAACCTCGATCTTCAATACGGTAAGGAAGGCAGCAGCGTTCATGCCGCGGCCTGCCTGAATTCGGGGGTACGCGACAGCAGCGACAGCGAGAACACGCCCCAGTCGCGGCCATCGCTCTGGAACGCGCGGTCGATGAAATGGGCGTAACGTCCGCTGGCAAGCTCACCGGCACCGGTGTCCTGGTCCAGTTCGAAGCTGCGCTGGCCGAACAGTTCGTCGATGGTCAGGGCCACGTCGCCGCCGGCCTGGCGCATGATCAGCACGCGCTGGCCTTCCTGCTGCACGGTACGCGTGCCTTCCAGGAAGTACTTCAGGTCGACCACCGGGAACAGGTTGCCGCGCAGGTTGCCCACGCCCAGCAGCCACGGTTGCGCGCCGGGCACCGGGGTGATCGGCGGCATCGGGACGATTTCCACCACTTCGCGGAAGTCCGAGACCAGGTGGCGCTTGCCGACCCGGTAACCGACGCCGCGCCACAGGTCCTGGGTGAACTGCCGCTCGGGCAGCTGCACCGCATGGGCCAGGCTGCGCCGCTCGTAGGCTTCAAGGATGTCGAAGGGAGAGCGCATCAGGACACCAGTTCATTGATCTGCGCGATCAGGTCTTCCTCGCGCGGGGGCTTGACCATGTAGGCGCGTGCGCCCTGGCGCAGGCCCCAGGCCTTGTCCGTCTCCATCGCCTTGGTACTGACGATGATCACCGGAATGTCCTTGGTGGCCTGGTCACGGGCCAGCGCGCGGGTGGCCTGGAAGCCGCTCATGCCCGGCAGCACCACGTCCATCAACACCAGGTGCGGCGCGTGTTCACGCACGAGGGTAATGCCGTCCTCGGCGTTGCCGGCCTCGAGCACTTCGTGCCCGGCCTTGGTCAACCATTGGATGAACACCGCCCGGTCGGTCGGTGAGTCCTCGATCAGAACGATTCGAGCCATTGTGCCTTTCCCCCCTGGTCAGGCGTTTACGTATGTGCGGATGGCACCCAGCAGTTCTTCACGCGTGAAAGGCTTGGTCAGGTACTGCTCCGAGCCCACGATGCGCCCGCGCGCCTTGTCGAACAGACCATCCTTGGAGGACAGCATGATCACCGGCGTGGACTTGAACAGCTGGTTGTTCTTGATCAGCGCACAGGTCTGATAGCCGTCCAGCCGCGGCATCATGATGTCCACGAAGATGATCTGCGGCTGCTGGTCGGCAATCTTGGCCAGGGCCTCGAAACCATCAGTCGCGGTCACCACCTCGCAGCCTTCGCGCTTGAGCAGTGTTTCAGCGGTGCGTCGAATGGTCTTCGAATCATCGATGACCATGACTCTCATTCCTGCGAGTTCCCCACCCGCAGCCATGTTTTCAGTCATTACCTTTTCCCCGAGCGCGCGACGCGTCTACGTTGGTCCAGCGTCGCTACGAAAGCGTATCTATATCCCACCACGCGGCCGTCATCAAGGGTGTGCTTCCGAAGCCACGCCACGCGCACGTCGCGGCGGCCGGCCGGGGGCGGAACTGCGCAAAGCGTGAAGGCCGCCGGATGCTGCGTTCCGCCTCCCGGGGCAGGCAGCGCGGGCGCAATGCCGCTACCATCAGCGCCTGCCCGCCAGGTTGCGACCATGCCGTTGAACGTCATCGTGGTGATGGACCCCATCGCCCATATCAAGATCGCCAAGGACACCACCTTCGCCATGCTGCTGGAAGCCCAGCGCCGTGGCCATGCGCTGCACTACGTCAGCCCCGGCGGGCTGGCCCTGCGCGACGGGGTGGCGGTGGCCCGCACCGCGCCGCTGCAGGTCCGCGACGACAAGCATGACTGGTTCACGTTGGGCGAATTCAGCCAGACCACGTTCGGCCCCGGCCAGGTCGTGCTGATGCGCAAGGATCCGCCGGTGGATGCCGAATTCATCTACGACACGCAGGTACTGGGCGTGGCCCAGCAGGCCGGCGCGCTGGTGGTCAACGACCCGCAGGGGCTGCGCGATTTCAACGAGAAGCTGGCCGCGCTGCTCTTCCCGCAGTGCTGCCCGCCAACCCTGGTCAGCCGCCGCCACGCCGACCTGAAGGCGTTCGTGCTCGAGCACGGCCAGGCGGTGCTGAAGCCGCTGGACGGCATGGGCGGGCGTTCGATCTTCCGCAGCGGCACCGGCGACGCCAACCTCAACGTGATCCTGGAAACGCTGACCGATGGCGAGCGCAAGCTGGCGCTGGCGCAGAAATTCATCCCCGACATCACCGCCGGCGACAAGCGCATCCTGCTGGTCGACGGCGAGCCGGTGGACTACTGCCTGGCCCGGATTCCGCAGGGCGACGAGTTCCGCGGCAACCTGGCCGCCGGCGGTCGCGGCGAGGGCCGCCCGCTGAGCGAACGCGACCGCTGGATCGCCGCCCAGGTCGGACCGGAGATGAAGCGGCGTGGCATGCGCTTCGTCGGCCTGGACGTGATCGGCGATTACCTGACCGAGGTCAACGTCACCAGCCCCACCTGCGTGCGCGAGCTGGATGCGCAGTTCGGGCTGAACATCGCCGGCACCCTGTTCGACGCGATCGAGGCCAGCCTGCCGCGATGAGCATGGTGGTCGATCCGATGGTGCCGCTGCAGGGCCGCGAATCGCAGCGCCTGGGCGCAACCCTGGCGCTGTCGGTGCTGGTGCATGCGCTGCTGATCCTGGGCGTGGGCTTTGCGGTGAGCGACAACGCCGCGCTGGTGCCGACCCTGGACGTGATCTTCAGCCAGACCCAGACCCCGCTGACGCCAAAGCAGGCCGACTTCCTGGCCCAGGCCAACCAGCAGGGCGGCGGCGACCACGACAAGGCGCAGCGCCCGCGCGACAACCAGACCGGGATCGTGCCGCAGCCGCAGGCCGGGCTGTCGCCGGTCCCGCAGCAGCGCCAGGACGCCGCGCGTCCCCCGCCGCCGCAGGCGCGGGTGGTGGCCAGCCGCAACAGCCCCGACCAGGTCGCCAAGGCCGAGACGCAACCGCTGCCGGAGAATCCGCAGCCGGACGCGGCCCTGACCGCGCGCGAACAGCGCGATGCGGAAATGGCCCGGCTGGCGGCCGAAGTGCACCTGCGCTCGGCGCAGTACGCCAAGCGCCCGAACCGCAAGTTCGTGTCGGCCAGCACGCGTGAATACGCCTACGCCAATTACCTGCGCGCCTGGGTGGACCGCGCCGAGCGCGTGGGCAACCTCAATTACCCCGACGAAGCGCGGCAGCGCCGGCTCGGGGGCCAGGTGGTGATCACCGTGGGCGTGCGCCGCGACGGCAGCGTGGAAAGCAGCCGGATCCTGCGCAGCAGCGGCACCCCGCTGCTGGACGAAACCGCGCTGCGCGTGATCCGCCTGGCCCAGCCGTTCCCGCCGCTACCCAAGACCGACGACGGCGTGGACATCCTGCAGGTGACGCGCACGTGGGTGTTCTTGCCGGGCGGGGAATTGCGCGACGATCGTTGATCAACCCTGCTTGGCCGCCCGCGCCGCCTGCTGCTCGACCAGGGTCAGCGCAACGTTGTTGCGCAGGTAGGCCGGCTCCACCAGCTCCGGCGCCACGCCCTCGCCGCGCTCGAACATCGGTACCGCGAGCGTCAGCAGGTCCGACGCACGCGGCAAGGCCTGCGCATCCACGCCGCCTAGTTGACCCGCCAACCGCGCCGCCAACACACCTTCGGCCGCACCAAACCCGGTGCCGACACCGAACCAACGGCTCCCATCCGGCAACTCCACCGCCTCCGGCGCACACACCTCTTCCCCGCCCTGCAGCCGCCACTGCCCATCCACGCGCACCTGCCGGGCCACGTACACCTCGCCCATCCTCGCATCGATGCTGCTCAGCACATGCGTCGCCTCGACCGGCGCCCGCAGCGCCAGCACCTGCAGGGTCGACACCGGCAGCAGCGGGCGGTCCAGCGCCAGCGCGATGCCCTGCGCGATCGCGATCGCCAGGCGCACGCCGGTAAAGGCACCCGGGCCGCGGCCCAGCGCAATCGCGTCCAGCTGCGAGCGGGCAATCCCGGCGTCGGCCAGCAGCGCCTCGGCCCACGGCAGGCTCAGCTCGGCATGCCGGCGCGGCGCGATCTCGAAGCGCTCGCGGACCTGCCCATCCACGTACAGGGCAACGGAACAGGCTTCGGTAGCGGTTTCAAAGGCGAGCAGTTTCATGGCAGGTCAGAACAGGGAAGTAGGAAAGGCGTCGCCGGCAGGCACGGTTTCGGCGGGCAACGGGTCGGCGCCGGCAACGGCCCATTGTGGCGCAAAGAACGCCTGCACATCGCCCAGCGCGCGGGTGCGCCGGAACGGCGGCAGCGAATCCAGGAAGGTACGGCCGTAGCTCCGGGTGACCAGGCGCGGGTCGCACAGCACCAGCACGCCGCGGTCGGTTTCGCTGCGGATCAGCCGCCCTACCCCCTGCTTGAGCGCGATCACCGCCTGCGGCAGCTGTTCGTCGCGGAACGGGTTGCCGCCGTCGCGGCGGATCGCGTCGAGCCGTGCTTCGAAGACCGGATCGTCCGGCGAAGCGAACGGCAGCTTGTCGATCACCACCACGCTGAGCGCGTCGCCGACCACGTCCACGCCTTCGCGGAAGCTTGCCGAACCCAGCAGCACGCCGTTGCCGGACTCGCGGAACCGCTGCAGCAATGTGGCGCGCGGCGCTTCGCCCTGCACGAACAGTGGCCACGGTGCATCGCGCAACGCCTCGGCCGCTTCGCGCAGCGCGCGGTGCGAGGCAAACAGCAGGAACGCCCGGCCGGCCGACGCTTCCAACACCGGGGTCAGGGCACGGATCAGCGCGGTACCGAAGCCACGCGCGGCCGGATCCGGCAGGTCGGTCGGCAGGTAGCACAGCGCCTGCCGGGCCCAGTCGAACGGACTGGGCTGCAGCAGCGTGATCGGGTCGTCCAGTCCCAGCCGCTGCGCGATGTGCTCGAACTGCCCGTCCACGGTCAGCGTCGCCGAGGTGAACACCCAGGCCGCCATGGAGCGCTGGCGATGCTCGCGCAGCGGACCGGACACGTCCATCGGCGTGCGCTGGCAGCGGAAACCGCGCGGGGTAAGTTCGTACCACAACACTTCGGCCGGCGCCGGCGCGTGCTCGGGGTCAGCCTCGAAATCGAGCAGCGGCGCATCGTCGCCCAGCCAACGCGACAGCCGGGAGACCGCCTCCAGCGCGCGCGCATGGCAGGCATCCAGGCCCGGCGAGGCATCGCGCACGCCATCCAGCGCGTCGCGCAGCCCCACCAGCGCGCTCATCGCCGCGTCGAAGCCGTCGCGCACCTGCGGCACAGCCAGTGCGCGCCATTGCGTGCCGCGCGACGGCAACCCGTCCATCGCCACGCGCAGGTCGCGCAGCAGCTGTTCGAGCGCGGAGGCCTGCGCCTGCAGCGCGGCCTGGGCGCCGGCCACGCTGCGGCTCTCGGCCAGGCAGTCGCGTGCCAGCTCCTGCCACGGACGCATGCCGAAGCCTTCGCCGAAGAAATTGGCGGCCAGTTCCGGCAGCTGGTGCGCTTCGTCGATCACGAAGGCCTGCGCACCGGGAAGGATTTCGCCGAAGCCCTCCTGTTTCAGCGCCAGGTCGGCCAACAGCAGGTGGTGGTTGACCACCACCACGTCGGCCGCCTGCGCCCGCTGGCGCGCCTGCACCACGAAGCAGTCCTGCCAGAACGGGCATTCGGTGCCCAGGCAGTTGTCGACCGTGGAGGTGACCATCGGGTACAGCGGCGAGTCGTCGGGCAGCGCTTCCAGTTCGGCCATGTCGCCGTGCTGGGTGCGGCCGGACCAGGCCAGGATGCGCTGGAACTGCGCCACTTCCTGCGGCGACGTAAAGCGCGGCTCGCCGCGCGCCTGCTGCAGGCGGTAACGGCACAGGTAGTTGGAACGGCCCTTGAGCAGCGCACTGCTATGCCCTACTCCGAGCGCGGCGCGCACCCGGGGCAGGTCGCGGTGGTAGAGCTGGTCCTGCAGCGCGCGGGTGCCGGTGGAGATGATGGTCTTCAGCCCGGACAGCAGCGCCGGCACCAGATAGGCAAAGGTCTTGCCGGTGCCGGTGCCGGCCTCGGCCAGCAGCACCTCGCGCTGGTCGAAGGCTTCGGCGATCGCGGTGGTCAGGCGCAGCTGGGCCGGGCGCGCAACGAAGGCATCGAGTTGGCTGGCGAGCGTGCCACCCTCGCTGAGGGCTTCACTGCTGGCATGGGCAAGGCGGGACATGAGGACATGATACGGGGTTGCCGGGCAGGGCCCGGCACTACCGGATACGGGTGACCAGGTTGTCGAGGTAGAGCCGGGCCCTGCCCGGCTGAACCGTCAATACCGCTTGATACCCGGCACCGTGCAACCTTCCAGCTGCGCATGCGCCGACGCCGCGTTTTCCTTCTGGCCGCGCGCCAGCTGCGACTGTTCGATGGTGGCCCAGTGCCGGCGGCACAGCGGCCCGGTCTTGGAGCCCAGCGCCACCGACTTGCGGGCCAGCGTTTCGGCGTTTGCCCAGTCGCCCTGCAGCAGCGCGATTTCCGCACGTTCCTGCAGGATCGAAGGGTCACCTTCGGAAATCTTCAACGCTTCATCCAGCGCACCGGCAGCGCCTGCAAGATCGCCGGCCTGGCGCTTGGCCTTGGCCGCCACGCGCAGATCTTCAACCCCGGCGTCGCGCAGCGGCTGCACGTCCAGTTCCTTCGCGTCATTGCCGGCGGTGGCGTCCACCGCGGCCATGCGCTGCGCCGGCGTGGTGGTGTCCACCGGCGCTTTCACCGGCGGCGTGGTCGAGACGCAGGCACCCAGTGCCAGGCCGAGCGCAAGCACGGAAGCGGTACGGATCACGGTACGGGTCGTTGTCATCGGAGCCTGCCTTGTCATGCACGTCATCGAGCGGGGGGAGTGGCCGCAGGTGCGGCCTGGGCCGGTTCGGCCGGGGCGTCGGGCTTCTTGTCCAACCCGAACCAGCTGCGCCAGCCACCGCCTTCGCTGCCGTCGCCTCCCTCGCCTTCCGGCAACGCGGTCGGGGCCACGCAGGGCGCGTACGCCGGCGCGTAACCGACCACGAACGGGAGCCGGCGTGCGCCGGGGCAGGATTCGTCGGTCGAGGCGGTGCCACCGGCTTCCACCGGCTGCCAGTCCAGGCCCTTGTTGCTGACCTTCAATGGCGCGCTGGGCAGGCGGCTGAAGATCCCCGACCATACCCGCATCGCGCCGGTGGCGCCGAACAGGCCGGTCTGCGCGTTCTGGTCGTTGCCCATCCACACCACGGCCAGGTGGTCGCCGGTATAGCCGGCATACCAGCTGTCGCGACCGTCGTTGGAGGTACCGGTCTTGCCGGCGGCCTGCAGGCGCGACAACCCATCCGCATTGAGCCGCTGCGCGGTGCCACTGGACACCACCTGCTGCAGCCCGATGCTGATCAGGTTGGCGGCGATCGAGTCGCCTTCCTGCGCCGGGGCCGGGGTCTTGTCGTAGCGCTTGAGCAGCTTGCCCTGCGGATCGAGCACACCACGCACCGCATGCAGCGGCTGGATCTCGCCGCCCGAGGCCAGGAACTGATACAGCTGGGCCATCGCATACGGGCTCTGGTCGGTCGAACCCAGGATCACCGCCGGATTGCTCTCGGCCTTCAATCCGGCCAGCACATGGATCAGCTGGGTGACCCGCTCCGGGCCGACCTGCATGCCCACGCGCACGGTGGCCTGGTTGTAGGAATGGGCAAGTGCGTCGATCAGGCGCACGGTGCCGTGGCTGCGGTTGTCCGCGTTGCCCGGGGTCCACTGCTTGCCGCGACTGAGCTGCACGGTGACCGGCGAGTCGTCTACGAAGCTGGCCAGCGAATACTTGTCCGGCTGCGCCAGCGCCAACAGGTAGACGAACGGCTTGAGCAGCGAACCGACCTGGCGCTGGGCCTCGATGGCGCGGTTGAAACCGGGCTCGGACACATCGCGGCTGCCGACCACGGCCAGCACGTCGCCGTTGTGCACGTCGGTCAGCACCAGGCCGGCCTGCAGCTCGGGGCGGCGCTTGTTTTCCAGCGACTTAAGGGTTTTGGTCACCGCGCCTTCGGCGTAGGCCTGCGCCGACGGCGCCATGCCGGTCATCACGCTCAGACCGGCCCCCTGCAGGACCGATTCGGGGTAATCGTGGCCGAGCTGGCGGCGCACCAGGTCGACATAGGCCGGGAAGCGGTTGGCCGCGATCAGGCCCGGGGTCTTGGGCACGCCCAGCGGCGCCTTCAGCGCCCGCTGCAGTTCGGCATCGTCGATCAGCCCGTTCTCATGCAGCTTGCCGAGCACGAAATTTCGGCGGTCCAGTGCGCGTTCGGGATTGCGGCGCGGGTCGTAGTACGACGGCCCCTTGACCAGCCCGATCAGCAGCGCGATGTGCTCGGTGTTGAGCGAAGACAGGTCACGCCCGAACCAGAACTCGGCGCCGGAGGACATGCCATGGATTGCCTGGCTGCCACGCTGGCCCAGGTAGACCTGGTTGAGGTAGGCCTCGAGAATGGTGCGCTTGTCGTAGCGCGCTTCCATGATCAGCGCGTACAGCACTTCATTGAACTTGCGGGTGACTGTCTGTTCCTTGCCGATCCCGAGCAGGCCGCTGCGCGCCAGCTGCTGGGTCAGGGTGGATGCGCCCTGCCGGCTCTGGCCGCCGGAGCGCACCGTGACCCACACCGCGCGCGCAATACCGCTCAGGTCGATGCCGTGATGGCGGTTGAAGTCCTTGTCTTCCACCGCCTGCAGGCCGGTGACCAGCAACTCGGGCGTCTCTTCCAGCCGCACCAGCCGGCGCTCTTCCTGCTTCTGTCCGTACAGGGTGGCAATGCGCGCCGGATCCAGCCGCGCAGCCTTGATGGACTTGCGGCTGTCGGCGTCGCGCAGCGAAGCGATCTGGCCACCGGACAGGCTCAGTTCAATCCGGCGCGGCGCCACCTTGCCGTCCACGTCGTTGTAGCCGCGGCTGGAAACGACGAAGCGCCCGCCCTCCTGGCTGAACGTGGCCGGCGACTTGCCGGTGCCGTCGTCGCGGTAAGCCGAGGCCGCCAGCTCGGTCTTGAGGGTCTGCGCGTCCATCGCCAGGCCCGGCGCCAGCGCCAGCGGCCGCGCGTAGACACGGGTGGGAATCTGCCAGCGCAGCTCGCCGAAACGCTGGGTGACCTGGGTGTTCAGGTACACGGTATAGGGAATCAGGAAGCCCAGCCCCAGCGCCACGGCGGCCATGCCCCAGGTAACCAGGCGGCGGCGCCACAGCGGACCGCGGCTTTCGGTGTCGTCTTCGAACTCGTCGATGTCGTCGGAATCGTAGCGTCGGGGCACGGGCATGCAAGAATGTAAAAGTCCGGCGAGTCTAGCGCAGCCATGGTGGCGCGCGTGTCCCCCGGTTTTCCCCGCTTAGCTGGAGTTGTAACGGGATGTCGACCTCCCTGGCCGATGCACGCTATTTCCTGAACCGCATGATCGGCCTGTTCCGGCGCAGCCTGGCCAGCCTGCGCACACGGGGCTGGCAGGCCACGTGGCAGCGGATCCGGGTGCACACCCGTACGCTGCCGGCGCTGCAGCGCAAGCCGATGTACCTGCCTGCCGCCGCCCCGTTCGCGCCGTTCGCGGTGCCACACAGCGTTGAACCGCGGGTCAGCATTGTGATTCCCGTGTACAACCACGCCGCCCATACGCTGGCCTGCCTGCGGGCGCTGGCCGCGCACCCGCCGCAGGTGGCCTGCGAGATCCTGGTGGTGGACGACGGCAGCAGCGATGAAACCGTGCAGTGGATGCCGCAGGTCCATGGCCTTCGCTATGAGGTCCGGGCCAGCAATGGCGGCTTCATCGAGGCCTGCAACGACGGCGTGGCCCGCTCGAAGGGCGAGTTCGTGGTCCTGCTCAACAACGACACGGTGCCGCAGCCGGGCTGGCTGGATGCCCTGCTCGATACCTTCCAGCGCCTGCCCGACGAGGGGCTGGTGGGCTCGCAACTGCTGTATCCAGACGGCCGCCTGCAGGAATCCGGCGGCGTGGTTTTCAGCGACGGCAGTGCATGGAGCTACGGGCGCTTTGAATCGCCAGACGATCCGCGTTACAGCGCGCTGCGCGACGTGGACTACTGTTCCGGCGCCGCCTTGATGCTGCCACGCGTCCTGTGGGACGCGCTCGGCGGCCTGGACACGCGCTACCGCCCGGCCTATTACGAAGACACCGACCTGGCCTTCGCGGTGCGTGCCGCCGGCAAGCGCGTGCTGGTGCAGCCGGCGAGCCGGGTGGTGCATGACGAAGGCACCAGCAACGGGACCGATACCAGCACCGGCATCAAGGCCTACCAGGTACGCAACCGCGGCGTGTTCGCGGCCAAGTGGGCGCCGGTGCTGGCCGGCCACCTTCCGCCGGGCAGCGTGCCCGGCCCTGCTCTCCTTCATCGTAACCAGCGCCAGGTGCTGATCCTGGACGAACGTGTGCCGCAACCCGACCGCGATTCCGGTTCGCTGCGCCAGTACAACCTGATCCGCATGCTGCTGGCCGAAGGCCTGCACGTGGTGTTCGTACCAACCCTGCGCGAACACGCCGGCGAGGCCACCGAAGCCCTGCAGGAACTGGGCGTGGAGGTCTGGTACGCGCCGTTCCTGGAAGGCGTGGGCGCCTGGCTGCGCGAACACGGCCCGCGCTTTGCAGTGGTGATGATGGTCCGCCACCACGTCGCCAGCGAATGCCTGCCGCTGCTGCGCCGTTACGCGCCACAGGCGCGACGCGTGTTCGATACGGTCGACCTGCATTACCTGCGCGAACGCCGCGGGGCGGAACTGGCGGGGGACGCGGCCCTGCTGCGCAATGCCGAGCGCACCCGCACGCGCGAGCTGGCGGTGATGGCCGGCAGCGATGTCACCGTGCTGGTCAGCGACGCCGAACGTGTACAGCTGCAGGTGGATGCGCCCGATGTACAGGTGGCGCTGATCTCCAACCTGCATGAAGTGGCCGGCGGCGGTGCCACCTATGCGCAGCGCCGTGACCTGGTCTTCGTCGGCGGCTTCCGCCACCCGCCGAACGTTGACGCCATGCACTGGTTCATCGGCGAAGTCTTCGCGCATATCCGCGCGCAGCTGCCCGATATCCAGTTCCACTGCATCGGCGCCGATGTGCCGCCGACGCTGCACGCGCTGGCCGCGAGCCAACCCGGCGTGCAGATCCACGGCTTCGTGCCGGTGGTCACCCCCTACATGGACAACGTCCGCATCGCGGTGGCGCCGTTGCGGTTCGGTGCCGGCGTCAAGGGCAAGGTCAACCTGAGCATGGCGCATGGCCAGCCGGTAGTGGCCACCACCTGCGCGGTCGAGGGCATGCATCTGCGCGACGGCGAGGACGTTCTGGTGGCCGACGACGCCGAGGCCTTCGCCACCGCTGTCGTCCGCCTGTATCGCGACGAAGCGCTGTGGCGGCAGTTGTCGTCTGCCGGCCTGCGCAACGTGGCCGATCATTTCTCGCTGGATGCCGCACGCGAAACGGTGCGGCAGGTATTCACCCAGGCCGCCACGTCCCAGGGGTAGGCGCGAAGGGCCGCGGGCGCACGCCCAGCAGTGCGGTCAATGCGGTGTTGTCGGCGACCAGGTCCTGCTCCAGCCGCGACACCGGCCCACGCGCCCGCGGCACCGTTGCGGCGAGCAGGCGCAACGCCATGCCCGGCAGGTACAGCGGCAGCGTGGCGGTGCCGATGCTGGCATGCACGCGCCGGAACATCTGCTGGTAGTCCAGGCGTTCGCCCCCGCCGATCTGCAGCGTCTGGCCCGCAGCGGCATCGCCCTGCACCGCCGCCAGCACCGCCTGGGCGATGTCATCGGCGTGCACCGGCTGGCGCAACCCGTGCGCCATCGGAATCGGGAACACCCGGGTACGCCGGGCGCGTGCCACGATCGGGGTCAGGCTGCGGTCGACACCGGCGCCATACACCAGGGTCGGGCGCAGTATCGTCCACTGCATGCCCAGGCGCCCGGCCTGCGTCGCCAGGTTCTGCTCGCCCCGCTGCAACAGCGCCACCAGCGCCTGCTCGTCGGGCTGTGCCGAGCCCTGCTTGGTCAACACGCTCATCGAACTGGTCACGATGATCTTCGCCGCCGGCGCCACGCCCTGCGTCGCCAACCAGTCGCCCCACGCATCCAGCGGCGCGAAACTCACGATCGCCTGCAACGGCTGCGCCGGCACCGCCAGCGCGCGCATGTCGCCCACCTGCCACTCCACGCCCGGCTGCGCCGGCTGTGCATGCCGGCTCAGTGCGCGCACCGGCAGCCCTGCCGCCGCCAGGCGCGGCAACAGGAAACGACCGATCTGGCTGGTAGCGCCTGAAACAAGAACCGTCATGCCGTATCCACGTTCGATCAAGCGCGCACTATAGCCTCAACGCAGCGCGTCGACGTCGCGCAGCCGCTGCTGCAGCGCCTGGTACTCGGCAGCCGTAGCGGGAATGCCCCAGTGCGCGGCCTGCTGCAGCGCCTCCTGTGCGAACTGCACGTCGCCGCGACCCAGTCGTTCGCTGCCGATCGCCAGCCAGCGCTGCCCCAGCCGTTGCCGCGCATCGGCCAATGGACCGCTGCGCGACAGCGTCTCCCAGGCGTCCAGGCAGGCCCCGGCCGCCTGCACGCGGTTTTCACGCAGGCCGTCTTCAACGCACTGCCGGGCAGCCGGCAGCAGGCGCACGGCCGCCGCACGCACGCGCCGGTCCCGCGGCGCAAGCGCCTGCATCTCACGCAACGCGTCGTACGCGCTGCGTCCCGGCGGGGTCAGGATGTCGCCCCGGGCCTGGGCCTCGTCGAAGCGTTCCAGCAACTCGCCCAGGGCCGGTTCGACCGCGCCCGCCGGGCCCGCAGGCGCGGTCAACGCACGCTCGGCCACCCGGGCCTGCGCCATCGAACGTTTCGCAGCGGTCAGCTGGCGCTCGGACGCGCCCAGCGCACGCGCCGATTGCAGCGCCTGCCCGGCCAGGTCGAAGCGGAAATCGGCCGCCTCGCGCGCAGTGGCGACCAGCAGTCCTTCAATCGCCGCCTGCCGCCCCTGCTGCGCGCCGGTGTCGTCCGGGCGCGCGGCAAGCACGGTCTGGAAGGCGTCGCCAGCGGCGTCCCAGCGCTTGCGGCGCAACAGGCGCCGACCTTCGTCCAGGCGTTTTTCAAGCGCGGCATTGAGCGCCGCCTCGCTGGCCGGCAGATCCACATGGCCCGGATCGAAGCCGCGTGCGCTGCGCACGCGGGTCGCGGCGGCAACCACGTCGCCCTTCGCGGCCGCGGCACGCGCCTGCTGCAACAGGTCCGACAGCGCGTCCTCACGCCCTTCCAGTGCACGCAGGTTGTTGGGCGCGCGCTCGAGCACCTGCTGGTACAGCGGCAGCGCACTGTCGTCGCTGCCGTCCAGGCGTTGCGCCTGCAGCGCCGATTCGGCGCGTCCGAGCAGCGCACCGATACCGGCACCGTTGTTTTCATGATCGCGCAGCCGGCGTGCCACCGCATCGGCATCGCGCTGCGGAACCTGCAGCTCGCGCGCAAGCGCAAGCGCCCGCTCCGCCGCTGCGGTGTCGCCGGCGGCCAGCGCCGCGCCTGCCTGCTGCAGCGCGGCCCGGCCGGTGCGGGCAAGGCCGGTACGCGCCTGCGGTCGGTCGGTGTCCAGCGCGAGTGCGGCCTGGTACCACTCGCGCGCACCCGTGCCATCGGGCGCGCTCAGGCGCCCTGCGGCCAGCGCACGATCGCCGCGGTCGAGCAGCTGTTCGACCTGCGGCTCATTCCAGAACCAGTTGGCCAGCGGACGACCGAAGGCCACCAGCAGCACGAACACCGCAACGGCAACCGACAACGCCCAGCGCCAGATGCGTCCTGCATGCCGGGCCTGCCAACGGCCTTCGCTTCGCACGCGGCGCAGGGCGGCATGCGCGGCATCCTCATGGACTGGGGGGCGGCTCATTCCCTGAGCGTAGCGCGGGTCACGTGAGCTCAGCCCAGACGCCGCGCGTCACTGACCCCGGGCAGGGCATCCAGCTTTCCAAGCAGGTTCGACAGCTGCCCGTAATCGCTCACCTTGAGCCGCAGGCGCAGGTGCGCGCGGCCGCTGTTGCGGACGTTGTCGCTGTGGATGTCCAGCACGTAGGCATCTTCCTGCGCGATCAGGTTGGTGATGTCCTTGAGCAGCCAGCGCCGGTCGACGGCGTCGACCACCACATCGACCTCGTAACCGCCGCCGGCCTGGCCCCATTCCACCGGCAGGATCCGCTGCGGGCTGGTCGCCGACAGGCGCGCCAGCGCGGCGCAGTCGGTGCGGTGCACGGTCACGCCGCGGGTACGGGTCAGGTAACCGACGATCGGCTCGCCGGCCACCGGCTGGCAGCAACGTGCCAGCTGCACCAGCAGGTTGCCCACGCCCTGCACGGTGAATTTGGACGAGCGCACGCTGTCGCGACGCGCGGTTGGCCGTGGCAGCGCCGGCGCGGCCGGCTGGGTGGCGGCCCGTTCGGCCTCCAGCAGCGCGCGGCTGACCTGGTGCGGGCCGGTGTCGCCCAGCGCGACCTGGATGTACAGGTCGTCCACGCTGTCGGCGTGGAACTTGCGCGCGGCAATGGACAGGTCGGCCTGCTGCAGCCCGAGCCGCTTCAGTTCACGATCAAGCAGGTCGCGCCCGGCCTGCACGTTGCGCGCGCGGTCAAGCTTGTGGAACCAGCCACGCACCTTTTCGCGCGAGCGGTTGCTGGCCAGGTAGCCGTTGGAGGCCAGCAGCCAGTCGCGGCGTGGGTCGGCCTCCTTGCCGGTGAGGATCTCCACGCGGTCGCCACTGCGCAGCCGGTAGGTCAGCGGCACGATGCGGCCGTTGACCTTGGCGCCGCGGCAGCGGTGCCCGACCATGGTGTGCACGTGGTAGGCGAAATCCAGCGGCGTGGCGCCCTGCGGCAGGTCCATGACCTCGTCCTTGGGACTGAGCGCATAGACCCGGTCTTCGGTCAGTTCGGCATCCAGTGCGCCGGCCAGTTCACCGCTGTTGCCTTCCTGGGACTGCTCCAGCAGCTGGCGCATCCAGGTGATCTTGCGGTCGAAGGCTTTTTCGGCGCCCTTGCTGCCTTCCTTGTAGCGCCAGTGCGCGGCCACGCCGAGCTCGGCCTGCGCATGCATGTCGTGGCTGCGGATCTGCACTTCAATGGTGCGCCCTTCCGGACCGACCACGGCGGTGTGCAGCGAACGGTAGTCGTTGGCCTTGGGCCGGGCGATGTAATCGTCGAACTCGCTGGGCACCGGCGCCCACAACGAATGCACCACCCCCAGCGCGGCGTAGCAGGCCGCCACGTCCTTGACCATCACCCGCACCGCGCGGATGTCGTACAGCTGTTCGTAGGCGAGCCGCTTCTTCTGCATCTTCCGCCAGATGCTGTAGATATGCTTGGGCCGCCCACTGACCTCGGCTTCGATGCCCTGCGCGAGCAGCTCGCGCGAAAGCGCCTTCTTGACGTGCTCCACGTAGCGCTCGCGCGCCAGCCGGGTTTCGTCGACTTCGCGCGCGATGCGCCGATAGGTCTCCGGTTCCAGGTGGCGGAACGCCAGGTCTTCCAGCTCCCACTTCAGCTGCCAGATGCCGAGCCGGTTGGCCAGCGGCGCATGGATATCGCGGGTCAGCTGGGCCAGCGCGCGCCGCTCCTCCTCGGGCAGGCGGTCGGCCGCGCGCATCCGCGCCAGCTGCCGGGCCAGCAGGATCGGCACCACCCGCAGGTCATGGATGATCGACAGCAGCAGCCGACGCAGGCCTTCGCTGTTGCGCCCGGCGTCGCGTCCGGCATGCAGCGCCCAGACCTGATCGGCCGCGTCCAGGCCATCCAGCAACCCCACCACCGCGGTCTTGTGGGTGCCCAACGGCAATGCATCCAACCCGGCGCGCAGCCACGGCAGGTCGAACAGCAGCGCCGCCAGCAGCGCACTGTCGTCGGCCGACAGCAGGGCCAGCGCGTCCAGGGTGTCGGCCAGCACCGGCCACGGCGCGGCCTGGGTGTGGTCGGCGCCGTCGTCCGTCCAGCGCTGCAGCAGCGCATCGCGCAGCACGGAGGGCAGCGCGGCGGTCGAGGGTCGGTTCAGCAGGCCATCCAGGCCGGGGACGGAAGCGCGGTTCACAGCATCATGCAGGAAAGACAGAGAGCCCTACACTAGCGCTGCTATCGTTGGCGGACAATCACAAGCGTTGTCCGTACCTGTCATCGTTCAATTCCTGGAGAGCTGCCATGCGTTTTACCCGTCTGAGGTTGTTGGCCTGTGCGGCCGTCATGCTGGGCCTTTCCGGGCCCGCGCTCGCCCAGCGCGTGGTCGGCGGCGACCTGCAGCAGCAGATGTCGCCGGCGGAGTTCAAGGCAGCCGGCCTGGACAAGCTCAGCCCGACCGAACTGGCCACGCTCAACGGCTGGCTGCAGGGCAAGGTCGAGGCCGTCACGGCCGACGTGCGCGAACAGGTCCGCGAACAGGTGCGCGAAGAGGCCCGTGAGGAAGGCCGCCAGGAAGTGATCGTCAAGAACCGCGGGTTCTTCGACTTCGGCAGCAAGGAGCCGATCGTGAGCACGCTGGAGGGCGAGTTCCGTGGCTTTGGCAAGGGCCGTCGCTACGTGCTCGCCAACAAGCAGGAATGGGAACAGACCGACGACGTCACGCTGGCCGGCGTGCGCCGTACCAACCCGGAGGTGTCGATGACACCCGGCATGGCGGGGGTGTGGTACATGCAGGTCAAGGGCAGCAATACCCGCGCCAAGGTCCAGCGGGTCAAGTAATCCTGCGTGCCCCGTGCCCAGGCGGCGCGGGGCAGCGGTGGATCAGGCCTGGCGAAGCGCAGCCACGCGCTGGGCCAGTTTCTTGGCGGAAATGCCGGTTTTCGCGCCAAGCTCCTGCGCGAACAGCGACACCCTCAGCTCTTCCAGGTCCCAGCGCAGTGCCTGCCATTGCGGGCGGTCGCGCAGGCCTCGTGCCTGCGCTTCATCCAGCGCGTCCAGGAACGGACGCAGCTCCAGCATCCGCGCCTGGTCGCGCGGCGGATCACGCTTGGCACGCTCGCTGCGCAGGATCATCGCGCGCAGGTAGCGCGGGTACTGGGCCAGCGCATCGGCCGGGGTTTCGCGCAGGAACCCGGGATGGATCAGCGCGGCGAGCTGCTGCTCCAGATCGTCCAGGTTGCCACGCGCCCAGCCCATCAATGGCGCCTCCAGCAGTGGCTTGAGTTCGGCCACGTTGGCCAGGATGTTCTCGGCCAGTTTCAACCGCGCCATCGCCTCGCCGAACAGTTCCCGGCCAGCGGCGTCGCGCCGCTTTGCGAACATACCCGGATCGCGGATCTCGCCCAGGCCCTCGGCCAGCACGGCATTCATCGCCGCATCGACCAGGTCACCGCGCAGGCGCTCCTGCGACTCGATCGCCGCATACAGCAGGCCGGTCTTGGGCGGCACCGGCAGCTGCTTGCGCGCCTGCTTGGCCTTGTCGCCCAGCGCGATCTCCAGCAGGCGGCGCACGCCGCGCGGATGCTGTTCCAGCGCTTCATTGCGGTCGGCGAAAATCCGCAGCGAGGCGGTCTCGCCCGCATCGACCAGGGCTGGATAGGCCGGCACGCCGGCTTCGCCGGGCACCTGCAGCGGGATCGCGGCGGCCGGGAACTCGCGCAGGCCCTCTGCCGCGAGCGCACGCCCGGCGCGCTGCGCGAAGGCATCGCCGGCCTGCTCGCCGAAGCGCGCGCGCAGCGCGTCCAGGTCGCGGGACGCGGCCAGCAGCTTGCCCTGCGCATCGTGCAGGCGCAGGTTCATGCGCAGGTGCGCGTCCAGCGCGGTTTCGTCGAAGTCCAGCGCGGTCACCTGGGCGCCGGTGGCGCGCGAAAGGAACCGCGCCAGCTCACCGCGCAGGTCGTCTGCAGTTGGCGCCGGGAACGCTTCGGCGAAGGCACGGCCAAAATCCGGCGCCGGTACATAGTTGCGACGCATCGCCTTGGGCAGGCTGCGGATCAGTGCCGACGCTTTGTCTGCCACGAAGCCCGGTGCAAGCCACGACAGCCTCGCCGGATCCAATGCATTGAGCAGGTGGAGCGGCACGTCCAGGCTCACCCCGTCATCCTCGCTGCCCGGCTCGAAGCGGTAGTGCAGCGCCAGCCGTGCATCGCCGAGCGGCAGGTACTTCGGGTACCGCTCGGCATCGCTTCCTTCGCCGGGCAGCAGGTCGGCCAGCGACCACGCCAGGGCGCGTCGCTTCTCCGGGGCCAGGCCTTTCCACCAGGTGTCCAGGCCCGTCGCGGAATGGATCTCCGCCGGAATCCGGTCCAGGTACCAGCGTGCCTGCCAGCCTTCATCGGCGACGATGCCGGCACGGCGAAGCTTGGCTTCTTCCTCGCGCGCCTGTTCCAGCACCTTCAGGTTGTCGGCGATGACGCTGGCGCGGGTGTTGATCTCACCGGTCACCAGCGCCTGCCGCACGAAGATGTCGTGCGCTTCGCCCGGGGCGATGCGGCCGTAATGCACCGGCTTTTTCGGCGCCAGCACCAGCCCGAACAGGCTGATCTGCTCCGAGGCCAGCACCTGGCCCTGCGCGCGCGACCAGTGCGGGTCGAAGTGTTTGCGCAGCAGCAGGTGCGGCAGTTCGGCGATGACCCAGTCCGGCTCGATCGCGGCATTGGTCAGGCCCCATACCTTCTGCGTGTCCAGCAGGGTCGCGGCCAGCAGCCACGGCGGCGGGCGCTTGGCCATCACCGAACCCGGGAACGGCAGGAAACGGCGCTGGCGCGGGGCCAGGAAATCGCCCTTGTCGCTGCGGTGGCCGACCTGGGTGGGCAGGCCCGCGATCAACGCGCGGTGCAGGGTCTGGTAGGCGTTGGCGCGGACGCGTTCGCTGAAGCCGGCACGCGCGTCGTCAGCGGGCGCAGGCGTGGCCGTCGGCGCGGCAGCGGGGGTTTCAGACTTGCCCTCCCGGGCCAGCCGCGCGGCGCGGTGCTGCTGGCCGCGGGTGACCTTGGCCTTGGCCGCATCGTCGCGCACCGGCGCGGGCGCCGATGAACCGGCCAGCAGCGGCGCCATCGCGGCATCCACTGGCTCCTCGTTCCAGCCCAGCTCCTCGCACAGCACGCGCAGCTGGCGATGCAGCTCGCGCCACTCGCGCATGCGCAGGAAACCGAGGAAATGGCGCTCGCACCAGCCGCGCAGCTTGGACTGGGTAAGGTCTTCGTGGGCCTGGCGGTAGCCTTCCCACAGTCGCAGCACGCCGACGAATTCCGAGCGCCCGTCGGCGAACAGCGCATGCGCGTTGTCGGCAGCGGCGCGGGCTTCCGGCGGGCGCTCGCGCGGGTCCTGGATGCCCAGGAACGAGGCGATCACCAGCATCGGCCGCAGGCAGCCCTGCGCCTGCGCGGCCACCAGCATGCGGGCCAGCTTGACGTCGACCGGCAGTCGCGCCATCTGCCGCCCGATCGGGGTCAGCCGGCGCTCGGCATCCACCGCACCCAGTTCGCCCAGCTGCTGCCAGCCGTCGGCGATGGCGCGCTCATCCGGCGCTTCCAGGAACGGGAAATCCTCGATCCGGCCCAGGCCCAGCTGCAGCATGCGCAGGATCACGCCGGACAGGCTGGAGCGGCGGATCTCGGGATCGGTGAATTCCGCGCGCGACTGGAAGTCGGCTTCCGAGTAAAGGCGGTAACAGATGCCTTCGGACACACGGCCGCAACGGCCCTTGCGCTGGTTGGCGCTGGCCTGCGAAATCTCTTCGATATGCAGGCGATCCAGCTTCTGGCGTGGGCTGTAGCGCTTGACCCGGGCCAGGCCGGGGTCGATCACGTAGCGGATGCGCGGCACTGTCAGCGAGGTTTCGGCCACGTTGGTGGCCAGCACGATGCGGCGCTTGCTGCCCGGGTTGAACACCTCGTCCTGGTCTTTCACCGACAGCCGCGCGTACAGCGGCAGCACGTCGGTTTCGCGGTACTTGCGCCGCTCCAGCGCCTGGTGCGCGTCGCGAATTTCGCGTTCGCCCGGGAAGAACAGCAGGATGTCGCCGCGCGGGTCGGTACGGGTAATCTCGTCCACTGCCGCCACCACCGCGTCGTTGACGGTGCGCTCGCCGTCGCGGCCCCCGTCCGCATCGCCGCCACCCTCGCCTTCCAGCGGGCGGTAGCGCACTTCCACCGGGAAGGTCCGGCCTTCCACGCTGATCACCGGCGCATCGTCGAAATGCTGGGCGAAGCGCGAGGTGTCGATCGTCGCGGACGTCACGATCAGCTTCAGGTCCGGGCGCTTGCGCAGCAGCTGCTTGAGGTAGCCCAGCAGGAAATCGATGTTGAGGCTGCGTTCGTGCGCTTCGTCGACGATCAGCGTGTCGTACTGCGACAGCCAGCGGTCGCTGCTGATCTCCGCCAGCAGGATGCCGTCGGTCATGAACTTGATGCGGGTGTCATCGCCGACCCGGTCGGTGAAGCGCACCTGGTAGCCGACCGTGGTGCCCAGTTCGGACTTGAGTTCCTGTGCCACGCGCGTGGCCACCGCACGTGCGGCAATCCGTCGCGGCTGGGTGCAGCCGATCATGCCGGCCACGCCGCGCCCGGCGGCCAGGCACAGCTTGGGCAGCTGCGTGGTCTTGCCAGAACCGGTTTCGCCGGCGATCACCACCACCTGGTGGTCGCGGATCAGCGCGGTGATGCGCTCGGCTTCACGCGCAATCGGCAGGCTGTCGTCCAGAGTGATCGATGGCAGGTTCTGCGCCCGCGCCTGGCGCCGCTGTACCGAGGCCTGCAGCGCCTGCGCGAAGGCGGCCGCCACGCCCGCATCGGCCGGCTTGGCGCGCACCCGCGAGAGCATGCCGAGCAGACGACCGCGGTCCCGGCTCATGGCCCCGTCAATGGCGGCCTGCTGCGAAGAGACGGACGAGGCGGCAGGTTGTTTGATAGCTGTCATCAATCGAATCGTTTAATACGTATGAGTACTACTGAAGGTTAGTCTGATCTATTGTGAAGACCATCCACTCCACGAAGAGGAACTCCCCCATGGCGAAGACCAAATCCCCGGCCAAGCCCAAGGCCACCAAGCAGAAGCTGGCTGCCTCGACCCCGTCCCTGCCGGCGGCGCCCTCGGCCCCGAACATCGATATCGGGATCAAGGTGGGCGATCGCAAGAAGATTGCCGACGGGCTGGCGGCCTTCCAGGCTGACGCGTTCACGCTCTACCTGAAGACCCACAATTTCCATTGGAACGTGACCGGCTCGATGTTCAACTCGCTGCATGTCATGTTCGAAACCCAGTACACCGAGCAGTGGGCGGCCCTGGACGACGTGGCCGAGCGCATCCGCGCCCTGGGCTTCAACGCCCCCGGCTCGTACCGCGAGTTTGCCGCCCTGACCTCGATCGCCGAGGAACCGGGCCTGACAAACAGCGCCGACTGGCGTGAAATGGTACGCCAGTTGGTCGTTGCCAACGAAGCGGTCTGCCGGACCGCCCGCAAGGTGCTGGACGTGGCCGACGACGCCGACGACGCCCCGACCGAAGACCTGATGACCCAGCGCCTGCAGACCCACGAGAAATACGCCTGGATGCTGCGTTCACTTCTGGCCTGATCGGGGACCCGTGGTGCCGGCCGCTGGCCGGCCCACGGGCCTGCACGGTGAATTCCTACGGGAACGGCCCCCCCGGGCGCGCTAAACTAGCGCGATGTCTTCCCGCCCCGCGCACGAACTGCTGCACCGCATCTTTGGCTACGACGATTTCCGCGGTCCGCAGCAGGCGATCGTCGAGCATGTCGCGGCCGGTAACGACGCGCTTGTACTGATGCCCACCGGCGGCGGCAAGTCGCTGTGTTACCAGGTGCCGTCCCTGCTGCGCGACGGCACCGGCATCGTCATTTCGCCGCTGATCGCGCTGATGCAGGACCAGGTCGAAGCCCTGCGCCAGCTCGGCGTGCGTGCCGAGTACCTGAACTCGACCCTTGACGTCGAGACCGCCAGCCGCGTCGAGCGCGAACTGCTCGCGGGCGAGCTGGACATGCTCTATGTCGCCCCCGAGCGGCTGCTGACCGGCCGCTTCCTGTCGCTGCTGTCACGCAGCCACATCGCCCTGTTCGCCATCGACGAAGCACACTGCGTGTCGCAGTGGGGCCATGACTTCCGCCCCGAATACCGCCAGTTGACCGTGCTGCACGAGCGCTGGCCGCAGATCCCCCGGATCGCGCTGACCGCCACCGCCGACCCGCCGACCCAGCGCGAGATCGCCGAGCGCCTGGACCTTCAGGAAGCACGCCACTTCGTCAGCTCCTTCGACCGCCCCAACATTCGCTACACCGTGGTGCAGAAGGACAATGCCCGCAAGCAGCTGACCGATTTCCTGCGCGGCCACCGTGGCGAGGCCGGCATCGTCTACTGCATGTCACGGCGCAAGGTCGAGGAGACTGCCGAATTCCTCTGCGGCCAAGGCTTCAACGCCCTGCCCTACCATGCCGGCCTGCCGCCGGAAGTGCGCGCTAACAACCAGCGCCGTTTCCTGCGCGAGGATGGCATCGTGATGTGCGCCACCATCGCCTTTGGCATGGGCATCGACAAGCCGGACGTGCGCTTCGTAGCGCATACCGACCTGCCCAAGTCGATGGAAGGCTACTACCAGGAAACCGGTCGCGCCGGCCGTGATGGCGAAGCCGCTGAAGCATGGCTGTGCTACGGCCTGGGCGACGTGGTCCTGCTCAAGCAGATGATCGAGCAGTCCGAGGCCGGCGAAGAACGCAAGCAGCTGGAGCGGGGCAAGCTCGATCACCTGCTGGGCTACTGCGAATCCATGCAGTGCCGCCGCCAGGTGCTGCTGGCCGGTTTCGGCGAGACCTATCCGCAGCCCTGCGGCAACTGCGACAACTGCCTGACCCCGCCCGCTTCGTGGGATGCCACCATTCCCGCGCAGAAGGCATTGAGCTGCGTCTACCGCAGCGGCCAGCGCTTCGGCGTCGGTCACCTGATCGACGTCCTGCGTGGCAGCGAGAACGAGAAGGTGAAGCAGCAGGGCCACGACAAGCTGAGCACCTATGCGATCGGCCGCGACCTGGATGCACGCACCTGGCGCAGCGTGTTCCGCCAGCTGGTCGCCGCCAGCCTGTTGGAAGTGGATAGCGAGGGCCATGGCGGCCTGCGCCTGACCGATGCCAGCCGCGACGTGCTGACCGGCCGCCGCCAGATCAGCATGCGCCGCGACCCGGCCAGCAGCACCAGCGGACGCGAGCGCAGCGCACAGCGCACCGGGTTGTCGGTACTGCCGCAGGATCTGGCCCTGTTCAACGCCCTGCGCGGCCTGCGTGCCGAACTGGCCCGCGAACAGAACGTGCCGGCCTTCGTGATCTTCCACGACAGCACCCTGCGCAACATCGCCGAACAACGCCCGACCAGCATCGACGCGCTCGGCCGGGTCGGTGGCATCGGCGGCACCAAGCTGTCCCGTTACGGCGAGCGGCTGGTCGAGATCGTCCGCGAAGAAGGCTGATGCCGCTGCGCCCTGCCAGACCCACGTCCAGACTTGAACCTGCCGTTCAGGCAGGGGTGCGCACGCACCGCGTTGTCGGTAAGGTGGCGTCCATGTCTGCCGGTGGCCTGCTCCTGCGCGTGGTCTTGATGCTCAGCCTGTTGCTCAACGGGCTGAACGCGGCCATGGCCGGCCCGATGATGCTGGAAATGGCGCAAACGCCCGTAGCACGGCAGGCCGCCGCGCCGCCCTGCCATGGCGAGGGCCACGCGGCGATGCCCACCGTCCCGGCCGGGACCGACACACCCGCCCCTGACGACAGTGAGCACTGCAGGATCAAGGACTGCCTGCGCAATTGCGCCCAGCAGCCCAGCCTGACCGCGCAGATCGCCTGGCTTCCGATCCCGCCGCCGTTGTTCCAGGCGCCGTTGCCGGTGGCGCAGTCCGCCCTGCCCAGCCTGCCGCTGGATCGCATCACCCGCCCTCCCATCGCCTGAGCGCGCGTTCGTCACGAACGCCTGCGTCATGCGATGCCGTGCTCCCGCACGCGCGTCCTGTCGGCACCTGCGCGTGCCTTTCGGATCCGGAGTTGCAATGTCCCACCCCTCTTTCCCCGGCGCGGCCGCCCCGCGGTTGCCGTCACGGCGCCTGTTCGTACAGGGCCTGGCCGCTGGCGGCGTGGTTGCCGGCTTGGCCGGTACCGCACTGCCCGCGCGCGCCTTGGCCAATGCCGGCCCACGCGTAGCCACTGCCCCGCAGGTGCTCAGCGGCGAGCAGTTCCAGCTCAGCATTGGCGAATCGCTGGCCAATTTCACCGGACGCACCCGCCCGGCGATCACCGTCAACGGCAGCCTGCCCGCGCCGATCCTGCGCTGGCGGGAGGGCGACACCGTCAACGTGCGCGTGTCCAATGCGCTGCAGGGCCACCCCACCTCGATCCACTGGCACGGCATCCTGCTGCCCGCCAACATGGACGGCGTGCCCGGGCTGAGCTTCAACGGCATCGCCCCGGGCGAGGCCTACCAGTACCGCTTCGCCCTGAAACAGTCCGGCACCTACTGGTACCACAGCCATTCCATGTTCCAGGAACAGGCCGGCCTGTACGGCGCGCTGATCATCGACCCGCTGCAGCCGGCGCCGTACCGCTTCGACCGCGAGCACGTGATCCTGCTTTCGGACTGGACCGACATGGACCCCGGCGCGCTGTTCCGGCGCATGAAGAAGCTCGCCGAGCACGACAACTACTACAAGCGCACCCTGCCCGACTTCCTGCGCGACGTGCGCCGCGACGGCTGGGCCGCCGCCACCGCCGACCGCGGCATGTGGGGACGGATGCGGATGACGCCCACCGACATCTCCGACGTCAACGCGCACACCTACACCTACCTGCTCAACGGCACCACGCCGACGGGCAACTGGACCGGACTGTTCCGCAGCGGCGAAAAGGTCCTGCTGCGCTTCATCAACGGCGGCTCGATGACCTACTTCGACGTGCGCATTCCCGGCCTGAAGATGACCGTGGTCGCCGCGGACGGCCAGTACATCCACCCGGTCAGCATCGACGAATTCCGGATCGCCCCGGCCGAAACCTTCGACGTGATCGTCGAACCGACCGGCCAGGACGCGTTCACCATTTTCTGCCAGGACATGGGCCGCACCGGGTATGCCGCCGGCACGCTGGCCGTGCGCCACGGCCTGCAGGCGCCGATCCCCGCGCGCGACCCGCGCCCGCTGCTGACGATGAGCGATATGGGTCATGGTGATATGGGCCATGACATGAAAGGCATGGAAGGCAGCTGCGGCGCCAACATGGGCCACGCTGGCCACGGCAGTGGGCACGGCAGCAGCAAGGCACCGCGACACGCGCCGAGCGAACACGGCAACCCGCTGGTCGACATGCAGAGCATGGCCACCGCGCCCAAGCTGGACGACCCCGGCATCGGCCTGCGCGACAACGGCCGCCAGGTGCTCACGTATGGCGCCATGCGCAGCCTGTTCGAGGATCCCGACGGTCGCGAACCGTCGCGCGAGGTGGAGCTGCACCTCACCGGGAACATGGAAAAGTTCAGCTGGTCGTTCGACGGCATTCCCTTCGCCAGTGCCGAACCGCTGCGGCTGAACTACGGCGAGCGCATGCGCATCGTGCTGGTCAATGACACCATGATGCAGCACCCCATCCACCTGCACGGGGTGTGGAGCGACCTGGAAAATGCCGCCGGCGAATTCCACCTGCGCAAACACACCATCGATATGCCGCCCGGCACCCGCCGCAGCTACCGCGTCCGCGCCGACGCACTCGGCAGGTGGGCCTACCACTGCCACCTGCTCTACCACATGGAAGCGGGCATGATGCGCGAAGTGAGGATTGAAGAATGAGCACGATTCGATCCCTCAAACCGCAATTGCTGGGTGCCGCGCTGCTGGTTGCGCTCGCAGCGCCGGCATGGGCGCAGTCGCACAGCCATGGCGAAGCTGCATCGCAGGATTATCAGGAACCGGTCGATCATTCGAAGATGGACCACGCTGCCATGGACCATTCCACGATGGATCACGGCAACATGGATCATGCGGCGATGGGGCACGACAAAGCGGCCGAACCCAACGTAGATCATTCGGCCATGGACCATTCGAAAATGGACCATGCCGCCATGGGTCACGTAGTCGCTCCCTCCGCGCCACGCGAACCCATTCCGGCCATCACCGACGCCGACCGCGCAGCTGCGTTCCCGCCCATCGACCACGGCGCGATGGAACACGCACCGGAGGTCCACAGCCTGCTGCTGGTGAACCGTCTGGAACACTGGGACGGCCAGCACGGCACCGGCCAGTCATGGGAAGCCAGCGGCTGGGTCGGCGGCAACATCAACCGCCTGTGGCTGCGCAGCGAAGGTGAACGCAGCGGCGGTCGGACCGGATCGTCCGATCTGGAAGTGCTGTACGGGCGCAGCGTGTCGCCCTGGTGGGACGTATTGGCAGGCGTGAAGCAGGACTTCCGTCCGGCAGAGTCACGGACCTGGGCCGCACTCGGCATCCAGGGCCTGGCCCCGTACAAGTTCGAAACCTCCGCGACCGCGTACGTCGGCGACGGCGGACAACTGGCAGCCACCCTCGAGGTCGAGTACGAACTGCTGCTCACCAACCGCCTGATCCTGCAGCCGCTGCTGGAAGCCACGCTCGCCGCCAAGGACGAACCCGAGCACGGCATGGGCTCGGGCCTGAACAAGGTGGAGGCTGGCCTGCGCCTGCGCTACGAATTCAGCCGCCGCTTCGCACCGTACATCGGCATCACCCACGAGCGGTTGTTCGGCGACACGGCGGATTACCACGAGGCCGCAGGCGAACACACCCGCGACACGCGCTGGGTAGCCGGCGTCCGCGTCTGGTTCTGAGGACCCGGGCGTACCCTTCTGGTTCTGACGCCCCCGCGTAGCGACACGCCATGCGTGTCCTCGCGGTGCCCGATCAATCCAACCTCCCTCACCGCGCGCCACTATCTCCCATGACCACATCCATCCGCCGCGCAACCCCAACAGACGCCGATCTGCTCTCCGCACTCGCCATCGCCACCTACACCGAAACCTTCGGCGACTCCTACCCGCCGGAGGACCTCGCGGCGTTCCTGCACGCGCATTACTCCCCCGAACCGCAACGCCGGGAACTCGAAGACCCGCGCAGTGCAGCGTGGTTGTTGTTTGAGGGCGATCACCCAATCGGCTACCTCGCCGCAGGCCCGAACAGCCTCCCCCACGCAGACGCGCAGGAAGGCGACATCGAACTGAAGCGGCTCTACGTCTTGACCAGCCGCCAGGGAGTCGGCCACGGCGCCCGCCTGATGGACGCCTTCCTCGCATGGCTGGACCAGCCACACCGCCGCACCCTGTGGGTCGGCGTCTGGTCGGAAAACTACGGCGCGCAGCGCTTCTACGCACGCCATGGCTGCCAGCAGGTGGGCAGCTATGAATTCCCGGTGGGCGACAGCCGCGACCTGGAATTCATCCTGCGCCGGCCCTGATCAGGACCGGCGCGGGTACCGCCGCGGCGGTCAGAAGTCGAAGAGGTCCGACAGGAAGCTCTCTTTCTTCTTCTTGCGATACCCATGGCCATCGCCGTGGTGCTGCTGGCCCAGGTGGCGGGTATCGCGGTGCTGCACGTATTCCTGCTGCTGCGGCGGCGCGGCCGCACGAACCGGCGCAGGCGCGGCGGCACCCACCGAGCGCTCGATGATCTTGTCCAGCTCACCTCGGTCCAGCCACACGCCCCGGCATTGCGGGCAGTAATCGATTTCGATGCCCTGGCGCTCGGACATCACCAGCGCTTGGGTCGTACAGACGGGGCATTGCATCGGTTTTGGCTCCATTCGGGGTCAGAAAGCGACTCTACCGTGGCTTACCTGACCGGTTGGCAACAACGCCACGAATGCGCAACACCCTTTGCACGGCCCGCTCACCTTCGCCTCCCCATACTGCCGCGCCACTCCAACCGTCCTGCCAGGGAAATCCGCGTCATGCTGTTGTCCAAGCGCCATGTAGAACCGCGCGTGCTGTTGATCGAAGACACCGAAGACACCCGCGAACTGAGCCGCATGGCGCTGGAAAGCCAGGCCTGCGAAGTGGCCGCAGTCAGCACGGCCGAAGCCGCACTGGGCCTGCTGCAGGCCGGCGAGCGCTTCGACCTGGTATTCACCGACGTCTGCCTGGGCGGCCTCAGCGGCATCGAAGCCGCCCACCGCATCCGCCAGCAGTTCCCCAGCCTGCCGGTGCTGGTCACTTCCGGCCTGCAGCCGGACCGGGTCACCCCGCAGCTCGCCCCGGGCATCCACTTCCTGCCCAAGCCCTACTCCATGAGCGAACTGCTGGACGCCATTCGCGCCTGCTTCGGCGACCACGAGGTCGACCGGGCGGCCTGAGGCGGTTTCATCAGGATTTCATCGAGGGCTGCGCATCGTGGCGGTGACACCGTGCCACTCCGCCACCCTCGCCGGACTCCCGAACATGCAGACCCGATTGCTGCTGGGTACTCCCTTGTTGTTGCTGGCCACCCTCGCCGACGCGCGTGCCGACGACTTCGTCACCTGCGAAAGCCGCGACAACCGCTACCAGTCGTGTTCACTGCCGTATGCCGGCTACGTCACCTTGGACCGCAAGCTCTCCGGCGCCGAGTGCCGCCAAGGCCGCAGCTGGGATTACGACCGCCGCAATGTGTGGGTCGACGACGGCTGCCGTGCTTCCTTCCGGGTCAGCAACAACGATCGCCACCATGACCGCGACGACGACAACCACGATGCCAAGGTAGCGGCCGGGGTGTTGATCGGCGCCGCCATCCTGGGTGCGTTGGCGCACAACGCCAACAAGGACGACAACCGCTACGACGACGACAACTACCAGGGCGCACGTCACACCTCCTACGTGCCGCAATGGATGGTCGGCGAGTTCGAAGGCTACAACCCCATGTACAACGCCGACATCCGCATGCGGATCGAGTCGGACGGCCGCATGAGCGCGCAGGCCCGCGGACAGAACCTGTCTGGCTGGGTCAACGGCGGCCAGCTCAACGTGGGCAACAGCGTATTCGACATCAACCAGAGCCGCGACGGCTTCGTAACGACAGAAGTGGGCGACCGCCAGAACGAAGTGCGGTATCACCGCGTACGCTGAATGATGCGCTGATGCCGTCTTCCCGGGCCCTGCCCGGCGCGTAAAGGTGCCGACACTTCAACGTAGAGCCGGGCTCTGCCCGGCTCCGCACGATCTCGGCATGGCGAGCAGCCGGGCACAGCCCGGCTCTACGGAGCGGCGACCTTGCAGCTCAACCGCGTGCCGTAGAAGTCCAGCGTCGCCTCACCCTGGTGTTCCCAGAACTCCACGCCCTCGCGTGTATAGCGAGCGCCACTGGCCGAGGGCGCAGCAAACGTAATCGCCTGGTCGCGCCCCAACCGGACCACCGCAACCTGCGGGTCCAGATCGTTGTGGAACACCACCGACAGCGGCTTGCTGGCGTCGTCGCAGGCGTACTGCACCGCTTTCGCGGCCGGCGCCGCTGCCGAAGACAGACGCAGTTCGACAATACGCGTCTGATAGGACTCGATCAGGCAGCGATTGGCATCCACCGCCTGCCAGCAAGCGTCGCGACCCTTGATCCAGCCCCGCTGCTCGGCGGCCACGTCCAGTTCGCCCGGACCTGTCTGCGCGGCTTTGTACAACGCGGCCACTTCGCGATCCAGAGCCGACAGACGGGCGTCACCGCAGACCGTCTTCTCCGCATCGGACGCGGCCTTGGCGCAATCGAACGACGGGCCTTGCCCAGCGGCCGCAGCACTTGGTGTTTCGGTAGTCGCCACCGGCTTCGGCGACTCATTGGTCGGCGCAGCGGGCGCCGGCGCCACCGGGTCGGTGGGCGCTGGCTTACAGGCCGCCAGTGCAAGCGCACCCAAGCCGATCAATACAAAACGATTCATGGCAGCTCCACTGCGCAATCAGGACAGACGCCGAGTGTGCACCGGCTAACCGGTACGCGGCGTATACGGCACACGGCAACGGCGCCTTTTCAGCTGGATTGAACAGGATTGGCAGCGCCGCTGCCGGCCCGATGACGACGGCTGCGAGAATGCGAACGTCCGGTGTCCGGTGGTCCCATCGAACAGCCTGCGCTGCGCGTTCGTGGGCCAAATCAAATCAATTTTGCAAACCCACAAAAATGGCGCCCACCGGGCGCCTAAGTCGTTGATGCAATTGGTGGGCCGTGATGGATTCGAACCATCGACCAAAAGATTAAAAGTCTGCGGAAACTCCCTACTGCCGCAAGGGATTTACCCGGAATCCCGCTCCGCATTCGCCTTCGCAGATCGCCGGGTAAGTCATTGATCTGACTGGGGCGAAATGGTCATTGCGGAGCGTCCTTCTCCCACCATTTGCCGCGCGCCCTGCCCCTGCGCCGGTTCGTTTCGCGCACCGAGGCGGCCAACTTTTCCTCGGGAGTGCGCGTGTCGGGTAGCAGAAGGTGGCCCAGGGTGGGCGCCATCTTCGTGGGGTCTGGCCGGGTCGGCTTGGGGTCTGGGGTGTCCATGCGGCCACCATACCGCCACACCGGCTCAGGGGATGAGAACGGCCGGCCACTGGAAGATGCCACCCCTTTGCGCCGATACTTGCCGCCACCTTCACGCACATGGCGCTCGCATGCTCGGCAGCTTCCGCTTCTTCCTCGCCCTGTGCGTGGTGCTTTTCCACCTGACGGGCAGGATCCCGAACCTTGGCCAGTTCGCCGTGGAGTGCTTCTACGTCATCAGCGGCTACTTGGTAACGATGATCCTGGCTAGGACGTACAAGTTCGAGTTCAAGTCCTTTGCGCTGAACCGATTCCTGCGGCTGTATCCGTCCTATTACGCTCTAGCCCTGCTTACGCTTTTCATGTGGTTCACGCTCCCCAGGATGTCCGAGTTCCATGCCTGTTGGGTGTGGGCCGGCCGCGTGACGGACGTGATCGGGAATCTGCTCATCTGGCCCTGGACCTTCTTCCCGGACCAGCCTGGCAATTTCAAGTTCAGGCTGATCCCGTCCACCTGGTCCATCGCTGTGGAGATTTGTTGCTACTTCCTCCTTTGGGCGTTTGCCGCCCGGAGCTGGCGTTGGACAGCTGCCACCCTGCTGGCTGCAGCCGCATACCACGCGTACACCTTCCATGCGGGGATGAACCCGACGACCCGGTACGCCCCGGTATCAGCTGCTATGTTGGCCTTCTGCACCGGCTCCCTTGCATTCAGGGCCAGTGATCTTGTGGTCAAACATAGGCCTGCCTGGATGACCCGCACCGCGGCTCAGCCAGTTCTGCTTCTGGGCGCGATTTTCGCGTTCCTTGTGGTCTGGAAAGGAAGTACCTACGACACCAGCGCAACGTCAAACCCTTACTACTATGGGGTCATAGCGCTGGCCGCGCTCGTTTCGCTGTTGTTCCACGGCATCCGAGCCCAAGGCACACTGGGGCGCATAGATAGATGGCTCGGAGATCTGTCCTACCCAGTGTTCCTGATCCACTACCCGGCTGGCTATCTGGTTTGGCTTGCCATGGGTCAGCCAGAGGCAATGCGCGGATGGCCGATCGCGCTGTGGGCAATCCCTGTTGCGATTTTCCTCAGCGCCGCGGTTGTTCAACTGGTGGATGTCCCGCTTCGAAAAACTCGGGATCGGGTGCGCTCACACGCGCCAGGCCCTGCCGCATTGGCCGGCCGATCCTAAGGCTTAGCCAATCGCTGTTCGATCGCATCTTGGCGAGCAATGAAAGCCCGCATAATCCACCACATCAGCTCTTCTTTCCGGAATGAGTATCTGGATCCGGCTGGGACAGCGGCGGCGGAAACATCGCCGTCTTCGTTGATGACCGCAGGGATGTCGTCCCACGCGTCGTAGCAGAAGGCGGCGTAGAGGCTCCACTGCAGGCCGTGCTTGTGCATAACTTCGATGGCTGCCTGGACGGTTGGACCCGAATGAAGACGGGCGCCCTCGCCTTCCTCGTCCACCTTCGCGAGCCACTGCCACACCATAGGCAGCCGGCCGACCTCGATGAATGCAGCCACCTCAGCCTCGGACATATCGCGAGGAGCTGTCTTCAGCCTGGCGTCGGAGGTACTGATCGAAGTGTTGACGCCGTAGTACTGGCGAACCCGGAATGTCGGGGTGCCCATGTCGTAGGCGTTGTCAGCACCAGGGTAGAAGTGCCCAGTGTCCTTTACAAACCATCGCGCTGTGCGCGCTGTTGATCCGGTTGCCGTGGTTTCCAGCGCGATAGTGGTTGGCGTGCTGGTTGGGCTCCAGTTGTCAAAGGTCAGGAGACTTACGAGGGCCTTGGCGCCAACGTATGCGGAACCATCATGACCGCACAGAGCGTAGCCAGTCCCCTTGTTGATCGTGGTCGCCCCGGGGGACGCGATAGTTCCTCCTATCGAGTACCCACGGAAAAGGCTCTGATAGGTTGACGTACTTAGGTCCGACACCATCGAAATTTCACACGCATTGTTGCTGCGCACGATTTCGATACCGCGACCACGCTCTAGCGTGTTGATCTTCCTCCGGGTCAGCCCCAGCGAATTGATGATGTCTCCGTCGCCGTTAAAGTCAGAATTGATGATGCGGTTGGCTTGCGTGGTCCCAATGGGCGTCGCAACGATCCGGAAGTCGGTGCCAGTCGCAGTCGGCGTGTGATTCTCGGAGGCAAGGAGATGATAAGCCGCCGTGGAGTGTGCGGCCCAAGTTGTACCATCCCAGGGACGACTACCGGCACCGCCAACAATTGCGCCGAACAGTGGTAGTCCACTTAGCGGCTTGGTGTAGTAGTGGAAGACGGCAGTACCACCTCCGTCATTCTTGACGCCCAACGAGATTTCAGTGGCATCCGTGCCTGCAAGATTGAAGTCCTTGCCAATGACTTCAGGCTTCCAGGTGTTTGCAGAGAGAGTCTGCAGATTGCTCGCCAGTGAAATGCTCGGATTGCGGGGGTCGGTGATGTTCGCCGACATCCCCGTTCCGACGGCAACCGACTGCACAGCGGTGTCAGCTTTCGCGCCCTGCGCGGCTGTCGCGGCACCTACATCCGACGGGGTCAGACTTACCGTGCCGACTTTTCCATTCACCGATTGGACCGGCGCAGCTGGCGTCAGCAGTTCGGTCCAGTCGGCCATCGTGCCGGAGGTGCCGGCGTTGCGGATGTAGTTCTTCGACTGGTCGGTGCGGACAACGACGTCGCCTTCCTGGGCGGTCAGCGCCAACTGCGCGGCCTGGCTGGCCACCACGAAGGTTTCGGTGATCGCGATCGCGGGCAGCCGAGCGGTCGGGATCTTGCCGCCCGCGTCCAATTCGGCAATGCCGTTGGGCTGACCCTTCTGTGCGGTAATCCTGGCGTCGGCTCGCGCATTGGTGAAGTAGAGATTGGCGCCCTCGGCCAGGTCGCTGGTCGACGCCGCCTGCGTGCCGTACATGCGTCCTTGGGGATCGCGGGTGATCTTGACCAGCGCCGCGCCGACGCCGCTGTCGGGGAGGTCCTCAAGGCTGATCGTCGGGTCGCCCGCATCGCTGTCGGGGTTGGTGATGTCGATCCCAACGCCCGCCTGCAGCGACCGCGTCACCCATTCCCCGCTGGCCTGCCGTACCGCGAATCCGCTGGTGGCCAGCTTGGCCAGCTTCTGGATGTTGGCCGGCACTTCGCGGATGAGCTTCCAGACCGTGGTCGAGGCGTTCTGGTTGCTGGCGGGCGGGTTGATGATCTGCGCCGCGGTGAGCAGCTTCCCGTCCGGGCCGTACAGGTTCTTGCCCAGCGTCGCGCCGTCGGTGGCATCGCTGTTGAGGCGGATGACCCGGCCGAGCTGGTCCTTGAGCTGGATCTTCTTGCCGGCCATTACCGCCCCAGAGCGCGGATCTCGCCCATGCGCGTGTTGCAGTCCTGCAGGGCGAGCAGGTTGGCGTTGTAGGCGCTGACCACAGCCTCAACGGTGCGCGTGGTAACGCGGGTGGTCACGCAGGGCTGGGTCAGACCGTCATCCACCGGGACCAGCTTCTCGACTGTGACATAGACCGTTTCCGGCAGCTTCGGCCGCCCGGGTTGGCTCGCACAGCCGATCAGCAGCGCGGCGATCAGAGCAACGGAATAGCGGCGCATAGTTCGAGCTCCAGCTGGGAACGACAGTTGGTTTGCGACTTGGCGGCCTGCAAAGCCTTCTCTGCTGCAGTGGCTCGGCGCTGGCCCTCGGCCGCTGCCGCCTCGGCCCGGCTGGCTGCTGCAGCGGCTGCTTTGCGCGCCGATTCGGCGGCGTCGATCGATGCTTGGGTCTGCCGGTTCACATCATTGAGCAGCAGGCCGCAGGCATTCGCCGCACGGAGGTTTTCGGCGGCGTTCGCCTCTGCACTAGCCTGGGCCTTGGCCGCCGCAGCGATCTCGTTCCGGCTCGCGGCCGCCTGGCGGTCCTTGCCATGGTTGCACCCGGCGATAAACAGGCCACCTGCCAGCACCACCACGAGGCCCCAGCGGATCAGGTCGACATAGGGCCGTACGGGATCTGGGATCTGCACGTCAGCCTCCGGCGGATCGGCGCGAGCCGATGTTGAAGTAGAACTGGATGATCCCGCCCATGGCGGTGTTCAGGCCGCCGATCAGCATCAGGAAAGCGTCCTTGTTCTGCTCCGGGATCGTTACTGCCAGCATGGCGGCCATGCCCATGCCGATCAGGAACAGGATCAGGGTGGCGATGCCGGCGCGCGCGGCGCCTACGTTTCGACTTGCAAAGGTCATGCGGCACCTGCCAATGCGTGGATTTCCTCCAGCGCCCAGTGGTACAGGGGCTGGTCGATGACAGTGACGCGGGTGAGGCGCTTGCCGCGCACTTCCTTGATCGCCACCTGGGTGGACTGCTGGATCGCCAGCAGGACGAAGCCGATTCGCTGCTTCACCGGGTCCGGCTCCTGCATGACCGAAAGCGCGTCGCCGACCATTTCTCGGACGTTGGCCAGCATTTCCGCCGTCGGCCGGCCGCTGCGGTTGTCCAGCACCAGCAGGACGCCCTGCAGCTGGCTGATCGGCGAGGGCTTCACCGCTTTCTTTGCCGCCGGCATCAGTTGTCCTGTGCGGCGTACCGCAGATTCCCGGCCACGCGGCGCGTCCAGCCCTTGCCGAACGTGTCGAACGTGCCCAGCTTCGCGTAGAACTCCAGCCGCTCAGCGTTGAACAGCAGCACCAGGTCCGCCGGGTCCTGCCCAGCAACCGCGGCAATCGTGCGCGGACCGATGATGCCGTCGTCGGCTACCCCGGCTGCGCGCTGCAGCCACCGAACGGCGTTGCCGATGCCATGGTTCACCGCAGCATCCAGCGCCTGGAAAGCCACGGCGCGCGGCAGCCGGTCGCCCTGGACACGCTGCCAGAAGTCGCGGCGATAGATGTCCACCGCCCCCTGCCGGGTCAACGCCCGGATGTTCACCGTCGGGTAGGAGCGCTTGCTGATCCCCCACTGGGTCTCACCGCCCGGGTCCCGGGGGTTGTTCACGTAGCCGCCCTCATGGGAGAGGACCCGGTCAATGATCTCGTCGAATTGGCTCACGGCCGGCCCCTGCTGTTGATGGGAGCCATGCTGCCCGGGCGCCGGGCGGGTTCAACGGAGGGTGTACGATGCGGCCAGGCCCCGGATTGGCCGGGGCTGCCAAGGAGATGGTGATGAGCTTTCCGCTTGAAGCCTTTAAGTACACCAGTGCGGCCAATGTGGCCCCCGGCACTATCGTCGCGGATGAAAGGGGCAACTGGTACATGGTTGCCCGCAAGATTGGTGCCACCGCAAACCAAGCTGTTCGACTGAATCGAAACGACAACGACGGCGCGCTTGGCGATCTTCTCTCCACGATCGACGAACGCGTCTTCGCGGTTTCTGCGCCTTACACCACTTCGATTCGCGCCGAAGACCTGTTCGACCTTCGCCGGACTCAAGACGGCCCATACCCCGGCGCCGTCATGCTTGCGGAGCCGCTGGCGATCTTCACATTCGACAACGAGCGCCATTTGATCGGCCTGGATGGGCATGAGATTGACGAGAACACCGTCCACACGCGGCGCGCCAGGATCATGAAATGGTCCGTCTGGCTCGTCGATCAACATGGCCGCCAAGTCGGTGACCGCCCGCTGGTTGAGGTCGACGCCACGGCGCAGTGATATACCCCGGCCGCCCCACGCGGCCGGGTGCTACCATCCGCCCCATGAACCGCCGTGCCCTTGCCGCTATTGCGCTTTGCCTGACATTTGCCGGGTGCAGCCGCGAACCTGAGGTTTGGACGGCATTCGTCTACCCGCCGGGCAAGTCACTGGACGCTGTCGACGCCCAGAGGGCCATCTACGGGACCTACCCGACCTTCGAGGAATGCCAGGCGTCGGCGATTTGGGCGCTCCGCGAACATCGGAAGAGCCTCGAGGACGACGGCCGCGAGGACGCGGAAGAGAACGGCTGGGGCAGTTACGAGTGCGGCGTCGGCTGTCGATACGAGACCGAGCATGGCCTCTACATGTGCAAGGAAACCCGGAAATGAGCGACGAGCGATTCAAGGACGCTGGGCAGTTTGAGCCGCAAACGGCGTGGAAGAAGATCTCCCAGGCGGACGCTGATCGGGAGTTCGAAGCAAAACACCCCACAAGGTGGTGGCATGGCGCCTACTTCACCCTGTGGGGCGGCGGTGCTTTGCTGGCGATCGTGATAGCGATCGTCGGGTTACTGATCTGGGCCTTCAGCGCTCCCTACGCCTGACTCAAGCGCGGCCGCGACCTCGGCGACTGCTTCGTCGTCGTTTTCACCGCTCATCCGCTTCAGCACGTTGATCTGCGCCGGCAAAGCGCCCACCGGCATTTCGGTGCTCTTCGCGAGCCATTTGACGAAACGAGGGTTGGTCATCGCCCTAGCCAAGGCGTTCGCTCCGGTTCCACCTGCTGCTGCCAGTGCTGCAGCTCCCAGCTGGCCAGTAATGAGCAGGCCGCCGATGGTGACGGGATATGCGAGCGCCGCGCCGCGGTTGGCGGTGCCGCTGGGATTCTTGAACACCTCCGAGCCGTTCTTGATCCGCTCCGCGACCCTGGCCACGCGGTCCATGTTGTCGCTGAATTCCTTACCGAACCGGCCGAACAGGGTCCGGCGCGCCTCCGGGCTGATGTTGCCCCAGTTGGTGAGGAACGTGTTCGGGCTGAAGGCGTCGCCGGCCGCGTTCTGCGCGCCCGCGTTCGCCAGACCCATACGCTTGATCACCGCCGCGCTGACTGCCTTCTGGCTGTCCTCGGGCAGCGAGCGCATGACGGCGCGGAGCGTGGTGGCGCCGTCCTTGGTGCCGGCCATCGCAGCTTGGAACACCTTTTCCGGGCCGCCATTCTTGTCGACAACGCGCTCCAGCGTTTCCAGCCGATCGGCGGAGGCCTTGAAGTAGTTGTTGGCGCGCCGCACCGCTGCAACTGCGCTCGGCCCTTGCGCCTGAGCGGCTGCCTCCAGATCCTGAGAGAGCGATGCATACAGCTTCTTCAGCTGCGCTGTGGGCCGGTCGGTGGAGAGCGCGAAGTCGGATAGTTCCTCACCGATCTGGCTGCGGATCCTCTTCACGGCCTCGTAGGGGATGCCGGTCTGGCCGGCTTGCTGAGCGGCAGCCACGTCCTCGGCCAGGTTGTCGGCCATGCGCTGAATTTTGGGGCTGATCTGCGCGCCGGTGGTTGCCTCCGCGCCCGCTACAGGCGTGGTCAACTCAGCCAGTGCTCGCTGAGTGTTGGACACGCCGATATTCGTGTCGGCAGGGATGTGCTGGTCTGCCTGCCAGTACAGCGCCTTGCGCATGGCGTTGGTGTTCTTCGAGAACGTGTCCACGCCGCGCTCGATGGCACGGCCGGCGCGCTCGCCGCTGATATTCTTCGCCAGTTGATTGCTCAGCTCGCCGAGGCCCTCGCCGATCTGCTCGTTCTGTTCCTCGGCGAAGCGGCGCATCACGCCGCCGCTGGTGGGGCCGCCAGCCAACAGGCTTTCTGCACCCTGCCGAGCCCAGCTTTCAGTCCCCTGGCCAACCGACGGGGTCGCACCCAGCGCGTCGAAGTCCTTGATGGCTTCGCCCAAGGCGACACGGTTGGTCTCACCACCGCGAAGGGCGCCGCGCAGCGCCGCTTGGCTGCCCGCAGTGGCCACAGCAGGTGTGAGACCCCCGGCAAGGCCCGCCAGCGCCTGCACCAGAGGATTCGCGCCGGCCTCGCGCGCCCCAGAGCTGGCCGCTGCGCCGGTGGTCGCACTGGCCACCTGCAGCGCCGGCTGCGCGGTGAGCAGCTCGATACCGCGCTGGCCGATAGACGGGACCACCTGCGGCGCCGGCGCTGCCTGGGCGACAGTCGGCAGCGCCGAACGGCCTGCATTCGCCAGCCCGCCGGCGCCCAGGGTCAACCCGGTGCCAGTCAGCGCCTCGCCGATATCGCCCAAAATCCTGTCGCCGCTGGTTTGCGCCTGCGGCAGGCCGATCGCGTCAGCCAGGCGCGCGGCGTTGTCACGGAAGCTGGCAACCGGTCGGCCTGTGACCTGCGTCTCCAGTGCCCCTAGCGCATCGCCGCCCAGCGCGCCGATGAGGCTACCGGTGCCCTGCAGCACCGAACGGGCGCCGAACAGAGCATCGCGAAGCTTGCCGGCCATCCAGCCGTCCGCCTGCCGGCCATCGGCCGTTGAGTCGACCGTGGCCGTTACGCCACTGAAGTCCGGGCGCTGCGCCTGGACAGCCGGCAGGTCGGTGATCGGCAGATCGCTGCTCACCTGCTGGTAGTCGTCCCACGGGCCACGCTCGACGGCCGGGGCGGTGACGGCCTTCGCTGGCGCGCCTGCATTGATCTGCTGGTATTCCTCCCAGGGCATGGCCATTACAGACGCTCCCAGCTGCTGCGGTCGGCAGGGTCGCCGCCGGTGTAGCGATAGCCGCCGCGCGTGGTGCCGACGGGCGGGGCCTGGCCGGTAGTCGGTCGCAGGGTGGCGTCAGGCCGCATGGGCACCGCGCCGCCGGTGGCGTTGGCGGGCAGTGCCCGGCCAGCACGCGCGCGCAGATCCTCGATGTAGCCGGCAGCGCCGGCCATCTTCTGGCGCTTCACCGCCTCCGAGTCGCCGCGCTGCGGGGTCAGCTCGGCCACCTTTTGCCGTGCCTCCGACTCGTTGACGCCGGCGCCGGTGGCCGCGCGCAGCAGCGCTTCTGACAGCGACGACGACGCGTTGGCGTAACGCTGGCGCTCCGGGCTCATGCTGCGGTTGCTCAGCTCTTCGCTCGGCGAGTAGCGCTCCAAGAACCCGGGGGTGTCCGCACCCGTCGGAATCGGCCGGCCAGCAGCGTCCAGAACGCGGTTCCCCTGGGCGTCGGTGCGGTACATCGAATCTTCCATGTTGGCCAAGGCGCGATTGGCCTGGCCCAGCCAGCCGGCGGCCTTTCGTTCGTCTTCCGACGCGCCGCTGCCGAAGGGCTTGTCGGCGGGGCCGCCAGGGATGGCCTCCAGCCGGCCGTCGCCGGTCCAGCGGTAGCCGCTCGGCGCCTTCATGCCTGCCCTGCCCCCGCCACCTCCCATCGTGTCGGCGCGGTCCAGAGCCATTCCCTGGCGCGTGCGAGCAGCGGATGCATTGGAGCTGTTCGCGCTGGCGTAGGACGCCGCCGCGCGCGCCGCGTCAGCCGCAATGCCGGCCCGGCCCTGCTCCGTGGTGGTGATACCGCCGCCGCCCTCGAGCAGGCGGTTGTTGATGAGGTTCTGGCCCTGCACCGAGGCGAGTTCCACCGGGCCGTTGGCCACACCCATCAGGTAGGCGTTGCCGCCGCCGAAGTCACCAGCGAGCGCGCGGCCCACGGCGCCCTCGCGGAACCCGCGCTCCTGGGTGTCGCCCAGGTAGCCGCTCAGCTTGGTGGGGTCGTAGCCAGCAGCGAACGCGCTGGACAGCAGGCCGGCCTGCGCCTCGGGGATGCCCGCAGCGATCGCGGCCGGTGCGAAGCCACCGCGCCCCTTGCGTGCGTCCTCGGCTTCCATGGCCTTCTCGCGGCTGTAGCGCGCGGTCTGCACCAGTTGGTCGAGCTGCGCGGCCTTGGCCATGCCCCGGTCGTAGGCGTTCTGGCTGCCGGCACCGCCGAGGCCAGCCAGCGCCTGGCCAACGGAGGTCCAGCCCTGCGGCGGCGCGGCGTTGGCCTGGAGGATGCTCATCAGGTCTGCCATGTCAGTAGCCCCAGCGCTGCTGCGAGTTGTTGAAGATGGTGCCGTTGTTCGCCGCCGTGATGCCGTTGGCCTGGCTCGAAAGGCCCGAGGTGTTCGCCCCACCTCCCCCGCCACCACCAGCGGCGCCGGCATAGGCATTGGCCACCTGCACGAAGGCATCGAGCCCCGGATTGCGGCGGATCCCCTGCAGGCGCAGGTTGGACAGGAAGTCCTGCCCGGCGGAACGATTGCCGATCAGGCTCAGCGCGGTGCTGAGCTGCGCGTTCTGCTGCGCCTCGCCCTGCCGCTGCCGCACCGGTGCGTCGATCCGGCTCATCAGGCTGGCGGTGTCGCCGGCGTAGTCGCTGATCCCAAGCGCGGCGTCGTTTGCAGCCTGGCGGTAGGCTTCGGACACGCCGCCAACCTGCCGCAGCCCAGAAGTAGCCGAGCCCTGCGCCGACCGCACCTGGTTCATGTACTGGTCCAGCATCGAAGACCGGCCGGCGTCGCCGTCGCTGGCAGCCCGGTCGGCGATGGTCTTCATCACCTCCTTGTCGGCCTCGTTCTGCCGCGCGGCGCGCTGCTGGATCTGCAGGCCAAGCTCGTTGTCCTGCCGCTTCTGGGTCTGGTGGGTGTTGTATTGATTCGCGGCGGCGCCGATGAGCACGACTGCAGTAGCTACCCAGGTCATTTCGCTTCCCCTTCGATTTCCAGAACCGCGTCGTCCGGCATGATTACGTAGGCCTCGATGCGCTCGAGGTCGGTTTCTTCGGTCAGGTGCGAGGTGATCAGCACGCTTTCCTCATGTGCGTAGATGGCCCGCTTCATGCCGGGCTGCGAGTCGATTACGTGTGTACCGTGCAGCTCGACCATGCCGGCCTCGGTGCGCACAGTGACGTGGCCGGTGACGATCAGGGCGTGCCGGTGGCGGTGACGCTTGCCCACCACCAGCGCGCCGGCCGGCATCCGCAGCGTGCGCACGTACTGGCCAGGCAGGAAGGTGTGCTCCACCGGCAAGTCGACCTGCGGCAGCTGCGCCGTGGCCTCCTGCAGGCGCTGGATATCGGCTAGAGACGGGTTGCTGATCGGCGCCATCAGCGCGTCCAACACCACCAGCGCGGTGGGAGCGTCCAGGCTCATCGCCCACCTGCCCCAGCGCCGAACCCGGGCTGATAGATCAGACCGTAGGCGCGGCTACCGCGGCGCTCGTCGGCCATGTTCTTGGAGTTGGTGTAGATGTTGGCCAGACCGCCGAAGACGTCGCCCAAGGCGTCGGCCTTCATCGCACCGCGCCCGCTCTCGAGGTTGGCCTGCATTGCCTGCGCGGCCTGCTGCGCGCCGCTGGTGAGGCCCATGCCGGTGCTGGCCTGCGAGATCAGGTTCATGCGGGAGGTGTCGTCCGCAGTGCGCAGGTCTGCGGCAGCCTGCTGGGCCAGGCGGTCAGCGCTCAGGATGCCGGACTGGTAGTTCTCGCCCAGGGTGCGGTTGGCGTCGATCGAGGCGCTGCCGCCGGTCAGCCCGTTGCGCGCCATGGCAAACCGCAGGCTGCGGTCGGCCACGCCCTTCTGCCGCTCCAGCTCCTTCGAGTAGAACGACCGCGTCGCCGCCAGGAAGTCGTCGATCTCTGCCTTGCGCGCAGCACCGTTGTAGATCCCGTTGATCTGGTTGACGGCCTGATCGATGTTGTTCTGGCGCCAAGATTCCTCCTGCGCCGCCTTCGTGGCTGAGCCGTTGCTTCCGCCGCCCATCATTCACCCCGCAATCTGGAAAAGTGGGCGATGTCCTCGCCCCTGATGCCGTAGCCGCGCGCCACACCCTCTGCCCGCATGCCCAGGGACCGCTCGAACCACTCGATAGCCTTCTCCCGCGTCGTCAGCGCGCTGGTCTGCACCCGGTGCGCCTGCGTGGCCAGGAGCGAATCGATCAGCCAGCGGGTGGCCTTGGTCATTGCGCGCCACTGCTCGGCCCAGCCCGCTTCGGAGCCGACCATCCACGACTGCCACACGCCCGGTGCCACCGGATGGAAGCCGCCTGCAGCTGCCGGCATGCCGTCCCTCCCCACCACGGTCAGCGCGAAGGGCGCCGACTGCGCCCAGGTGTTGATCAGCCAGTGCGCGGCTGTGTCCGGCTCGTACTCGGCGGTCCCCAGCACCGCCAGCAGCTGTGCCTGCTCGGTTTTGCGCATGACCTCGGCCAGCGCCAGAAGGTGAACCGGCCGGCATGGGATGACATTGGAAGGCAGGTGCGCTTTCTGCATGGGCAGATTCTTCCAGCGCAGGCCTGGCGTTCAACGGATTCACGACATGCCCCGCAGGTCCTGCAGGTACAGGCTGAAAGCGTTCCACTGCCACTTTTCGGTACCGTCGTAGGTCAGGCGGACGGAGAACGACGGCGCCGACAGCGGCATCGGGATGACCATACCCGGCACCGTGTCGGCCGGCACGGTATACGGGGTGGTGAAGTAGCCGCCGTTGCTCTGGTCATAGCCAAAGGACACCGCCACGTCACTGATGCCGACGATATCGAAGCCATATAGGTTCTTGGTCACGCCGGGCTGGCCGAAGTCGAGCCAGGACCACTGGATCTCGCCCTTAAACGGACCGACGATGCCGGGGGATGTCTCATCCCCCACCTCATCCTCGTCAAACACGTGGATGTAATCGCCGGACCGCAGGTACAGGTCGTCCCCGGCGATGCACCATTCATCGATGTTCAGCGCGATGGTGTAGCGCGACCAGGCGCCAACCTGACCGGTGGCGCTGATCGAGTACACCAGGATCGTCGAGGACTTCATCAGGCGTCCCAGGCCGTGAACCCGGCGGGCGGCGCGTACTGGAAGGGTCCGGCAAAGTTGGCCGTGGCCTTTGAGCCAGCCGAGTTCGTGATGGCCGGGTAGACCGCGTCCTGAACGGTGTTGAAGGCCGCGCCCGTCCCCGCTGCTGGATTCCCAGAGGCGAACCAGGTGCCGTTCTTTCCCCACCAGATCAGGTCGGCATCGAGGTCGACAGCGACCATCAGAACATCGTTTGCGACAAGCGCCGTTCCATACGCTGTGGAGGTGCCCTGCCCGTACTTGTTCCCCGAGTTGGCCAGCAACCCCCAGTCCGAGTTGCGGTTGGTGCTCACCACGGGACCCTGCCCAACTTGCGCAGAGCTGGCGTTCGACTGCGCAACTCCAACGGTCGGCGTCCCAGCGCCCGTCACGACATCCATCCTTACTTCGAAGTACCGCTTCCCAGTGGAATTTGCTCGGCTGGCCAAAACCATGTTGCCGATGCCGGAGTTGGTAGCTGTATGGGTCAGGCCTCCATTACTGATTACGCCTCCCATGGAGTTGTTGAAGACATTCCTGTCCCACACGCAGCGAGTCGAGAGAATGGCCAGGGCCTGAAGCAGCGTCGCCTTACAGGTGATGCCACCTTGGACCAATGCCAGCAGCTCGGCGCCAGTGACAGCTCCTGCTTGCGGCAGAGCGGAGATAGGAGAATCGGCCATCGTTATGGCTCCAGGTGGATGTAGTCGAAGGATTCCTGCAGGATCGGATCGCCGTTCTCCTGCAGCAGAAGGTTGGATGGGCGAACGTCGCCGGTCCCCCGGAAAATCAGCATGTATTGTCCGGCTGCGGGCTGATACAGCCCCTTTGGCTTCGTGCCGGACGTGCCGACTTCCCGCATGAGGCCGTCAACCAGCGGGTCGATCGGCATGCCAACGTCGCCAGCCTGGTAGTTCGTCGAGCTCGCTGCGATGCCGATGGAGCGAATGCCCTGCGAGGCCAGGAACAACAGGTCGTTCGACACCGGGGCGATGGAACGATGCTGGGTGCTGCCGAGCGGCAGCGCGTCGATGAAGGCCATGCTGGCCGGGTCTTCGTCGATCTGCCAGAGCTGGAAGGCTTCGGAGTTGAACACCACCAGGTTGCCGCGGTACAGGCCCATCGCAGAGACCGGATTCGCGCCGTAGTTCTGCAGACCCGTTGGCAGGTACCCCGCGTCATCCGTGCTGGTCCAGTCCAAGGGGTTCACTGTGGCGCTATACCGCACGATGTCGTCGTCACCGGCAAACACCTTGCTGGCCCCTATGACCACAATGTTTGAATCCGGGCAGTTCTCGTCCTCCACCCGCCGCGACACGGTCTTCCAGTTGATCGTGCCGTCCTTGACGAAGCCGCCGATGTCGGTGGGCCACACCGGTTCCGTGTCGCCGCTCACGTACAGCGGCGAAGCCTCCCAGGTGACGCGCGTCGATGCCACCGCCTCCCAGATGACCTCGTTATCGATGACCTGCTGGCCGAGGATGGGCGGCCAGGCCGGCTCGTCTGGCGCCGAGAAGCCTGATTCCGGCTGCACAGCCTTGTAAACCAGCCCATCGGGCAGCCCGGCGAACGTTCCCGACACGGAAAGGTTGTCGCCCCAGATTGGGTGGTTGTGGTCCGCAACCGAGAACAGCGCGATGCCTGCGCGCGCGTAGGCCGCACCTGCAGGGCGGGTGGCGGTGACCTTGGACTGGTGCCAGGCGCCGCCGCTCCCGTCGCTAACGACGTTGCCGCGCTCCAGCGCGATCTGGACATCGTCGATGTCGTACCAGCGCACCTCCACCCAGCCGCGAGTGGCGCCCGCGATCGAGGCGCCCTGGTTGATCATCGCGGTGGCTTCGAACGTGCTACCGGTGCTGGGCACGACCAGCTGTGTGCGGTTCAGTGCCAGGCCGTCGGCTACGTTGCCGGGCATGCGCACGCAGTTGCCGTTTCCGGAATATCCACCGGTGGTGGAGAACTCCGCGCCGCCCGTAAAGTCCCAGTTGACGTTGCCAGCGGCGAAGTCGCCATTCTCGACCTGCGCTGCGGTCGGCGACGGCGCGGTGATGGGCTGAACGATGTCGCCAGGCTGGTAGAGGGTGCCGGGTTGCCAGAGTGGGACTGCCATCAGGTGTTCCCCGAGCCGTAGCGGTCTTTCACGTCCGGCGGGACCGCAGGCGTGTCGGTGGTGTTGGTGCCGAGTGCGTTCTGGATATTGGCGTCCTCGAAGACGGTCTCGCCGGCGTTGGTCGGCCACACCGGCTCGGTGGTGCCCGAACGAGCCGAAGCACCGGTGGTCTCGATCACGGTGTACTTAAACCCGTTGTCGGTGGTTGGCACGACCACATCGCCGTCGGCCCTGGCCACGTTGGGAGCCCAAGGCACGTAGCCGGACCTATCGCTCTCCAAGCGGTACGCCAGCCCGTTTCCGTCGGTCGGGCGGACCAGCACACCGGGGAAGTAGGTCTTGCCGGGCTGCCAGATTTCGCCCTTTTCCAACCAGTAGTGCACGTAGCGCGGGTCGGACGCCCCTTCGAACTCTGCGACGACGTACAGGTAGCCGAGGAACGGCATCGAGAAGTGGATCTCCTTCAGCGGAGCGCCGGGCACCGTGGGGTGCCGCAGCACCTCGATTTCGACGTCTGGCGACGTGGAGGCGATGACGTCGTTGGCGAAGACGACGAACTTGCCCTGGAAGAACACCAGGCCCTTCGTTCCGGGCGGCAGGGCGTGGGAGATCCGGGTGCCGGGGCGCGACTTGATCGTGCGCGCTGCGGTGACATAACCATTGACCAGGTCGTAGACGGCGTCCTTGGACGCGCCGCCCTTGTCGCGCAGTCGGGTGATGCCCGCTTTGACCGCTGAGAGCGATTCCTGCTTCACGGGTTGCCCTCCGGCCAGCCGCCCACAGGGATCGGGCGGACGGCGTTACGCGGATCACTGGTCCCGGGGAAATAGCGGCGCGTCATGTGGCCGCCGCGGATCAGGTCGCGCACGTAGGACTGCAGCTGCGAGGCATAGTTGCCGGCGTCCGGCTGCCCGTAGTGCGCCTTGGCGTTGGCCAGGGACAGCAGGAAGATAGCCTCGGGGTCCACAGTCGTGTAGTCCGTGCCGGCCTGCAGCGGTTCGAGCCCGAACTGTCCTTTGATCCGCAGCTGCCAGGTCGTATCCGACGGCGCAGGCCAAAGCTCGATGCACTGCCGGATCTCGTAGTGGCTGGGGATGCCCGGGCCGCGCGCGGTGTACATCACCGGATCGATGCCGCAGTAAAGGGGGCGCCAGCTGCCGTCTCCCTGCGAGATCCCCGCCCAGCTGATCATGCGCGGCTCCAGCCGCTTCGTGCAGGCGTCAGCGTTGGCGTCCAGATCATAGAAGCGCGTGCCGGCGACCAGGTTCCAGGTATAGAACCGCTCCCGGCGGAATACCGAGTAGCGCTTGAACAGCAGCTCCTGGGCGCTCCGGATGAAGTCGTCGAGCAGGTCGGCCATACCAGGCGGCGGATTGTCCGCCTGCGCGGAGAAGCCGAGGCGCCGCAGCAGCCGCTTCCGCATTTCGGCCAGCGTGGTGCGCTCGTAGTCGTCGTCGCACGCGCAGTTGTAGCTGATGGGGTCTGCCATGGGTGTTCCCGATGAAAAGACGGCCAGCAAGGTTTCCCCAGCTGGCCGCCACCCCCGCCGCCAGCGGAGGGTTACTGGTTGGCAGCGCGCTTGTTGCGCTCGGCCTCGATCGCGGCGTGGACGCCCTTGCGGTCCTTGCCAGCCGCTTCTTCATCCAGCAGCGCGTCCAGCTCGTCATCCGACAGGCTGGTCAGGCCAGCGGTGATGTCGTCGACGGTGCCGTCCAGCAGGCTCGGCGCAGCCGGCGGAGCGTCCTGGTTGGCCGCCTGCTTGCCCTGCCCCTTGGCCGCCTGCTTGCCTTCGGCGCCAGCCTTGATGCCCAGCTTCTTCTCCAGGTCACGCAGCTTCGGGTAGAAGAACTTGCGCGCCCGGTCGCCTTCGGGCGTCGGCTGGTACTTGGCCACCAGCCCATCGAAGGCCTTCTGGGCGTCGAAGTCCTCGACCTCGATGTCCTTGGCCTGGTCTTCCAGCTCGTGCACCAGGTCCTCGCCGTAGATCTCTTCCAAGATCGGCTGCTCGTACTCCGGCACCAAGGCCGGGATCTTCGTGCTGGCGTCGCGGTCGATCAGCAGCAGCACGTGGGGGATCTTGACCTTGGCCATTACTGGACTCCTTCGAGCGTCAGCTCGGTGGCCGCCGCCGGCGCGGTGGTGACGTTGGCCCGGATGAAGTCGGGCAGGTCCGCGATTTCGACCGGGAAGGTGGTCGCGGAGTTGAGGGTCTGGATGGTCACGTAGGTGTCGGCGGTGCCGTCGGGCTTCTTCGGCGCGCCCTGCAGCTGCACCACACCGGTGCCCAGGCCACCAGCCGGGCCGTACAGCAGGCCTTCGCGGCCCTGCCCGCCCAGCAGCGGCGTGACGTTCAGTGCAACGCCAGCGCCTGCGGTGACGGTGCCCGGGACCGCAATCTTTTTGATGTTCGGCATTTCAGGTCTCCCGCCGGCGAGGGGCTGCCCCGCCGGCTGATGTGGGTCAGGCGATCGAGAAGACCGCGTTGCTGTTGCGCTTCTTCATGGTCAGGCCGTAGTCGGCGGTCTGCCCGAAGTAGTGCGTGTAGCGGTCGTAGACGCGCGGCGGCGTGCGCTTGACCATCCAGCGGCCCTGGACCGGGCGCAGCGTGATGGTCTTGCTGTTGAGGAAGTAGCCGCGCTTGGTCCACGGGTAGGTGATCGCACCCAGGCGGGCGTCGATGGCCTCGAAGGACGGATCCCACACGACCGGCACGCCCTTGAAGGCCAGCGCCTTGGTGGACGGGTCGACGGTGATGCCGCCAGTGGTGTTGATGCCCACGGTGATCTGGCGGGCCATCACCTTCAGCGCATCGGCCTGGATGGCGTCGTACATCGCCGCGCCCACCAGGATGAAGTTGGGCGCGCCCATCTTTCCGTAGGTGGTGGTCTGGCGCCACAGGGTTTCCAGGTGGCTGATCAGGTTGCCGGCGGTAGCCGTGCTGATGCCCATGTCGGCGAAGTTGCGCCAGTACGGCGAGGTCGCCGCATCGATGCCGCCGACGACGCCCACGTTCGGCGTGGTGCTGACCAGCAGGTCCAGTCCCGGCACAGCCTTCGGGTTGGTCGAGCCGTCCAGGTGGACTTCGATGTCCCAGTTCTCCTGGAAGCCATCCTTCAGCGCGGACCAGTTTTCGTCGAGCAGGTTGACGATCTGGATCTTCTCGGCATCCGACATGACCGCATTCTTGTCGTCGGTCAGGATGATGCCGTTGTTGGCCAGCTCGGTTTCGTTCAGCGTGAAGCCGTCGTGCGCTTCGTAGTGCTGGTACGGCGCCTTACGGACGGTGTCCTTTCGGTTGTAGGTGACCTGGTCGTCACCGGTGTAGTTCTGGTAGTTCGAGTCGTTCGAGATCCGCACCTTCTCGTTGAAGATGCCGTTGCCGAAGGTCGATTCCTTCTTGTTGGCGATCAGCCAGGAAGCGAACGGGCGCTCGGTGGAGAACTGGTCGATGGGGTCGTTTGCCGCGTACGACTCCATCTGACGGTTGGCACCAGCCAGCAGCTGGGCAGTGGTCAAGGGCATGGTTGTAGCCTCGAAGGGAAAGAAGGAGGCCCGTGGGGCCTTGGGTCTTTCCGCGTTCGAGGGGCGCGATGCCTCAGTACAGCGCTACCGGTGGCGAACCCGGCTTACGTCACACGCGGTATCGGCATCTGCCGATGGGGCGACTATGCGACAGGGGTCCGGACTGTCAACGGACCAAAGAAAACCCCGCCGGAGCGGGGTCTGTTGGGGTCAGGCTGCGGACGGGTTGTCGGGTCGCGGCGTACCGGCCAGGTCCGCTTCGGCATCGGCTTCGGTAAGCACACGGGCAGCGAGCTGGTCGCGCAGGCGGAATCCCAGGAGCGGCCACACCTTCTGGACTGCGTTCTGCCGCGCGATGGTGCGGCCGATCTCGGCGTCGAAGTTCTCCGGGCTGGCGCAGGCCGACTCGCCGGTGACAGTGAATCCGTTGTGCAGCACCAGCACACAGAAGGTCAGCAGGGCCAACTGCGGCGGCGCGTTGATTGCGGCAATCGTGAACCCGCAAGCCCCATCCTTCGCGGTGAAGTAGTGCTCGCTGGCGATCTCCGCCTCGATGTCGGCCGGGGTGACACGCGGTGCGGTGAGGCCCTTGGCCTGGATCTGTTCTTCGATGGTTTTGTCGTTCATGTTGATCCCTTAGACCGTGCTGCGGTTGTTGAGGGTGCGCAGGTCGATAAGAATCGAACGGGCCAGCTGCGTTTGGCCGGCGATCGCTTCGACGAGCGGGGAGCGAATCGGAGCCGGGCTTGCGTCGTTGGGGCAGCCCGTCGGCGCGTCCGGCAGCAGAACAGCACGAAAGCACTGGCGCGCGCGGATCAACTCTTCGGACAGCTGACTGAGGACCTTGGCATGTTCCTCCAAGGCCTCGTCCACCTCTGACACGCGCTGATTCGGATCACTCGGTTCGCAAGCGGAAATGGCGTTGGCGTCGTACTGGTGCAGTCGATTGTTCATAGCTGGCGGCCTCGGTTGGGTGTTGCGGGGTGAGGCGCAAGAATCCCAGCCGCCCGCCCATGTGCAACGGACACGAAAAAGCCCCGGGGTTGCCGGGGCTGGTATCAAGTTCCTGTAAAGGCGACGCTGGTTTTACAGCTCAGCCCCACATCCCGTAGCGCACGATCAGGATGGCGTGGATCACCCTGGCCAGCTTCGACGGGACAGGCCAGCTCATCGGCCCTGCGCCTGTGCTTCCGCGACACCGAAGGCAAATGCGTCGGTCGGGTTCTTCGGGGTGGCCGGCACTGCGGGCGCGGCGCTGGCGCGGGCGGGGTTGTTCGGGCGCGCGGCGACGGCCGGGGCAGCAGCAGGGATGGCCGGCAGACGCTGGTAGGCCTGCTGGATAGCAGGGGCCCACTGCGCCGGCGGCATGGTGGCCTGGATGATGTCGATGGTCGGCGCGAGGAAGGCGAACTTCTGCTGGAACTGCGGGTCTGCCTTCAGCTGCTGGCCCAGCTCATGCACTGCCTGCAGGCCCTGCTGCTCGGCCTGCTGCGTTGCAGTGACGCGGTGCTGGTTCTGCTGCTGTTCGTTCTGCAGCACGCCACGCTGGCGGTGCTGGACCAGCTCGACTGCTGCAGCACGCTCCAGGTCACCCGATGCCACCTTCTCGGCCAGGTCCGGATGCGCAGTCAGCGGGTCGAAGCCCGGCGCCTCGCGGCCCAGCTTCTCGCCCAGGTACTTCAGCTCGGCCTGCATGGTGTCGTAGGCGCGGCCCATACGCACCGGGTCGCCGGAGTTGATGTCGGTCAGGTACACCATCGCTGCGCCGAACTGCTCCGGGGTGGTGCCGGTGCGCTTGACCATGTCCTCCCAGCCGTCGACCTTCGCGGCGCGCTCGCGGAGCGACTCGGCCTCGCTGGCGCGCTCGGACAGCTCACGGAACCGCTTCTGGGTCCGCTCGTTGGTGATGCCCAGGTCCTTGATCTCGTCGTCGACGGACTGGGCCGCATCGGGCTTGGGCTCAGCAGCGGGCGCGGCGGCAGGATCGCCGCCCTCGCCTTCCACCGGCGCCGCAGGAGCGCTGGGGTCGACCACCGCGGCGGCGTCATCTGTCGGCGGCGGCACGACAGGAGCAGCGTCGGCGGTCTCGGCAGCGCGGGCTTCCTCCACACCAGCGGAGAAGGCGTCCAGCTGCTCGGTGGCGGGCGCTTCGACCTGTTCGGCGACGGTCTGGTCGGTGTCGGGTGCAGGCGTAGCGGCCTGCGCGGCTTCGTTGGGGTTCGGCATGGTGATCCTCGTTTAGGCGGCGGGGAGTTGGGGTGGCAGCACTTCGGGCGGCAGCTGCAGGCCGGGGTCTTGCATCGCCAGGGCGGCGGGGTCGTTCGCGGCAGGCACCGGGAGGCCGTCGGGGCCAGGGAGGCCCGGCACAGCGGGCGTCATGGGCGGCGCCTGCGGGATGATCGAATACGGGTCGATGCCGGTGTCGCCGGTGCGCTTGATGGTTTCCACCACCAGCTGTTCCAGACTGTCGGCGATGTCCAGCGGCGAGGCGCCGCGCATCTGGCCAATCTGCATCACCGCCTGCTGCAGCTGCGGCAGGAGCACCGACCACTGCTGCTGCTTCATGGCCGTGGCCGGCTTGCCCGACGATCCGGCGCGGATGTCCACTGCCACCAGCGCTTCAACCATGCCCAGGTCGCCAGTGGTGACCCAGAAGGCTTCCGGCCCGGCAATGGCCACAACGTCGTCATGCGTCAGCCCGTTCGGCGACATCGACACCTCGGCGGTATAGACCGACAGGTCGCTGAGCGTCTCGTCCAGAGTGTCGCGCTGGTAGCCGATGCGTGACTCGGTGCCGCGATCCTGGATGTCGGCCTCGGTGGCGGTCTTGGCCACGGTGATGGTCGACGACAGCGCCTCCTGGATGCCCCAGATCAGCTCCAGTTCGGAACGAATGGTCGCGGTGTCGTACAGCGCTGGGTCGATCTGGTTGTACTGGATCGGGAAGAGGACAGTGTTCGGCGAACCGCCGCTGAGGTTCAGCCCGATCATTTCCCCGACCGCGCCGGCCTTCATCTTGTCGGCCTCTTCCGGCTCCACTGCCCCGTTGTCGAAGCCCAGCTTCGGGATGGCGCGGCGGCGGTGCTCGCGGTAGTTGGTACGGGTGCGGTTGTACTCATCCAGCAGCGAGCGCGAACGGTCCACCAGCGACTGCGGGTGACGGCGGCCGTCAACCCACAGCGGCGCCCACTGGAAGAACGGGTAGAACCTGGTCGACTTCTGGTCCGGGGTGAACGGTGCGCGCAGGTAGCGCTTCAGGCCAGAGGCCAAGGTCAGCACCTGCCCCGTCTCGCGGTTCCACAGCTCCCAGATGCAGACGTTCGCCGCGGCGCTCTCGTTGGTGGTGCGCGGGCTGCCGGCGGTCGAGTAGGCGTCAGCGTCGGTGTCGGACACCTGCCCTGCCCGCTTCTCGGCGTCCGATGGCCGGACGTTGTAGTACAGGGTCGCGCTGGACAGCCGGTCAGCGACATCCGGGTACTCGGCCTTGGCCTTCTCGATCGGGCGGAAGATGCGCTGCACGATCCACGGGCTGGTCACGTAGTCCTTCAGCGTCGGGCACTGAATGGCGACCTGCATGTCGTCGCCACGCACGAAGTCGATGCAGAGCCCGCTGTAGATGACCTGCTCGACGTTGTCTTCCAGGCCGGCCAGCTGCTGCTCGTACTGCGCGCGCAGCTCGTCAGGGTTCGGCGCGTCACCCTCGGCCAGCTGCCGCTCGGTCGCCTGCAGCTGGGCGATCTGCGTGCGGAGCGTGCTGATCTGCCGGTCGGCGGCCGGGTCGCGCTCGGTCTCGCGGTGCCAGGCCGCTTTCATCCAGCCGATGCCGATGGTCAGGCCGGAGCGCACCATCTGGTCAGCGGCGGCCTTCAGCTTTCCCCGCTTCCAGAGGTTGGCGATCACGATCTCCAGCGTGCGCGATAGCATCTTCGCGTCTTCCACGCGGCTGGGCCCGGCGCTCTCGGCGGGCTGAACGCTGGTCTCGGGGTCACGGGTGTACAGGAAGCCGGTGAGGATGTTCACGTAGGTGCCGGCGATCGGCACCGACACGTCGTAGACCTCCGGGTCCACGCTGTCCTCGCAGTACCGACGGTCGATCGCGTAGCCCTTGCGTGCGGCCTTGTCGAACTCGCGGGCCTCGTCGATCCGTTTCAGCCAGGCGCCGACGTCGGCCTCTTCCTGCAGGATGCGGTTGGCCTCAGCTGCCCTGGCCTGCTCGGCCGCCGCGTCAGCGTCCAGCACTTCCACGAAGGCAAAGTCGTTGGTTTCGGGCGTCACAGGTTGTTTCTCCTACGGGCTGCTACGTCGTTTGCATCGTCGGGCTGGGATTCCAGCCACCTGCGGGTATGGGGCACCAGGGGGGCACTCCGTTCAACGGATGGACGCTCGCGGGCGCTGGCCACGGCCGGGAACCTGGTGTGGATGAAGTAGCCCAGAGCGTCCGGCGGATGGTCGAAGCCGGTGGTTTTGTCAGGCATGCCGTTCTCGTCGTAGGCCTGCTTCTCCAGCGCCTCGGTGGTCTTCGGGCAGCCGTACGGGTTCACCAGCAGCCGGCGTTTGCCCTTGGCGTTGCAGATCATGGCGTTGACGCTGACCACGCGCGCGCGGATGCGGGGGTTTGCGCCAGCGACACGGACGGTGAACCCTGCAGCGCGGAGCAGGCCCAGGTCGGAGACGCTGGCGTTGTTGGTGTGCGCGCTGCCGCCGCTGGCATCGGGGTAGACCGTGATGCGGTTGTCGGGGAATCGCTCCCGCAGCGCAGTGATCATGGCCGGGGTGTCACGGATCCCGGTCAGCTCTTCCAGCGCCATCGGCTGGTCGTTGCGGATCACGCAGATCACCGCGGTCATGTTCATCACGTTGAAGTCCATGCCGACGTGCAGCGCCTCGCCAACGGCAATCGTGGCCGTGGTGCCGTTGAGCTTCCGGCTGAAGGCGCCGTAGACCGAACCCGTGGTCAGGTTGACGAACAGCCCCCGGATGTACGCCAGGACCAGCTGCTCCGGGTACGTCTCGAACAGGGATTCGATGTAGTCCTCGGGGAGGAACGCCTCGTTGTCGTACGTGCTGGCATGCACCTTGCCGTACAGCGCGGCCTTCTTCAGGTCGCTCCCGGGGATCTGCTCGAACTGCTCGTAGACGAAGTTGAACCCCTCTGGCGTGGTCGTCACATCGATGCCGTTCTGCAGCCCGGGGGCCTTCACGCGCAGGCGGGCGATGATCTTGCGCCAGGCCTCGTGGGCCTTTTTCTTCTTCAGCGTGTCGATCTCATCAACCAGGGCCTTGCCGACCTTGAAGCCCACAATGCTTGCCGGCTTGTCCATCGACCGGCAGATCACCGTGCTGCGGTACTGCCTGCCGGCATACAGGTGCACTTCCTTGTTCGACTGGTTGATCTGCGCCCGCAGCCCCCAGTCGAAGGCCACTTCCTCCACGGTCGGGTAGAAGATGTCGCGGATCTGGGGGTAGCTCGGGGCGAAGTAGCCAGCCGGGATGCGAGGGAATTCCCAGGCGTGCTGACACAGGGAGCCGCACCCTACCCAAGTCTTCCCGGAGCCGAACCCACCCACGAAGGCGCGGAACTTGTGCGGCAGCGCCAGGAACTCGGCTTGCGGCTCATTGAGCGTTGGCATTCTTCCGCCCGCTGATGATCTCGACCTTCACCGACGTGGGGACTGGCGTCTCAGCGGGTTCCACGCCCTTTTCGAGGCCGGCCAGCTTCGCCTTGCCCATCGTGGCCTGGACCATCGCGGCTCCTTGCCGCTTCCGCTTGGCGACGATGCGAGCCTCTTCCAGCTCCTGCAGCAGGCTGGCCATGGTCACGGAGTGGCCGACCAGCGCAACAGCCCGCAGCTCAGCGAGCCTTGCGGCTATCTTGGGGTTGTCCAGCAGTTCCTTGGCCGAGCGGTTGATGGTCTCCGGCTTGGCGTTCGAGGCGTTGTAGCAGAGGCGGTAAGCCTCACTGGCGTTGCCGGTCTCGAGGTAGCGCTGGCAGAAACCCTCCTGCTTGGGGGTCAGCTCTCCCATGCCCGGGCACCCTTCCGAAGGTTGTCCGCCGCCCATAGCGGCTGCAGGTTGCTCAGCGCCCAGCATTCTCGGAACTGGGCGGGGTCGGTGTGGTCGTACCAGGCGCATGGTTTGATGTGGTCTACATGCCACTGGCCGTAGTTCTCCCAGCTCATGCCGGGGGTGAACTGCGCCTGCAGGTGGCTCATCAGGTCTTCGGCCGAGTAGCCCAGTCGGCTGAACAATGCACCATCCGACCTGCCCTTCAGCGCCGCCCACAGCCGTGCAGCTACTGCGTTGCGGATTCGCACTGACGGGTTGGTGGCGCGATGTTCCCTGCGGGATGCCGCCCGGCGGGCGGAAGCATCAGTCCTCTGGAGCCGGTAGGCTTCCCGCTCATCGTCCGATGGGGTGAGCGCGGCGAGCAGCTCGTAGCTCTCCCACGCTGCGCAGGCAAGCTCGGCGAGGGTTACGCCCAATATCGTAGCGATATCCTCTTCGTGCCAGCACCACAGAGCCAGCAGCCTTGCCTGCCTCAACTTCTCGGGGGTTGTGAGATCGGCAGTTCCCAGGGGGCAAGTGTCAGCGCGCCTACCGAACGCGCCCGCCGCAACGCGGCAACCCTGTGCTGCCTGCTGGCTGTTGTCGACACCTGCCGGCTGGTCGTCCCGGTACTGCGCGCCCCGGGTGGCGCTTCCGTCGTGGTTCTGCCAGCCAGGAATCGGCCGGGGGTCAATTCCACCGACGCTGCCATCGGCCCGCACGATCGAAGCGTGGAGGTCAGTCATGGCATGCAGTCGGGATTCGGGCGTCTGGCGGTCGCTCATGGCGCTATTACGCGCTCGCGGCCAGATGGATCAACGGAGCCAGGCGGCTGCCATGTACTGCCGGCGGCGGCCGTGGATCCTGGCCAGCTGGCACAGCGCCTCAGCGAAGGCACCGTGGAAGCCCCACATGTCCAGCTGCTCCGGCACGTCGCCCAGTTCGCGCCCCATGGCCTCGAAGTGGAACACCAGGTCGTCGGCTATGTCCTGCTGGGTCGGGCACGCCGCGCTGTTGCCGTTGGTGAACCTGCCGGCGTAGGAGCAGACGAACCACTCCGGGTGGGACATGACCATCGTGTCCGCGCTCACCGACTCGCTGCGCAGGGCAAAGACCCGGCCGTCCGGAGCGGCGAACACCAGCGTCCCGCAGCTCCTGGCCCGGCGGACCTCCTTCACCTTGGCCAGCGCTCGCTCGGCGACCCGCTGCACGTCGGCTCGCACCGTCACCACCCCGACAGGCAGGGCCGGCCGATGGAACTGGCGGTGAGGCGCCTTGTCCATACTGGCCGACCGCCGGGGTCGATCAACGGTTTTGAGCCGGGCTGCGGTCATGCCTGGACGTGCCCTCGCGGGCGCGGCTTGCTCGGCGCCGCACTGGCCAGGCCATCCATGCCGGTGCGAACTTCGTCCGCCTGCAGCCCCATCACGTCGCTGCCGAGCTGGGTGTTTTCGTGCCACAAGGCGATCAGCAACGCGTCAGAGCGGCCGTTGTCCTTCTTCCGCTTGAGGTTGGGCTGTGCACTGGGGAATCGGGCACAAGCCAAGACGCGGCCTGCGTCCTTGGGTTGCTTCAGAAGGCCGAACGACCCTTTCCAAACCGCCGGAATGGCGCGGGTGGTGGGGATGCCGAGCACTTCGAACACCGCCTGCAGCTTCCCGGCCATCTGCCCGAAACGGAAGGCGCTGGTTTTGCCGTCGATGGGCATGGCCCCCACCTTCTCGATGCAGGCAGAGACATAGGCCCCGGGGTGTGCGGCGCGCTGCTCGCGGATGAACAGCACCACCGCGCGCGCATCGATCTCGCCCCAGCCGTCCACGTCCATCGTGGGCATATCCAGGTGCGCGCCGGGCTCGCCGTCGACCAGCGCGAAGATGGCGCCGGTCAGGCCCGGGTCGATCCCGAAGGTCAGTCGCATGGTCATAGGGTTCCCCTCATCAGAATCAGCACGTTGCGGATCGTCACGTTCAGCGCGCCGATCTCGTCGAGTTTGTAGATGCGCCACATGGTCTTTCGCTGCACGGGCAGCGCTTCACCAGGTCGATGTGCGCACGCTCAGCCTTGGTGAGGGCCTTGGAGTTCTTTGTGCGCATCAGGCAGCTACCTCGGCGCGTTTTGCCCGCGCCGTGGCCAGAACCTCTGCGTACGCCTCGGGATGCTGCCGGTCGAAGGCAGGGATGCTGCCGCGTGCCCAGCGGCCCTCACCCAGCTGCTGCAGCCAGCCGTCGGATGCGCAGAAGCGGCGCGGGTCGACGCCGTGGGCGCGAACACCCTTCGCCGTGGTGAACCCGTCCAGCTCGATGTCGGCCAGAACCTTCAGTGCACCGATCTTCCAGGGCGTTAGGCGCAGCGGCGCCGGCACACCAGCGGCGACCAGCGGCACGATCTCGGGCAGCTCGCAACGCTGCTCCGGGTTCCAGTCGAACCAGGCGGGCTGTCCCCACTCCCGTAGTGCTCCGCCATCCGTGTCCCACGGCGCGGTGCTGCGCAGGTCCTGCCGGTGCACCTCCCGCTGGATCTCCTGGCCCGGCTGCGGGTTCCAACGATTACTGCAGCTGTCCGGCACCAGCACCTGCACGCCGAGCGATTCGAGCATCCGTGCGATGCCCTGGTTTGCCTCGGTCGTGCATGGCACGAGCACTGCTCGGAAGTCAGGACCGCGCGCGCCGGCACCGCCCCAGAGTTGCGGCAGGATCTGATCCGCCACCTTCGAGTTGAGCTGCAGCTTCGCCTCGATGCCGAGCTGGTGCCCGGTCGCCGCCCACACCGCGAGGATGTCGAAGCCCGCCGTTTCCGGATAAACCACCCAGCCGCCGGTCGAGGTGAGGCACTCGATCAGCCGCGCGCACAACGCAGCTTCGCTCGGGTACAGCGCCTTGATCTCCGCTGCCTTCATGCTGCGGCCCTCCCCTCGGCCAGCCGCTGGTCCCGCAGCGGCGCCACGGCGCGGGCGTCGACCTCGTTGCCCTCGCCCACGTCCATGGTCGGCATGTCCAGGTACGGGCCCGGCTCGCCGTCGATCAGCGTGGTGATGGCGCCGGTCAAGCCGGGGTCGACCCCGAAGGTCAGTCGCATGGTCATAGGGTTCCCCTCATCAGAATCAGCACGTTGCGGATCGTCACGTTCAGCGCGCCGATCTCGTCGAGTTTGTAGATGCGCCACATGGTCTTTCGCTGCACGGGCAGCGCTTCACCAGGTCGATATGCGCTTTCTCGGCCTTGGTGAGGGCCTTGGAGTTCTTCGTCCTCACAGGACACCCCCGCGCACGTCCCGCACCATCTGGTCGATCTTGGAGGCGATGCGCGATCCGTCACCAGCAGCCTTGCGCTGCGCCTGCGCTGCCAGAATCAGCAGCTGCTCGGCGCAAAGCCCGTGCAGGGCAGCCGGGTTGCACTTCTGCAGGCAGCGCCCCTGGGTGAAGCACTCGCCGCTGGCGACCATGCACTGCGCGTGCGGAATGAATCCTGCGCCGCTCACGATCCCACCCCCGGCGCTGCGGGCAGCGGATGCCATTTAATGGGCTGGGTCGCCGGGCATCCAAAGCCATGCACACGCCACGCAAGCTCATTTGCATCCCAACCGCCACGAAGTACGCGCGTATGCCATCTCGGGTGATCCAGCAAAACTGGTCGCCCGTCCTTCGGAGCGTTTTCAATGTCATCCCAGCTCATGCGATCAACCTCCCTTGGCGCTGTGCATCTTCAATGCGTCGGCATGCGACGTCGAAGTGGCGCGGGTCTTTCTCAATGCCGACGTACTTTCTGCCCATGCTCACGCAGGCAATCCCAATAGTTCCGCTGCCCGCAAATGGGTCAAGAACGGTCTCTCCCGCATCGGTGAAATCACTGACAAATGCTTCTGCAAGAGCCACCGGCTTCTGGGTGGCAACTTCGGTTGCAGACTTCATTGGTGCCATCCGCCAGATGGCTGCTCCGCCACGTCGATTCCATCGCTTGGGTCCAGCGCCATGGAGGATCAGCACTGATTCATGACCGCTGCCAGGACGGTCACCGCTCAGACTTGGCATGGGCGCAATCTTGACCCATGCACCGAGCCGGATATGTTCGGGCCAGTCGAAGGTGAGGCCGGCATGGCGGTGGTCGCAGGTCATCACCGTCCATCGCTTTGCTGCTTGCATGCAAAGCTTGGTTATCTCTACGAAGTGAGCATCTTCAAGAAACTGAAAATCAATGAAGCGAGAAGCTCCCTGCCGGTACCTGCTCCTTGCGGTCTCTTTCTTGCTCGTTCTGGCCATCGAATGCGTCCTCGCCCCATAGGGCGGGTCGGTTATCACGTGATCAACCTTCAGATCAGGCAACACCTCCCTGCAGTCCGCCAAGTACAGGGTTGCATCGCCTATAACTTGAACTTTCATGCCCCTTCCCTCTTCTCGTAAGCAGCTGCCTTTGCTTCAGCCGCGGGGTCATTCATCCAGACCAGCACCATCCGGTTCAGGTCGATATCGCAGGAGCTGCACAGGGGCCGGAACAAACGGCCATCGGCGCACACCTGCCACTGCGAGCTGGCCTTGGCACCACAGCGGGCGCATGGGAGACGCTTGATCCCAGCGCTGGTGTAGGGCGTGGACCGGCCGTGGCGGCGGAAATCGGGAATGTGGCCGAATCCATCGCAGCGGTCGCACCGCACTCCCCATTCGCTACCGTCGGGGTTGTGCCAGCGCGTGCCGCCAGCGCCATCGCATTTCGGGCATTTGACGGCGTCGTTCATGCCGCCCTCGCTTCGCCAGCCAGGCGCTGATCGCGCAGCGGCGCCACGTCGCGCAGCTTCACGTCGTTGTCGGTCGCCCACCACTGGGCGAAAGTGATCAGGTCTGCCATGTCGGCCACGGTCATGCGCCGGGTCTGCATGGCCAGGTTGACGATGCTGCTGCCGTCGAGCGTGGGCACGATGTCGCCCTGCTGCCGGTTCGACTCGCGCGCCCAGGCGTCGACGAGCAGGCGCTTCCAGCCCTCCCCGTCGATCCAGCGGCCGGCCCACTGCTTCTGCTGGGCGATCTCGCCGCAGATGGCGTGGAACATCGCGTTCTGCTCTAGGCTGCGGCTTGGCTTGTGCTCCTGCACGGTGACGCGCACGTCCTGGCCGGCATCGAGGAAGCTGCAGGCGAAGTGCCAGGCCGCCGCCATACGTGCGCGGGCGTCTGCCGCGCGGAGGATGTAGGTTCCGGGCTTCATGCGGTCTCCCTCACGTTGTCGAGCACCCGGCGAGCCATGGACCGGTACCATGTGGCCAGAGCGCGGCCGATGGGCAGCAGGCCTTCCTCGGTTTCGACTGGCAGCAGGTCGGCCTCGATGGCCTCGGCCTGCTGGATGCACCATTGGGATCGTTCTGCGGGCGTCATGCGACCTCCCCAAGTTCGTCGGCTGCGCTGCGATTGACGAAGGACGTGGAGCCGCCGTGCCAGGTCACCGGCACCGTGCCGATGTTCCCGTGGCGGTTCTTCACGACGTTGATTTCGGCCGGCGAGCGTTCGGCCTGCGGGTTCGACAGGTCGCGCCACAGCATCATGATCTGGTCGGCTTCCTTCTCGATTTCCGAGCTGTCGGCCAGATGCTTCATCTGCGGACGTTCGCCGTCGGCTTCGCGGTTGACCTGCGCCAGCGCCACCACCGGGATGCGAAGGTCCCGCGCCAGGTTCTTCAGTGCGCGGGCGATGCTGCCTACCTGCTGGTACTTCGGCGCGCGGGCCATCGAGGCGATCTCGATGCGCTGCAGGTAATCCACGTAGAGGGCGCGGATGCCGAGCTGGTGCTTCCATCGGCGCGCCTCGCGGATCACCTCGGTAATGTCCGGCGACGGCCGGTCGAGGATCCGAACCGGCATGGCGCCGTAGCGTTCCGCCGCATCCAGCAGCGCATCGACTTCCTCGTTGCGGAACTTGCCGGCGCGCAGCCGCCCGACATTGACGCGGGAGCCAGCAGCCAGCCAGCGCAGGCCCACCTGGTCCGCCGGCTGCTCGCCGGAGATCAGGCCCACCGGCCCAGCCTTCGCCGCGGCGGCGGTGGCACCCAGCAGGAACCCGGTTTTGCCCATGGCCGGGCGCGCGCCGACGATGATCAGGTCGCTGTCGTGGAAACCGCCCAGTGCCTCGTCCAGGTCGTAGATGCCGGTGGACACCCCAATCAGCTTGCCGCCGTTGCGCTGCGCCTCCAGCGCCTGCGCGATCGCCGCATCCAGCGCCGACTGCGCGGTGTGCTCGAAACTGCGGTCGACCGTGTGCAGGGCCATCAACCGCTGGATCGCGGCATCGACCGCGCCGCCCTGCCGCGACTGCGCGCCGTCCTGCAGCTCCCGGGCGATGTCCAGCGCCTCGCGATCGCGCCATGCCGCCATCAGGATCTCGGCCTGGTAGGCCGGCTGGCTGCTTGGGTACAGATCCCGATCGGTACCGACGGCCGTTGCCAGATCCCGAAGCCGATTGCTGCCCATGCGCTCGGCGACATCGGCGATCGTCACCGGGTCCACCGGCTTGTCCCCGGCGTCCATGCTGCGGATCAGCTCCCACAGCTGGCCGTGCCCTTCATTGGCGAAGTGCGCGGGCTGCAGCGGCATGTCCACGATGCTGGACGGCCGAGCCATCGCCGTGTGCAGCACCTGCCGCTCGACCTGGTGCACCGCCGCGCGCTCGTTCTCGACGATTGTGCTCATGCGCTAAGCCTCGGCAGTGCGCCCTTCTGCGGCGCAGGGCCCGACGTGGGCCGGGTCGGTGCGGAGTTCTGCGCGCGGCTGAGCCAGGCGTTCACGAACCGCATGGCGCCGGTACGGGTCTTCCGGTTCTTCGGGTTGGAGATCGTCCAGGCCTTGATCGCCCGCAGCTGCTGCAGCACGTCGATGCCCGGGTACAGGTCGCCGAACTCCCGCACCTGCGCCTCGGTGATCGGGAACTCCTTCCCGTCGTTCAGCAGGAAGCTGACGGCAGTGGGTGAGGCAGGCTCCGTTGGCAGGAGGTCACCGGCCGGAGACGACGAAGTCGGCGCAGCGCAAGAGCTGTTTTCCTTCCCTTCCTTTCCCGTCCCTTCCCTTCCTTCCTTCCTTCCTTCCCCTAGTGCATGCACTTCACGCGTGCCGCACGCGTCGTCCTCGCGTGGCTGACGCGTATCGCACGCGTCCAAGGTGTTGTTTACGTGGGAAATTACTTCGTCGGCTTCCGACACATCGGGCAAATCGGACTTCGTTTCCCGGTTGTTGATGACCTGGTGCTTGGTGAAGGTCGGAATGACCCCAAACCACTCATTTCCGACGCGGTACTTGATGATGAAACCACGCGTGAGCCACGCGTCGAGCACGCGTGAGAAGTCGATCAGATCGTGCGGGAGGGTCTGTGCTTTGATGGTGCGGGGACGCCATGCGAATCGCCCTTCCCTATCCGCAACGGTGAACAGCATCACCCAGGCGAAACGGACCGGCAGCCCGGTCTGCTCTTCCAGATCGAACATACCCTCGTGGGCGGCCAGCTCAGGTTTGACGGTGCGGATGCGTGCCATCACGCACCCCGCAGCAGCTGCAGGCAGCCGGCGATGTGCCACAGCTCCCGGACCACGATCAGGGCTTTCTCGGTCGCGTTCATGGCCACTTGATCCCCAGGCTCTGGGCCAGCGGTGCCATCGCCCTGGCCAAGTTGGTGAACTGGGCGATCGCCTCGGCATGCTGGGCGTCCGGGCAGGTCAGGAACTTCTCGACCAGGTAGTGCACCGGGGATACGTCACCGGTCTCCTTGATGTACCGCTCCAGCTCGTCGATCGTCATGCCGCGCGGCTTGCCCGACGTGTCGCCGCCGGCCAGCTTCTCTGACAGCTTCGACGGCGCCAGATCCATCTTTCCGGCCACCGCCACGACGCCGCCGTGGTGCTGGACCTGCACCAGCAGCAGCTCTCGCAGGCTCCTGGATGTGTGGGTGAGTCCACCCTGGTAAGTGATGCTGAGGTGTCGCATGGATGCCCCTTGCTGGGTAGTGGGGAATCGCTGGGACGGTGCCGTCCCCTGAATTCCCCTGCTTGGTTCTCAAAATGGCCGCTCCCCAAATCGGTAGAGCAGCCAGTGTCGAAATCTCTTCAGCGAGCCGGATCCAATGTCCTGTCGCTAATTCGTGTGGGTGGCAGGTGGTTTGCGGTGGACCGCGCGGGCAAGAAGGTGAACGTGCGGCCGGTGAAGCAGAGGGATCGCCAGCCGCCGGAGCCTGGAACGGGCGTGGTGCTGCCCTTCCCTGCTCGGAGCCAGTGACGTGGATAGATCAGGGGGGGAGCACGACGGCCCGGGATTTGCGGCGAGCGTTCTTGCGCTCGACCTTGGCCGCCAGGTCGACCAGCGCCTTGCCGGTCTCGTAGGACGGGGTGACCACCTGCCGGCGAATCCGGTTGATGGTGGTCTGGTTGACGTTCAGCTCAACGGCGATGGCCTGTTCGGTCATGCCGCCAGCCACGAGACTCACGATGGCGTCGGAGGGGTTCATGGCGATGATTATGCATCATTGCATCTTGCTGGCAATGCATCGTTGCATTCGACCCGACGAACGGTCATGGCGGACCATCCCGCGATGACTTATCTCGCGAAGAACCTCCGGTTCCTTGCCCGCCGCGCCGAGATCAAACAGGCCGCGCTGGGCGAGAAGCTGGGCATTCAGCAATCCACCGTGCAGCGGATCATGTCCGGGGCAACCGAGTTCCCGAGGCTGGACAGCCTGCTGGCCATCACCGCCTATTTCCGGTGTTCGCTGGACGAGCTTGTCCACCATGACATGGAGCTGGAAGACGCTCCGGCGTCGTCTCAATCGGTGGGATTCGGCGATGCCACCATGGCCCAGGCGGTGGAACTTCTGCACATGCTGGCCGAGTTGAGGCCGGACGACGCGAGGTTCCGCCGGGTGTCATGGCGTGCCATCCAGGTGACCGCAAAGGCCATTACCAGGGCCGAGGGGTCGCAGAAGCAGGCGGTAGCCATGATTTTGGAGGAACTTGTTAAGGAGTAGAGCCACCGTGCCGCTGGACCAAATCGCGCTGAAGACCCTCGCCATCGAACTGGCATCGGCCCTGCCGCCTGTTGGCCCTGACCAGGGGATGGACCACCCGCTGGACATGTCGCCCCGGGCGAAGAAGATGCGCGCCATCCGGCGGATCGCGGATGCCCACAACTGGCACTCGGCGATCGAGCACTTCCTTGACATGAAAGACGCCGAGTACGTCTCGGACCTGACCAACCCCCAGCTGGACGATCTGCTGCAGCGGATGCAGGGATACGTCGACGCTGCCGAGATGGGCTGCAGCTTGGCCGATAGCCTCCCCGCCTACTGAGGCGGGGGTCTTCACGCGGGAGCGGCTGAACCACGACCTACCGTTCGTCGGGAAATTCGGTTCCGATGCATCTTTGCATTGACATAGAAATGCATCCTTGCATAATCAACTCGTCGGCCAGCAACGGCCATCCGAACGGGTTGAGACCATGTCGCTCCATACCGCCACCGATATCAGCCGCGCCGCACAGCTCTCCTGGGACAACCTCAGCGAGGACGAAACCGGCGACCTGACCAGCGAAGCCGCCGCCGATCTGGCGCGCAGCCTGATCCACGACCCGGAAGCGTGCCGCGAGGCCGAGCAGTGGACCGCCGGCACCTTCGACGGCGACCACTACACGGACGTGACGCTGGCGCTGCACCAGCTGCACCACACCGACCCGGCGGACCTGTTGGACTCGCCGCTGCTGGCCAAGCTGTACGAGCTGGCCGCCGTCGAAGCCGCCGCGATCGACGAGCAGCTGCGCGAGCAGGCAGTGCAGCAGGTGGCGGCATGAACATCGTGACCAAGACCTTCGCCGGTGTGGGCATCGAGTTCGTGGAGTTCGAGCCGGTAACCCGTGAGCAGGTATCGCAAGTCAAGCGCGACATTCAGCGGCATCTGGCGGCGATCAACGCGCGTCAGGCTGTGGCCCCTGCGAAGGCGGCTGCGGAGTACGCGAAGGCAGGTGCCGCATGACTGCCGAGGACCGCGCCGCGCACTACTTCGCCATCAAGACGATGGCCGGCTACTTCGTCTTTTTCTGCCTCGGCGTTCTGGTCGCCGTGGTGGTGGGAGCGCTCCAGTGAACGACACCGACTTCGTCCGGGCCATGAGCCAGGGCATTCCCGCGATCAAGCCGCCGGCAGCGCCGGGCCTGGTCGTCACCGAGATCCGCATGGACGGCCTGCTGCTGGGCAACGCGGACATCGAGATCAACAGCCACGAGGCGATCCACGGGATCTGCGCGGAGGACGACGGCAATGCGTGACCTGCTGACCGCCACCGGCTGCCGCAACCGCACCGACTTCCTCGCCTTCCTGGCCGCGTACGCGCTGCTGGCCTACCTGGGCTGGCTGCTGGTCTGGCCGGCCTGATCTTCCCCGCCGGCGCGGCCGGCTCAACGAGAGGCACCACCGATGTTTGAGCTCAACGACGCGACCGCCAAGGTCGCCAACTTCAACCCTCGCGCCGAGCGTCATGGCGACGAGAACAAGCTGGCAGGCGACCTGAAACTGGTCGTGGCCGTCAGCAGCAGCGTGCTGGATTACTTCCAGAAGGGCCTGCGCCAGGCGCTGTACCGCAAGGCCGCGCAGGGCGAGCAGCAGGACCTGATCGAAGGTGGCGACGGTCTGACGGCGGTCAAGTTCCCGAAGCTGGGCGCGCTGCCGTGGGACGAAGAGTACCCGGGCTACTCGCTGCTGATTGGCGGTGGCCTGGGTCTGACCGATCCGCTGGTCATCAAAGACGTGACCCTCAAGAAGCTCTCCTTCGAACCCCTCGAAGGCGGAACGCTGCAGCTGACTTTCAGCGCCGTGTTCCACCCGACCAAGGCCGAAGCCGGCGCCCTGTGCGAGCAGATCAAGAACGAAGTGCAGCTGACCCTGGTGTCTCCGCTGAACCAGAGCAAGGGCGACAAGCCCGTGCAGGAAGACCTGGTGGCGTAACGCCTCCCCGCTGCCCGCTCCCCACGGGCAGCACCACCCCGCGCCGGCCGGGGCTCCCCAAGCCGGCACCTATCCCCGAGAACAAGGACAGACCCATGAAGATCAAGATCACCATCGGCGACAACCAGCAGACCGCACTCTTCCTGGACGCGGAGCATGCCGCGCTCGCCGCCTCGCTGTTGGCGAATGCGACTGTCTACAAGCGCGATGGGTACTACAGCACCAGCGGGTGGAAGGTCGCCGAAGAAGGCGAAGGCGTGCGCATCGATTACACCGAGGGCAAGGATCTCGAGCCGACCCACCCGAAGGTCGCCGAGGCGCAGAAAGCCATGCAGGCCGCCTACGCCAGCAAGCATACGACTGACGCAAAGAACTCCGAGTTGCAGAAGCAGGTCGATGCACTCACCGCCCAGCTCGCCGGCATCCAGTCCGTGACCACCTGCTCCGTCGCCGCTCCCGAGCCGGAAGCCGGCACCGACGACGTGACCGTCGAATTGGTCGAAGGCGCCCCCCTCTACTGACTCCCCGCAGGGATGCAACCGCTCGCCCGGCAGCGGCTCCGAAAGCCGGGCACCTATTCCACCACCACCGCCAACGGGAGTTCTAACCATGGCACTTCGCATCATTCGCTCTACCGACCCGATCACCGTCTCCCGCCTCAACGTCTGCATCTACGCAGCACCTGGCCTGGGCAAGACCTCGATCTCCTTCACCGCCGACAAGCCGCTGCTGCTGGACTTCGACCGCGGCGCGCACCGTGCCGCTAACCGCAAGGAAATCGTGCAGGTCGAGAGCTGGGAGGATGTGGCCGGCATCAAGGCCAGCGACCTGACCGACTTCAACACCATCATCGTAGATACCGCCGGGCGCGCGCTCGACGTGCTGACCGCCGACATCATCCGCCGCAACCCGAAGGCAGGTCGTGGTGGTGCGCTCACCCTGCAAGGCTACGGCACGCTGAAAGCCGAGTTCGTGGCGTGGCTGAAGCACCTGAACAGCCTGGGCAAGGACGTGGTGCTGATCGCCCACATGGACGAACAGCGCAACGGTGACGAGATCATCGAGCGCCTGGACGTGCAGGGCGGCAGCAAGGGCGAGATCTATAAGGCCGCTGACGCCATGGGCCGCCTGTCCATTCGCGACGGCCGCCGCATCCTCAACTTCAGCCCGACCGATGCCGCCTTCGGCAAGAATCCGGGGCAGCTGGAACCGCTGGAAGTACCGCACCCGGAACGCGAGCCGAACTTCCTGGCCGATGTCATCCAGCAGATCAAGGACCGGCTGAACGCCATGACCGAAGAGCAGCGCGAAGCGCAGGCGGTGCTGGAGAAGTGGCGCGAGACCTTGGCGGACGTGGAGGATGCCGCAGGGATCAACGCCCTGATCGAGAGCGCGAAGGAGAGCAGCCGTGCGGTGCAGGTGCTGCTCAACGACCGCGCCTCCGCCCTGGGCCTGACCTTCGACAAGAAGGCCAGCGAATACGTCGCTCCGAAGGCAGCCTGATCATGCTGGCCCGCGTGTCCAACATCGAAGCCTTCCGCCGCTGGCGTGAGGACGACGATCAGCCGGTAGAGCAGCTGGTCGAATACATAACCGTGGACAACCCCACGAAGCCGATGCTTGCCGGTACCGCCTTCCATGAGGCCCTGGAACACGCGGATGACGGTAGCTACGACGTGCTGCAGGCGATGGGCTACACCTTCCACCTGCCGGACGCGGAGCTGGTGCTGCCGAGCATTCGCGAGGTGCGGGCCTATGGTGTCTACGGTGACCTGACCGTCACCGGAAAGGTCGACTGTCTGGACGGTCGGCGGGTGGATGACCACAAGACCACTAGCCGATTCGACGCCGAGCGGTATTTGTCAGGCTACCAGTGGCGGTATTACCTCGATTTGTTCGGCGCGGACGTGTTCCGCTGGAACGTTTTCGAGCTGAAGGAAGTGGGAGACCTGGAGTACCAGGTTTCCCCACCCCAACTGCTCGAGGTGACCCGCTACCCTGGCCTGCACGAAGACTGCATGCGGCTGGCGTTGGACTACCTGGCCTTCGCGCGCGAGCACCTGCCGGCGAACCATGCCTCACAGGTGGCCGCCTGATGAACGCTGTGCGCTACCCCACCAGCCAGGAACGCTCGATCCGCGCCGGCCGCACCCGCGCCGCGCTGTACGCGCACGTCGTCGAGGGAAAGCTGGTCACCACCAGCCAGATCGCGAAGCGCGTGGACGTGTCCATCAAAACCGCCTACGACCGCGCCAAACGTGGCCCCTTCCCCCTCACCTGGGCGGCGCTGCGCAGCCGCAGGAAGCCGTCCGCATGAAGAAGCGCTGCACCAGCTGTGAGCGCCGCCTACGCCTGGACCAGTTCGCCAGCGACGGGAAGCGCGGCAAGTCCGCCACCTGCACGGCGTGCGCGACCGACAAGCGCCGCCTACGCGATCCCCTGCCGCCGATCCAGCGTGACCCGGTGCAGGTCCGAATCAACAACTCTTTCAACCTGTGGCATGGGCCGGTGAGCCGCGTGCTGCTACGGAGCCACGCATGAGCAGGGAACGTCCCATCCTTTTCAACGGGCCCATGGTGCACGCCATCTTGGCCGGCCAGAAGACCCAGACCCGCCGCGCCGTCAAAGGCGAAGGCTTGGAGTGGCTCGGCCCTGGGATGTTCACCCCCGAGTACGTCGCTGACCCCGGCAACAACCTGTGTTCCTTCGGCAAGCCTGGCGACAGGCTCTGGGTGCGGGAGACGTGGGGCGTCGGCTCTCGCCCTGACCCGTGGGGTGGGTACGACGGAATCGAATATCGCGCTGATGAGTGCGGCTTGGAGGCTGGCGACGACCTCCCCTGCCACAAGGTCGAGACTCCGGCTGATGTTTGTCTGGGTGATTACCGCGCCGGTTGGATGCCCAGCATCCACATGCCGCGCTGGGCCTGCCGGCTGGTGCTGGAGATCACCGAAGTGCGCGTGGAGCGGCTGCAGGCGATCAGCGAGGCCGATGTGTGCGCCGAAGGCATCGAAGTGCACAACGATGATGGGGTCACGTACTACGGCCCCTACGGACACGGCGACGCTCGACCCGAGATAGCTTTCCGCGACCTCTGGACCAGCACCGGCGGCGACTGGGACGGCAACCCGTGGGTGTGGGTCATCGAGTTCAAGGTGGTGACGCCATGAGCCGCCCCGTCACCCGCAAGGCGCCCCGGAAGGATGGGCGCTTCTCCTGGGCCCGCGTCCCGATGGGCGTGACCGGCATCGTCGTCTACCGGCTGTTCCGCCGCGACGAGGTGGGCGCGCTGCACACCGAGGGCCTGCACTTCTACTCGCACGACAAGCGCCGCGAGATCGCCCTGGCCCTGCGCGCGGCATGCCACCGCCTGCGCGATCGCGTCGACACGCTGGACCTGGCCGGCATGGGGGTGACCCAGTGAGCAGCATCCACGTAAAGCCGCTCTTCGGCGCGGCTACCGACCGGCAGAAAGAAGTCGAGCGCCAGGAGCTGGCCGGCCACCTCGCCGAGTTCGAGCGCACCGGTGGCAAGGTCCAGACCCTGGGCAACACGCCCATCGGCAAGAACAGCATCACCCGCCGGCAGGTTGTCGAGGGTGGCGCCGATGGACGCGCCAGCAAGAAGAGGAAGAGCGCCAATGGCTGACCTCCTGATCTGGCCTACGAAGTACCTGATCGCGGGCCTGCTGCTGCTGATCGCGTTCCTGATCGGCTGGGCGTGCTCGGCCGCCTGGCGCGGGGTGCGGTGGTGCTGGCGCCGAACCCTGAGGGCCGTTCGCGCATGAACTATTACAGCGAGTGGGATCCCTTCGTAGCGCAGTGGCTGCGCAACCTCATTGACGCCCGCCTGATCCCCGCGGGCCATGTCGACACCCGGAGCATTACTGATGTTCAACCCGACGACCTTGCCGGCTACCGGCAGTGCCACTTCTTCGCCGGCATCGGTGGATGGCCCCTCGCAGCACGACTTGCTGGGTGGCCCGACGATCGAGAAATCTGGTCCGGCAGCCCGCCGTGCCAGCCGTTCTCGCTCGCGGGTCAAGGCAAAGCCCAGGCAGACGATCGGCATCTGTGGCCGCACGTCTTCCGACTCGTCCGTGCCCGACGGCCCGCTCTCTTCGTGGGAGAGCAGGTTGCGGCAGCGGTTGGGCGGGATTGGATCGACGGAGTGCTCACTGACCTGGAAGGCATTGGCTACGCCGGCAGGGCGCTCGTTATCCCAGCTTGTGCCGTCGACGCCCCGCATCGCCGAGACCGACTCTGGACTCTGGCCCACACCGACAACCCGGGACCACAAGGATTCGCTGGGAATGTCGTTTGCCCCGCGGAAGGACGGGGCGAGCCGGCTGGATCTGTTGCCGCGGCAGGTGTTCTGGCTGCAGCAGAACCACCGGTTGTGGCCAACGCCGACCGCGGCGGACTCGCGCCGCGGCTGCATGCCGCCTCGCCCGCAGGACACCGGGATCCCGCTGTCGCAGGCCATCGGTCTAGCAGTTGGGCTGCCTCCATTCGGGTCGCGGGACACGACGACAAAGGGCGTCGGATTGAACCCAGCATTCCCCTGCTGGCTCATGGGCTTTCCGGTCGAGTGGCTGCTTTGCGCCCCGGTTTCGAGCCCGGCACCCAGGACCCGGAAGCGTTCCACTGGTACTCCCGCACCGGCGCGTTGAAGGCTTTCGGAAACGCGATCGTGCCGCAGGTCGCCGCAGAGGTGATCGGCGCCTACATGGATTGCTATCCCACCTCTGCGCCTACGAACTGACAGGAGAAAATCAACATGGCCGACAGCCCCTACCTGTCCCGCGACGACATCAAGGCCCTGGCCCGTACCCCGCAGCGCAAACGGCAAGCCGCGTTCTTGGTCCAGAACGGGATCAGGCACTATCTCGATGCCCACGGCTGGCCGGTTGTGCTGTGGTCCGCGATCGAGGGCAAACCCGAACCGAAAGCCGCGCCGGCGGCAGAGTGGGAATCCAACAAGGCAGCATGATGGGAAGGAAACCGACCAAGGCTGGGGCAATCCCCCGGCTCCGCAAGCGCAAGCAGAAGTCAGGCGTGGTGCACTTCTATTACGACCACGGAGGCAAGCCGCGCAAAGAGACACCGCTGGGCAGCGACTACGGCCTGGCCATCAAGAAATGGGCCGAGCTCGAGCATGCCGGTGCGATCCCTGCAGGCGCCGCGCTGACGTTCCGACAGGCTGCCGAGCGTTATCAGGTCGAGGTCATCCCGAAGAAGGCGCCGGGCACACAGGCGGTGAACATGCGCGAGCTGTCGATGCTGAAGCGCTACTTCGACGACCCGCCCTGCCCGCTCGAGTCCATCAAGCCACGCCACGTGCACAACTACCTGCTGTCGCGGAAGGCCGCGCCGGTCAGCGCGAACCGCGAGAAGTCGCTGCTGTCGCACCTGTGGAACTGGTGCCGGCAGAAGGGATACACCGACCTGCCCAACCCGTGCCTGGGCATCAACCGTAACCGCGAGACCGGGCGCGACGTGTACGTGGAAGACGACGTGCTGCAGCGGGTCTACGATGCCGCCGACCAGGTGCTGCGCGATGCGATGGACCTGGCCTACCTGACCGGCCAGCGACCGGCGGACGTGCGCGAGCTGGACCGCAGGAACATCAAGGACGGCGTGCTGGTGCTGCGGCAAGGGAAGACCAAGACCCAGATGCGCATCGCCATCACCGGCGAGCTGAAGGTGCTGATCGACCGGCTGCTCACACGCGACCGCCCGGACAACGCGCCGATCAGCACGCGGCTGCTGCTGGGCGAGGACTGGCTGCCAATCGGTAAGGACGCGCTGCGCTACCGCTTCGACCGCGCACGCGAGCGCGCAGGCATTCCGAAGGACCAGTTTCAGTTCCGTGATCTGCGGGCCAAGGCCGGCACCGACAAGGCCGATTCGGCCGGCGATATCCGCCAGGCACAGCAGCAGCTGGGGCACCAGTCGGTGACCACAACCGAGATCTACGTGAGGAAGCGGCGCGGCGCGTTGACCAGCCCGACGAAGTGAAGGGGAAACTCCAGTGATTTCCATCGAACGCGACGCCTCCATCCGTTCTCTCTCGGCAAACGACCTCGTCAGCGGCAGGTGGATGGATGCCGCCGCCGTTGCCCTATACCTGGGCGTCCCACCGGAGAAAGGCGCTGCGATCATGCGCAAGCGGTACTTCCCTGTGGCTGCCATGCGCACGGCGGACGGGAAAGCACTCTGGGACATCGTCACGCTCTCGGACTGGATCCGGACCAACGTGAAGATGGCGGAGAAGAAGGTCGAGGTCTGCCTGTACAGGCACTTCAACCAGGCCGGCGAGCTGCTGTATGTCGGCATCTCTGCGAGCCCTATGCAGCGAACCAGAGCGCACGGTTACGCAGCATCGTGGTTCCGACAGGTCGAGAGAATCACCGTCGAATGGCACCCGTCGAGAGCGGAAGCCGAGGCGGCAGAAAAGCACGCAATCCGCGCCGAGAAGCCGCGCTTCAACAAGGCCCATGCCCACAAGATTTAGGGCCGTTGCGTATCGGTCTGGATATTGCGGAGCGAGGGGAAAGGGCTGAAACCCTTGTCGCAGTTGGTGGGCCGTGATGGATTCGAACCATCGACCAAAAGATTAAAAGTCTTCTGCTCTACCGACTGAGCTAACGGCCCATTGCATGCCCCGACTTCGCGCCGGGGGTGCGCATTCTAACCCATCTTGCGCCGCAGGCGTACCCCGGCGCGTCGCGATCAGGCGTAGCGGGTCGGGTCGGGTACGCCGGCGTCGGCGAAGCCCTGGGCGCGCAGGCGGCAGGCGTCGCAGTGGCCGCAGGCCGCGCCGGTGGCGTCGGCGTTGTAGCAGGAGACGGTCAGGCCGAAGTCGACGCCCAGGCGCACGCCCTCACGCACGATGTCGGCTTTGCTCAGGAACTGCAGCGGGGCGTGCACCTGGATGCCCGCCCCTTCCACGCCGGCCTTGGTGGCCAGGTTGGCCAGGGTCTGGAACGCGCTGATGAACTCCGGCCGGCAGTCCGGATAGCCGGAGTAGTCCACCGCGTTGACGCCGCAGAAGATGTCGTTGGCGCCCAGCACTTCGGCCCAGCCCAGCGCGACCGAAAGCATGATGGTGTTGCGGGCCGGCACGTAGGTGACCGGAATGCCCTCGCCGCCCGCTTCGGGCACGTCGATGTCGTCGGTCAGGGCCGAACCGCCGATGCTGCGCAGGTCGACGTTGACGGTCTTGTGCGCGACCACGCCCAGCGCCTGGGCCACGGCGGCGGCGGCGTCCAGTTCGGAGGTGTGGCGCTGGCCGTAGCGGACGCTCAGTGCATGCACGGCGAAGCCCTGCTCGCGGGCCATGGCGACGACGGCGGCGGAATCCATGCCGCCGGACAGGAGGACAACTGCGTTCTTCATGAGGGTGTTTCCGGTGGGTTGCGGGAAAGCCAGCACGCTGTCCCGCGCCGGTACATCAGGGGCGTTCGAGCGGGCTCAGCGGCCCGGCTCGTCGTCCCAGAGGAGTTTGTGCAGTTGCATCTGGAAGCGGACCGGCAAGCGGTCTTCGACGATCCAGTCGGCCAGCTCGCGCGGCGTGACCTGGCCCTTGCTGGGCGAGAACAGCACCATGCAGCGCTCGTTCAAGCGGTGCTCGCGCAGCATGTCGCGCGCCCATTCGTAGTCGTCGCGGCTGCACAGCACGAACTTGATCTGGTCGCGGCGGGTCAGCAGCGGCAGGTTTTCCAGCCGGTTGCGGGCCATCTCGCCCGAGCCCGGGGTCTTCAGGTCGACCACGCGCGAGACGCGCGGGTCCACGCCGCTGACATCCAGTGCGCCGGAGGTTTCCAGCGAGACGTCCATGCCGGCCTCGCACAGCTTCTCCAGCAGCACCAGGCAGCGCTTCTGCGCCAGCGGCTCGCCACCGGTCACGCAGACGTGCTGTACGCCTTGGGCCAGTACCTCGGCCACGATTGCGTCGATGTCCCACCAGGTACCGCCGTGGAAGGCGTAGGCGGTGTCGCAGTAGGTGCAGCGCAGCGGGCAGCCGGTCAGGCGCACGAACACGGTGGGCCAGCCGGCGGCGTCGGCTTCGCCCTGCAGCGAGGTGAAGATCTCGGTGATCTTCAGGCGCGGCAGCGGGGATTGCACGATCTCGCTCGGGGTGGCGATGGCGTCGGACGTGGCGGTGGTCATGTTCGGAATCAGGAAATGCGGTTTCGGAAACGACAGCAGCCACGCAGGGCGTGGCTCTACCGGGTGTGGCCGATTGCGTCGGGCCAACGGGGAATTATACCGGCCTGGGCCGGGAGGTGCCTCAGCGGATCTGCTGGCCGAGGCGGATGGCCTGCAGACGGTCCTGCGCGGTGCGCGCGGCGTCCGAGCCGGGATAGGTGCTGACGACCTGCTCCAGGGTGGCCTGGGCTTCGTCGATCTTGCCTTCGCCATACTGCGAAAGGCCGACCTTCAACAGGCCACCAGAGGCCTTGTCGTGGGTCGGGTAGCGCGCCAGGAGGTCGCGGAACTGCGCCTCGGCGAGCGGGAAATTGCGGGTGGCGTAGTAGCTTTCACCCAGCCAGTACAGGGCATTTGGGGTGTAGACGCCGTTCGGGTACAGCTCCAGGAAGCTCAGGAACAGCTGCGCGGAGTCGTCGTACTTGCCGGCTTTGAGCGAATCGAAGGCGACATTGTAGGCGGTGCGCTCGTCGCCACTGGCGGCCAGGCTGCCCGGGTCGCCGTGTACGGAAGGCGGCCGCTCGGTGGCGGCCGCTGCCGGTACGGCGGGCTTGGGTGCAGCAGCGGGAGCGTTCGCGGCCGGAGCGGCCGGAAGGATCGGGGCGCTGCCCCCTTCAATACGGTTCAGACGTCCATCCAGGTCCAGGTACTGGTCCTGCGAGGTCTGCTTCAACTGGGCGTTTTCGTGCTGGAGCTGCTCAACGGTGCTCTGCAGCTGCTGCATCTGCTGGCGCAGCTGGGTGACCTGGTTCAACAGATCCTGGTTGGAGCTGTTGTTGTAGGCCTGCTGCTCGAGCGCACCAACGCGGTCGGCCAGGCTCTGCCGCTGGGCCTGCGCCGGTGCGGCAGCCACGAGGGCTGCCGCAACGACCAGCATCAAGGTTTTGATGCCAATGCGCATGGATTACTGCGCGGTGTAGACGATTTCGACGCGACGGTTCTGCGACCAGCAGGACTCGTTCGACTCGGTGCAGACCGGACGCTCTTCACCGTAGGACACGACGGTCAGCTGCGAAGCCGAGCCACCGTTGGCCTGCAGGGCCGAGTTGACGCCGTTGCCACGACGCTCACCCAGGGCCTGGTTGTACGCGCGCGAACCGCGCTCGTCGGTGTGGCCCTGCAGGGTCATGCGGGCCGACGGACGGTCACGCAGGTACTTGGCGTGGCAGGCCATCTGAGCCTGGAACTCCGGCTTGATCGCTTCCTGGTCCAGGTCGAACAGCACGACGCGCTGACGCAGGCAGGCGTCGGTGTCCAGGTCGCCCGGGCCGTACAGGCCGGAGGTCGACGGGCCGGTCGGCTGGGTGGTGCTGCCGGTGTCAACCGGAGCTTCCGGAGCTTCCTTGACCTTCTTGGAGCAACCGGCCAGGACGGCCACGGACAACAGGGAGACAAGCAAAACGCGGGAGGTCTTGTTCATGAAATACCTTTGAGGCTCCTAAAGCCGGATGTGGGATGAATACGTGCGGATCTTAACACTCTGTTAGCGCTTTGTACGGTATGGCGACCACGAAGGTTCGCGAACATCACCGTCGGCCAGCACCAGGCGCTGGCGCACGCGCGCATCGGCCGAAACGGCATACAGCACGCCACGGCCACCTTCGCGGGCGGCGTACAGCACCATGCTGGCGTTGGGGGCGAAGGTCGGGGACTCATCCAGCGAGCCCGGCGACAGCGTGCTCCAGCGCGGGGAACCCAGGCTGCTGTCCATCATCGCGATCTTGTAGGTGTTGCCGCTGCCCTGCGCCACGACCAGCTTCTTGCCGTCGTAGGAGATGCTCGGGGTGGCGTTGTAGTTGCCCTGGAAGGTCACGCGCGAGGCGCTGCCACCGGTGGAGGGCACCTGGTAGATCTGCGGGCGGCCGCCGCGGTCGGACGTGAAGTACACGCTGGAACCGTCGGCGCTCCAGGTCGGCTCGGTGTCGATCGCAAAGTGGTTGGTCAGCTGGGTGAGCTGCTTGCTGCCCAGGTCCATCACGTAGATTTCCGGGTTGCCGCTGCGCGACAGCGACAGGGCCAGGCGACGGCCGTCCGGGGAGAACGACGGGGCGCTGTTGATGCCGCGGAAGCTGGTGACCAGTTCACGAGCGCCGGTGGAGATGTTCTGGATGTAGATCGCCGAATTGCCACGCTCGAAGCTGACGTAGGCCAGACGGTTGCCGTCCGGGCTCCACGACGGCGACAGCAGCGGCTCGGCCGAGCGCACGATGGTCTGCGGGTTGAAGCCGTCCGAGTCGGCCACCATCAGCGCGTAGCGCATGGCGTCGCCCTTGCCGCTGGCGGTGACGTAGGCGATACGGGTCCAGAACGCGCCGCGAACGCCGGTGATCTTCTCGTAGATGGCGTCGGCCATCTGGTGGGCGACGTCGCGCATGGCATTGCCACGGGCGGTCATGGCCAGGCCAAGCAGGCGCTCGCCCTTGGGCACGTCGTACAGCTCGTACTCGACCCGGTAGGCGCCGGCACCGGCGTCCATGACCCGGCCAACCACGATGTAGTTCTGCTTCAGCGCGCGCCAGGTGGCGAACTGGATCTCGCTGCCACGGGTCGGCTTTTCAACAATCTGCGCTTCCGGAAGGGTGCGGAACTGGCCCGAACGCTCCAGGTCGGCGCGCACCACCGAGGCCACGTCGGTCTGCGGGGCGGCGGCCGAGCCCTGATAGGGCATGGGGACCACGGTGATGGGCAGCGCGGAGGCGTTGCCGCCGATGATGTCGATATCCAGGCCCCTCTGCTGCGCAACGGCGGCAAAAGGCAGCAACAACAAGACCGCGAACACGGCAAACCAGCGAGGCATCTTCTTCATGGGCGCTCTATAGGGGAAAAACCAGAACGAGGGATATCAGTACGGCGGTGAACCGTTTCGCAATGATGAACCAACCGGGTGTGAAATCCGAGTGGTCGCGGCGCTGGAAATCACGGCTCGTTAACGAAACCGCCCAAGACCTCAGTCCTGGGCGGTAAACGTAAAGTTGAGCTGGCGCGAGAATACGGTCTCGAAACCGCGGTATGGCAACGGCTGTGCGTTGAGGACCGCCGCTTCGATCGAGCGGCGGCCGGCCTCATCAAACGGGCAGTCCGGGCTGACCTTGGCCGAGCTGACGTTGCCGCCCGGCAGCTGCACGATTTCGATCTTGCAGCGCTGGCCGAACGGCACGTTGTCCGGGCGGGTCCAGGACGCCAGTACCTTCTGCTGGATTGCCGCGGCGTACTTGGCGCGCAGGTCGTCGCTGGTGCCGCCGCCACCGGCGGCCGGCTGCGCTGCGCCGGTGGAACCGGCGGTGGACTGCCCGGTGGCCGCGCGTGCGGCGGCCAGCTGGCGCAGCTTCTGCTCGGCCAGCTTGGCTTCCTTCTCGGCAGCCTCGCGGCGGCTGCGGATCTCGGCGATCTTCTTCTGGCGCTCGGCTTCGGCCTTGACGTCGTTGGCCTTCTGTTCCTGCTCGGCCAGCTTCTTCTTCTGCGCGGCTTCTTCCTGCTGCTTGGCCAGGCGCAGTTTCTGCTCGGCCTCTTCCACGCGCTTGCGCTCGGTCAGGTCGATCTGCTCCTGGCGGCGCTTGGCTTCCTGTTCCTGCTTGGCCTTCTCGGCCGAGATCGACATCGCGTTGACCGCGGCCTGGTCGACCGTGTCCGGCTGGGCGATGCGTTCCTGGGCGTTCTGCTGCTGCGGGGTCGGCGCGTCCTGCGGGCGCGGCTCGGGCAGCGGCTGCGGCGGCGGCACGGTGTCTTCTTCCACCGGGATCGGCTCGGCCACCGGCTCGGGCAGGTCGGGCAGTTTTTCAGAAGCGCGCAGCGCCTGGCGGGCAGCGGCGGCTTCCGAAGCGCTCAGCTGCAGGCTGGCCTCGATCGCCGGGTCACCCGCCGCCGCCTCCGTGGAGCGCTGCGGCGACCACAGCCACGCGGCGATGAACACCAGCGCCAGCAGCAGATGCACGAGGATCGCCAGCGCGATCGGCAGACCCCACTTCTCCTCAGGCTGGCGCTGCGGGGGCAGGACGTCAGTTTGCATCGGTCGCCAGACCCAACTTTTCCACGTTGGCGCGCTTGATCACGTCCATGGCGGCCACGACCTTTTCGTAGGCCACAGCCTTGTCGGCGGCCACGATCACGCGCAGGTTCTTGTCCTGCGCGGCCAGTGCGCCGAGCTGGGCCTGCAGCTCGGCAGCCTCCATCGGCGCCGGCTCCTTGGCCTCAGGCAGCTTCAGGCTGAGCTGGCCGTCCAGGCGGACCGAGACGATCACCGGGTCCTGCTTGCTTTCCAGGGCCTTGGCCTGCGAGCTGGGCAGGTCCACTTCAAAGCTCAGGGTGAGCAGCGGCGCGGTGACCATGAAGATGATCAGCAGCACCAGCATGACGTCGATGTACGGCACGACGTTGATTTCGGATTTGAGCTTGCGGCGCTTGCGGCGGCCGATGGCAGCGGTCATGGCAGAGTCCTTGTGCTGGGCGCTTACTCGTCGCCTGCGGACTGGCGCTGCAGGATCGAGCTGAACTCTTCGGCGAAGGTTTCAAAGCGGACCGAGAGGCGCTCGACGCGGGTGGTGAAGCGGTTGTAGGCCCACACCGCTGGAATCGCCACGAACAGGCCGATCGCGGTCGCGAACAGCGCTTCGGAAATACCCGGGGCGACCGAGGCGATACCGGCCTGCTCGCCACTGTTGATCATGTCGTGCATGGTCACCATGATGCCGAACACGGTGCCGACCAGGCCCACGTACGGGGCGGTGGAACCGATGTTGGCCAGCAGCTCCAGGCTGCGCTCCATCTGGTCCACTTCGCGGGTGTAGGTGGTGCGCATGGCGCGCTGGGCGCCTTCAAGCTGGGCGCGACCGTCCAGGCGGCGCTTGTCGCGCAGCCGGGTGAACTCGCGGAAGCCGGCTTCGAAGATCGCTTCCAGACCGCCGACCTTGCGGTTGCGGTCGGTGGCGGCGCTGTACAGCTTGCCCAGGTCCGCACCGGACCAGAAGCGGCTTTCGAACTCGTCGGCCTCACGGTTGGCGGCGTTGAACACGCGCGCCTTGCGGAAGATGATCACCCAGCTGATGAACGAGCCGACCAGCAGCAGCAGCACGATGATCTTCACCGGCAGGCTGGCCTTGATCATCAGGTCCAGGTAGTTGATGCCACCGCCGTGCGCGGCCTGGGCGACGGTCTGCGACGCGGCGCTGGTGACTTCCTGCGGCAGCGCTTCGACCACCGTGGCCTGCAGGGCCAAAAGCATTGCGATCATCCGTTGTTCCTCAATATGCGGCTGTTTGAATAACGTGGGGTTTCAGCGCGGCGTGGAGGACATCGTCCATGCCGCGCGGCTTGAATGTGGAGGCGTCCAATGCCGCGATCTTTACCTGTGCGGTCAGCAGCGTTTCGTCGCCGCGACACACTGCCTGCTCGAACACCATGCTGGCGCGCTTGCACTGCACCAGCGTGGCGGTCACCTCCAGCGCGTCGTCCAGCCGCGCCGGCTTCAGGAAGTCCAGGGTCATCGACCGGACCGCGAACACCAGGCCATGCTCGGTGCGGGTGCGTTCCTGGCCGTACCCCAGGGCCCGCATCCATTCGGTGCGCGCCCGTTCCATGAAAGCCACGTAGCGGGCGTGGTAGACCACGCCGCCAGCGTCGGTATCTTCCCAATATATGCGTGTCGGCCAACTGAACCGCGCGTCAACCGACATCGGGAACCTCCGCGAACAGGTCGGCGGGCGGGTTCTTCGGCTTCAGCCCCAGGTGGCGGTAAGCCTTGTGGGTGGCCATGCGGCCGCGCGCGGTGCGCACCAGGAAGCCCTGCTGGATCAGGTAGGGTTCGACCACGTCTTCCAGCGTGCCGCGCTCTTCGGACAGGGCTGCGGCCATCGATTCCACGCCGACCGGGCCGCCGTCGAAGTAATCGATCAGGGTGCGCAGCATGCGCCGGTCGAGGTCGTCGAAACCTTCCGGGTCGACCTTGAGCATCTGCATGGCGGCCTGCGCCACGTCCTGGTCGATATGTCCGTTGGCCTTGACCTGGGCGTAGTCGCGCACGCGGCGCAGCAGGCGGTTGGCGATACGCGGGGTGCCGCGCGAGCGCCGCGCGATTTCCGCCGCGCCTTCGGCGGTGCAGTCGATGCCGAGGATCGCCGCCGATCGCCGGACGATCTTCGTCAGCTCCTCGGGGGTGTAGAACTCCAGCCGGTGCACGATGCCGAAGCGGTCGCGCAGCGGCGCGGTCAGCAGGCCGGCCCGGGTGGTGGCGCCGATCAGGGTAAACGGCGGCAGGTCGATCTTGATCGAGCGCGCCGCGGGGCCCTCGCCGATCATGATGTCGATCTGGAAATCTTCCATCGCCGGGTACAGCACTTCTTCCACCACCGGCGACAGGCGGTGGATTTCATCCACGAACAGCACGTCGTGCGGCTGCAGGTTGGTAAGCAGGGCGGCCAGGTCGCCGGCCTTTTCGATCACCGGGCCCGAGGTCACCCGCAGCGCCACGCCCAGCTCGTTGGCGATCACGTGGCTCAGGGTGGTCTTGCCCAGGCCGGGCGGCCCGAAGATCAGCACATGGTCCAGCGCATCGCCCCGGGCCTTGGCCGCTTCGATATAGATCGACAGCTGCTCGCGCACGGGCGCCTGGCCAAGATAGTCGGCCATGCGCTTGGGGCGGATGCTGGCGTCGGTGGTGTCATCCTCGCGGGTGGCACCGGCGCCAATGATGCGGTCGTCGGTCATTTCCCGATTATGAAGCAATGACGCATGTTTCGGGGCTTCCTGCGGGCCGGCCAACGGCCGGCGCTACCGGCGACGCGTCTGGGGGAGAGCCCCCTTGTTGTTCAAGGGGGCGCGCCAACGGCGCGGGGATAAGGTGGAATGCCCCGGGTCCCGAGGTTTGCGCAGCAAACCTTGGGCCGCAGGTCGAGGTCTGACGCAGTCAGATCTCGACCTGCGCGCCAAGTTCGACCAGACGGTTCCCCGGAATCCGGAAGAACCCGGTCGCCGGCGCCGCGTTCCGGTGCATCAACGCGAACAGCTTGTCGCGCCAGATCGGCATGCCGCGGTTGGCGGTGGCCACGATGGTCTCGCGGCTGGCGAAGAAGGTGGTGTCCATCGGGTCGAAATAGATGCCACCGTGGTCGCACGAGCGCATCAGCGCCAGCGGCACGTCCGGGGTCTCCATGAAACCGAAGCGCACGTAGACGCGATAGAACTCGTCGCCTACCGATTCGATCTTCAGCCGCTGCCCTTCCATCGCATACGGAATCGGCAGGGTTTCCACGTGCAGGAACACGTTGCGCTCGTGCAGCACCTTGTTGTGCTTGAGGTTGTGCATCAGCGCATGCGGGGCCACGGTCGGGTCGGCGGTGAGGAATACCGCAGTGCCCGGCACGCGTACCGGCGGTGCCAGCATCAGGCCCGGCAGGAAGGTATCCAGGCGGATGCCGTCCTTGCGGATCTCATCGCGCAGCAGCTCGCGGCCACGGCGCCAGGTGCGCATCATGGTGAACAGGAAGATGCCCAGCACCACCGGGAACCAGGCGCCCTGCAGCAGCTTGGCACCGTTGGCGATGACGAAACCGAGGTCGATGATGAAGAACACCACGCACAGCGGCAGGATCCACTTGCGGGCCTTCGGCCACAGCGAGCGTGCCACCAGGGCCAGCAGCAGGGTGTCGATCAGCATCGTCGCCGACACGGAGATGCCGTAGGCCACGGCCAGGTTGGACGAGCTGCGGAAGGCCAGCACCAGGCCGATCACCATCACCGCGATGCCCCAGTTGATGCCCGGGATGTAGATCTGGCCGATGGTGTCGTGCGAGGTGTGCTTGATGCGCATGCGAGGGATGTAGCCCAGCTGCATGGCCTGGCGCGAAACCGAGAACGCACCGGTGATGACCGACTGCGAGGCGATCACCGCGGCCATGGTGGCCAGGATGATCATCGGATACAGCGCCCACGGCGGCACCGCCTCGAAGAAGGGGTTCTTCAGCGCCTCTGGATGGTTGAGCACCAGTGCGCCCTGCCCCAGATAGTTCAGCACCAGGCACGGCAGCACGAAGAAGTACCAGGCGTGGCGGATCGGCTTGGCACCGAAGTGGCCCATGTCGGCGTACAGCGCCTCGCCACCGGTCACCGCCAGCACCACCGCGCCGAGGATGAAGATGCCGTGCCAGCCATGGTCCATGAAGAAGCGCGCCGCCCAGATCGGGTTGAACGCTTTGAGCACTTCCGGCGAATCGACGATGTTCCAGATGCCGATCGCGGCCAGCGAAATGAACCAGATCGAGGTGATCGGCCCGAACAGCTTGCCGATCCGCTCGGTACCGAAGCGCTGCACGGCAAATACTGCCAGCAGCACCACCACGGTGATCGGCACGATGAACGCATGCAGCCCCGGTGCGGCCACTTCCAGGCCTTCGACCGCGCCCAGCACCGAAATGGCCGGGGTGATCACCCCGTCGCCGAAGAACAGCGAGGCACCGAAGATGCCGAGGATGCCGACCACGTACGCCGAGCGCGAGCCGTGTTTCAGCGTGCGCTGGGTCAGCGCCATCAGCGCCATGATCCCGCCCTCGCCGTCGTTGTCGGCGCGCATGATGATGGTGACGTACTTCAGGGTCACCACGATGTTCAGCGCCCAGAACGCCAGCGACAGCACACCCAGCACGGTGTCGTGGTCGCTGGTGAGCCCGTAGTGCGGCGAGAACGCTTCCTTCAGCGTGTACAGCGGGCTTGTACCGATGTCGCCGAAGACCACGCCGATGGCGCCGACGATCAGGGCCAGGCCGCTGGCGGCCGGCGCGTGGCCGTGCCCGGCGTGGCCGTTCTCGTGCTGGGTGGAAGAGCTGGACATGGGACTCCGGAAGGGCGTCAGTCGTTGGGGATATGGGCCGGCGCGCTCAGCGCAGCGCGGCCTGCAGGGCCTTGCGGATCACGGTGGCGACATCGTCGCCCTCGCTGTTGGCATCCCGTGCCATGCGCGCCGCCTCGGTGGGCTTGTAACCCAGCTGCTGCAGGGCCACGGTCGCTTCGGAAACCGGATCGGTGCCGATCGCACCGGCAATCGGCGCGCCGCCGCCACTGAAGTTGGCCGCGCGGTCGCGCAGCTCCAGCACCATGCGCTCGGCGGTCTTCTTGCCGATGCCGGGAATGCGGGTCAGCGCGGTGATGTCGCCGGCCTGCACCATCCGTGCGAACTCGTCCACGCTCACCCCGGACAGCACCGCCAGTGCGATCTTGGCGCCGATCCCGCTGACCTTCTGCACGTCGCGGAACAGGCGGCGCTCGCCCTCGCGCAGGAAGCCGTACAGCGACACGCTGTCTTCCTTCTGCGCGTAGTGGGTGAACAGAATCACCTCGCGGCCCAGGTCGGGCAGGTCGTAGAAGGTGCTCATCGGCGCTTCCAGCTCATACCCCACCCCGTTGACGTCGATCAGCAGCCACGGCGGCGCCTTGTACGCCAGGATCCCACGCAGACGACCAATCATGCAGATGTCCTCATTTCCGGCTCCAGGCCTGGCGGGCATTGACCCCAAGGCGCTGCGCCGTCGCCCGTACATGGGCATGGGTGATGGCCACGGCGAGCGCGTCGGCGGCGTCGGCCTGCAGCTTGGTTTTCAGGTTGAGCATAAGCCCGACCATGTGTTGGACCTGTTGCTTTTCCGCCCCGCCGCGCCCGACCACCGCCAGCTTGATCTCGCTGGCCGCGTACTCGTGCACCGGCAGGTCGCGCATGACCACCGCCGAGATCGCCGCGCCGCGCGCCTGGCCCAGCTTCAGGGCCGAGTCGGGGTTGCGCGCCATGAACACCTTTTCGATGGCCACTTCGTGCGGGCGGTACTCTTCCACCAGCGCATTGAGCCCCAGCACCAGCAGCTTCATCCGCTGCGGGAAGTCGTCCGCGCCCAGCAGCACCAGCGGCAGGTGATGCACGTGCACCACCTTGCCGGACGGTTCGACGTCAATGATGCCGACCCCGGTCCGCTGCGAACCGGGGTCGATGCCGAGGATGCGGATCATGCCGGGCTACGCCGTCAGGCGTAGGCGTCCGCGCCGAGGTCGGCGTTGGAGAACACGTCCTGCACGTCGTCAAGGTCTTCCAGCATGTCGAGCATCTTCTTGACCTGCAGGGCGGTGTCGCCCTCGACCTTGATGTCGTTGTCGGCGCGGAAGGTCAGTTCGGCGTGGTCCGGCTTCAGGCCGGCCGCCTCCATGGCTTCCTTGACCGCGTGGTACATGTCCGCTGCGGTCAACACGTCGATCGCGCCATCTTCGGGATAGACCACCACGTCATCCGCACCGGCCTCGATGGCCGCCTCGGTCACGGCGTCTTCGTTGGCGCCGCCGGCAAAATGCAGCACGCCGACGCGCTTGAACATGAACGACACCGAGCCTTCGGTGCCCATGTTGCCGCCGCACTTGCTGAACGCGTGGCGGACATCGGCCACGGTGCGCACGCGGTTGTCGGTCAGGCAGTCGACGATCACGGCCACGCCACCGGGGGCATAGCCCTCGTAGCGGATCTCCTCGTACTCCACCCCTTCCAGCTCGCCGGTGGCCTTCTTGATGGCCCGTTCGATCACGTCCTTGGACATGTTCGAGGCCAGGCCCTTGTCCATGGCCACGCGCAGGCGCGGGTTGTTGTTGGGGTCGCCTCCACCGCCGCGCGCGGCAACGCCGATCTCGCGGATGATCTTGGTGAAAATCTTGCCGCGCTTCGCGTCAGACGCGTTTTTGCGGTTTTCGATGGAAGGGCCTCTACCCATGGGTGTTTCCGTGCTTGCGTGGGAACAGGGCGCGGATTCTACCTGATCGGCCGCTCAGGCGGCGTGGGCGGTACGGTCCGGGCGGAAGCAGCCATCGCGCAGGAATGCGGCTGTCTGGCGGGCAGCGTCGGGCGAGAACACCAGGCCGCTGTGGCTGGCGGCCACCACGCAGTGGTCGGCCAGGCCCGGCAGGCGGGTCTCATCCAGCGCCACGGTGCCGTCGGACGCCTCGCCGATCGCCCCGAGCAGGCTACCCAGGCCGTGCGGCACCGAACCGGCGATGAGCCCGACCTGCGCCCTGCCCTGCCAGTCCGGCAGGCCATCGAGCAGCAGGTCGGAGCTGCGGCCCAGCGCCGCCGACCAGCCGTGTTCGGCCAGGGTGCGGGCGGTGCCGCTGCCGCGCAGCGGCGAGCCCAGGCAGACCACGCGGGAGACTGGCAGGTCAGGTTCGCGGCGCAGCGCCTCCAGAGCGACCAGACCGCCCAGGCTGTGCCCGACCAGAGCCACCGGGCCGCTGTCCTTGAGCCGCTGCAGGAGCTGCGGTACGGCCACGTCGGGGCCGCCGAACACGCTGGAATAGCCGAAGGTGTCCACGCTGAAGCCGCGCGCGCGCAGGCGCCAGGCCAACGGGCCGACCCAGGCGCGGGCATTCCAGATGCCATGCAGCAGTAAAACGGGGGGAGTCATGGGTGCAGCGTAGCCGGTGCGAAACCGTTCCAGCAGGGGTCGACGGCCCTATTAGACAAATGGACTGACGAACGGCGGGTGAAGCAGTGGCAAGGCGTTCAGGAAGCCTGCGGCGTGCGGCGCAGGATGAACTCGAGGTCCCTCACCTGCCCGACCGGAAACTCGTAGGTACCCACTTTTTCGAAGCCGTAACGGGCGTAGAAACGCTGCGCGCCGAAATTTTCGGACCACACGCCCAGCCACAGGGTGCGCGGGCCGTCACGTTCCAGCCAGGCCAGCGCGGTTTCCAGCAGGCGACTGCCCCAGCCACTGCTCTGCTCGTCCTTGATCAGATACAGCCGCTTGAGCTCGCCATCGCCGGCCTGCACCTGGTCATGCGGCAGGCCACACGGGCCGGCGGCGGCATGGCCCACGGCCACGCCATCGCGTTCGAGCAACCACACCGCGTAATCGGGGTGGGACAGGATCACCTGCTGGCGGTCGACCGCGTAGGCCTCGTCGAGGAAATCCTGCAGGTCCTGCGGCGGATACAGGTGGCCGAAGGTTTCCACGAAGGTGCGGGTGGCCAGCACCGACAGGGTCGGTGCGTCTTCGGGGCCGGCGCGGCGGATGGTGTACATGGAAGGCTCCCGGGCAGGCCTCAGGCCTGGCTTCCCTTGGCGGCGTCTTCTTCTTCGCCGTCTTCGTCCTCTTCCTCGTACTCCTCCTCGTCCTCTTCCTCTTCGTCCTCGCCTTCTTCGTACTCTTCGTCTTCCTCGTCGCCTTCTTCTTCGTCGTCCTCGTAATCCTCGACGCCGAAGTCCTCACCGTCCCAGCGGCCTTCGCCATCGGCGACGAAGGTCAGCGCCATCGCGGCGGGGTTGGTGCCCACGCGCACCAGCCAGCCACCGAACACGCGGGCGCGTTCGGTCACCAGGTTGGCATCGCTGCCCTCATTGCCCAGCTTTTCCCATTCCACTACGAACGCAACGTCGGACATTTCTGGATCTCCTGGCGGTTATTTCTTCGGGCGGACCTGGATGTGCACTTCGGCCAGCTGCTCGTCCGGGATCGGCGACGGGGCGCCGGTCATCAGGCACTGCGCGCCGGTGGTCTTCGGGAACGGAATCACGTCGCGGATCGACTCGGTGCCGGCCATCAGCGCGGCGATGCGGTCGATGCCGAAGGCGATGCCACCGTGCGGCGGCGCGCCGTAGTTCAGCGCGTCGAGCAGGAAGCCGAACTTGGCGCGGGCTTCTTCGGCGCCGATGCCGAGCAGCTCGAACACCGCGCTCTGCATGTCCGGACGGTGGATACGGATCGAACCACCGCCGATTTCATTGCCGTTGAGCACCATGTCGTAGCCGCGCGAGACGGCGGTACGGGCATTGGCGCGCAGGTCGGCGATGTCGTCCACGGCCGGTGCGGTGAAGGGGTGATGCAGGGCGACGTAGCGCTGTTCTTCCTCGTCCCACTCGAACATCGGGAAGTCGGTGACCCACAGCGGTGCCCAGCCGTCGGCGACCAGGCCGAAGTCCTTGCCGGCCTTCAGGCGCAGCGCGCCCATGAAGTCGGAGACCTTGTTGTAGCCACCGGCACCGAAGAACACGATGTCGCCGTTGCCTGCGCCGACGTGCGCGACCAACGCGGCGAAGGAGGCTTCGCTGAAGAACTTCTGGATCGGCGAGCTGACTTCGCCGTTGTCGGCGATCTTGATGTAAGCCAGGCCCTTGGCGCCGTACTTGGCGGCATGCGCGGCGTACTCGTCGATCTGCTTGCGGCTGAGCGATGCACCGCCCGGGATGCGCAGCGCGGCAACGCGACCCTCGGCATCGTTGGCCGGGCCGGTGAACACGGCGAACTCGCTGTCCTTGACCAGTTCAGCCACGTCCACCAGTTCCAGCGCGATGCGCAGGTCCGGCTTGTCCGAACCGTAGCGACGCATCGCCTCGGCCCAGGTCATGCGCGGGAAGGTAGCGGCCAGATCGACGTCGACCACTTCCTTGAAGATCGCGCGGATCATCGACTCGACGAAGTCCTGCACGTCCTGCTCGCGGACGAAGGCGAATTCCATGTCCAGCTGGGTGAATTCCAGCTGGCGGTCGGCGCGCAGGGCCTCGTCGCGGAAGCAGCGCGCGATCTGGTAGTAGCGGTCGAAGCCGGCCACCATCAGGATCTGCTTGAACAGCTGCGGGCTCTGCGGCAGGGCGTAGAACTCGCCCGGGTGCATGCGCGCCGGCACCAGGAAGTCGCGTGCGCCTTCCGGGGTGGCCTTGGTCAGGATCGGCGTTTCGATGTCCTGGAAGCCCTTTTCGTCCAGGTGGCGGCGCAGGGCCTGCACCAGCTTGATGCGGGTGCGCTGCATGCGCTGCATTTCCGGGCGGCGCAGGTCCAGGTAGCGGTACTTGAGGCGGGTTTCTTCGCCCGGGTTCTCGTGCGCGTGGAACGGCAGCGGCTCGGCCTTGTTCAGTACGGTGATGCGGGTGGCGACGATCTCGACCTGACCCGTCTTGATCTTGTCGTTTACCGCATGACGCTTGCGCACCACGCCTTCCACCTGCAGCACGTCTTCGTAGCCCAGGCTGGCGGCAACCGCGAACACGTCGGCGTTCTCCGGCTCCACGGTCACCTGCACGATGCCTTCATGATCGCGCAGATCGATGAAGCACACGCCGCCCAGGTTGCGGGCAACGTCGGTCCAGCCGGCGAGGGTGACAGTCTGGCCAATCAGGGTCTCGTCGACCAGGCCGCAGAAGTGGGTACGCATGGGGGTAAAGCTCCGCAGGAGATTGCCGGCGCCAGGCGGCACCGGTCAGCCCGTTATTCTGCGGCCGGCGACCCGTTGGGGCAAATCCGGACGGTCACACGGGCTTGATCTGGCCGGGCAGATAGTGCCGGAACCACCATGCGCAAGGGGATTTGCCATGAACCGCTTCGCTATTGCCTGCCTCACGGCCGTCCTGGCGTGCAGCGCCCCGACCCTGCACGCCCAGGTCAACGCCCGGGCCTATGCCCCGGAAAACCTCCGTACCTTGTCCATCACCGACCAGCAGCGGGTCATTTCCCAGGAATACCGGGAGCAGTCGGGGGGCCGCACGATCCCGAACGACCAGATGCGCTTCTACCTCGACCAGGTGAACCAGTCGTCCTGGGGCTTTTCACGCATCAAGCAGGACATTGCCACCTCGCTGAGCGGGTCCGGTGGGGGCTGGAACCCGGGCGGCGGCGGTGGCTGGAACCCCGGGGGTGGCAACAACGGGGTGGTCCGCTGCGAAAGCAACGACAACCGCCAGCGGGTCTGCGCCACGGGCTGGCGCAGCGCGCGCCTGTCCCGTCAGCTCTCCAATACGGCCTGCGTGCAGAACCGGAACTGGGGCTCGCGCAACGGCCAGGTCTGGGTCAGCGGGGGCTGCCGGGCCGAATTCGTCGACGGCCGTGGGGGCGGCTGGAATCCGGGCGGGCCGGGCAGCAACTACACCGTAACCTGCAGCAGCACCGGCAACCGCACCCAGACCTGTGCCTGGGACATGAGCCGGGGCCGACCGGTGCTGATCCAGCAGCTCTCGGGCAGCCCGTGCCGGGAAAACAACACCTGGGGCTTCCGTGGCAACCAGATCTGGGTCAGCAATGGGTGCCGGGCGAGGTTCGGCGCACGGCGGTGAATCTGGTCGGCGGTTCAGCCACGCAGGGCGTGGCTCTACCGTGGGTCAGGGGGCTGGTGCAACGTCCGCACCCCACGGTGCGGGCGGCAGCGCGACCGGGTGTGCCAGGTCGAACACCACCTGGAACTTCCGGCCGCCCGGCCGGGTGAGCTCGTAGACGAACTGCTTGTCCGGTTCTACTTCCATCGCCCAGGTATTGGTTACCGAGGCTTCCATGCCCGCCTTGCGGAACATCGCCACCGAGTCGGCATCGACCGGGAACGACTGGCGCTGCGCGGTGCCGGGCGGTCTGCTGTCGCCACCGTACATCGTCACTGCGTCCGGGCTGCCATCCGCGTGCCGGTGGTCGTGCTTGAGGCGCAGTCCGGTGTCGGTGCGGCTGAGCACCCAGGTGCGCGAATGATCGTCGCCCACATGGAAGGGAATGCGGATCTCATGCGCGGCGTCATCGCAGCCGCGCACGTGCATCACCAGGCGTTTGCCGTCGAACGGATCGGGAGTCGCGCTGCGCGGCTCATTCACCACTACGCGGCCGTCGTAGGCCTTGCCGCAATGCGCGGCCACGGCTGCAAGAAATGCGTCGGCCGGGGCCATCGCAACGTCATGGGCTACCTGGTCGCGCTGGCTGTTGCAGCCAGCAAGCAACACGGCCGCAGCAAGAGGAAGATATCGATGCACAGTCATGCAACCACCCTAGCCCGCATGCGCGCACAGCGCAAATTCCCCGTCGTTTTACTGCAACAAAGGGTTGATTGCGTCTGTGTTAGGGTAATAAGCGTGACCTGTTCGCCTTCCCCACGAAGGTTGCGCGCATGTTGCGGCTGACCGCCCTGCTGGCAGGCGTCGCGCTGCTGTTGACCGGCAGCGGGCTGCTTGGCACCTTGCTGGCGGTAAGCGGTGGTGAGGCCGGCTTTGGTGCCGGTACGTTGGGCCTGGTGATGTCCGGTTATTTCGCGGGCTTCTTCATGGGCACCTTCTTCGCGCCGTCGCTGATCCGCCGTATCGGCCATATCCGTGCGTTCGCCTTCTTCGCTGCCCTCGCCGCCATTGCGGTGCTGCTGCATCCGCTGTGGCTGAACGCCTGGCTGTGGGGGCTGCTGCGCATCATCACCGGCATCGCGCTGGTCGGGCTGTACACCGTGATCGAAAGCTGGCTCAACGCCGAGCCGGACCCGCGCCAGCGCAGCCGCGCGTTTTCGCTGTACATGGTGGTGAATCTTTCCGCATTGGCACTCGGCCAGATCCTGCTGATGGTCAGCAACGCACCGTCGATCGCGATGTTCATGCTGATCGCCATGCTCGTCTGCGCGGCGGTGCTGCCGATCACCGCGACCCGCCTGATTCCGCCGGAAGTGCCCTCGGTGCCGCGCCTGAAGCTGTCCCACCTGTACGCGATGGCGCCGGTCGCCACCGTGGCGGCCGGCCTGTCCGGACTGGCCATGGGTGCGTTCTGGGGACTGCTGCCGGTGTATGCCGGTGAGGTTGGGCTGAACAGCGACGGCGTGGCGCGCTTCATGCTCACCGCCATTGCCGGCGGCGCGCTGCTGCAGTGGCCGCTGGGCCATATCAGCGATGGGCACGACCGCCGTACCGGACTGGTTGCGCTGTGCCTGGCCGCTGGCGGCATTGCGGTGATCGCAGCCATGCCGATGGTCCAGGTGCAGACCTGGCTGCTGTTCGGGCTGTTCTTCTTCTATGGCGGCCTGGCGTTTTCGCTCTACCCGTTCGCGGTGGCGCACATGCTCGACTACCTGCCGCGCGAACACCTGCTGTCCGGCTGCTCCAGCCTGCTGCTGGTGCATGGCGTGGGCGCGGCGATCGGCCCGGCGCTGGCCGGCGCGGCCATGCAGCAGTTCGGCACGGCTGCCCTGCCCTTGTACTTCGCCGTCGTGCTTGGTGCGCTGGCCCTGTTCACCACCGCGCGCCTGCTCAGCTTCAGCCGCCTGCGCACGCATCCGGTGGTGTTCCGGCTGATGTTGCGCACTACGCCGGCGGCGCTGGAGCTGATGCCCGAAACCGACGTCGCGCCACCGCCGGATACCCCTCCCAACCCGCCTGATAAGGAAGTTCATTGACTGTATCGACACCCGCCACGCCCACCTCACCCCGCACCACGTCGGCCCCGCCGGCACCGCAACTGATCCTCGCCACCGACCTGGATGGCACCTTTCTCGCCGGCGACCCTGCCGCGCGCCACCGCCTGTACCGGCTGGTCGACCAGCACCCCGGTATCCGCCTGATCTTCATCACCGGCCGCGGCCTGGAAGCGGTGATGCCGCTACTCTCCGATCCCGCCATTCCGCGCCCTGATTACGTGGTCTGCGACGTAGGCGCGACCGTAGTCGACGGCCATACCCTGCAGCCGCTGCAGCCCCTGCAATCGATGATCGACGCGCACTGGCCCGGTGAACACGTGGTCGCTGCGGCGATGCGCCCGTTCACCGCGCTGCAGCGCCAGGACGTGCCTCAGGAGCGCCGCTGCTCATATTTCTGCGATCCCGAAACGCTGGCGCCGCTGCGCGCGCAGATCCAGGCGGCCGCCGAGGCGCTGGGCTGCGACGTGCTGTATTCGGCCGACCGCTACCTGGACATTTTGCCGCCGGACACCGACAAGGGCCGCACCCTGGCCGCGCTGGCGCGCCTGCTGGAGCTGCCGCGCGACCGCATCCTGGTCGCCGGTGACACCCTCAATGACCTGTCGATGTACCGCGCCGGCTTCCGCGGCGTGTGCGTGGGCGAATCCGAGCCGGCGCTGACCGAGGCCACCGCCACGCTCGAACACACCTTCCATGCACAGGCGCCGGGCTGCGGCGGGATTCTCGAAGCGATCGAACACTTCGGCCTGCTTGCCGCCGATGATGCCTGGCTGCAGGCCCCGGCACAGGCGCGTGCCGAAGGTGCCGACCTGGTGATGGTGTACCACCGCCTGCCGTTCGATGAAGTCGTGGAAGACGGTGTCGTGGTACAGCGCCCACCGCGTTCACCGAACGGCATCATCCCTTCGCTTCTGAGCTTCTTCGAAGGCGGCCAGAAAGGCTCCTGGGTGGCGTGGGGCATCGACGATCCCAAGCGCGGTCCGTTCCAGACCCACCTGCAGGTGGATGCCGAGCGCTACCCCACCCTGACTGCCGCGCGCGTGCCGCTGAGCAAGCAGGAGGTGGACATCTTCTACAAGCGCTTCTCCAAGGAAGCGTTCTGGCCGATGCTGCACGCATTCTGGGAACGCGCGCGATTCCGCGAGGACGACTGGCAGGTCTACCTCAAGGTGAACCGCAAGTTCGCCGAAGCGGTGGCCGCCGAAGCCGCACATGGCGCCACGGTGTGGATCCACGACTACAACCTGTGGATGGTACCCGGCACGCTGCGCGAGCTGCGCCCGGACCTCAAGATCGCCTTCTTCCACCACACCTACTTCCCATCGGCCGACGTGTTCAACGTGGTGCCGTGGCGACGCGAGATCATCGGCAGCCTGCTCAGCTGCGACTACATCGGATTCCATATTCCGCGCCAGGTGGAGAATTTCGTCGACGTGGTACGCGGTGCGATGCCGGCCGAACGCCTGGCCTGGGAAAGCTGCGCGCCGCGCTTCCTGACCTACGGCTGCGCAGTGGGCTTGGACACCATGACCACGCGCCTGCGCGTGGGCGACCGCGACGTAGCGCTGGGTGCGCATCCGGTTGGCACCGACCTGCGCCGCATCCATGCGGTGCTGGCGCGCGCGGAGGTGCGCAACGACATCTTCAAGCTGCGTCGTGAGATCGGCGCGCGCAAGCTGGTGCTGTCGGTGGAGCGGCTGGACTACACCAAAGGCACGCTGGCCAAGCTGGAGGCGTTCGAGCGCCTGCTGGAGCAGCATCCCGAGCGGCAGGGCAAGGTCACCCTGCTGATGGTGTGCGTGCCGGCCGCGCGCGAGATGACCGTGTACCGCACGTTGCAGAACCAGATCGAGCAGGCCGTGGGCCGGATCAATGGGCGTTTCTCGCGGCTGGACTGGACCCCGGTGCGGTTCTTCGCGCAGGCCTTGCCGTTCGAAGAGGTAGTGGCGCATTACGCGGCGGCGCAGGTGATGTGGATCACGCCGCTGCGCGATGGCTTGAACCTGGTAGCCAAGGAGTTCGTGGCCACGCAGGGGATTGAAGGCACCAATGGGGTGCTGGTGCTGAGCGAGTTTGCTGGCGCCGCAGCCGAGTTGAAGGGCGCGGTGTTGACCAACCCGCATGACCCGGCCGATCTCACCGCGGGGTTGTTGCAGGCATTGTCGATGCCCGACGAGGAAGCCGGTGGTCGCATGCGCCAGCTGTTCGGCAGCGTGGAGTATTACGACGTGGATCGCTGGGGGCGGGACTTTCTGCAGGCGGTGCGGGATTCGGGGAACGGTTGATCAACCGCGCATCAACCGCTCCGCGATAACCGCTACCTGCCGCAACACGTCATTGCGCCCGGCGTCATCGACGCTGGCGCCCTGCAGGTAGCTGGTCAGCACCCACGGCGCGCCGCCGGCCAATGGCCACAGGATCGCGATGTCGTTGGTGGTGTCCTCGCCATTGCTGCCGGTCTTGTCGCCCACCCGCCAGGCGGGCGACAGGCCGGCACGCAGGCGCGTGTCGCCGGTTTCGTTGTTGATCAGCCAGTCGGCCAGCTGCAGCCGCGACGGCGTGCTGAGCGCATCGCCCAGTACGAAGCGCTGCAGGCTGGCCGCCATCGCCGCCGGGCTGGTGGTGTCACGCGGGTCGCCCGGCGCGAACTCATTCATCTCCGGCTCCAGCCGGTCGTTGCGGGTCACCGCGTCGCCGTGTCCGCGCAGGAAGGCCGTCACCCCGGCCGGGCCACCGACCACGCCCAGCAGCAGGTTCGCCGCCGGGTTGTCGCTGGTGACCATGGTGGCGCGGCACAGGTCGCGCACGGTCAGGTCCTTGCCGACATGGCGCTTCGTCACCGGCGCATGCGAGAGCATGTCCTGCTGGCGCACCGGCAGGCGCCGGTCCAGCGACAGGGTGCCTTTGTCGGCCAGGTGCAGCACGGTGGCCGAGAGCGCGAACTTGAAGGTGCTGCACATCGGGAAGCGCTCATCCTGGCGGTGCCCGACCCGGGCGCCGGTGGCAGTGTTGAGCAGGGTCACGCCCAGGCGGCCACCGCTGGCCCTTTCCAGCGCCGCGAAGTCGCTGGCCTGGGGCTTGGCGTTGGCCAGCACGGTCGGCGGGGCCTTGGCCAGGACGGTGGCGGCGAAGGCGGACGCGGCGGCGGCGCCGGTCATCTGCAGGAAGTGGCGGCGGGCGAGCATGGGCGATTCCTTGGTGGGCAGGGCTGCAGTATCGGCATGCGGCCCGGCGCGGCACCAGCGCGGATTTTCAAGGAGAGGCATTAGTAGCACTCATGCCTCGGGTGCCGGGGTACCATCAGGCATCAACATTCCTCACGGCTCGCAGATGCTTCGCCCCCAGCTCCCGCTCAACGCCCTGCGCGCCTTCGAGGCGGCTGCGCGCCACCAGAACTTCACGCGCGCGGCGTTGGAGCTGTGTGTCAGCCAGGCCGCGCTGAGCCATCAGATCCGGGGGCTGGAGGAACGCCTGGGCGCGGTGTTGTTCCATCGCCTGCCACGCGGCGTGGCGCTCACCGACGAGGGCGCGCGGCTGTACCCCGTGCTCAACGAAGCGTTCGACCGCATTGCGGTGAGCCTGGATCGCTTCGTTGGCGGGCATTTCCGCGAGGTGCTCGGGGTGGGCGTGGTCGGTACCTTCGCCACCGGCTGGCTGCTGCCACGGCTGGCGGACTTCAATGCGCGCCACGCGGATATCGAACTGCGCATCCAGACCCACAACAACCGCATCGACCTGGCCGGCGAAGGCCTGGACCTTGCGATCCGCTTCGGCGACGGCGACTGGCAGGGCCAGGTGAGTACACCGGTACTCGAGGCGCCGTTCGCGCCGGTGTGCGCGCCGGCAGTGGCACGCGGACTACGGCACCCGCGCGATCTTGCCGGTGTTCCGTTGCTGCGCTCGTACCGCAGCGATGAATGGCCGCAGTGGTTGCAGGCTGCCGGAGTCGCCGAGCTGGAAGCACGTGGCCCGGTGTTCGATTCATCGCTGACCTTGGCCAGCGCCGCAGCAGCGGGCGTCGGCGTGGCGCTGCTGCCGCTGAAGATGTTCGAACAGGACCTGGCCGAGGGGCGGCTGGTGCAGCCGTTCGCGGCGACCTTGGAACTGGGCAGCTACTGGCTGACCAGGCTGCGTTCCCGCACCGAAAGCGATGCAGCGCGCAGATTCCGCGAATGGTTGGAAGTACAGCGCGCCTGACGGAAACCCAGCGGTAGGGTCGGTTCCCAAACGACCGCACGCAGCGGTGCAACGCGCGGTGACGCATGACCTGCATCGGAGAGGCGCCTTCGGTGGGCACCCTGCGTTAAAGCACCTCCAGGCAACGTCGGCGGTCGTTTGGGAACCGACCCTACCAAAGCAGCATCGCGGGACATCCAGCATCGCGCGACATCCGGTATCGCGCGTCATCCAGCACCGCGCGACATCCGGCGCCGCGCTGCACCACGTCATTGCATTGCAGCTTCGTGCACGCGCGCCGCCGCGGCGAGTGCCGTGGCGGCATGCAATTACGCCATCAATTCCATCCACGCGGCTTCGGCTTTTTCCAGCTGCTGTGCAGTGGCTTCGCGGTCGCGACCGATCACGGCCATGCGGGTGGCGTCTGCATAGATGGCCGGATCGGCCAGCTGGCGATCCAGCTCGGCCAGCTTGCTTTCCAGCTCGTTGACCTTGGCTTCGGCGCTGGCCAGCTTGACCGGGTTGACCGCTTTCTTCGCCGGCATCGGCGGAGTGGGCGGCACCGGGTCCGGCGCGGCGGCAGCCATCTTCTGCTTGGTGCCCTGTGCGGCCGGACGCGAACGCAGCCAGGCTGCGTACTCGTCCAGGTCACCGTCGAACGGTTCGACCACGCCGTCGGCCACGCGCCAGAAGGTGTCGCAGACCAGGCCGATCAGGTGGCGGTCGTGCGAGACCATCACGATCGCGCCTTCGAACGTCGCCAGCGCTTCGGCCAGCGCTTCGCGCATTTCCAGGTCCAGATGGTTGGTCGGTTCGTCGAGCAGCAGTACGTTCGGCTGCTGCCAGGCGATCATCGCCAGCGCCAGGCGCGCGCGCTCACCGCCGGAGAACCCGTCCACCGGCTCGAACGCCCGGTCGCCTGCGAAATTCCACTTGCCGAGGAAATCGCGGAACGCCTGGTTGCTGCCATCCGGCGAGATGTCGCGGAAGTGATCCATCGGCGACTGGCCTTCGTGCAGCGACTCCACCGTGTGCTGGGCGAAGTAACCGATGCGCAGGTCCGGATGCGCCGAACGCTCGCCGGACACCGGGTCCAGCTCGCCCACCAGGGTCCGCACCAGCGTGGTCTTACCCGCGCCGTTCGGACCCAGCAGGCCGATGCGCTGCCCCGCTTCCAGGCCAAAGCCCACGTTGTGCAGGATCACCGCGTCCGGGCTGTAGCCCGCCTCGACATCATTGAGGCGGATCAGCGAGAACGGCAGCTTGGTCGGCGGGGCGAATTCGATGCGGAACTCGCGCTCGGCGCGCACCGCTTCGGTTCCGGTCAGCTTGGCCAGGCGCTTCATGCGGCTCTGCGCCTGGGTCGCCTTGCTGGCCAGCGCCTTGAAGCGGTCGATGAAGCTCTGCAGGTGGGCGCGCTCGGCCTGCTCCTTCTCGTGCGCGATCTGCTGCTGGCGCAGCTGCTCGGCGCGCTGGCGCTCGAAGTCGGTGTAGCCGCCCGGGTACAGCTTGGCGCCGCCACCGTGCAGGTGCAGGGTGTGGGTGGCCACGTTGTCCAGGAACTCGCGGTCATGCGAGATCAGCAGCAGCGTGCCCGGGTACTTCAGCAGCCACTGTTCCAGCCAGAACACCGCGTCCAGATCGAGGTGGTTGGTCGGTTCGTCGAGCAGCAGCAAGTCGCTCGGCATCATCAGCGCACGCGCCAGGTTCAGGCGCGCCCGCCAGCCACCGGAGAAGGTGGAGACCGGACGCGAATGCGTGTCGGACGGGAAGCCCAGGCCATGCAGCAGCTTGCCGGCGCGGGATTCGGCGTCGTACGCCCCGATCTCGGCCATCTTCTGGTGGGCATTGGCCACCGCTTCCCAGTCCTCGCGCGCGGTCGCCTCGGCTTCTTCGCGCAGCACGGCGGCGACCTCGGTGTCGCCTTCCAGCACGAACAGCAGTGCCGGGTCGGGGATCGCCGGGGTTTCCTGGGCCACGCTGGCGATGCGGATCTTGCCGGGCAGGTCGACATCGCCCTTGTCCGCCTCCAGTTCGCCCTGCACGGCCGCGAACAGGCTGGACTTGCCGGCCCCGTTGCGGCCGACCACGCCCACGCGGTAACCCGCATGCAGGGTCAGGTCGACGTTGGACAACAGCAGCCGCTCGCCGCGGCGCAAGGCGAAGTTACGAAGGGAGATCATCTGGGGGGTCCATATAACGGAATGGAATGTGCTGGTAAGCACCTTTCCTGCGACGCAATTCTAGCGTTAACGAATACTTGACGGGCCCCGGGATGCGCGGCAGGCCTCGTCTCTCTCCCACGACCCTGCCCGCGCTTTCCCCGGGACCCTCCCCACCCGCGCCGCCAGATCGACGTAACTTGTTGCTTTTGCGACAGTTTCAACCGGAGCTTCATCCTGATGAACCGCAAGACCCGTACGCTTGCCGCCGCCGTCGCCGTTGCCCTCGGCTCCACCGCTTTCGCCGCCGCTGCCCAGGACGCCCCGCCGTCCGCCACCGCCCGCGCCAGTGCGCCGACCCTGGACACCGTGATCGTCACCGGCACCCGGGTCGCCGATCGCACCGTGGCCGAGTCGCAGTCGCCCATCGATATCGTCACCCCCGAGGTGCTGCAGTCCACCGGCACCACCGAGCTGGCCACCGCGCTGGCCCGCGCCCTGCCGTCGCTGAACTTCCCGCGCCCGGCGCTGACCGACGCCACCAGCGGGATCCGCCCGGCGCAGCTGCGCGGCCTGTCCCCGGACCAGGTGCTGGTGCTGGTCAACGGCAAGCGTCGCCACACCTCGGCCCAGATCAACGTCAGCGGCAGCATCGGGCGGGGTTCCTCGGCCGTGGACATCAACGCCATTCCGATCTCGGCCATCGAGCGCGTCGAAGTGCTGCGCGACGGCGCCTCGGCCCAGTACGGCTCCGACGCCATTGCCGGGGTCATCAACATCGTGCTCAAGGGTTCCAGTGCCGGCGGCAGCCTGGCGCTGGACGCCGGCCAGTATTCGGCGGGCGACGGCAACAAGTACCAGCTTTCCGGCGACACCGGGATCGGCTTCGCCGATGGGCGCGGCAGCCTGCACGTGGCCGGCCAGATCCTGCAGCAGGACGAAAGCAACCGTGCCGGCCCCTATCAGGGCACCACCCCCAACACCGGCAACTTCCCTGCCATCGGTGCAACCACCTTCGTGGTGGGCGACCCGCAGGTGGACGCGACCGCCGCCTCGGCCAACGCCAGCTTCCAGTTCAGCGACCACGTCTCGGCCTATGCCACCGCGATGGCAAGCAACCGCGACATCACCTCGTTCGCGTTCTACCGCTCGCCCAACCACAGTTCGCAGGGCGCGCTGCTGGCGCAGGTGTACCCGGACGGCTACGTCCCGGAAATCAACCAGTATTCCAAGGACCGTTCGCTGGTCGCCGGGGTCAAGGGCGACACCGACAGCGGCTGGACCTGGGACGTGAGCTACAACCGCGGCCAGAACAGCATCGACTTCCACACCCGCAACAGCATCAACTACAGCCTGGGCACCGCCAGCCCGCGCGACTTCTACGACGGCACCCTGGAATACACCCAGGACATCGGCAACGTGGACATCACCAAGACCCTGGACTGGGGCCTGGCCTATCCGGTGACGCTGTCCTTCGGCGGCGAATACCGTCGCGAGAACTGGGAACAGAGCCCCGGCGCGCTGGAGTCCTACACCGGCAGCGGCGCACAGGGCTTTGCCGGCTTCACGCCGGGCAATGCGGTGGACGCCAGCCGCCACAACTACGCGGTGTATGCGGGCCTGGAAGCGGACCTGACCGACAAATTCTCCGCCGGTGCCACCGGCCGTTATGAGGACTACTCCGATTTCGGCGACAAGTTCTCCGGCAAGCTCTCGGCCCGCTACGCGTTCACCGACAAGCTCGCGCTGCGTGCCACTGCATCGTCCGGTTTCCGCGCGCCGTCGCTGGCGCAGCAGAGTTACCAGGCGGTGACCAGCACGATCATCAACGGGGCATTCGTCGAACGCGGCACCTTCCCCACCACCAGTCCGGCCGCGCAGGCGCTGGGTGCCAGTCCGCTGAAGGCGGAAAGCTCCACCTCCTACAGCCTGGGCCTGGTGCTGCAGCCGGTGGACCGGCTGTACCTGACCGTGGACGCGTACCAGATCGACATCGACGACCGCATCGTGCTGTCCACCAACATCACCACCAATGCGGCCACCAACAGTCTGCTGGCCGGGCTCGGCCTGCCGCAGGTCACCGCGTTCTCGTACTTCACCAACGGCGTGGACACCCGTACCCGCGGCGTGGATGCGGTCGCCAGCTACACCTTCCCGTTCAGCGCGAGCTCGCTGGAACTGACCGCGGCCTACAGCTACAACGACACCGAGGTGAAGAAGTTCATCGCCTCGCCGGCCGCGTTCGGTGCGCTGGGCCTGACCCAGTCGCTGATTGGCCGCGATGAGATCGGCCGCATCGAAGACAGCTACCCGCGCGACAAGGCCATCCTCAGCGGTACCTGGCGTTCGGATCATTGGGACCTGAACCTGGCTGCGACCCGCTACGGCGAGTTCACGGTGCGCAATTCAGCCACCCCGACCCGCGACCAGACCTATGACGCTTCGTGGGTGCTGGACGCTTCGGTGGCCTACAAGCCCAGCGAGAACTGGACCCTTACCCTCGGCGCGGACAACATCCTGGACCAGTACCCGGACCGCACCGCCGACCTGCAGAACTCCACCTGGGGCATGCTGCCGTACAGCAACTACTCGCCGTACGGGTTCAATGGCGCGTATGTGTATGGGCGCGTGACCTACAAGTGGTAACCGGTTGATCCGGCAAATCGCGACGCGGTTTGCCGGATCAGGCCGCATCGGTGAAAATCGGGGCATCCCCCTGTTCTGCGAGCCCCGATGCACCATGACACCGACCTGATCAACATCGTCGCCGTTGGCCTTGGGCTCGCCTTCATCCTGGGTGCGCTGGCCAACAAGCTGCGTTTGTCTCCGCTGGTCGGTTACCTGGTTGCTGGCATCTGTGTAGGCCCGTTCACCCCCGGCTTCGTCGCCGACCAGGCGCTGGCCAACCAGCTGGCCGAAATCGGCGTGATGCTGCTGATGTTCGGGGTCGGCCTGCACTTCTCGCTGAAAGACCTGATGGCGGTCAAGGCGATCGCCATTCCCGGCGCCATCGGCCAGATCCTGGTCGCCACCCTGCTCGGCTGGGGCCTGGCCTGGCTGATGGGCTGGCCAGTAATCCACGGCGTGGTGTTTGGTTTCTCGCTGGCTACTGCCAGTACCGTGGTGCTGCTGCGCGCGATGGAAGAGCGCCGCCTGCTCGAAACCCAGCGCGGCAAGATCGCCGTGGGCTGGCTGATCGTGGAAGACCTGGCGTGTGTGCTGGCACTGGTGATGATGCCGGTGCTGGCCGGCGTGTTCGGTCCGGACGCTGCCAAGGAAACCCATACCGTGGGCAGCGTGCTGGCCAGCATCGGCTGGACCTTCGTGCAGCTGGGCCTGTTCGTCGCGGTCATGCTGGTGGTCGGGCGCCGGGTGATTCCGTGGATCCTTGAGCGCATCGCCAGCACCGGCTCACGCGAGCTGTTCACGCTCTCGGTGCTGGCCATCGCGCTGGGCGTGGCGTTCGGCTCGGCCATGCTGTTCGGCGTGTCGTTCGCCCTCGGCGCGTTCTTCGCCGGCATGCTGCTCAACGAATCCGAGCTCAGCCACAAGGCCGCCAACGACTCGTTGCCGCTGCGCGATGCGTTCGCCGTGCTGTTCTTCGTGTCGGTCGGCATGCTGTTCAACCCGGCCATCCTGATCGAGCATCCGTGGCAGGTACTGGCTACCGCCGCGATCATCATGTTCGGCAAGTCCGCGGCGGCGTTCTTCATCGTGCGCGCGTTCGGCCACCCTACCGGTACCGCACTGACCATTTCGGCCAGCCTGGCGCAGATCGGCGAATTCGCCTTCATCATCGCCGGGCTCGGTGTCAGCCTGAAGATCCTGCCGCCAACCGGCCAGGCGCTGGTGCTGGCCGGTGCGCTCATCTCGATCATGCTCAACCCGCTGGTATTCGGTCTGCTCGACCGCTGGCTGCTGAAGCACCAGGAAACCACCCCGGCCGCAGTGGAAACCGACCTGCCGCCCGGGCCGTCGCTGGACCTGCACGACCACGCCCTGGTGATCGGCTACGGCCGGGTCGGCAGCGCACTGGCCCAGGTGCTGCGCGACCGTGGCGTGCCGGTACTGGTGATCGACGACAACAAGGAGCACGTGGCCGAAGCGCATGCGGCCGGCCTGCCTGCGATCCGCGGCAGTGCCGCCTCCGACCGGGTGCTGGCCGAAGCGCATCCCGAGCGCGCGAAAATCGCAGTGCTGGCCATTCCGCAGCCGCTGGAAGCCGGCGAAACCCTGGCCAAGCTGCGCGCGCTCAACCCCGGATTGACGCTGCTGGCCCGCGCGCACAGCGACGCCGAGGTCAAGCACCTGCTCGAGCACGGCGCCGACGGCACGGTCATGGCCGAGCGCGAACTGGCGTACTCACTCGCGGAAATGGTCATGTCGACCCCGCCGTACCGCACGTTGGGCAAGAACACCATTCCGGTGGTCTAGGCCTCGGCCAGCGGCACGCAGATGTCCGCGCGCAGGATGGCCTCGGGGACCGCTTCGGGGTCATCCAGATAGTGGTAGTAGAGCGGAGCATTGCGCAGCGCCCGGCCACTGCCGGGCAGCCACTGCTGCAGGAGCGCGTCGGTCGCCGCTTCCAGGCCGGCGTAGCTGCCCACATGTCGCAGCACCGCATGCGCGCCCCCGCCCAACGTCAGCCGCCGCAGCGGCGCGGGTACCGTCACCGGCAACGCACCGAAGCCCATGCCGCAGTCGAACAGGCAGTCGCTCGGCGCCACGTCGCGGTGGTCGTTCAAGGCGATGCCCACCAGCTGCTGCAATTGTTCGGCCAAGCCCTGGTCGGCCGCCCACGCGAACAGCGTGCCGAACGCCCGGTCCAGGTCGTCGAACGCGCCCTGGCTGCGCAGCACCACCACGTCGAACGGCTCCAGCATCGCCACCTGCACCTGCAGCGGCGCGGCCGGTGCGTCATGGTCGGCGGCGGGGAGCGCCAGGTGCCGTTGCCAGCGTGCGCGTAGCGAAGCGTCATCGCGCAGCGCGCCCGGCGTGGCATCCAGCTCCCGCCGGGTGGTGCGGGCCAATGCCTGCGGACTCTCGAAACCCGCCTGCAGGGCCACGTCGGTAACCCGGGCATCGGGCGTGCCCAGCAGGTGCAGGGCCTGCGCCAGTCGTAGCCGGGCCACGGTGCGCCCCGGCGTTTCCCCGGTCAGCGCGCGGTACAGCCGATGGAAGTGGTACGGCGACTGGTGCGCGATGGCGGCCAATGCGTCGAGGTCGGGCAGCGGTTCGGCGTGGCGCAGGCAGGCCTGCAGGTGGGCGATGACGCGATCAATGCCGTGGCGCTGGCGGATCTGGGCAAGGCGGCTCATGTCGGGCTCCATCCGGGGGTGGGTCCAGCGTGCATCGCAGGCCGGGGAGATGCGTGGCCGATCTTGCGCAGTTTGCCTGACACGATCGTACCGGCACCCCGCGATCTGCAACCAGTCCGATGGGCAGGGGGACCACCCCACCTGCATGCTGCGCCCGACCTGCGCTGCATCCGACGCGCTGCCATCGACGAGATTGCCATGCCGATCGACCCTGCCCTCAGCCGCCAGATCCAAGGCCACTTCGACCGCAAGGTTGCGGACAACCTGCAGCCGCGCGGGGTTCCGCCGGTGCTCGACTGCGCCGCCGCTCGCGGCCCGTTGACGGTGCGCAACGGCCCCGGTCTGCTGGCGTCCTGGCTTGCCCTGTCGTCGGCGCTGGCCGTCAGCCGCTTGCCCAGCCGTTCACCTGCAGGTCGGCCCGATGCCGTGTCGTCGTCGGTTCGTGGCGCAGCGCTCCTGCCGGTGGGCCATGCGCAGGGCAACGCGGATTACCAGCCCGTGCCGATGTCGAGCCAACCCTTGGCCGCCGCCGCGCTGCCGCTGGAACGTATCGCAAACGCCGCGTCGGCGACGTGCATCGCCAAGCCGAAACAGTGCCCGCAGGCACTGCTGGCCGGTACCGTGGCCGCAATGGCGGTGGTCGGCAGCGCCGCGACCGGCCTGTTGGTGGGTCGTGCAACCGCACCTGCCTGCGACCAGACCGACGACGCGCCCTCAGCATCGAACGGCCTTGCACACGCCCTGTACGACCTGCTGCGTGCCGAGCACCGCTACCGCCTGCTGGAAATCGTCAGCGACTGCGGCACCGAGGCCGCTGCCTGCACCGGGCCGGCCATCCACGCACTGCTGGAAGACCTGCCGCCGGCCGACCGCTACCGGATCATGGCGACGCTTGGCGTTGCCCAACGCCCGGGCACGCATGGCGTGGGCGGTTGGCCAAGCGGGGCCGATGCCGCACCGCATGCACCGGTGCTGGATTGGATGGACTGGGCCGCCGACCTGCTCGCCGCTGCGGTGAGCCCGGCGCAGGCGCGCTTCGAGCTGGACCTGGAGCAGATCGCGCGGGCCACGCTGGATGCGCAGGCCGCATCGAACGGTACCGACCGCGAGGCCGCAGCCAACAACGCGCGCTTCGATTCGCTCGGCGCGCTGTTCGAAGACGACGGCCACACGCTGCTGCAGCTGCCGTTCAATGGCACCGCACGCGACATCTTCGGGTTCGAACGCCCCTACATCGGCTGCAACCTGATGCTGGAGTTCAGTGGTGCCGGTACGCCGTCGCGGACGCTGTTGCTGCTCGCCCACGGCGACATGACCGGCGCCCATGACGGATCAAGCGGCGCCAACGACAACGGCAGCAGCCTGGCTGCGCTGCTGGCCCTGGCCCGCACGCTGCGCGACAGCACCCTGCCCGCCGGCATGCGCGTGCAGCTGATGGTCTCGGACATGGAGGAGCGTGGCCTGTATGGCAGCAAGGCGTTCGTGCAGCAGTGCCTGGCGCGCGGCACGTGTCCGGACGTGGCGCTCAACCTGGACATGATCGGGCGCGGCGAAGGCATCACCCTCACCGGCTCGGACCGCCACCATCTGTACATGGACGGCGATTCGCGCAGCGTGCTGCCGCCCGCAGCCGAGGTCAGCGCTGCAGAAGCGCAGCTTCGCCAGCAACTGGAACGCGCGGCAGCCGACGTCGGACTGCAGGTGTTCGACAGCAGCGGCTGGGCCATGCAGTCCGACCACATCGCCTTCCAGCGCGAAGGCATACCGGCGCTGGGCATGAACCTGGCCGATGAACGCGACATCGCACTCGAACGCGAGGTGCAGCAGGCGCGGGCGCGTCTGTGGGTGGCCAACACGGCGGTGGACTGGAGCCGCTTCGAGGAGTACCTGCAGGGCACGCTCGATCCCGTCGCCACGCAGGAGATGGATGCGCGGCTGGACGTGATGGACCGGGCAATGCAGGCGTACAGGGCACTGCCCGAATCGCCCAGCATGGCGCGCATCCATAACGGACGGGACCAGCTGCACCAGGTGAACGTCCCGCGCGCGATGGATGCGCTGGCCGTGCTTGAGCGCACCCTCGACGCCTGGCTGCATTCGCCTGCACCGTGACACGCAGAAGCCTTCTGCTCATTTCGTAAAACTCCTATGGGCGCCGCGTGCGTGCGCGGACAACATCGCAGGGCGCCTGCACACGGCAGGCACCGTTCGATTGCCATTGGAGGCCCTGTCATGCCCGTTGATTCCGTCCACCACCGCCGCAACCAGGGCGATTTCGCAGGACAACTGAAGGGGCGGCAGCCGCCGCAGCAGCACGGCAAGACGCGGCGGTTCGGCACGATGACGCCGCTGCTGCGCATGCGCAATGCCTCCGACGTGTTCACCGGGCTGATGCTGCTCGGATCGCTGCGGCCCGCCGTGGCACATGCCACCCCGGCGCCGCCAACAGCACCTGCGTTGCTGCCCGGCGCGGCTGCGGTGCGCACCGATCCCTACAGCGCCATACCGATGCAGGAGACGACCCTGCACACCATGGGCAACGGCGCCGCCGCCGGCTGCATCGCGCAGCCGCGCCAATGCGCGAAGATCCTGGGCGGTGCAGCGCTGACTGCCCTGGCCAGCAGCGCGGTCAGCGGGTGGGTGGGGTGGCAGGCCGGCCTGCAGCGGGGGCGTGGGGAAGGATCCAACGCGTGCCAGGCAACGTCCACGGCCCAGGCACAGGTGCAGCCGATGAACACTGACGACGGCCTGCCCGCACCGGTGCGTTTCGACGCGGCCGATGTCGACCCCGCCCAGTCGCCGTGCGATTCGCTGTACGCACATGTCAACCACCGTTGGCACCAACGCGCCGTGCTGCCCCCCGACCAGTCGCGCTGGGACATGCTCGCCCTGCTGAAGGAGCGCTCGCTGTCGATACAGCGACGCGTGGCGGAGCAGGCGGCCGGCCTGGCGATGCCCACGCATGTGGAAAAGATCATTGCCGACCTGTGGACCACCGGGATGAACCAGCACGCCATCAATGCCGAAGGCATTGCACCCTTGCGCGAGGAACTGGCCGCGATCGACGCGCTGCAGACACCGCAGGCAGTTGAAGCGCACCTGCACGCACTCACCGCGAGCGGACTCAATCCGGTATATCGCATCCTGGTGGACTCGGACATGGACGCCCGCGACACGCAGATCGCCTACGCCATCCAGCGTGGGCTGGGCCTGCCCGACCGCAGCTATTACATCGGCGACGCGCACGCGGAGGTACTTGGCCTCTACCGCGCGCATGTCGCCCACATCCTGCGCCTGGCGGGCGAGGCACCTGCAGAGGCCGAACGCCAGGCCGACGCGGTGCTGGCGCTGGAACACCGCTTTGCCAACGCCTCGGTGCCGTGGCAGGAACTCAACGCCGACCTCGTGCAGTACTACAACCCGATGAACGTAACCGAGGCCGACGCGCTGACCCCGGGGTTCAGCTGGAGTGGACTGTTCCAGGCACTGGGCGTGCCCACCCCGGCGCGCTTCTCGCTGGCCACGCCGGGGTTCCACCAGGCGGTCGGCGCCGCCCTGACCGAGGTCGACCCGGCCACGTGGCGCGCGTACCTGCGCTTCCACACCCTGGATTCCGCCAGCCCGTTCCTGGGCGATGACTTCGTGCGCGCGCACCACGCGATGCATGCCACCGCCCTCACCGGCGAGGACGCGATGCCACCGCGCTGGAAGCAGGTACTGGCCGCCATCCAGCGGGTGGCTGGCGAAGCGCTCGGCGAGTTGTACGTGGGCGTGGCCTTCCCCTGCGAAACCCGCACCCGTGTCACCGCGCTGGTCGAGGCGCTCACGGCGGCGCTGAAGCGACGCCTGCAGCACGTGCCGTGGATGGATGCCGAAACCCGTGCCGCCGCGATGCGCAGGGCAGACACCTTTCGGCCGCGCATCGGCCACCCGGACCAGTGGCCGGACTGGTCCGGCCTGCACACCCAAGCCTGTGGCTACCTCACCAACCTGCGCCGTGCCGATGCGTTCGCACAGGCCAGGGCACTGGCGATGATGGGCGGCCCTGTGGACAACGAACAGTGGCGGATGACCGCGCAGGAAGTGGACGCCTACCACGACGTGATGAACAACGACATTGCATTCTCGGCTGCACTGCTGCAGCCACCCTTCTTCGATCCGGATGCAGACGACGCCGTGAACTACGGCGGGATAGGGGCTGTGATCGGCCACGAACTGAGCCATGGATTCTCAGACCAGGCCAGCCGGTTCGGGCTGGACGGCGACCTGCATGACTGGTGGACCCAGGCTGACCACCATCGCTACACCGTCCTGTCCGAACGGCTGGCCGGACAATTCGACCAGCAGTGGCTGGGCGGCGTACAGGTGAATGGCACCTTGACCCAAGGCGAGAATCTGGGCGACCTGGGCGGACTGGCGCTCGCGCTCGACGCCCTGGAGGAAACAAGCCGCAACCAGCCCGACCCGATGATCGACGGGTTGAGCCGCGTACAGCGCTTCTTCCTCGCCTGGGGCATGCAGCACCGCAGTCTGCTCACGCCGCAACGCCTTGCGCGGGACATCGAAACCGATCCCCACGCACCCGGGCCGGCCCGCGCGGACGTCGGCCCATCCAACCTGCCCGCTTACGCCCAGGCCTTCCAGTGCGCGCCGGACAGCGCCATGACCCGCAGCGACAGCGAACGGGTGATTTATATGTAGGAAATCACATTTCAAACTGGGAGCTGAACGTGCATACTCCGCGAGCGGAGCAGGGGGGGGCCCTGCGACTCTGATCAAGGACGGAACATGCGCGTCATCTCACGCATCCTGCTGGCGGCCGTGCTGCTGCCGGCCAGCGGCGCCTGCCTGGCCCAGGTGGCCACCGGTACGCTGGTGATGCAGGTTGAAAAGCTGCAATCGGAAGTACCCCTGACAAAGGACGTACAGGAGCTCATCCCGACTGGCGGGGTCGACTGGGGCATCAAGGGCAACCAGCTGGTGCTCACCGTAGTCGACACCCGCTACCTGGAGTTCGATTACGGCTTCACCACGCGCTATGGCTACCAGCACGCACTGCAGCTGCCGGTGGGCACCTATCAGCTCACCGCGGTAAGCCGGGAGCCTCGCCGCAGCTTCAGTGAACAACGTCTGCTGGACCGCGCGACCTACGTCAACCGGAACATCACCTCGTTCAAGGTCGAGGCCGGCAAGACCACCACGGTGAACGTAGCGCCGGTCATCATGGATGAAGACGCACTCCATCCGGCGATGTACATCCCCACCCTGCTGGCCCGCGTCGCGGACGCCAGCGACGAAGCACCCGGCAGCAAACCCAGGCGGCCGATCGCGGTCACGCTTCGCGACCGTGACTCCATTGCCTGGCCGGATTACCACGGCCCCATCAAGTTCATTCCACACTGACCAAGGACGACCCATGCGCTTCGCTTTCCGCTTTGCACTCGCCTCTGCACTGTTGCTCGGCAGTTTCACCAGCTCGGCCGAAACCAGCACCGCCACGGGCACGCTGGTGCTGGACCTCGAGCCATTCCGTTCCGAAGTGGCGCTCAAGCCCAAGATCGAATCGCAGCTGAAAACCGGCGGCATCGAATGGGGCCTGCGCGACGGGCAGATGGTGGTCACCCTGCTCAACAAGCGCTTCGTCGACTTCGACGTGTCCTACATGACCCGCTATGGCAGCAACCAGACCCTGCAGCTGCCCGCCGGCAGCTACCGCCTGACCACGGTCGGGTTCGAGCCCCACACCGGCTTCAGCGTGGAAAAAGTGCTGGCCAAGGGTGCCTACGTCAACCAGGACGTCATGGCGTTCACCATCGAACCGGGCAAGACCACCACCATGGTCATGGAACCGCTGATCGTGGACGAAGAACGCACGCTGTTTGCGACCTTCTTCACCCCGACGCTGTTTACCACCGTCTCGGTCGAGGGCGCGGTGGACACCGGTGAAAAGCCGGTCGACCCGGTCGCACTCAACGTCCGCGATGACCGCTCGATTGCATGGCCCGACTACAAGGGGCCGTTGAAGTTCGTCGCCAAGTGACAGCAGAAGGCCCCGGCATGACCGGGGCCTTTTTTTCAGAGTCGATCAGCCCTTGCTGAAGACCAGCTTCCCGTCGGCCGCATCCACCTGGATGGTGTCGCCGCCGACGAACCCGCCGGACAGGATCTGCTGCGCCAGCGGGTTCTCCAGCTGCGACTGCACCGCGCGCTTGAGCGGCCGGGCGCCGTAGATCGGATCGAAGCCGACGTTGCCCAGCAGCTCGAACGCCGCGTCGCTGACCTCGATGCGCAGGCCACGCTCGGCCAGCCGCTTCACCAGCCCCTGCATCTGGATGCGCGCGATCTGCTTGATCTGCACCTTGTCCAGCGGGTGGAACACCACGATGTCGTCCAGCCGGTTGATGAACTCCGGGCGGAAATGCGCCTGCACCACGCCCATCACCGCGGCCTTCATCTGCGTATAGGCTTCCGGACTGTCGTCGCCGGACATGTCCTGGATCTGGTGCGAGCCCAGGTTCGAGGTCATCACGATGACGGTGTTGCGGAAGTCCACGGTGCGGCCCTGGCCATCGGTCAGGCGGCCATCGTCCAGCACCTGCAGCAGGATGTTGAACACATCCGGATGTGCCTTCTCCACTTCGTCGAGCAGGATCAGCGAATACGGGCGGCGACGCACGGCCTCGGTCAGATAGCCGCCTTCCTCGTAGCCGACGTAGCCCGGAGGTGCACCGATCAGGCGTGCGACGCTGTGCTTCTCCATGAACTCGCTCATGTCGATGCGGATCATCGCGTCGGCGCTGTCGAACAGGAACTCGGCCAGCGACTTGCACAGCTCGGTCTTGCCGACACCGGTTGGGCCAAGGAACAGGAACGAGCCGGCCGGACGATTCGGATCAGACAGGCCCGCACGCGAACGGCGCACGGCATCGGAGACGACCTTGATTGCTTCCTCCTGGCCGACCACGCGGTTGTGCAGCACCTCTTCCATGCGCAGCAGTTTGTCGCGCTCGCCTTCAAGCATCTTGTTGACCGGGATGCCGGTCCAGCGCGACACGACCTCGGCGATCTCCTCGTCGGTGACCCGGTCCTGTACCAGCTTGAAGTCCTTGTGCTCGGCTTCCTGGGCGGCGGCCAACTGCTTCTCCAGCTGCGGCAGCAGGCCGTACTGGATCTCGCTCATGCGCGCGAAATCCTGGCGGCGCTGCGCGGATTCCAGCTCCAGCTTGGCCTGCTCGACCTGCTCCTTGATCTTGGTTGCACCCTGCAGCGCGGCCTTCTCCGACTTCCAGATTTCATTGAGGTCGGAGAACTCGCGCTCCAGCGCATCGATGTCGTTCTCCAGATCGGCCAGGCGCTGCCGCGAGGCCTCGTCCTTCTCCTTCTTCAGCATCTCGCGCTGGATCTTCAGCTGGATCACCCGGCGTTCCAGGCGGTCCAGTTCCTCCGGCTTGGAGTCGATCTCCATGCGCAGGCGCGAGGCGGCCTCGTCCATCAGATCGATGGCCTTGTCCGGCAGCTGGCGGTCGGTGATGTAGCGATTGGACAGCGTGGCCGCCGCCACGATGGCCGGGTCGGTGATCTCCACGCCGTGATGCACGGCGTACTTCTCCTTCAGCCCGCGCAGGATCGCGATGGTGTCCTCCACCGACGGTTCGCCCACGAACACCTTCTGGAAGCGGCGCTCCAGCGCTGCATCCTTTTCGATGTACTTGCGGTACTCATCCAGCGTGGTGGCGCCCACGCAGTGCAGCTCGCCGCGTGCCAACGCCGGCTTGAGCATGTTGCCGGCATCCATCGCACCGTCGGCCTTGCCGGCACCGACCATGGTGTGCAGCTCATCGATGAACAGGATGATCTGCCCTTCGCTCTTGGCCAGGTCGTTGAGCACGCCCTTCAGGCGCTCCTCGAATTCACCGCGGAACTTGGCACCGGCAATCAGCGCGCCCATGTCCAGCGACAGCACGCGCTTGCCGCGCAGGCCTTCGGGCACTTCGTCATTGATGATGCGCTGGGCCAGGCCTTCGACGATCGCGGTCTTGCCCACGCCCGGTTCGCCGATCAGCACCGGGTTGTTCTTGGTCCGTCGCTGCAGGACCTGGATGGTGCGGCGGATCTCCTCATCGCGGCCGATCACCGGGTCGAGCTTGCCACTCTCGGCGCGCGCGGTCAGGTCGATGGTGTACTTTTCCAGCGCCTGGCGCTGTTCTTCGGCATTTTCAGACTGCACGCTTTCGCCGCCACGGATCTTGTCGATGGCAGTCGCCACCTTGGCCTTGTCTGCACCGGCGGCGCGCAGCGCCATGCCCAAGGTGCCCGAGTCGTCCAGCGCGGCCTGCACGAACCATTCGCTGGCAATGAAGGCATCGCCATGCTGTTGGGCCAGCTTGTCGGTGGCGTTGAGCAGCCGGTTGAGATCGTTGCCGATCGACACGTTGCCGGCCTGGCCCGATACCTTGGGCAGCGCCTCGAGCGCTTCGGCAAGGCGTTCGCGCAGCACCGGCACGTTGACGCCGGCCTGGGCCAACAACGGGCGCGTGCTGCCGCCCTGCTGGTCCAGCAGCGCGGTCAGCACGTGCACGGGTTCGATGATGGTGTGGTCGCGGCCCACGGCCAGCGACTGTGCGTCCGCCAGCGCCTGCTGGAAACGCGAGGTGAGCTTGTCCATCCGCATGGGGAGTTCCTCGATCAAGTGTTCGCTGGCCGGGCCAGCACTATCTGACAGATGCGGTTACGCAGGTGTGTTTCAAGGGGGAATGAGAACGTATTCAGCCGCCGGACGACGCAGCCGCCACGCTGCCGTCACGCCCGCTTGCGACGCAGATGGCGACGCTGTCGGTTCGATTCAAGGAGCCCCCGCATGCATTACGAGCTTTATTACTGGACCGGCATCCAGGGCCGTGGCGAGTTCGTCCGGCTGGCACTGGAGGACGCCGGCGCGGCCTACACCGACATGGCGCGCGTGCACGGCGACAAGGTGATGGAGCCCTTCCTGGACGGTAAGCAGGAGGGGCTGCGCCCCTTCGCACCGCCCTTCCTGGTCAGCGGTCGACAGGTGATCGCGCAGGTGGGCGCGATCCTGGATCACCTCGGTCCGGAGCTTGCACTGGTGCCCGAAGCGGCGTCACGCCGCGTGCAGGCACTGCAGCTGCAGCTGACCATCGCCGACCTGGTGGCTGAGGTGCACGATACCCATCATCCCATCGCCGGTTCGAAGTTCTACGAGGACCAGAAGGCAGAAGCCAAGGCCAAGGCCGCATCGATGCGCGGCGAGCGCCTGCCGAAATTCCTGGGCTGGTTCGAAAGCGTGCTGGAGGCCAACGGCGGCCTGCACCCGCTGCGCGAGCATTCGTACGTGGACCTGTCGCTGTTCCAGCTGGTCAGCGGGCTGAGCTACATGTTCCCGCGCCGCATGCAGGCGCTGCGCGAGGAGCTGCCCTTGCTGCACGCCCTGCACGACCGCGTGCAGCGGCGGCCGAACGTGGCCGCCTACCTCGCCTCGGAACGCCGGTTGGCGTTCAACACCGACGGCATCTTCCGGCATTACCCGGAGCTGGATGGAGACGACTGATTGCTCTTCTGCAATGACAACAACCCCAACAGCGCGGCCAGCGCCACATACGCACCCGCGAACTGCCACATGATCTGCTTCGGCAGCCCCACCAGCTGCCACGGCAGGTAGATGCCGCCGCGCGGGTCCACCGAGTGGATCAGCCCGAACAGGGTCAGGGCGGCGGCAACCAGCAGGATGCCCGACGCGCGCAGCAGGCGCCCGTCGATCATCGCCACCACCGCCGCGATCCACAGCATCGAGGTGATGATGAATCCATTGCCCAGGGTGAAGATCACCGCCAGCTCCGGCAGCCCGTGACCATCCAGCGTGGTGGTCATCGCCGACAGCTGCTCGGGCGCGATCCAGCCCGGCGCCTTGATCGCGAGCAGATAGGCCACCGAGGGCAGGAAGCCCAGCACCATCGCACCAGCATGCTCGCGCGGGGTCGCCTGGAAGGCCTGGGTGGTGATGTCGATCGCCACGTACACGATAATCGGCGCCAGCACCGCCAGCGGCAGCCACTGCACCAGCCCGGAGATCACCCCGAGCATGCCGCCGATGCCCACGAACAGTCCGGTCAGCAGGGTGTAGCCGCTGCGCGCGCCCATGTGCTTGTACGCCGGCTGGCCGATGTATGGCGTGGTCTGGGCAACGCCGCCGCACAGCCCGGCCACCAGCGTGGCCACCGCTTCCACCAGCAGGATGTCGCGGGTGCGGTAGTCGTCGCCGGCTGCGCGTGCGCTTTCGGAGACGTTGATCCCGCCCACCACCATCAGCAGGCCGAACGGCAGCAGCAGCGGCAGATAGGTCATCGCCGTGGGCAGGCCGTCGATGAAGCCCAGCGTCGGCCACGGCAGCACCACCTGCGGCGGGGTCCACTCGGGCACCTTGAAGCCCGGCGCGCCCAGCCCGGCCAGGCCGAGCCCGTAATACAGGACCGTGCCGAACACGAACGCCACCAGCACGCCGGGCGCGCGGATCGGCAGCTTGCGCTTGGCCACCAGCACGTACAGCAGCAGGCCCAGGGTCACGAAGCCGACCACCGGCGAGCGCAGCGTTTCCAGCAGCGGCAGGAAGCCCATCAGCACGATCGCGATGCCGGCGATGGAGCCCAGCAGCGAAGCGCGCGGCAGCGCGCGGGTCACCGCCTCGCCGAAGAACGACAGGATGATTTTCAGCACGCCCATGATCACCAGCGAGGCCATGCCCAGCTGCCAGGTGGCGATGGCCGCCTCATGCGGGGCCAGCCCCTGCGCCTTGAAAGCGATGAAGGCCGGGCCCAGCACCAGCAGCGCCATGCCGATGCTGGTCGGCGCGTCCAGCCCGAGCGGCATCGCCGTTACATCATCGCGCCCGGTGCGTGCGGCCAGGCGCCGCGCCATCCAGGTGTACAGCACGTTGCCGACCAGCACGCCGAACGCCGTACCGGGGAACATGCGCCCGAACACCACGTCGGCGGGGAACTGGAAGATTCCCACCAGGGCCATCGCGATGAAACCCAGGATCGACAGGTTGTCGACCACCAGGCCGAAGAAGCCGTTGAAGTCGCCGGCGACGAACCAGCGGGGGCGTGCGGAAACGCCGGGGGAAGAAGGCATGCGGTGGGGGCACGGGTGTGGGGGGTACCCGATGGTAGGGCCTGCGGCCCACGGATGACAGGTTCACCCGTGGAACAACGGGGCGATCCTTACGGCTTGTTGAGGAAATTGTTCGCCAACAGGTCCCGCACCTCCCCCACCCGTCCGTGCAGCAGCGCCTTGGCCGCGTACAGCGCCGTCCCTGCCACCTGCTTGGCCTCCACCTGCGGCGGCATCACCAGCTCGGTCGGGCTGGTGTGCACGTCCAGCAGCGCCGGGCCGGGGTGGGCCAGCACGTCCTGCACCGCCTGCTCCAGGTCCTCGGTGCGGGTCACGGTGCGGCCGTAGAAGCCGACCACCTCGGCCAACCGGCCGAAGTCGGGGTTCTTCAGGTCCGTGTAGTTGTCCAGCAGGCCCTGCACCTTCTGCTCCAGCTCCACGAAGTTCAGCGAGCTGTTGTTGTAGACCACCACCTTCACCGGCAGGTTTTCCTGCACTGCGGTCAGCAGCTCACCTAGCAACATCGCAAGCCCGCCGTCGCCGGACATCGAGATCACCTGCCGCCCCGGATAGGCCTTCTGCAGGCCCAGCGCCTGCGGGAGCGCATTGGCCATCGTGCCGTGCAGCAGGCTGGTCAGCGTGCGGCGGCGCCCGTTGCTGCGGATGTGACGCAGCACCCACACCATCGGCGAGCCGCAGTCGGCGGTGAACAGCGCATCCTCGTTCGCATGCCGGTCCAGCAGCGCGGTGAGGTGCTGCGGGTGGATCAGCGTACCCTCGCCCGGTTCTTCTTCTTTTGCGCGGGTTTCCAGCGCCGTGTCGCGATGGCTGATGCATTCGTCAAGGAAACTCCGGTCCTGGCACTCGGGCAGCAGCGGCAGCAGTGCCTCCAGGGTCGGTCCGACATCGCCCACCACGCCCAGATCCACCGGGTGGCGACGGCCGAGATGGCTGCCATCGCGGTCCACCTGGATCAACGTGGCCTTGTCCGGGTAGTACTGGCCCCAGGCGAAATCAGCACCGAGCAGCAGCAGCGTGTCGCAGGCCATCAGCGTGTGGTAGCCCGACTCGATGCCGAAGATGCCGGTCATGCCCATGTTGTACGGGTTGTCATGCTCGACGAAATCCTTGGCGCGCGAGGTATGCGCGATCGGGGCCTTCAGTCGCGCGCCCAGCGCCACCAGCGCGTCATGTGCGTGTTCACAGCCGGCACCGGCGTAGATGCCGATGCGCTTGCCTTCGCCGATCAACGCCGCGATCTGCTGCAGTTCGTCGTCATTCGGGCGCAGCACCGGCTTCGCGTAATGCACGGCAAACGCGCGTTCGTCCTTGACCTCGGCCTCACTGATGTCGGCGGGCAGGATCACCACCGCCACCCCACGCCGACTGATCGCCGCCTGGCACGCCAGGGCTACTACACGCCGCGCCTGTTCGGGGCTGTAGACCTGCTCGCAGAACACGCTGCAGCTGGCGTAGACCGCCTTGAAATCCACTTCCTGCGGGAACTCCATACCCAGCTCGGCGGTGACTACCTGGCTGGCGATGAGCACCATCGGCGCGCGGTTGCGGTTGGCGTCGAACACACCGTTGATGAAATGCAGCCCGCCCGGACCGCAGGAGCCGGCGCAGGCGGTGAGCTGGCCGCTGATCAGCGAATCGGCCCCGGCCGCGAACGCTGCCGCCTCTTCATGGCGCACGTGCACCCAGTCGATGTCGCTGCGATGGATGGCATCGGTGACATGGTTGAGGGTGTCGCCGACGATCCCGTAGCAATGCCGCACACCGGCGGCCTGGAGGGTATCGACGACGATGTCGGCAACGCGCTTGCTCATGACGGCACTTCCACGTTCAGGGGGAAGTGCCAGCCTAGACCCGACCAAGTGACACCCGCGTGCGAATCCGCGCGCGCTCGGGGCATACATTGGTGTTAGAACGAAACGTCCACCGCCTGCTGCGCCCACAACACCGACTGGTGGCCGGTGGCCTGCTTCCACGCCAGGCGGATCGCTTCGATGTCGGCGCGGCGCTGCGGCGTGTTTTCGTGCAGCACCACCAGCACCTTGGTGCGAAGACGGTTCGGCTCCTTGGCACCGCGGAACAGCCACTGGCCGTAGGCATCGAATACGGTCAGGCCGTCAGGAAAGCGCGGGGTGACCTGCTTGTCGAGGAAGTCGCGCCATTGGGTTTCGGTGATCGCGTCAGTCTGCTTGCGCTCGGACGCGCCGCTTTCTTCGCCCACGCCGAAATAGAGCTCGCTTCGCACCCAGTTGGCGGCGGCGTCGGGGCGAGCCGCGTCGCCCTGCAGGCTGGCGGTGGTGGAGGTATCAGCCGGGCGGGCAGCGGGAGAAGAGGTGGTGGCGCAGCCGCTGATGGCCAGGAGGGCGGCGAGCAGCAGGGGGAACGGCTTCATCTTGCGGGGGTCTCCGGAATTACCAACGGTTATCAGCTGATGGCCGTACGTATTGGGACTTGCATCACATGCGGCTCTCACGCCAAGATAATATATCTCTTCATCCGGATGGAACAATAGTTTCATCCGGAACCGCCCCTCCCCCCGTTTTTGCTGGAGCCTGCATGTCCCGTCCGTCCGCGTCGCGCCTTGGCCTTGCCATCGCCCTGGTCCTCTCCTCTCCCCTGCTGGCGCAGCAGCTTCACGCGCAGGACGCGCCGGCCAATGCCACCACCCTGGACACGGTGATCGTCACCGGCACCCGCGCGGTGGACCGCACCGTGCTGGAGTCGACCTCGCCGGTGGACGTGCTTACCGCCGAAGACATCCGTCGCGCCGGCGTGGTCAACGGTGAGCTTGGCAGCGCGCTGCAGGCGCTGCTGCCGTCGTTCAACTTCCCGCGCCAGTCCAATTCCGGTGGTGCCGACCACGTGCGCGCCGCGCAGCTGCGCGGGCTCTCGCCCGACCAGGTGCTGGTGTTGGTCAACGGCAAGCGCCGCCACACCAGCGCACTGGTGAACACCGACAGCAAGATCGGCAAAGGCACCACGCCGGTGGACTTCAACTCCATTCCGGTCAGCGCGATCAAGCGCATCGAAGTCCTGCGCGACGGCGCCGGTGCGCTGTACGGCTCCGACGCCGTGGCCGGGGTGATCAACGTGATCCTGGACGACGCCCCGGAAGGCGGCGCCATCGAAGCCAGCTTCGGTGCCCACCACACCGACCTCAAGCCGATCGACCGCACCCTCACCGACGGCCAGACCAGCTTTGCCAGCGCCAAGGTCGGCACCCGGCTCGGCGACGACGGCGGCTTCCTGCGCGTGGGCCTGGAACTGAAGAACCGCGAAGGCACCAACCGCGCCGGCTTCGACCAGATTCCGCCGTGGGACCAGAGCGACACCAACCTCGCCCTGCAGGGCCAGCGCAACTACGTGCTCGGCGACGGCAAGACCAAGGACCTCAACGCGTGGATCAACACCGAGCTGCCGTTCGGCGAGACCTCGAAGTTCTACTTCTTCAGCACCTTCAACCAGCGCGACAGCGAAGGCGCCAACTACTTCCGCTATCCAGACAGCGACGCCAACTGGCCGGAGCTCTACCCCAGCGGCTACCGCCCCATTTCCGAGGGCGAGAACCGCGACGTCCAGGCCGTGGCCGGCGCCCGCGGCCAGTGGGGCGAGTGGAACTACGACGCCAGCCTGGATTACGGCTTCAACGACTTCACCTACCGCCTGCGCAACTCGCTCAATGCCTCGCTCGGCCCGGGCAGCCCCACCCGCTTCAAGACCGGCGACTACCGCAATGAACTCACCGTGGGCAATTTCGACCTGAGCCGGGTCCTCAACCAGGGCGAGAACAGTCACACCCTCGGCCTGGGCCGGGTCCGGTATACGTTTTGATGAATGAAGCCCGGTGCGGACCGCAGGTCCGCACCGGGTTTTCACACCCCCGGTGGCATGTTGGCGCGCATGGCCAACGACTTCCCCCAACGTCCGACGCCGCCACTGCTGGACGATGCCTGCGCGTTGTTCCTGGACGTGGATGGCACCCTCATCGAATTTGCTGAAGACCCCGAGGCCGTGATCCTGCTGCCCGAGGTGCGCGAGGCCATCGGCCGCATCAGCGACCGGCTGGATGGCGCCGTTGCGCTGGTCAGCGGGCGCCCGCTGGCGCAGCTCGACAGCCTGTTCGCCCCCCTCCATCTGCCCGCCGCCGGCCTGCATGGCCATCAGGTACGTGGCCTGGGGAAAGCTGCCACTGCCAGCGATGCCACAGCCGATACCAGCGAATGGCTGCACGGCGTGCATCAGCACGCCATGCGTTTCGCCCACGGCCACCCCGGCGTGCTGGTCGAAGACAAGGGCCGCAGCCTGGCCCTGCACTGGCGCGGTGCGCCGCATGCCGCGCAGGACGTCCGCGCCTTCGCCGAACGCCATGCGGATGAGCGCAGTGGCTATCGGCTGCAGCCCGGCGACCATGTGGTCGAATTCGTGCCTGAAGGCAGCGACAAGGGTCGCGCCCTCCATCAATTGATGCAGCAGCTGCCGTTCCGCGGCCGGGTTCCGGTGTTCCTGGGCGACGACCTCACTGACGAATTCGGCTTCGACGCCGCCAACACCCTGCACGGCTGGAGCGTGCTGGTAGGCGAACGCGAACCCAGTGCCGCCGTGTTCGCCTTGCCCACCGTGCGCGACGTGCACGCCTGGCTGCTGCAGAACGCTTGAACATGACGCCAGAGAGCCTTTCCCCCATGAGTAAACCCAACCTGGACCTCGGCGTGGTCGGCAACGGCAGCTTCGGCGCGCTGATCGACCGCGATGCCCGCGTGGTATGGAGCTGCCTGCCCACCTTCGACGGCGACCCCACCTTCTGCGCGCTGCTGCAACCCAACCAGCAGGTCGGCGGCGACTTCGCCATCGAGCTGGAAGACCTGGTCAGCAGCGAGCAGGCCTACCTGATCAACACCGCGATCCTGCGCACGGTGCTGCACGACAAGCATGGCGGCTCGCTGGAGATCATCGACTTCGCCCCACGCTGGCGACAGAACGATCGTTTCTACCGACCGGTCAGCCTCATCCGCCAGGTGCGTCCGCTCGCCGGCAACCCGCGCATCGTGGTCCGCGCGCGGCCGCTGGCCGACTGGGGCGCGCGCGTGCCCGATTCCACCTGGGGCAGCAACCACATCCGCTGGGTACTGCCCGACCACGTGCTGCGCCTGACCACCGACGTGCCGATCCGCATGGTGCGCGACGAACTGCCGTTCGTGCTCAACCACCCGGTGCACCTGGTCCTGGGCGTGGACGAATCCCTCAACCGCTCGCTCAGCGGTTACGTGCAGGAATCGCTGCAGCGTACCCAGAGCTATTGGCGCGAATGGGTGCGCTACCTGTCCATCCCGCTGGAATGGCAGGACGCGGTGATCCGCAGTGCCATCACCCTCAAGCTCTGCCAGTACGAAGACAGCGGCGCGATCATCGCCGCGATGACCACCTCCATTCCCGAGGCGCCGGGCAGCATCCGCAACTGGGATTACCGCTACTGCTGGCTGCGCGATGCCGCCTTCGTGGTGCGCGCGCTCAACCGGCTCGGCGCCACCCGCACCATGGAACAGTTCCTGGGCTACATCTTCAACCTCGCCACCAGCGACGGCAGCCTGCAGCCGCTGTACGGGATCGGCTTTGAAGCCAAGCTCGAAGAAAGCGAAGTGGCCTCGCTGGATGGCTACCGCGGCATGGGTCCGGTGCGGCGCGGCAACCTGGCCTGGGTCCAGCGCCAGCACGACGTGTATGGCAGCGTGGTACTCGCCTCCACCCAGCTGTTCTTCGACCGCCGCCTGCAGGACCCGGGCGACACGCATACCTTCGCCCGGCTGGAGCCGCTGGGCGAGCAGGCCTTCGCCCTGCACGACGTGCCCGACGCCGGGCTGTGGGAGTTCCGCGGCCGTACCGAAGTGCACACCTACACCAGCGCGATGTGCTGGGCCGCCTGCGACCGCCTGTGCAAGATCGCGGTGCGCCTGAAGCTCGACCACCGCGCCGAGTACTGGCGCGACCGCGCCAACACCATCCATGCGCGGATCATGGAGGAAGCCTGGAGCGACGAGCTTGGCCACTTCACCGACACCTACGGTGGCCACCGCCTGGATGCTTCGCTGCTGCTGTTGGCCGACATCGGCTTCATCAGCGCCGACGATGCCCGCTTCGTCGCCACCGTCGAAGCGATCGGCCGCGATCTCAAGCACGGCAATGCGCTGTACCGCTACGTGGCACCGGACGATTTTGGCGAGCCGGAAACCAGCTTCACCATCTGCACCTTCTGGTACATCGACGCGCTGGCCGCGATCGGCCGGCTCGATGAGGCGCGCGAGATGTTCGAGATGCTGCTCGAGCGCCGCAACCACCTGGGGCTGCTCTCCGAGGACCTGGCGTTCGACAACGGCGAGGCCTGGGGCAACTTCCCGCAGACCTATTCGCACGTGGGCCTGGTCACCGCCGCCATGCGCCTGTCGCGCAGCTGGCAGGAGGCCTCATGAGCCGGCTCGTCGTTGTATCCAACCGCGTCGCCGCGCCCGGCGTCGCCGCACCCGGTGGGCTCGCGGTAGGCCTTTTGGCCGCGCTGAAGGAGCGCGGCGGGGTCTGGTTCGGCTGGAGCGGCAAGTCGGTGAAGGAGCCCAGCGGCACCGTGCACGAGCAGACCGAAGGCGACATCCGCTACGTCACCCTGGACCTCAACAAGCGCGACGTGGACGGGTACTACAACGGGTTCGCCAACCGGACGTTGTGGCCGTTGCTGCATTTCCGACTGGACCTGGTCGACTACGACCGCGCCACCCGCGAGACCTACCGCCAGGTCAACGCGCTGTTCGCCGAAAAGCTGGCACCGCTGCTGCGCGAAGACGACATCGTCTGGATCCACGACTACCACCTGATTCCGCTGGCCTCGCTGCTGCGCGAGCGCGGCATCGGCTGCCGCATCGGCTTCTTCCTGCATGTGCCGATGCCCTCGGCCGACCTGCTCCAGGCCATGCCCGACCACCTGCGCCTGTTCTCCAGCCTGTACGCCTACGATCTGGTCGGCTTCCAGACCCAGCGCGACGCGGACCGCTTCCAGTCCTACGTGCGCCTGTTCGCGGGCGGCCGGGTGCTGCCCGACGGCATGCTGGAGGCGCCCGGCGGGCGACGCTTCCGCGCGGCGGCGTTCCCCATCGGCATCGACACCCAGCACATCGAGCGGCAGGCCAAGGCCGGCGCCAGCAAGCCGGCCGTGCGCGACCTGCGCAACAGCCTGCGCGACCGCCAGCTGGCCATCGGCGTGGACCGCCTCGACTACTCCAAGGGCCTGCCCGAGCGCTTCCTGGGCTTCGAGCGCTACCTGCAACGCCACCCGGACCAGCGCGGCAGCCTGACCTACCTGCAGATCGCCCCGGTCTCGCGCGGCGATGTCACCGAGTATCGCCAGCTGCGCGGCCAGCTCGAGCAGATTGCCGGTCACATCAACGGCGGGTTCGCCTCGCCTGACTGGACCCCGTTGCGCTATGTGAACCAGAACTTCGCGCACGCCACGCTCACCGGCTTCTACCGCGCTGCCGGCGTAGGCCTGGTCACGCCGCTGCGCGACGGCATGAACCTGGTGGCCAAGGAGTACGTAGCTTCGCAGGACCCTGACAATCCAGGCGTGTTGGTGCTGTCGCTATTGGCAGGTGCGGCGGATGAGCTCAAGCAGGCCTTGCTGGTCAATCCGCACGACCTCGACGGCGTGGCCGATGCCATTGCCACGGCCGCCACCATGCCGCTGCGAAAGCGGGTGGAGCGCTGGCAGGCGATGATGGAACACCTGCGTGCGCACGACATCAACCATTGGCGCCAGTCGTATCTTCAGGCCCTGGAAAACGGCTGATTGCGACAGATTTCAGGGCGTGAACCGTGTCGTTTTTGGCACGGAATCGCCTTTGGCCTGTGCATCATTCGGCGTCATGCAGATTTTTCAGAGCTGTGTCGCTTTTTGCACGCCGTTTGCGCAAGACGGCGCAGCGGCAAGTCTTCTGTATCGATAGACATCCTAAATCACCGAAATTGCGGCCGAATCCGCAACCTGTGGCCCTGCCAACTTTCATTTCGCTTTGACAGGTCGTCCCGACATTGACGCCCGCAGAGCCCGTGCATGCCGCATGGGTCGTGCATTCGGGAATCAGATTGATGTCACTGCTGGAACGCTTCATCGAGGACACCGCCCTGCACATGGGCTTGGGCCACCGCGCGCGCAGCCTGGTGGAAGTGCTGGTCGACTACATCCGCAGCCTGCCGGACGGCGTGCACGGCCTGCGGCGCCGCTTCGATGGGGTGGGCCTGGGCTTCCCCGGCGACGGCCGCCCGCCGCGCCTGCTGGCCAGCCAACTCGAAGCCGTGATTGGCCGTGAGGAACTCGCCGTTCTGGCCCGTCGCGCTGCCTTCCCCACCGGCATGTTCGCGGTGGTGGCTTCGGACCTGCTGCCGGGCCTGCTCGATGTACTGGAACAGGAGGCACGCAGCCCGCAGGCGGCGCCCCGCGCAGCGCGCGAACCGCGCCACACCCCCACCCTGCGCCTGGTGCGCGGCACCGCCATGCGTGGCTTGCTGTGGGTGATGGTAGCCGGCGCCCTGCTCTGCCTGACCGGCTGGATCCACCAGAAGACCCGGGTCAGCGCCGGCGGACCGGTGGCCAGCGCCGAACACAAGAGCCCGCCGCGGTTGTCGCTGGCCAACAACGACGGGGTGATCGACGTGCGCGGCCGGCTGCCCGCCGAATCGGACCGGCGCAAGGTCTGGAGCGCGCTGGTGGCCCAGTACGGCCAGGGCGGGGTCAGCGGCGACATCCTGCGCGACCCGCAGGCGGCCGAACCGCGCTGGCTGGACCGGTTGGTCAGCCTGTCGCCCGTGCTCCGCCATCCCGGCCTGTCGCTGTCATTCAACGGTGACAGCCTGCACGTAGAGATGGCCCGGCTGCCGGAACAGGACCGCATCGCGGTCTCCAACACCCTGCGCCGCGGCTTCGGGCACCTGCAGGTCACCGGCCTGTGGGATGCCGGACGCGTGGCGCTCTCGCAGTTGCCTGCCCGTCCCGAACCGGCCGAGCTGGTGGCGGCGCTGAACCAGGGCAAGGTGAAGTTCGAACACAAGTCGCCCACGCTGCGTGCGGACGGCCACGACATGCTGCGCGCCAGCGCGCAGGCGATCCTGGCGGCGGACCCCGGCGTGAAGCTGGAGGTGGGCAGCCACACCGACAGCCTGGGCACCGCCGAAACCAACCTGCACCTGAGCCAGCAACGGGCGGAAATGGTGGTAGCCGAGCTGCAGGCGCAGGGCGTGCCGCTGGGGATGCTGGTGCCGCGTGGCTATGGGGAGGAACACCCGGTGGCCGACAACCGGTGGGAATCGGGGCGGGATCGCAACCGGCGGATCGAGTATTCGATCCTGCGGTGAGTGGGTTGAGGTTGCCACGCGGTTGGAGTTGCCACGCAGGGCGTGGCACTACCCTCAATCCAGGAACCGCGCAGCCTGTGCCGGCGTCGGCAGGTAACACTGGTCATGGCGCCCAAACCACCGATACCGGTTACGCGCCACCGCCCGGTACGCGCGGTCGCGCCACGCACGCGGCACCACCTTCAGCACCCGCACCGCGCGCCAGGCGCCACCCAGACCCGCCAGCACCTGCACGATGGCATCGGTGTCCGACCACGCCCGGTTGTTCTCCACCAGCAGGAACGACAACGGATCATCAGGATCCAGCCCATGCTGTTTCAGCAGGGCGCGCCCATTGGCGCCCTGCATGGCCGCAAACCGATAGCGACCCTGTCGATCAAAGCGCAGCAGGAACCGCACCCAGCGGCTGCACAGCGTGCAGACCCCATCAAATACAATCACGCCGCCGTTCACGGCGCGATCCACGCCAACGTGGCCATGCGCCCCGTCCGCCGATCCCGCCGATGCGAGTAGAACCGCCCAGGCTCGGCAATCGTGCACAGCTGCCCGCCACTGATCGCCGCCGGGTGCACCCCCGCAGCCACCAAGCGACGCCGCGCCAGCGCATACAGGTCCACCTTCCAGTGCCCCGGCCGCGTGGCGACGAATGCCCCGGCTGCGCCCGCATCGCCATCCACGAACGCCTTGAACACGTCTTCGCCAATCTCGTAATCGGCCGGCCCGGCCGCAGGGCCCAGCCACGCCTGCAGCTCACCCGGTGCGGTATGCATCGCCGCCACGGTCGCCTCCAGCATGCCGTCGGCCAACCCGCGCCACCCGGCATGGGCGGCGCCGATCTCGCTACCGTCGCGCGCGGCCAGTACCACCGGCAGGCAATCGGCGGTAAGAATGGCCAGGACCACGCCCGGCACCGAGGTCACCGCCGCGTCGGCAGTGGACTCGGCCTCGAGGCCGGCCCCGACAGGCGCCGCATCGAAGCGCAGCACCGCCGTACCGTGCACCTGGCGCAGCCAGTGCGGCGTCGAGGGCAGCCCCAGCCCCGCTTCCAGCAGCGCGCGGTTGCGCGCCACCCGGGCCGGGTCATCGCCGTCGGCGGCGGTGCGGTTGCCCATGTTGAACTGGTCGAACGGCGCAACCGATTCCCCTGCGCCATGGCGCAGGGTCGTCAGCGCGTGCACGCCCGGCGGTGCCGGCCAGTCGGCCGCCAGCACCGGCAGCGGAGCAGACGGCGTGGCCATCAGCGGCGCCCGCGTTCCAGTTCGGCGATGCGCTTGGTGTCCTCACGCAGCGCGTCCATCAACGCCACCATGTCGGCCGGCACCGGCGCGCTGTTGCGGATCGGCTCGCCGGTGATCGGGTGCGCGAACTCCAGCGTTTCCGCATGCAGCGCCTGGCGCTTGAAGCCGCGCAGCTGGGCCACCAGCTCATCGCTGGCGCCCTTGGGCAGCTTCAGCGCACCGCCGTACAGCGAATCGCCCACGATGGCGTGCTTGAGGTGGGCCATGTGCACGCGGATCTGGTGGGTACGCCCGGTCTCCAGGCGGCATTCCAGCGCGGTGTGGGCGCGGAAGCGCTCGCGCAGGCGGTAATGGGTCACCGCGTCCTTGCCGTCTTCACGCACCGCCATGCGGATGCGGTCGCGCGGGTGGCGGTCGATCGGCGCATCGGCGGTACCGCCGGACACCAGCGCGCCCACCACCACCGCCAGGTACTGGCGGTGCACGTTGCGCGCGGCCAGCTGCTCGACCAGCGCGGTCTGGGCCTGGATCGTACGGGCCACCACCATCACCCCGCTGGTGTCCTTGTCCAGGCGGTGCACGATGCCCGCACGCGGCAGCACCGACAGGCCCGGGTCGCGGAACAGCAGCGCGTTGACCAGGGTGCCGCTGGGATTGCCGGCGCCCGGGTGGACCACCAGGCCGACCGGCTTGTTGATCACGTAAACGTGTTCATCCTCGTACAGGATGTCCAGCGGGATGTCCTCGGGCTCGGCGTGGGTCTGGGTGTCGAGCACGACATGCAGGCTGGCGACCTCGCCGCCGCGCACCGGGTCGCGGCCGCGCACGGGGTTGCCGTCCAGCAGGACGTCGCCGGACTTGATCCACTCGGTCAGCTTGGACCGGGAGAACTCCGGGAAAAGTTCGGCCAGCACCGCGTCGAAGCGCCGCCCGGCGGCGGTATCAGGCACGATGGCCTGGCGGTTGGAGTCGGTTTCTGAAGGGGTATCGGACATGGGGAGCACACCGCAGGAAGACAATTTTGGGGTCCGGGCGACCACTTTCAGTCGCAGGACAGGCCACTAGGCTATCATCGACCCTTCGTATTCCAGCCGCGTCCCGCCCTGACCCCATGATCCGACGCTCTTCCCTGCTGTCCGCGCCCGTCCGCACCGCGGCCCTGATGCTGGTCCTGGCCCTTGTTTCCACCGGCTGCCACCGTGGCGCCAAGGGTGACAACCCGGAAGAAGGCCAGCCGGTCGAAACGATCTATGAAAAGAGCCACGGCCTGATGCAGAAGGGCAACTGGAGCGGGGCCGAGGCCACCTTCCGCCGCCTGATCGCCCAGTACCCGTATGGTCCGTACACCGAGCAGGCGATGATCGAAACCGCCTATGCCCAGTACAAGGCCGGCAAGCACGACGACGCGGTGTCCAGCATCGACCGCTTCATCCGGACCTACCCGACCCACCGCAACATCGCCTACATGTACTACCTGCGTGGCCTGGCCAACAGCAACCGCAACACGGTGTTCCTGCGCCGCGTGTGGTCGCTCGACCCGAGCCGCCGCGACCTGTCCACCCCGCGCCAGGCGTACTCCGACTTCAACATCGTGGTCGAGCGCTACCCCAACAGCCGCTACGCCGCCGACGCGCGCAGCCGGATGCTGGAGCTGCGCGACGTGTTCGCCCAGCACGAGCTGGACAACGCCCTGTACTACCTGCGCCGCGAGGCCTACGTCTCCGCCGCCGGCCGCGCCAACTACCTGCTGGAAACCTACCCGCAGAGCGCGTTCCAGTACGACGCGGTGGCCGCCCTCGGCGAGGCCTACACCCACCTGGGCAACAAGACCCTGGCCGACGACGCGCGCCGCGTGCTCGAGCTGAACCAGCCGGAACACCCGTGGCTGCAGGGCAACTGGCCGAAGTACCCGTGGATGGTCCGCAAGCTGAACCCGTTCGCCGGCGAGAAGTCCGCCAGCACCGGCCAGCGCAACGCCACCATGAATCGCCGTTGATTCCAGCGGCCGGTTGAAACAAAAAAGGGTCCCTTGCGGGACCCTTTTTTGTTGCCTGTCAGTCAGTAGCGGACCGCTGCGGACCGTCGCTGGTGTGCGTGAAGATCGTGCTGACCCGACCCTCTTCGTCCTTCTGCTTCGAGTACGTTGCCAGCGTTACGCGACGGGGCGTACCCGCGTCGTAATCCGGGTCGGGCTCGGCCTGCCTCAGGATGCCGCCGCCTGCCACGACGGTGAACGGCAGGCGCGCTCCCATGGAGTAATCGGCCGGAGGAATCACTGCCGGCGCATGCCACGCGGGGACGTTGGTGACCGAAACCGGGGCGGCCGTGGATGCTGACACGAGGAATCGCCCGTGCCTGGTTGAACCCTCGATGGGCAGGTGTCCAGTCTCGACAAACGGCTGGGGTGATGCGGGGCGAGGGATCGCCGTGACGTCGGAAACAGGCATGCAGGGAGCTCCAATGAAAGAGCTCGCAACATCAACCAGCCAGCGTCGACGCGCTTTCGCGTTTCGCTCAGCCCGTGTAGCCGTTGCTGATCGGATAGCGGCGCTCGCGCCCGAACGCGCGGCGCGAGACCTTCGGGCCTGGAGCGGCCTGGTGTCGCTTCCACTCGCTGGTGCGCACCAGCCGCAGCACGCGGTCCACCACCTCGGCGGCATAGCCTGCGGCCACGATCTCCTCGCGCGACTGCTCCTGGTCCACGTAGCGGTACAGGATGCCGTCCAGCACGTCGTACGCCGGCAGCGAATCCTGGTCGGTCTGGTTGGCGCGCAGCTCGGCCGATGGCGGGCGCGAGATCACTGCCGGCGGAATCACCGGCGCGCCGCCTACCGTGTTGCGCCACTTGGACAGGCCGAACACTTCCGTCTTGTACAGGTCCTTCAACGGCGCGTAGCCACCGCACATGTCACCGTAGATGGTGGCGTACCCGACCGCATACTCGCTCTTGTTGCCGGTGGTAAGCAGCAGCCCGCCGAACTTGTTGGACAGCGCCATCAGGATCACACCGCGCGCGCGCGACTGCAGGTTTTCCTCGGTGACATCCGCCGCCTGCCCTTCGAACATCGGGCCCAGCGCGGTCATCAGGCCCTCGAACACCGGCTCGATCGACACCGCTTCCAGCTTCACGCCCAGCGCGCGGCACTGCTCGGCGGCCAGGTCGTTGGACATGCCTGCCGTGTAGCGCGACGGCAGGCGCACCGCCGTGACGTTGTCCGCGCCCAGCGCGTCCACCGCCATCGCCAGCACCAGCGCCGAATCGATGCCACCGGACAGGCCCAGCCACACCTTCTTGAAGCCGTTCTTGCCGCAGTAATCGCGGATGCCCCGGGTGACCGCACGCCAGGCCAGCGCGTCCATGCTTTCGTCGCCGTCGTCCATCCACTCGCGCGGCAGGAAGCGGCGGCTTTCGGCGTCGTAGTCCACCACCAGCCACTGGTCGGTGAAGGCGGCCGCCGCCGGGTGCACGGTGCCGTCGCCATCGGCCACGACCGACGCACCGTCGAAGGTCAGTGCGTCCTGTCCGCCCACCATGTTCACGTACAGCAGCGCCGCACCGCTTTCGCGGGTGCGCTCGGCCAGCAGCGCATCACGCTGGGCGTGCTTGCCGCGCTCGTAGGGCGAGGCGTTGGGAATGACGACCAGCTCTGCTCCGTTGCGCACGGTGTCGGCAAGCGGTTCGGGGAACCAGAGGTCCTCGCAGACCAGCACGCCCACCGGCACGCCCTTCAGCTCGAACACGCAGCTGCCGCCGTCCGGATCGATATCGAAATAGCGGCGTTCGTCGAACACCGCATAGTTGGGCAGCTCGCGCTTGCGGTAGGTGTGCAGCACCTTGCCGTCGCGCAGCACGCTGGCCGCGTTGTACACCACCGCCCCGGTCGCTTCGGGCCAGCCCACCACGGCGGTGATGCCCTGGGTGCTGGCCGCGATGCGCTCCATCGCCTGCTGGCAGTCGTACAGGAAGCGCGGGCGCAGCAGCAGGTCTTCCGGCGGGTAGCCGCTGACCGCCAATTCCGGGAACACCACCAGCTCCGCCCCGAACTCATCGCGCGCCTCGGCGATCATCTCGATGATGGTGTCGGTATTGCGCTCGACCGCCCCCACCGGGAAATCGAACTGAGCCATCGCAATGCGGATCGAGGTCATGGGATAACGCCTGAGGTTTCGATGCCCCATTGTAGCGCCGGGTCATGCCTGGCAAAGCGGGTGCCAGAACGCAGAAACGCCGCCCGAGGGCGGCGTTTCTTGCAGGTTGCGTACAGCCAGGCAGGGCCTGGCTCTACCCGTAAGGCGCTTCGCGCCTTACTTCACCAGCTTGGCGATGGCGGCGCCCAGGTCGCCCGGGGAGCGGACGGTGACGACACCGGCGGCTTCCATGGCGGCGAACTTGCCTTCCGCGGTGCCCTTGCCGCCCGATGCGATCGCACCGGCGTGGCCCATGCGCTTGCCGGCCGGAGCCGAGGCGCCCGCGATGAAACCGACGACCGGCTTCTTCACGTGGTTCTTGATGTACTCGGCACCGGCTTCTTCAGCGTCGCCGCCGATTTCGCCGACCATGATGATGCCTTCGGTCTGCGGGTCTTCGTTGAACAGCTTGAGGCAGTCAACGAAGTTCAGGCCGTTGATCGGGTCGCCGCCGATACCGATGCAGGTCGACTGGCCCAGGCCCACTTCCGTGGTCTGCTTGACCGCTTCATAGGTCAGGGTGCCCGAACGCGACACGATACCGATCTTGCCCGGCTTGTGGATGTGGCCCGGCATGATGCCGATCTTGCATTCGCCCGGGGTGATCACGCCGGGGCAGTTCGGCCCGATCAGCACGGTGTCCGGATGCGAACGGGTCAGCACGTTCT